>CBFIFR010000005.1:0-109935 GCA_965661915.1 Polaribacter sp. | reverse complement strand
TTTCAATAAACTTTTAATTAGACCAATCATAGAAAGGGATACAAAAGATTTTACCAACCATTTTTGACTATTAAGCCCTAATTTTAATAATTGTTCTATAGCTTCTAAACCTTGTTTGTCTATTTCGCTAGCCTTATCAATATTAAGAGTTATCTTATTTTTTTTATTTATTTTTTTGGTAAAGTAATTTAGTAGTTTTGCTACATTAGGTGTAATCACTTTACCTTTTACAAAATAATTACTTTTTTTTCTTGAAATTTTGAGGGACATAATATATAAATTTAGTTAATAATTCTTATTTTTCTTCTGTCTATTTTTGAGATAAACAAAATTTCTGCAAAATGAATCAAGTTAATTTCATGGTATTTTGCTATACCTAAAATTAACGTTTACTTTTTAAAAAAGGATAAAATTTCGCTTTATGCACATTATCTAACGATGAATACATGTTTTTCTAAGATTAATTAACAGTTTTACAACAAATCTAAACGTTTCATCAATTCTGGTCTGTTAGATCTACTGACAGGTACAACATCTTTTTTAATTAAAACACTATTATCTTCAATATCTATAATCTTTTTTACATTAATAATGTAAGAGCGATGAACTTTTAAAAATAAAGAATCTGGTAACTTTTCTTGAATTTTTTTTAAGGTAGAATGTACAACATAATCTTTATCTTCTGTTTTAATCTGAATATAATCTCCATTTGCCTTAATTAAATAAATTTTAGACAAATCTATTTTAATTAACCTTCTATCAATATTAACATAAAAATCATTTTTGATTTCTTTGTCTTGTACTTTATTGACAGCTATTTTATTTTGATTTAGATTTAAATTGTGCGCTTTTCTAATAGCTTTTTCAAAACGCGGTAATTCTATCGGTTTTAATAAGTAATCTACAATAAAATCATACTCAAAAGCTTCTAAAGCAAATTTAGGATCTGAAGTAGTAAAGATTACTTTACATGGATTTTTTAGTGTTTTTATAAAATCTAAACCACTGAAATTAGGCATATGTATGTCTAAAAAAATTAAATCTACATTGTTTTCATTTAAATATTTAATTGCATCAATAGCACCAGAAAATTCTTTAACAAGATTTAAAGATTTAACTTCATTACATAATGTGTTTATAATGACTCTTGCCATTTTCTCGTCATCTATTACAATACAGTTCATAGAGGTTACCTGTCTAAATAGTTTTTAAATACTGAGAAATCGCTGATAGATTTTTTTCGAAATTTTCTTTTTGAGCGGGGTTTAAATGATGTTCTCTCAAATTTTCTTCAAATTTATTTGCTTTTTCATAATTTTCCTCAAGTCCTAAAATACTAAATTTATGTTTAATTCGATGAACATTTGCTTCAATTTCTTTAAAATTTTCTTTTTCAATGCTTTCAAAGTACTCTTTTTTTTCAATAGGGAATTCAGATTTTATAACATCTATCAATGTTTGCTTAATAGATTCATCTCCCCTAGCCAATTTTTCGATATATATAATGTTGGGTTTTTCCACATCTATTTTTTTAAAGTAAATACAAAAGTAGTTGATGTGTTGGGCTCTGATTCTAAAGAAATTTTTCCATTGTAGGCCTCTACTATTTTTTTAACTATTGACAAACCTATACCTGTAGCTTTATAATCATTTTCTAATTTTTGAAAAGCAATAAAAATTTTATCAAAATAATCTTTATCAATCCCTTTACCATTATCTTTTATTTTAAATTTCCAAAAATTTGCATGATTTTCAAAGCTAATTTTAACGTAACCATTCTCTCCTTTATCGTTAAACTTAACTCCATTATCTATTAAATGAAAGAATAATAATTCTATTCGTTGATAATCACCATAAATAGTGGGCAGATTATCTGGGTATAAGACTTTTATATTATTAGGGTTATCAATTGTAAGTAGTAAATCGTCTAAAAGTAAGTTTAAGTTAATTTCATAACGTTTTTTTTCAATTTTACCTATGGTAGAATATTGTAAAATACCTTTAATAAGCGTATCCATTTTCTCTACATTTTCGGTAATTAAGTTTACAATTTCCCTACCTCCTTCACCTAAATCATCAAAATAATCTTCTTTTATCCAAGATGTTAGTGCATCTATGCTTTGCAGAGGTGACTTTAAATCGTGCGAAACCATGTGTGCATAATCGTTAAGTTCTTGATTTTGTTTTTCTAGGCTATGCACTAATTTATCTTTTTCTTTATTAATCTCTATGATATCTTTGGTTTGTGTATCAATAAAATCGACTAATTTTAAAGAATCTGAATTTTCTAGGTTTTTTACGTCATCTAAATTATAGAATTTTAGTGTATTAATTACATTATTCAATTTAGCGATTACCTTTTTTTGCGAATCAGATTCTTCTCTTAACTTTTTGTTAAATTGAAAAAGTTCTTCTGAGCTAATAGCAGCTGCTCTTTGCAACATTTTAAACTGCTCATCAGAATTATTATAAGATTTGTTTACTGCATCCAAAAAAAGTTCTAAATCTGGGCTAGAATGCAATTCTTTAGGCAGGTATTTTCTTATTTGTCTTTTTAATAGAGAATTCATTATTCGCTAATTAAAGTAATGACTATGGTTTGGTTGTGTAGTTGGCAATTTTTTTCGCCATTAAAAGGTGCTATTTCTCCATAAGAATAAAAGCCACAAACAGTAATATCTTTACCAATAACTTCAACAACCTCCTCTACCTCTTCTTCTACTCTTTGGTCTAAAACCAATTTTCTACCAATACAACTAACTAAAATAGCTAATTCTGGTTTATTTTCTCTGTATTTCAAAGATTTTGATGCACCAACTTCAGCAGCATTTACTATACTGTCTACATTGGTCATCATTAATTGCACCATAGACCCTTCTTTAATATTACCTGCTAAAATCATAGAGTTTTCATCTTCGTTGATGTTTAAAATTGTTCTAACAATAGATTTTTTTTCATCCGAAGATTTTACTTTTAATGGGTACAACAAGGCAGCACCAGGTAATTCTTTTGATTTTTCTCCTAAATATGTTTTGTATAAGTCTAATGCAGGCTTACCATCAATTTCATAAAGTATGTTGTCTGTAGATTTTGTAACTAAACGTTCTGGTCCAAAAGGAGTCCAACCGCCACTTGTAGCAAAAGAAGCCTCTAAAGTATCACCATATAAACCAACAACAATAATTTCACCTTCTTTAGGTTCTTGGTTATAAGAAGCTAATGTAGATTCAAAGTTTGCCCCATCACCACACAAAGCACCAGTAATTAGTAAATTATCTTGAGTGGCAGTATTCATACCAGTAGTTAATTGACTACCGTTTACAAAGCTTCCTTCAGAAACCACAAAAACGTATTTTAAATTATCTTGGGGTAATTGTTGTATTAACTCTTTACCTATAAGTTCACTGTTAATTTTTTTATTTGAATTTAGAACGTTAGCAGTCTTAACGATAAAACTACTTTTTTCGAACTCTATTGCTGTTATCGAAATAGATTCATCATCTACGGAATTTGAAGTAATGTCTCCTGATGTAGATCCAAAAATAAAATGTCCGTCTTTAAAAACTGCTCTTATTTCTTGATAAATACTTTCGTCTTGCAACATTTTTCTGTCACCAAACACCAAAACTAAGGGTTGTTTAAGTGAATGTGATTCTGATAAATATTTTAGCTTTTCGTTGCGAACTTTTTTTAATTGAACAGTTTTCATTTAGTTATTTTTTAGGCGTAAAATAAACAGTAGACATTCACTAAGTTTTTATATAATTTAAAATCTACTTGGTATAAATTTACAATTTTTTAAACAATTTATAAATCTAAATGTAAAGATTTTTATTACTATCTGATATACTGATAATTACATAATGGTTTAGTAATTGTTACCCTATGTTACAAAACTGTATGTATCTTATATTAATTCTATATAAAACTTAAGATGCTTAAATTCAGATTATATTTCTATTCGAGATTTAAAAGAGCAAATTTACCTTTTACTAAGTCTAAAAATTTACTAAATACACTGCTATAATTTACAGTTTTCTTAGTTCATTTAAGCTCCAATAAGCTAAAACTGTCTCAATCTTTTTTACATAATCTTCATATTTTAAAGGCTTTAATATGTATCCAGACATTCCAGTTCTATAACACTCTAATAAATCTTTTTGATTGCTAGATGTTGTTAGTATTATGGTAGGTATATGTTTTAAATCGTCATTAGCTTTTATAATTTTTAGAAATTCAATTCCATTTATTTTAGGCATGTTTAAGTCTAATAAAATAATATCTGGAATATTAGATTTATCTTCTAAAAGATGTAGCGCGTCTTCTCCATTTTTAGCTTCTTGTAGTGTATGCTTTAATTTTAATAATGAAATTGTTCTTTTCATTTTCATTATTTCAATTAAGTTATCTTCTACCAATAAAACTTTCAAAGATTTCTCCATATTTAATTATACATAGATTTAAGACTAAATGAATAACAAAATAAAGTTAAACTAATTTATTTTTAGCTGAATCGTGTTTAAAGGTATAAAAGATAGGTTAAAATGCAAAAAAGTATCGATAAACTGTTTTTGAGAAAAGTTAAGTGTTTTATTCAATCAACTGATTGAAGTATTCATAAATTTCTCCTTTAGAAATAATACTTCCTTTTTCAATTAAATCAAAAATTTCTTTATTTCTTTGGGATGAATATGCTTTTGATCCTCTAAAAATATCTACAGCATTATCCATTGGGTTTTTCATCAACCATTCAAAGCCTTCTTGTTCTAATAGGTTAATATCCCAATTGATTTTTATAGCTATTCTGTGAATTTGATGTTCACGGCATTTAAATAAATTTGCAGAGGTTTTAGAGTAATGCTCAACATATTTTGTTTTGGTTAAAACATCATCCCAAACCATATCAGAAAATACATTCATTTCCTCTTGTGCTACATTTGGTTTTTCTTTTTTTATAAGATTCCATTCGTGCACATCAATACTTTGAGTTGCTAAAAATGTAGCAAACTCTTTATGTAAACTATTAAATTGTTCTTTAGTAAGTGGTCTGTATTTCATAATCAATAGTTATCTTGAAAAAGGCAAAAGTAAGTTTATTCTATTTTGCTTTTGTAACAAGACTTATAAATATCTTCATAAACAGGCAAAATATTTGCCAAAGAAAATCGTTTGGTATGTTCTCTTGCATTTTGCTTAAAAGATTCTAAAACATCATTATCCTTAAGAATGTGAATTGCATTTTTGGCCATATCATCAACATCGCCTAAATTACTTAAAAAACCAGTTGTTCCGTTTAAATTCACTTCTGGTAAACCTCCTGTATTTGTTGATATAACTGCTGTTTTTGCAGCCATAGCCTCTAAAGCAGCTAAACCAAAACTCTCTGTTTTGGAGGGTAATAAAAAAACATCTGAATAGCATAAAATCTTATCAATTTCTGTGCTATTTCCTAAAAAGAAAACCTTGTTTTTAATTCCTAATTTTTTGGTTAAAGCTTCAGCCTTCTTTCTATCTGGCCCTTCACCAATCATTAATAATTTAGCGGGTATTTCTTTTTGAACTTTATAAAAAACCTTAATTACATCTTCTACTCTTTTTACAGGTCTAAAATTGCTAATATGAGTTAAAATACGCTCATGAGTTTTAGCTAATGCTCCTCTTTTACATTCTTCACCTTCTACTTTAGCGTATTTTTCAACATCAATAAAATTGTAAATAACCTGTATTTCTTTGTCAATATTAAAAAGGTTTTTTGTAGTTTCTTTTAAGTTATTTGAAACAGCAGTAACAACATCAGAGTTATTTATACTAAATTCTACAGCAGTTTTATAAGTTGGATGACTACCTACTAAAGTAATATCTGTTCCATGCAAAGTAGTTACTACTCTCACTGCTATTCCTTTTTCCTTTAACATTTGTTTTGCCATAAAGGCTGCATAGGCATGAGGTATGGCATAATGCACGTGTAATACTTCTAGTTCATATTTTTGAACCACCTCAACCATTTTAGTTGATAGTGCAAGTTCATAAGGTTGATATTGAAATAATGGATATTCCTCTATAACAACTTGATGAAAATGCAAATGATGTGATAAAAAATCTAAACGAACTGGTTGATTATAAGTTATAAAATGTACTTCGTGCCCATTATCTGCTAAAGCCATCCCTAATTCTGTTGCTACTACTCCACTACCCCCAAAAGTTGGATAACAAACAATACCTATTCTCATTTCTAATATTTATGAAATTCTGGGTGTAAATATAGTTCTATTAAAATAGATGATTTCTAAACAAAATCACAAAATAGATTTTAAAATATATTGAAGTAGTTTTTCTCAGAAAAACTAATAGCTTTTTTAAATCTTCTGTAGGTATAGTTAACTAAAATATTATTTTCAAAATAAAGAAAAAGAAACTTTTTTCTTAAGAGAAACGATTTTCCAGTAGTCTTAAAAACCCAAATAGCACTTTCAAAATTATTTTTCCCAATTCCTATTATTTTACTAATTTCTGTTTTTTCTTGCCCTAAAAAATCATTAAAATTTACTTTTGATACTGGTATAATTAGTTCTTTTGAAGGTTTAGTGTTTTTAAATTTTGTTTCTATAATTTGACTAGCATTCTTATTTTCATCATGAAAATTAAAAGTTTTTTTATTGATTTTTTTTTCTTGATTTAAAGACAAAATTGGAACATCTTGTTTGAATTCATTTTTGTTGACTTCAGTGTTTTTGTCTATTAATTCTGATGCCAATTGTAAGTAATCTCTTGCACCATTTGCTGTTGCATCAAATTGAAATATTGATTTTCCAAAACCTGGAGCTTGTGCCAACTTTATATTCCTAAATATAATTGTTTTAAAAACCAGTGATTTAAAATAAGACTGCATAAACAAAGCTACCATTTTTGAGAGGTTTACTCGTTTATCGAACATTGTTAATAAAAAACCTTCAACTTCTATATCTGGATTAAGTGTATCTTTGATATGTTTAAAGGTTTTTAAGAATTTATGCAAACCTTCTAAGGCATAATAATCACATTGAATAGGTATAATAACTGCATCAGAGCTAATTAATATTTCTAAATTTTTAGTTTTAAAAAAAGGTACACAGTCTATAAATATATAATCATACGTATTTTTTAATGCTTGAAGTGCTTTTTTAAATCTTGAATTTTGATTAATTTCTTTAAATAAATCAAAATCTTTGATAAAAGGTAGTAAATCTACGTTTGGTGATTTTGTTTCAATTTTATTATTTTTAATAATTGATATGAAATTCATGTACTCCAAAGCTGGATTATTAAGTTGCAAAGCCTTACAACCAAAAGAAATGGTTGCATTTGCTTGGGGGTCAGTATCTATGACTAGAACTTTTTTTTCTAAAATTCCTAATGCAGCAGCCAAATTAACACAGGTTGTTGTTTTGCCAACACCTCCTTTTTGATTACATATCGCAATTATTTTTCCCAACTTTTATGATACAAATTTAGTTTAGAATACTACCAATTATTAACAATTTGGTTTCTAAGCCCTTAAATTATAATATTTTTTTTAATAAATACGCTTATAACAAAAAAAACCTACAAATAATTTTGTAAGTTTTATTAAAATTTTGATAGAATAGTATAAATCTAGTAATCTCCTAAAGTAGCTGGGTTTTGTGCTAAAGCATTTTCTAACTGCTCATCATTAGGTGCTTTTCCATGCCAGGCGTGCGTATGCATCATAAAGTCAACACCATTACCCATTTCTGTGTAAAGTAGTATACAAACTGGTTTTCCTTTTCCTGTTAGTGATTTTGCTTTTGCTAAACCAGTTAGAATAGCATCAATATCATTGCCTTCTTTTACTTCTAAAACATCCCAACCAAAAGCTTCAAATTTGGCTTTAATGCTTCCCATTGGTAGAACATCATCAGTAGCTCCATCAATTTGTTTTCCATTTAAATCGATTGTAGCAATTAAATTATCTACTTTTTTTCCTGAAGCATACATAATTGCTTCCCAATTTTGCCCTTCTTGCAATTCTCCATCACCATGTAAAGTATACACGATTTTATCATCACCATTTAATTTTTTTGCTTGTGCAGCTCCTAAGGCAACAGACATTCCTTGCCCTAAAGAACCTGAAGCTATTCTAACTCCTGGTAAGCCTTCATGTGTTGTTGGATGCCCTTGCAAACGAGAATCAATCAATCTAAAAGTTGATAATTCTTCTACTGGAAAAAATCCACTGTGTGCCAAAACACTGTAAAAAACAGGTGAAATATGTCCATTTGATAAAAAAAATAAATCTTCATTTTTACCATCCATAGTAAAGTCTGTAGAATACTCCATTACTTCTTGATATAAACAAGTAAAGAACTCAGCACAACCTAAAGAGCCTCCTGGATGACCAGAATTTACTTTGTGAACCATTCTTAAAATATCCCTACGAACTTGTTGCGTAAAGTCTTGTAATTCTTTTGTTGTTGGCATTTTATAATTTGGATTGGTTGAACAAAAATACAAAAGTGATTAATTATGAAATGATATAAGTACTGATTTATTTTAGTTTTTTACAACGTATTCCTAAGTCTTTTGCTTCTTCTTTTTAGCTGCAGGAAACAAAACATTGTTTAGAATTAAACGATATCCAGGAGAAGTAGGATGCAAATCGAGTTCAGTTTTAGGGTCACCTACTCTATGCGTATAATCTTCTGGGTCATGGCCTCCATAAAAAGTAAACATTCCTTTTCCTTTGGTTCCATGAATATATCTAGCTTCTCTATTTACTTTATTCTCTCCCAAAACTAGTACATTGCTTTTTACAGTGCTTCTATCAAAAGAAGTCGTTTGCCCCATGAAACCTTTTACTAAAATGGTATGGTTTTGTGTTAACATGGTAGGTACAGGATCCCATTTTGCAGAAAACTCAATTAAAGAAAAGTAATCTGAGGTTTTTGGAATTCTGCGTTTACGAGTCATATCAATGGTAGAAAACTCATAGGTAATCGGATTTCTTTCTAACTCAAAGTTTTTAAAAGCAAACGTTTTATTAAAGTTTATTTTAGATTGATAGTTTGGTGTGGAAGCATCACCATCAAACATAGCCTCAGCAATATCTACTCCTTCAGCAGATAAAGCAATATCAAAACTATCTGTTGCAGAACACATTGCAAACATAAAGCCACCTCCAATAACATAATCACGTATTTTTTTGGCAACTGCTAATTTTTCTTCTGAAACTTTATCAAAACCCAGTTCTTTTGCTAATTTTTCTGCATCTTTTTTACCTTGTATATACCAAGGTGTTGTTCTAAAAGAGCCATAAAATTTACCATATTGCCCAGTAAAATCTTCGTGATGTAAATGCAACCATTCGTATAATAATAATTTATCTGACAAAACTTCTTTATCATAAACTACATCAAAAGGAATTTCTGCATAAGTTAACACCATAGTAACTGCATCATCCCAAGGCATTTTATCTTTGGGTGAATACACTGCAATTTTAGGTGCTTTTTCTAAAGTTACTGCATCTTGGTTTGATGAGGGTGCTGAAATTTCCTGTAAAATGAGTTGTGCTTTTGCATCAGAAATTACCTGGTAAGAAACACCTCTAATTCTGCATTCGTTCTCAATTGCTTTATTATTTTCTATTAAAAAAGCACCTCCATCATAATTTAATAACCATTTTGATTTTAAACCGGCTTCTAAACCAAAATAGACAATTCCATAAGCTTTTAAGTGGTTTTTTTGGTTATCATGATTCATAGGCACATATATGAATGATGCCCAAGTTGAATTTGTGATGAGTAAAAAAGTGAGTATTGTTAAGAGTTTTTTCATCAATAAAATTATAAACCTGAAATATAGCTATCTGCTGACATCACAGGAAGATTAGAGTTTTTAAAATCTTTTAAATTTCTAGTTAATATAATTTCGCAATTAGAACTTATAGCCGAAAAATATTGAAGCCCATCTTCAAAATCATTAAATAAATCATCAGACAAAGCTCTATCTAAAATCTTGCTAGTTATTGGAATAATTTCTATTAAAGTTTTTAGACTTATAAAAACTCTTCTCAATTCTTTATCTGAATTTAATTTTAATTTAGAACACATATAATAAGCATTTGCGAATGATAGTGAACTTGATTTTAAAATTATTTTTTTACTATCAGCTAAAGAAAATATTTTATTTGCTTCTTCATAAAAAAGTTCTCTTTTCGTTATAAAATCTAAAATAATATTTGTGTCGATAAAAATTACTTTCAAACTATTTATATTTTTCCATTAAATAATTATGTTTAGCTTTTTCATAATCAAAATCATTTGGAACTTTAATTGAACCGCTTAAACTTTTTACTAATGGCGTAATTTCAATTACTTTTTTATTTGATTTATCTTTTTGGGTTAAAGAAGCTAAATAATTTTCTATCAATCTTGAAAGACTTACTTGATTTTTTTTAGCATATACTTTTGCCTGTTCAATTATAGCCTTATCTAATTTTAAAGTGAGTTTTGAATCCATAATCCACAATTATACGTGCAAATATAATTATTTTTTACGTACTGCAATTATACCATACTGTTAAACTCAAAATACACAATTGCATTCAAACAATTGTGTATTACTAAATAATATTTTTTTTGAAGTAATATCGATTATCGATTAAAATGGAACGTCATCAGCATCATCCCCAAAAGCATCTTTAGGTTCAATTCGTTGATTTATAGAAGTATCATCATCAAAAGGATTGTTCATAGACGATTGAAATTCTGAACTAAACCCTTCTTCTAAATCTGAGAATTTTGCTAAATGTCCTGTAAATTTCAAACGAATATTGTCTAAACCACCATTTCTGTGTTTAGCCACAATAAATTCTCCTTGACCTTCACAGGGTGTATGGTCATCATCATCCCATTCTGTCATTCCATAATATTCTGGTCTAAAAATAAAACTTACAATATCCGCATCTTGCTCAATAGCACCAGATTCACGTAAATCTGACAATAAAGGTCGCTTACTTCCTCCCCGAGTTTCAACAGCTCTAGATAATTGAGAAAGCGCAATTACAGGGACAGATAATTCTTTGGCTAAGGCTTTTAAGTTTCTTGAAATAGTAGAAATTTCTTGTTCTCTGTTTCCTCCTCCTTTTCCATTACCACCAGCAGTCATCAATTGTAAATAATCAATTACAATGATTCTTACATTGTGTTGCGAAACCAAACGTCTTGCTTTTGCTCGTAAATCGAAAATAGATAATGATGGAGTATCATCAATAAAAATAGGTGCATCAGACAATCGTTTTACTTTTACGTTTAATTGCTCCCACTCATGAGGCTCTAAGTTTCCTTTTCTTAATTTTTCTGATGTTAATCCTGTTTCCGAAGAAATCATTCTTGTAATCAATTGTACAGACGACATCTCTAGTGAAAATACAGCAACTGCGTGATTAAAATCAATCGCCATATTTTTTGCCATCGAAATTACAAAAGCTGTTTTTCCCATACCTGGACGTGCAGCAATAATAATTAAATCGGATGGTTGCCAACCAGAAGTCAAGGCATCTAGTTTGGTAAAACCGGTAGCTAAACCAGACATTCCTTCTTGATTACCAATTTCTTGGATTTTCTTTAAGGCTTGTTTTACAAGAGAACCAGCATCTTCACTACTCTTTTTCAAGTTTCCTTGAGTTACCTCAAATAATTTACCTTCGGCTTCATCTAATAAATCAAAAACGTCTGTAGATTCATCGTAAGAACTCTCAATAATTTCTGAGGATATTGAAATTAATCTGCGTTGTATGTATTTCTGTAATATGATTCTTGCATGGAATTCGATATGCGCAGAAGAAGCAACTTTTTGTGTTAAACGAATTAAATAAAAGTCGCCACCAACCATTTCTAGTTTTCCATTCTTTTTTAACAAGTTTGATACTGTTAATAAGTCGATTGGCTGTGAATTTTGGAACAATTCGTAAATAACAGCATAAATTTCTTGATGCTTTGCATCATAAAAAGCATCAGAATGTAAAATATCAATTACATCGTCAATTCCTTTTTTATCAATCATCATGGCACCTAATACAGCTTCCTCTAATTCTACTGCCTGTGGTGGAATTTTACCTTTTTCAAGGCTTATAATTCTTGATTTATCAATCTTTTTTCCTGCTATCGTATTCGTTTTTTCCATTGTCACAAAAGTACTTTTTTAGGTTGATTTGCCTTGTTAAAATTGAACTTAAATTTGTGAACATTATTTGTAAACAAAATTGTTATTATCTTGTTAATAACCAGTGAACTTCTATTTTGATTTGCTATTTTTACGCTTATGAAATGGAATAAAAAACACATTTTCTTAGCAATATTACTGCCTATTCAAATGCTCCTGATGCAAATTGTAGGTCAAAATCCTAGTTTTATAGAAAACTATTATTCAAACGGAATTTATCCATACATTTCATCATTATTTAGAATACTTTTGGGTTGGATTCCATTTTCTGTAGGTGATGTATTACTCGCTTTTGGGCTCTTTATTTTTATTCGTTTTTTATTTCGATTGATAAAAACAAAGTTTAGAAATTTTGTTCCTAAAATAGTTCATTTTATAGCTGTTTTATCCGTTATTTATTTTTGTTTTTATTTTTTTTGGGGCTTAAATTATTACAGAGAACCTTTAGCCAAAAACTTAAATTATCAGCAAAAAAAATATACTACAGCTCAACTAGCAAAAGTTACTGAACATATTATTGAGAAACTTAATTATTATCAGTTTGAAATCACAAAAAATGACACTTTAAAGGTTGATAATCCTTATCATCAAAAGGAAATGTACAAAATGGCAGTTTCTGGATATGATAATTTAGCTAAAGATTTTCAACAATTAGAATACAACTATCCTGCTGTAAAAAGCTCATTAATGAGTTTGTTACAAACCTATAATGGTACTTCTGGTTATTTAAATCCTTTAACAGGAGAAGCGCATGTTAATGATAGAATTCCAAAATCGAGTTATCCAACCACAACTTGTCATGAAATGGCGCATCAAATAGGTTTTGCTGCCGAAAACGAAGCCAATTTTATAGGTTTTTTAGCCGCTAATTATAATGACGATATGTATTTTAAATATGCAAGTTTCAGAATGGCTTTTGGCTATTGTATTCGTGAAGTTAGAAAGCGAGACCCAGAACTTTCAAAATCACTTTGGAAAACAGTGCATAAAGGAATCATCAAAGATTTTAATGCGAGTTATCAATTTTGGCAAGCCTATCAAAACCCTTTTGAACCTTTAGTAAAAAAAGGATACAATGCTTATTTAAAAGCCAACAAACAAGCCAAAGGAGTAGAATCTTACAATTATGTGGTAGACCTTTTTATTTCTTATTTCGAAACTTCAAAAAAGAGTTAGTTATTCTTAAAAAAATGTTAAAAAAATTACCTTTTAACATTTATCAAAATGCATATCAATAAATTTAGCGGTAATTCAAATTAAACATACATGAAAAAACTATTATTCTTACTCTTTTTCTTGTCGCTTTCAGTCATACAGGCACAAGATTATTTTCCTACGGATGCAGGAGTAAAAACCACAGAAAATTCAAATTTTGCATTTACCAATGCAACCATTTACGTAACTCCGACTGAAGTTATCAAAAAAGGAACTTTATTGATTAAAGATGGTAAAGTTGTGGCTGTTGGTAGGTCTGTTAAAATTCCGAATGGAACAAAAACAACAGATGTATCAGGTAAATCAATTTATCCGTCTTTTATCGATATTTATACTGATTTCGGAATTGCAAAACCAAAAAGAGAAACAAGCAGCTCTAGAGTTACACAATATGCTGCAACTAGACAAGGGTATTATTGGAACGATCATATTAGACCAGAAACCAACCCAATTGAAGAGTTTAAATTTGACAGTAAAAAAGCCAAAGATTTTATAAACGCTGGTTTTGGAGCAGTAAATACTCATTTACATGATGGTATAATTCGTGGTAATGGTCTTTTAGTGGCATTAAACCCAAATTCTACTGATGGGTACAGAATTATAGACACAAAATCTGCACAATTCTTATCGTTTTCTAAAAGTGTAAAATCTAGACAAGTCTATCCTGGTTCTAGAATGGGAGCTATGGCTTTATTACGTCAAGTTTATTTAGATGCAGATTGGTATGCAAAAGGCAATATGAAAAATAAAGATATGGCTTTAGATGCTTTAAATGATAATAAAAACCTAGTTCAAATTTTTGAAACTGGTAATCATTTAGATGCTTTAAGAGCAGATAAAGTTGGTGATGAATTTGGAATTCAATATACTATTGTTGGTTCTGGTGATGAATACGAACGTGTTGCAGATATCAAAGCAACCAATGCTAATTTTATTATTCCTATTAATTTTAGTAGTGCATATGATGTTTCTAATCCGCTTTTAGCCCAAAAAATTTCTTTACAAGATATGCGTAAATGGAATCAAGAGCCATCAAACTTAAGTGTATTGGCTAAAAATGGAGTGAATTTTGCTTTAACAACGCATAAATTAAAATCTGTAAAATCATTCCATAAAAATTTACAAAAAGCTATTAAATATGGTTTTGATAAAGAGAAAGCTTTGGCTGCATTAACCACAATACCTGCAAATATTATTGGTAACACCTCTATTGGAAACTTAAAAACAGGAAGTTATGCAAATTTTATTATTACATCAGGTGATATTTTTGATGCCAAAACAACCATGTACGAAAATTGGGTACAAGGGGCTAAAAATGTAATTAATGATATGAACATTCCAGATATTACAGGTACTTATGTAATGGCTGTAAATGATAAAAGTTATGAATTAGTAATTTCTGGCAAAGGAGCTAAACAAACAGGAAAAATTACTTTAGATAGCGCAAAAGTAAAATCAAAATTTTCTTTTAAAAATGATTGGATTTCCATCACTTTAAACGAAAATACGCGTTACACCAGAATGATGGGGAAAGTTATCAATGCTGCAGGAATTATACAAGGAACTGCTTACGATAGCGAAGGAAATGAAACCTCTTGGTCTGCAGGTAAAAAGGTAAGAAAAACCAAAAAGGCTGAAAAATCAAAAAAAACAAAGAAAGCAGATGAAGCTGTAACTGTTTTGCCTGTAAGTTATCCTAATATTGGATTTGGTAATTTTACACAGCCTAAAACTGAAACCATTTTAATTAAAAATGTTACCCTTTGGACAAGTGAAGATGAAGGTATTTTAGAAAATACAGATGTTTTACTAAAGGATGGAAAAATCGAAAAAATTGGTAAAAATTTAAAATCTAGAAAAGCAACTATAATTGACGGAACAGGAAAACATTTAACTGCGGGTATTGTAGATGAACATTCTCATATTGCAGCTTCTGCCATTAATGAATGGGCGCAAAACTCATCTGCAGAAGTAACCATAGAAGATGTTATAGACCCAACAGACATAAACATTTATAGAAATATTTCTGGAGGAACAACTTCTTCCCAAATTTTACACGGTTCTGCAAATCCTATTGGTGGTCGTTCTGCAATCATTAAACTAAAATGGGGAGAAAATGCAGAAAATATGATTTACGATAACACCCCTAAATTTATAAAGTTTGCTTTAGGGGAAAATGTAAAACAATCTAGGAGCCCTAATGGTACTCGATTTCCTCAAACAAGAATGGGTGTTGAGCAAATGTTTGTAGATTATTTTACAAGAGCTAAAGAATACGAAGCTAAAAAGAAAAGCGGAAAACCTTATCGTAAAGATATTGAAATGGAAACTTTAGTTGAAATTTTAAATGGCGAACGCTTTATTTCTTGCCACTCTTATGTGCAATCAGAAATTAACATGTTAATGAAGGTTGCAGAAAAATTCGATTTTAGAGTAAACACTTTTACCCATATTTTAGAAGGATATAAAGTGGCTGATAAAATGGTAGAACATGGTGTAGGTGGTTCTACTTTTTCAGATTGGTGGGCATATAAATACGAAGTAAATGATGCAATACCTTACAATGCTGCAATTATGCATAATGCAGGTGTTACAGTAGCCATTAATTCTGATGATAGAGAAATGTCACGTCGTTTAAATCAAGAAGCTGCAAAAACCATGAAATATGGTGGAATGTCTGAATTAGAGGCATGGAAAACTGTAACTATTAATCCTGCTAAATTATTACATATTGATGATAGAGTAGGAAGTATAAAAGAAGGTAAAGATGCTGATGTGGTGCTGTGGACAAATCACCCAATGTCTATTTACACAAAAGTTGAAAAGACAATTATAGACGGAAAAATATTTTTTGACAGAGCAGAAGACCTTAAAAAACGTCAAGCAATCAAAGAAGAAAAAAGCACATTAATCAATATGATGCTGAAAGAAAAAATGGGTGGAGGAAAAACCAAAGCACCAATGATTAGAAAAGACAGAAACTTTGAATTTGATACGTTAGAAGAACTTAAAAGCTAAAAATGATGAAAAAAATAATATATAGTTTACTGTTTTTCTTTGTAATTGGAAACATAAACGCACAACAAACGCCTGCTGATGCGCAAACAACAGCTATTACCATTGAAGGTGCAACTGCACACTTAGGCAATGGCAAAGTCATAGAAAATTCATTAATTATGTTTACTGAAGGCAAACTTACTTTTGTAGGTTCTGCAATGGCTAAAATTGCAAGACAAGGAACTGTAATTAACGCAACAAATCAACACGTTTACCCAGGTTTTATTGCTGCAAATGCAACCTTAGGTTTAGTAGAAATTGATGCTGTAAAAGCAAGTGATGATGAAGATGAAATTGGTCTTTTAAACCCTCATATTAGAAGTTTAATTGCGTACAATGCAGAAAGTAAAGTTGTTGAATCTATGAGACCTAATGGAGTTTTAATGGCACAAATTACACCAAGAGGTGGTTTGGTTTCTGGAACGTCTTCTATTGTACAGTTAGATGCTTGGAATTGGGAAGATGCTGCTATAAAGGTAGATGACGCAATTCATATGAATTGGCCAGGAAGTTTTACAAGAGGTAGATGGTGGTTGGGAGAAGACCCTGCACTTAAAGTCGATCCAAAATATGGTGAAAATGTAGAAAATATAAAATCTTATTTTGATGATGCTAAAGCGTATTTAGCAGGTAGTATGGAAAAAACTCATTTACCTTACAAAGCAATGAAAGGTCTTTTTGATGGCTCGCAAAAATTATTTATTCACGTTAGTGGAGAAAAAGAAATTACAGACGCTATTACTACTGCCAAAGGAGCTGGTATTGATAATATTGTAATTTTACGTGGTGAAGGTGCAGAAAGTGTTACAGATTTATTAGTTAAACATAATGTTCCTGTGGTATTAAACAGACCTCATAGAAACCCAAATTCAGAAGATGATGCTTACGATTATACCTATACTATTGCAAAAGCCTTAACAGACAAAGGTGTTATTGTTAGTATTGGTATGGAAGGGCAAATGGAGCGAATGAATACCAGAAACCTGCCTTTTTATGCAGGTACTTTTGCTGCACATGGTTTAGACAAAGAAGAAGCTTTAAAATTAATTACATCTAACACCGCAAAAATTTTAGGTATCCACAATAAGGTTGGTACACTTGAAGTTGGTAAAGATGCAACTCTGTTTATCTCAAAAGGTGATGCTTTAGATATGAGAGGTAATCAATTAATTAAAGCATATATTCAAGGTAGAGATATAAGTTTAGAAACTCATCAAACTAAACTTTGGAAACGTTATGCAAATAAATATAAAACAGAATAATAGTTTTATTAAAACTGATAAAAAAGCTCTGATTTTCATCAGAGCTTTTTTTATATTTATTGCAAATTATACAAATTAAATAACCATTTATACAATTTTTACGGTTGATATCATATAAAAAAACTAATTTTAAGAAACTAAGCAATTAGTCCCCCAATTTATAGTTTTTGTTCATTTTGTCAACTTATAATAAAAAGAGAAAGTTAACTGTAAAAATTGTTATTGATTTAGAACAAAAGAGGCTCGCAAATGCGAGCCTCTTTTTGTAATTAAATGTTGTTTAGTTTCTCTTTTTCAGCTACTTTTTCTTTATCAAACAATATTCAAATAATAATAAAGACGCTATCTAATTACGATGTAAATATCTAACTATATTCTATTGTACACAATACCTACTATTAGGTATATTTGCAATAATGAAAGAAATTACCAGCATTCAAAATTCTTATATTAAAAACCTAATAAAGCTTCAAGAGAAATCTAGAGAACGTAAAAAACAAGGTTTATTTATTATTGAAGGTAAACGCGAAATTAGTTTGGCTATCAAATCAAATTTTAGTTTTGATACCATTCTATTTGATGAAGAAATTATATCAGAAAAAGAATTATTAACCCTTTTTAATTCGAATATTAATCGAATTAAAATATCAAAAGAAGTTTACCAAAAATTAGCTTATAGAGATTCTACAGAAGGTATTATTGCTGTTACTAAATCTAAAGATTTTTCTTTAGCTAATATTGAATTCAAAAATAAAACCCCGTTAATTTTAGTTGCAGAAAGTATAGAAAAACCTGGTAATATTGGTGCTTTGTTAAGAACTGCAGATGCTGCAAATGTTGATGCCGTTTTTATAGCAAATCCAAAAAGTGATTTATACAATTCAAATATTATTCGCTCAAGTGTTGGTTGTTTGTTTACCAATCAAATTGCAACAGGCACCTCCGAAGAAATTATAAGGTATTTACAAGATAATCAAATTGATATTTTTGCTGCTACTTTGCAGAATTCTAACGAATATCATCAAGAAAATTACACAAAAGGTACAGCAATTGTTGTAGGTACAGAAGCCACTGGCTTATCCGAAATTTGGCGAGAAAAGGCTACTCAGAATATAAACATACCCATGCAAGGCAAAATTGACTCTATGAATGTGTCTGTTGCAGCAGCAATTGTTATATTTGAAGCTAAGAGACAACGAAATTTTAAATAAAAAAATGAAAATACTAGGTTTTGACATTGGAGGTTCAGGAATAAAAGCTGCTGTAGTAGATACTAAAACAGGAGAATTACTGACGGAAAGACATCGAATTCCAACTCCAAAACCAGCAACTCCAGAAGCTGTTGCAAAAGTGGTTAAAGAAATGGTGCATCATTTTGAGTGGAAAAAAGCTGTTGGTTGTAGTTTTCCTACCACAATTGTTAATGGTAAATGTATTCACTCAGGTAATTTAAGCGAAAAATGGTTAAACGTAAAGGTTGATAAACTCTTTAAAAAAGAAACAAAGCTCCCATTTTACATTAGTAATGATGCTGATTTAGCAGGTTTAGCAGAAGTAAGCAAAGGAGCAGGTAAAGATGAAAAAGGTGTAACTATTGTGATTACCATTGGTACAGGTATTGGTTCTGGTTTATTTTTTAAGGGTTCTTTAATTCCTAATTTAGAGTTGGGTAAAATGTTGCATTCTAATGGTAAAATCATTGAATTGTACACTGCAGATTCTGTAAGAAAACGAGAAGAATTAACCTTAAAACAATGGGCACTGCGTTTTGATGAATTACTAGAGTATGTTAGAATTGTGTATTCACCTAGCTTAATTATTTTAGGTGGTGGCATCAGTAAAAAATACGATCAATTTAAAGAATATTTAAGTACAGATGTAGAAGTAAAAGTAGCCGAATTTAGGAATAATGCAGGCATTATTGGAGCTGCTATGTATGCACATCAACAAATTAAAAATTAATGCAACCAACAACTTTGTTTTACACTTTAATTGCAATCATCGTCATTAGTTTTATTATTGATAAAATTTTAGACGCTTTAAATGCGAAACATTTTGATGATAAAATACCAGAAAAATTAGCGGATGTTTATGATGAAGAAGAGTATAAAAAATCGCAAGCTTATAAAAAAACAAACGAGAAGTTTTCTAATTTAACATCAACATTTTCAATTATTTTAACTTTGGTTTTCTTTTTTGCTGATGGTTTTAAATTAGTAGATGATTTTGCAAGAAGTTTTACCAATAACCCAATTTTAGTCGCTTTAATTTTCTTTGGAGTTATTATGCTGGGCTCAGATATTTTAACAACTCCTTTTTCATATTACAAAACGTTTGTTATCGAGGAAAAATTCGGATTTAACAAATCAACTAAAAAAACATTTTGGTTAGATAAACTGAAAGGTTGGTTAATGTCATCCATAATTGGTGGTGGAATTTTATCGCTTATCATTTGGTTTTATCAATTTGCTGGAGAAAACTTCTGGATTTACGCTTGGGTTTTAGTAGCTGTTTTTTCGTTGTTTATGAATATGTTTTATGCAAAATTAATAGTGCCATTATTTAACAAACAAACGCCTTTAGAAGATGGCGAACTAAAATCAGCCATAGAAAAATACGCAGCAAAAGTTGGTTTTACGCTTCATAATATCTTTGTAATCGACGGTTCTAAAAGATCTACAAAAGCTAATGCTTATTTTTCTGGTTTTGGTTCGCAAAAAAGAATTACACTTTTCGATACGTTAATTAATGATTTAGAAACAGATGAAATTGTGGCTGTCTTAGCGCACGAAGTTGGGCATTATAAAAGAAAACATATCATTTTTAATTTGGTGTCCTCTATCCTACTCACAGGATTCACTTTATTTATTTTATCACTTTTTATAAATTCATCTGTTTTATCAGAAGCATTAGGGGTTTCAATCCCGAGTTTTCATATTGGTTTAATTGCATTCGGAATTTTATACTCGCCAATATCAGAAATTACTGGTTTGTTTATGAATTATATGTCGCGTAAATTCGAATATCAAGCAGACAATTATGCAAAAGAAACCTTTGCTAGTTTACCCTTAATTACATCACTTAAAAAATTATCAAAAAACAGTTTGAGTAATTTAACACCTCATCCTGCTTATGTGTTTATGCATTATTCACATCCCACTTTGTTAGAAAGAATTGAAAATTTAGAGAATTAATTTATACACAAAATTCACTAATATATTTTGACACAGATTTTAGATACGTTTTATCAAATTAGTGTCATTTTTTTTGAGCCAGAGTTACATCATTTTTTGTAAAATTTAGAAAACTTATTTCTTGGTTGTTAAAATAGTTATTCCTAAATTCACTTAGTCTTAGAAGCAGAGATTATGGAATATACAGCAACCATAGAAGAAGAAAATAAAGAAATTGCAAATCGTTACAAAGATTTGTTAAAAGGTACTTACGAGGTTTTATCAAAAGAAGATAAAGACTTGATAAGGAAAGCCTTTGATGTTGCTGTAGATGCACATTCTAAACAACGAAGAAAAACAGGCGAACCTTATATTTTTCATCCTATTGCTGTTGCTAAAATTGTAGCTATGGAAATTGGTTTAGGGGCAACCTCAATTGCTGCTGCTTTGTTACACGATGTTGTAGAAGATACAGAGTACACAATTGATGATATGGAGCATATGTTTGGTGAAACTATTGCTAGAATTGTTAATGGATTAACCAAAATTTCTCGATTAAATAAAGAGCAAGATGCTTCCATACAAGCAGAAAATTTTAGAAAAATGCTCTTAACTTTACATGATGATGTAAGGGTTATTTTGATAAAAACTGCAGACAGGTTGCACAATATGCAAACTATGGATGCAATGCCTGCTCACAAACAAGTAAAAATTGCTTCAGAAACTTTATACATTTATGCTCCTTTAGCACATAGATTGGGTTTGTATAACATTAAAACTGAATTGGAAGATTTAGGATTAAAATATACAGAACCAGAGGTTTATAATAGTATAATTAATAAAATAAAAGAAAGTAAAGAAGAGCAACAAGCATACTTGCAAGATTTTTCTAAGATTTTAGGAAATGGTTTAAATAAAGAAAACTTTGAATATGAAATAAAAGGACGATTCAAATCTATTTTCTCTATCAGAAAAAAAATGCAAAAGCAAAACGTTACTTTTGAAGAAGTTTTTGACAAATATGCCATTCGAATTATTTTTAAGCCAATTTCTAAAGATGTAAAACATGATGCTTGGAAAATTTACTCTGTAGTAACAGATAATTTTAGACCAAACCCTGCACGTTTAAGAGATTGGATTTCGCAACCCAAATCTACGGGTTATGAAGCGCTACATATTACAGTTATTGGCCCAGATGCAAGATGGGTAGAAGTTCAAATTCGTTCTGAAAGAATGAATGAAATTGCAGAAAAAGGATATGCTGCACATTTTAAGTACAAACAAGGTGCAGATAATGAAAGTGGTTTAGAAACTTGGCTCAATAAATTAAAAGAAACTTTAGAAAATCAAAATATAAATGCTGTAGATTTTGTTGAAGACTTTAAACTTAATTTATACGCAAAAGAAATTTATGTTTTTACACCTAAAGGCGATTTAAAATCTTTACCAAAAGATGCTTCTGCTTTAGATTTTGCATTCTCAATTCATACAGACGTAGGCTTAAAATGTAGAGGTGCTAAAGTTAACGGTAAATTAGTTCCTTTAAGTCATACTTTAAAAAGTGGCGACCAAATTGAAGTGATTACAAGTTCTACTAACAAGCCAAATTCTAGATGGTTAGACTTTGTAATTACAGCAAGGGCAAGAACTAAAATTAGAGCTGCTTTAAAAGAAGAAGAAAAATTAATTGCAGAGGAAGGTAAAGCTATTTTAACACGAAAATTACGTCATTTAAAAATACCTTTTAACGAAAAAACCATCAATGAATTGGTGGTGTATTTTAAACTAAAAACTAGTTTCGATTTATTTTATAGGTTTGGAAATGGAGCTATAGACAATACACAACTTAAAGCATTTGTTACCCAAAGAAATAGTACTATTTTAAATTTCTTTAAAACGAAATTAAGACGAAACCCTTCTAACTCCAAAGTTGAAGACAATTCTGACGAAGTAAATAGTAAATTTGATGCTTTAGTTTTTGGTAAAGAAGAAGAAAGATTAGACTACAAATTATCTAAGTGCTGCAATCCTATTTCTGGTGATAAAGTGTTTGGTTTTTTAACCATTAATGATGGTATTAAGGTTCATAAAATGAATTGCCCAAACGCAATTTCATTACAATCTAATTACGCTTACAGAATTATGAAAGCCAAATGGATTGACTCTACAAAACAAGATTTTAAAGCTGTTTTACAAATTAATGGTTTTGACCATGATGGAATTGTAAACAATGTAACAAAAATTATTTCTAGCAGTACAGGTATCTATTTACACAAAATAAATATTTCTGGTGATGAAGGAATTTTTGATGGAAAAATATCATTAAGTGTAAAAAACAGTTCACAATTAAACAAGTTAATTAAACGAATAGAAAAGGTTGAAGGTGTAAAAAATGTAGAACGTGTTAATAGAATGTAAATATCATTTTTATAAAAGTGTATTTTAATTCAGAAATAACTGTAAATTTGTTTTTTCGTAAAATGTAAAACGATGAGTAGTTCTCAGGACAACCAAGAAATAGTTAAAAAAGTTTTTACCACCTATTTACAAGAGCATAAGCACAGAAAAACTCCTGAACGCTATGCCATACTTCAAGAAATTTATGACGCTGAAGAGCATTTTGATATAGAATCTTTATATATTAAAATGAAAAACAAAAACTACAGAGTTAGTAGAGCAACCTTATACAACACTATAGATTTACTTTTAGATTGTGGCTTGGTAAGAAAACATCAGTTTGATGGGCAATCTATGGCACGTTATGAAAAAAGTTATTTTGATAAAAACCATGATCATGTAATTTTTACAGACTCTGGTGATGTTAAAGAATTCTGCGATCCAAGAATTCAGATTATCAAAAAAACAATTGAAGATATTTTCGATATCGACATTCATAATCATTCACTTTATTTTTACGGAACTAAAAAGAAGAAATAATTCAGTTTTCACAGACTTTACAATACAACAAACAACACAAAAAACAACAAATTAACACAACTAATGGCTGTAGATTTATTATTAGGATTGCAATGGGGAGATGAAGGGAAAGGTAAAATTGTAGATGTTTTAACCAAAAATTATGACATCATTGCACGCTTTCAAGGTGGACCAAATGCTGGGCACACTTTAATTTTTGATGGATACAAACATGTTTTACACACTATTCCATCTGGTATTTTTCATAAAACCGCATTAAATGTTGTAGGTAATGGAGTGGTTATAGACCCTGTAATCTTTAAAAAAGAATTAGAAAATTTAGACAAACACAGTATAAATTATACATCTAAATTATTAATATCTAGAAAAGCACATTTAATTTTACCAACGCATAGATTGTTAGATGCAGCTTCAGAAACTTCTAAAGGTAAAGCAAAAATAGGATCTACATTAAAAGGAATTGGCCCAACTTACATGGACAAAACTGGTAGAAACGGAATGCGAGTTGGAGATTTAGAATTAGAAAACTGGAAAGATAAATATGATGCTTTAACTGAAAAGCATCTTAAAATGTTAGAGTTTTTTGATGTTCAAATTGAATACAACTTACAAGAATTAGAGGCCGAATTTAAAAAAGGTATTGACAAATTAAAAACCCTTGAATTTATTGATAGTGAGGAATTTTTAAACCAAGCTATAAAAGATAAAAAAACTATTTTGGCAGAAGGTGCTCAAGGTTCTTTGTTAGATATTGATTTTGGTACATATCCTTTTGTAACATCATCTAACACAACTGCAGCTGGTGCTTGTACTGGTTTGGGTGTTGCCCCAAACAGAATTGGTGATGTTTTTGGAATTTTTAAAGCATACACAACTCGTGTAGGTTCTGGACCTTTTCCAACAGAATTGTTTGATAAAGATGGTGAAACAATGGCAAGTGTTGGCCATGAATTTGGTGCAACAACTGGAAGACCAAGAAGATGTGGTTGGTTAGATTTAGTAGCCTTAAAATATGCTGTTGATGTAAATGGTGTAACACAATTAATGATGATGAAAGGTGATGTACTTTCTGGGTTTAACACTTTAAAAGTTTGTACTTCATACACCTATAAAGGCAAAGAAATTACCCATTTACCTTATAACATAGAACCTGAAAATGTATCTGTAAATTATACTGAATTTAGTGGCTGGGAAGATGATTTAACTAAAATGACTTCTGCTGATGAACTACCAAAAAACTTGTTAGATTACGTAGGTTTCATAGAAAAAGAAACAGGTGTACCTGTTAAAATTGTTTCTGTTGGACCAGACAGAAAACAAACGATTACTAGATAATATTGTCATTGTATTTTAACATAAAAAAGCATCTTTTGAAAATTCAAAAGATGCTTTTTTATTTGTTAGTAGACGACCATCAAATTTTTTCGATTTCTAAACCTATATGTTGCAATTGTTTTTCTTTTTTTGCTAAAGTTTTCAATACACTTTCTTTTTTATCGCTAAATCGTTCTTTTTGTTTAGAAAACAAATCAGTGTAATAAACAAGTCCTTCTTTAAGATTTCTGCTAAATTTAGTTAAATATCGCTTTTGTTTTTTATCTAACGTTGTTTTTACTTCATCAACCTTATTTTCTAGATATTCAAAATACAAGTTTAATTCTTTAATAAACATATTAGGTCTGTTTGTTTGTTCAATAATATCATCCCTTCCGTAAATATGATCTGTCATATTTTTTAAGCTCATTATTTTTGAATAATAAGCCATATTAGGTCCAGGACAAACTGAAACTCCATCACCTGTTTTTACTGTACTTGCCTTATTAATCAGTAAGGCTGAAGTACCCAAACCTACACAAATACAAGATTTTTCTACAACTTCATTGTATTTTTTTAGTTTTTCTTCTTTCGAAATATCTTGTGTTTCTAAATCATTTATTTTTAAATATTGATATTCTCTAGATGCAACACACAAACCAGTTTCTTTAAACTCTTTGTTCAAAGCAACAAACTTACTAGGACATGAGCTTCCTGGTCTATTTTTATCAATATTCATCTGTTTTTCAACATCTTTTGTATTTCCTTTTAAGGTATGAAAAGGTACGCCTAAAGGCGATGTATTACTTAAATACAGATCGTTTTCTTTAGCTTTTGACAATTTTTCTAGGGTGTCATGATCTACAGTAGTAGCTTCTGGCACTAATAAAAAAGGACTTCCCCAACCAACAGAATCAATATGATATTCTTCTAATAGAAATTTTTGTTCTTCCTCTGTTCCTACTCCACCTTGAGCAGTAATTTTTAAATTTAAATCTGTATTGGGTATCGTTTTATTTTCTAGCTTAAGTGATTCAAATACCAAATCTTGTATTTGATTTTTTAATTCACTTCGTTTTTCTTTAAATTCTTTTAAAACAGGCCCCATTAAAAAACCATCAGTTGCAAACGCGTGGCCACCACAATTTAAACCAGACTCAATTCTATATTCAGAAACCCACAAACCTTTTTTAGCTAAAATTTTTCCTTGAATAAAAGCTGAACGATAATCGCTTACTTTTAAAATAATTTTCTTTTTTATATAACCATTTTCATCTGGAAAAAAATCTTTAAAATTACTGATATAAGAATATAAACGCGAATTTAAACCCGCAGAAAGCACTAAAGAAGATGATAAATTACTATTTGCATAACCTCTAAGAGCTGCATGAGCATCATTATATTCTACTGGTAATTTTTCTTTATCATGGTAATTGTCTTTATCAATTTTAGTCATGATGTTTACATCAATACTTCCCATAGTTAGGTTTTTGTTTGCCCATTTCTTTAATTGAGCAACACTAAAATCTTTAGCCACTAAAGCTTGAAAATCTTTTTTAAGCGTTGAGTTTTCAGGTAGCATTTCTAAATACTCCTTTAACCCATCTGCAGTTTCTGTTGTAACATTTTTTAAAGCATTAAATTTTTTCTCAGTTTGTTTGTGAATAAAATTTAGGTAAGAAGTAATTCTTTTAGCTCTATAATCAACTACTTTATTTGATATTTCTGTATATGGAATTTCTAATTTTTCGCTATAAATTTTTCTTAATTTTTCTATTAAAATATCATCAACTAAAGAAATTACAGAATCGATACCATATTGTGCTACTTTTAGTGGAGAATCTATTGTAAAACCTATCCCCATAACTGGGATATGAAATGTGTGTGCTTTGTTCATTTTTTAATTTAATGGTTCAACTAGTTTTAAGTTTTTCGCAATGTATTTATTAAAGCATCACTAAAAAATGATTATTATCATAGTACAAAAAGTAACTTCTAAATCAATTTTATGCATAGGCAATTACACGTTATATGAAATTAAAACGAAAGCCGATAAAGAAATGATTTCAAAAGTCTATACAAAAAAACGAATAGAGATAATTTAAATGCTTTTTAGCTGACTGATAAAAATCATATTATAAACTAATATTTATTGCAAACTTCGCATAAAATTAGAGATACAATGATACATTTAGAAAATAAAACCGTTGGAAATATAGTTGCCGAAAATGTAAATACTGCAAAGATTTTTCATAAATACAAAATTGATTTTGGTTTTCATGGAAATATTGTACTTAAAAAAGTTTGCAAAAAGAAAAAACTAAACGTTAATAATTTAATTACAGAGTTAAATTCTGTAAACCCAAACAAGTTTTATCTTAAAGATTATAATCATTGGCAATTGAATTTACTCATAAGCTTTTTAATTGAAATTCATCACCATCACAAACAAGACGAAATTTTATTGTTAAAAAAACTAGCCAATCAAGTTTATAAAAAATATGGAAACATATTTGTAAGCACGCATCGTTTAATTGATACAGTAATTTCAGTTTCTGATGATTTATTAATGAAAATGAATTATGAAGAAACCATCATTTTTCCTCATATAAAAAAATTATTAGCGGCAAATGCAACCTCGAGAAATAATGTTTCTATTTACCCTGTTTTGAATAGCAATATTTCAACAATTGAAAAACAACGTTCAATAATATCAAAAAAATTTAATTCGATTGTTAAATTTACCAACGATTTTAAGTTGCCCAATAATGTTGATAAAACCTTTCATCTATTTTATCATAAATTAAAGAAGTTTCAATTATACCTGCAAGAGCATAATCATATCGAAAAAAACATATTATTGCCTAAAGCATTAAAATTAGAAGAATCTTTGATACAGAAAAAGTAAAATATTCACTTTTCTTTACTATCATACACTTATCTTTTCATTATTTTTGTGGCAAAACAACTACTTTTGAAAAGATTATTTTTCTTTTTTTTTACGTCCTCTTTTTTAATTTCATTTTCTCAAGAAAAATTGAATGATGAAAAACAAAAAAAAAGAATTGAATACAAAGCAGAAATTCAGGAAGCTGATGAAGACAAATATCCTGGTGCAACTGTACTTATTGGCAATGTAAAAATGAAACATGCAGGCATAAATTTAACTTGCCAACAAGCATTATATTACCGAAAACAAAATTTCTTTAAAGCTATTGGTAATGTACTTATAAAACAAGGAGATACCATTACACAAACTAGCGATTATGCAGATTATGACGCAAACAACAAACAGGCACTTTCTTGGGGAAATGTAGTTTTAACAGACCCAACAATGACGTTAACTACGGATACTTTACAGTTTGACAGAATCAATCAAAAGCTGTATTATCAAAGTTACGCCACCATTAAAGATGAAACCAACACCTTAAAAAGTAAAAACGGAAATTACTATTTAGAAAACAAGAAATTTACAGCCACAACAAGAGTTACAGTAGTTAACCCTGAGCATCATTTGGCATCCAATCATTTAGATTATTATACCAATTCTGGCTTAACCTATTTGTATGGACCATCAACCATAACAAACACAGAAAATGAAAATAAATTATACTCAGAAAAAGGCTTTTATAATACAAAAACAGATATTTCTCACTTTACAAAAAATGCTAAATTATTTTTAAACGAACGTACCATTGAAGGTGATAGTTTGTATTATGATAAAAACCGAGGTTTTGCCTCTGCAACAAATAATATTCAGGTAATTGATACTGTTCAAAATTTTGTTTCTAGAGGTAATTATGCTGAGTTATTTGAAAAAAAAGATTCCTTGTATATCATAAAAAGAGCGGTTGCTATTTCTATTGTAGATAAAGATTCTATGTTTGTACATGGAGATACCTTACTGGTTACAGGAAAACCCGAAAAAAGAATTGTACGCACCTATCATAATGTAAAAATCTTTAAATCTGATTTACAGGGAAAATGCGATTCTATTCACACCAATCAAGTAACAGGCTACACAAAAATGTTTAGAAACCCAGTAATTTGGTCCGATAAAAATCAAATTACTGGAGATAGTATTTATTTACAATCTAATGTAGAAACCGAAAAATTAGACTCGCTAAAAGTATTTAGTAATGCGTTTATTGTTTCTAAAGATTCTTTATCAGAAAATGATTTTAACCAAATTAAAGGTAGGGATATGTTTGGTAAATTCTATAATAATAAACTAAAATTTCTACTAGTAAAAGGTAATGCAGAATCTGTATATTTTAATAGAAATGAAGACACTCAACTACTAGAAACCATTACCAAAGAAATTTCTAGTAATATAGAATTTACCTTAGAAGATGGCGAAATCCAATCCATAAAATATTTAAAAGATTCTGATGGTAAAACTTATCCACCATCAAAACTTCCAGATGAAGTCAGAAAATTAAAAGGATTTATTTGGCGAGAAAGTGAGCAACCCAAAAGTAAAGAAGATATTTTTATTAAAAATGATGAAAATAATGACGATAAAAAAGAGGTTCCTTTAAAAGATAAAAAATCACGTAAACCTAAAGCCACCTTAAATTCAAAAAAGAAACCTAAACTTGCTTCTAAAAAACAATAGTTTTGAAAACAGATTTCTTTAAATACCAAGCTCAGACTTCACCTCATCCTCTTGCTATTGAAATTTCTCATGCCAAAGGTTCTTATATTTATGATGTTGCTGGAAAAAAGTATTTAGATTTTGTTGCTGGTGTTTCTGCAAATAGCCTTGGGCATAATCCTAAAAAGGTAACAGAAGCTATAAAAAATCAGTTAGATTCTTATGCACATGTAATGGTTTATGGAGAGTTTGTACAAAAACCACAAGTAGATTTATGTAAACTATTGGTTGCTACCCTGCCTGAAAATTTACAATCAGTATATATCACAAACTCAGGAACAGAAGCAACAGAAGGTGCTTTAAAATTAGCCAAAAGAGTAACCCAAAGAGCAGAAATTATTGCCGCAAAAAACTCATATCATGGCAATACACAAGGTGCTATGAGTGTTTCTGGTGTTGATAAACAAAACGCAGCTTTTAGACCTTTAATTCCTGGTAGTAAGTTTATTACATTCAATTGTGAGTTTTGTTTACAACAAATTACAACCAAAACAGCTGCTGTAATTTTAGAAACTATTCAAGGTGGTGCTGGTTTTATAGAACCTTGTAACGATTACTTAGCTAAAGTAAAAAAAAGATGTGAAGAAGTAGGTGCTTTGTTAATATTAGATGAAATACAAAGCGGAATTGGAAGAACGGGTACATTTTGGGGTTTCGAAAATTATAATGTTGTACCTGATATTGTTATTACAGGTAAAGGTTTAGGAGGTGGTATGCCTATTGGTGCATTTATTGCTTCTTTTAAGCATATGAGTTTGCTTAAAGAAAATCCGAAATTGGGTCATATTTCTACATTTGCTGGGCATCCTGTAATTGCTGCTGCAGGTTTTGCAACTGCTACTGAAATTTTAGAAAAAGATTTACTTTCAGAAAGTTTACGTAAAGAAAAAATTATACGAAAACAACTACAACACAAAGCCATTTTAGAAATTAGAGGAAAAGGTTTAATGTTAGCAGCAATTGTTAAAAGTGATGAATTGGCTGCAAAAATTATTTTTAAATGTTTAGATAAAGGATTAATCTTATTTTTTCTCTTGTTTGAAGGCAGAGCTATAAGAATTACGCCACCTTTAACGATTTCTGATAATGAGCTTGTAGAAGGTTGTAATATCATTTTAAAAGCTATAGAAGAGGTTGGGTAAATCGTCTTTTTTTACTTTTTTTATAACTGCAAACTATTATTTTTGCAAAAATGGAATACATCAAAACAACCACAAAAAAATTACAGAAGGCAATTGCTAAGGCCATTCAAGAATTTAATATGATTGAAGAAGGCGATAAAATAATGGTGTGTTTATCTGGTGGAAAAGATAGTTACACTTTGTTAGATATGTTATTGTACTTTCAAAAAGTGGCTCCTATTTCTTTCGATGTAATTGCTGTTAATTTAGATCAAAAACAACCCGGTTTTCCTGAAGAAGTTTTACCAAACTATCTTTCAGATTTAAATGTAAACTATAGAATTATAGAAAAAAATACGTATAAAGTTGTGATGGATAAAACTCCTGAAGGTAAGACTACTTGTAGTTTGTGTTCTCGATTACGAAGAGGCACTTTATACGAAGCCGCAAAAGATTTAGGTTGCAACAAACTAGCTTTGGGTCATCATTTAAATGATATTTTAGAAACGTTTTTCTTAAACTTATTTTTTTCAGGAAAACTAGAAACCATGCCTCCAAAATTTAAAAATGATGCCGGTGATTTGGTTGTTTTAAGACCTTTAGCTTTTTGCAAAGAAAGCGATATTGAAACTTTTGCAAATTTTAAAAATTATCCTATAATACCATGTAATTTATGTGGATCTCAAGAAAATTTACAGCGAAAAAAAGTAAAGCAAATGATAACAGACTGGGAAACTGATTTCCCAAACAGAAATGCTATTATGATGAATGCTTTACAAAACGTATTTCCATCTCATTTATTAGACAAAAATTTATTTGATTTTAAAAATTTGAGTGTAAAATAAAAAACTAAAATTTATGCGTCTTTTAAAAGCCTAATGTTCCTCACCTTTCTTTAATAATTTTGGAAATTTTCTTTTAAATTTATTTAATCTAGGAATAGAAACCGCCTTTACATATCCTTGATTTGGATTTCTCTTTTCAAAATCTTGATGATATGCTTCTGCTTCGTAAAATTTAGTATGCTTGGTAACCTCTGTTACAATTTTGCCACTGTAAACATCCTTATTTAATTGAGCAATTTTATTTTCTATAATTTGTTTTTCTGCATCAGTTTGATAAAAAGCAATCGATCTATATTGTGTACCATAATCTGGATGTTGTCCATTTTTGGTGGTTGGGTTATGTGAACCAAAAAACACGGTAACTAAAGTTTCAAAACTTACTTTTGAAGGATTGTAATATACAGCAACAGTTTCTGCATGGCCAGTTCTACCTGTTCCTATAGATTGATATGTTGGGTTTTTCGTTTGTCCACCTGCATAACCAGAAACTGCCTCATCTACACCTTTTACACTCTCAAAAATAGCTTCTACACACCAAAAACAACCACTTGCAAAATAAGCTACTTTCGTATCTTGGTTTGGTGTATACGTACTTTTAACTTCATTATTTTCTTGTTTAACTTCTTTTTTTGAAAACCCTAAACAAGAAAATAAAGATATAAAGATGATAAATATGGATACTGATTTTGATAATTTCATAAATAAATTGGTTTACTAAAAGTTAAAAATTGCACCTCAAATATACATCCTATTTTCGGTGCAATTTTCGGAACTTTTAATTCGAATTAGATTATGATTCGAATATTATTTAAGTCGTAAAATTACGAATCATTTTACAGATGTTTACAACTTTAGCATTTTGTTAAGAATTGAAGTTGTAGAAACCCAAACAGAATCTTACTTTTGTACAACTAATTATAAAAATGGAGCATTTTATAGTATCAGCACGTAAGTACAGGCCTCAAAATTTTGAGGATGTTGTTGGGCAACAGGCCATAACAAACACCTTGTTGAATGCTATAGAACATAATCATTTAGCACAAGCCCTTTTATTTACAGGACCTCGTGGAGTGGGTAAGACATCGTGTGCAAGAATTTTAGCAAAAAAAATAAACCAACAAGAAGCAAAGGTTTCTGATGATGAAGATTTTGCATTTAATATTTTTGAATTAGATGCTGCCTCTAACAATTCTGTAGATGATATTAGAAGTTTAACAGATCAGGTTCGTATACCACCACAAACAGGAAAATACAAAGTATATATTATAGATGAGGTTCACATGCTTTCTCAAGCTGCTTTTAATGCGTTTTTAAAAACGCTAGAAGAACCGCCTGCACATGCTATTTTTATTTTAGCAACTACAGAAAAACATAAAATAATACCTACTATTTTATCTCGTTGTCAAATTTTTGATTTTAAAAGAATTGGAGTTTTAGATGCCAAAAACTATCTAAAAACCATTTGCGAAAAAGAAAATATTACAGCAGAAGATGATGCTTTACATATTATTGCCCAAAAAGCAGATGGTGCAATGCGTGATGCTTTATCTATTTTTGATAGAGTTGTTAGTTTTTCTGGTAAAAATTTAACCAGAGAAGCGGTTACTGAAAATTTGAATGTGTTAGATTACGATACGTATTTTAATATGACAAATTTGTTGTTAGAAAATAAAATTCCTGATGTTTTAAATGCGTTCAATACCATTTTAGGAAAAGGCTTTGAAGGACATCATTTTATAAACGGATTAGCGAGTCATTTTAGAGATTTATTGGTAGCTAAAGATAAAGTAACACTAGCTTTACTAGAAGTTGGTGATACAGCTAAAAAGAAATATTTAGAACAAGCTACAAAAGCAAGTATTCCTTTTTTAATGCAAGCTATTAACAAAGCAAATGATTGTGATTTGAATTATAGAGCCAGTAAAAATCAACGATTGCTGGTGGAATTAACTTTAATGCAAATTGCCTCTATCACTTTTGATGGAGAAAAAAAAAAACCAGCTAACTACATAATTCCTGCTACATTTTTCCAAGCACTTTCTCCTGCTAAAAAAAATGTGGTACAACCTGTAGAAAAAAAGGTTACACCTAACCAAACTATAAAAGTTGAGAAACCTAAGCAGAAACTAAAAACCCCTGTTTTAAAAACTGCTCAAAGAAGAAGCTCTTCACTGTCTTTAAAAAGCATCCATCAGAAAAAAGAGGTTAAAAAAACAGAGATTGAAGAGAATTATGACAATCACCCAAAAGATAGTTTTACCCAAGAAAAATTACAAACACTTTGGGCATCCTATGCTAGTTTACTTCAAAAAAAAGGACAACGAAGTATGGCTTCAATCGTTGCTACAGATGTGCCTAAATTAGAAGATAATTTTAAAATTTCGTTTTCTGTACCCAATAAGTTAATGCAAGATCAATTCCGTAAAGGAAGACCTAAATTATTAGGTTTTTTAAGAGAAAAATTAAATAATTACGGAATTGAAATCATAATAAACCTTAACGAAAAAGTTGAAAAGAAGTTTGCGTATACTAATCAAGAAAAGTTTCTTAAACTGAAAGAGAAGAATCCGTTATTAGAAAAATTACGACAAACTTTTGAGTTAGATTTGTAACAAAATTAGTTCTTTCACTACTTATTTTAAGACACTACAAACAAAACTAACTTATGAATTACTTTTTAGGAATTGCTTTTATTGCGGTTATTTGGTTCTTAATTAGTAATGAAATCAAAAAAAAGAAACATAAAAAATTTAAAGAGAGCCTCAATGAAAATTGGGGTAAATACCAAAAAAAAGCATACTATAACTTTTTTGTAATTGGTAAATATTTTAACAATAATAGTCATAAAGAAGAAGCGTTTCACATTATATCCGAAAAAAGTAAAAACGATTTTGATATTGATGAAATCTTTCAGTTTTTAGATAGAACTTCTTCAAAAATTGGGCAACAATATTTGTATTTTAAATTAAGAACTATTGGCTCAATCGAAAATTTACTAAAATTTAATAAACTTGTAACGCTATTTCAAAAAGATAAAGCGCTTAGTATCAATTGCCAAATACAACTATCTACACTAAATAATAACGATGCGTATTATTTAGAAGAATTGATAAACGATAAACAATTAGAAAAGCCCACATACTTGTGGTTCATTAAACTGCTTACGGTTTTTGCTATTTTAGCTATAGGGTTATCGTTTTATCACCCTGGTTTTGGGCTTTTGTTAATTCCTATTGGTATTACAAATATGGTGTTTCATTATAAAAATAAACATAGTGTTAGTTACTATTTAAATGGTGTTACACAATTATCTAAAGCTTTAAAAGTTAGTGAAAAGCTGATTAAAAACGATAAAATTAAAGAACATTTTACTGATGTATCTTTTATTTCACGAATAAAATCTATCAAATATAAAACCGAATTTATTTCTTTTGAAAAAAACATAAGTAACGAATTTTTATTTGCAGTCTGGTTTGTTTTTGAGCTTATCAAAATACTATTTAATATAGAATATTTGATGTTCAATAGCTTTTTAAACTCTATCTCTAAAGAAAAAGAAAGTATTGAAAAATTGTTTCTTTTTATTGGTAAAATTGATGCTGCAATTTCTACAGCTTCCCTAAAATCAGGGAATTTAACTATTTGTACACCAAGTTTTACCAATGATTTTAGTTTTACTACTGATGAAATTCATCATCCTTTAATAGATGATTGTATTAAAAATAACCTGAATTTAAATAGTAAAAGTATGTTACTAACAGGTTCTAACATGTCTGGTAAAACTACTTTTATTAGAACTATTGCTGTAAATAGTATTTTGGCACAAACACTGCATTTTTGTTTTGCGAAAAATTATGCTGCTCCTTTTTATAAGTTATATTCTTCTATTCAAATTTCGGATAATTTATTAGATCAAACGAGCTATTATTTACAAGAAGTATTAACTGTTAAAGAACTGATTGAAGCCTCAAAACAAACTACTCCTTGTCTATTTGTACTCGACGAAATTTTTAAAGGCACCAATACCATCGAAAGAATTTCTGGTGGAAAGGCAATACTTTCATACCTTAATAAAAAACAGCACACAGTATTAGTTTCTACTCACGATATTGAACTTACAGAACTTTTACAAAAAGAAAATTATGAGTTATACCATTTTAGCGAAAGCATAAACGATAATGAACTTATTTTTGATCATAAATTAAAATATGGAAAACTGAAAACAAGAAACGCTATAAAAATTTTAGAAATTTACAACTACCCAAAAGAAGTTATTAAAAATGCTAAACTTATAGAAAAAAATTATTTTTCATGATTTTTGAATTTTAAGTGATATCATCTGCAACAATTTTTTCTTTGTAAGAATCACTAATTTCTTTACCTAAATACGATAATACCAGATTTTTCTTTTCCATTTCTTCTTTTTCTACTTCTGCAATTAAATACAAACCTTTTTCATTTTCTATAAACAAAGGAATCGATTTTTCTTCTTTAGCTAACATTTTTAAAACAGCATCGTATTCTTGTTCATTTTCAATTTTCACCTCTTTAATTGTTGGATTTTCTCTAAAAGCTTCACTTAAATTAATATAATCATCATTAGGTGTAAAAAAACCTAAACGCTCTTTTTCTTTAGCATTAACCACCTCTAAAGAAGACGCTAATCTAAAAGAGCCATGTTCTCCAAAAATTTCAGAAAATGTACTTAAAGCATATTTGTTTACAGCATCATTACCAGTCATAGCTATTAAATAGCCTACATCACTCAACTCTATATTGCTGCCCAAATCATCATCATAAATATTTACAGCAATCGCCTCAAAACCATCTTCTTGCGCTTGATTTATAAAGTTTTTATTAGAATCTATCAAAACCACTCTTTTCCCTTTATCTCTTAAATATGAAGCAATTAATCTTGATGGGTTAGAAGCACCAACAATTAAAATTGCGTTTGAACTTTTTAGAAAAACACCTACAATTTTTGAAAATAATCGAGCTGTTGTTGCATTTAACAAAACAGTACCTAACACAATCATAAACACCAAAGGCGTTATGTATTCTGCGCCTTCAACCCCTTGTTTTAATAATTTACTACCAAATAAAGAGGCAATACCTGCTGCTACAATACCTCTAGGACCTACCCAACTTATAAAAAGTTTTTCGTTGAATTTTAATTTTGAATTTAGTGTACTTACAAAAACTGCTAATGGTCTTATTACAAAGACTACGATTGCAAATAAAGAAGCTGTTTTCCAAGTGTAGAGCAACATTAAATCTTTCATATTAATATTTGCAGCCAACAAAATAAATAAGATTGAAATTAGCAAAACACTCAATGACTCTTTAAAATATAATAATTCCTTTAGGTTTTTTAATTTTCCATTTCCTAAAACCATCCCCATAACTACAACTGCCAAAAGTCCAGATTCATGAGCAAATATTTCTGACTCTACAAAAACCAATAAAACTGTTGACAAAGACACTACATTTAATAAATAATGTGGAATTAATTTTTTGTTAATAGCATAAGCCAAAGCATGTGCAAAAGTAAATCCGAAAGTTGTACCAAAAAGCAAAATTTTACCAAATTCAATTAAAGCTGTTTTGGTAAAACCACCTCCACCACCAACACTAATAAACTCAAAAACCAATACTGCTACTAAGGCTCCTATTGGATCTATTAAAATTCCTTCCCACTTTAAAACCGTAGAAATGTCTCTTTTTAAAGGAATGTTTCTTAAGATTGGTGTAATTACAGTTGGCCCAGTAACAATGATTAAACCTGAGAAAAGAAAGGATAAATCCCAGCTTAAATTAAAAATATAATGAGCAACTATACCTGCACCTAAAAAAGTAATTGTAGATCCTAAAGTAATTAATTTTGTAATTACTGGGCCTACATTCTTTATCTCACTTCTTTTTAAGGTTAAACCTCCCTCAAAAAGAATTATACTAATGGCTAATGAAACAAAATAATACAAACCTTCTCCAGGAAACAAACCTTTTTCACCATTCCAAATAGGCTCAATCCATTTTGATCCATCTTCACTTAAATAGGTTGCTGCAATTGGACCTACTAATAAACCTATTAAAATTAAGGGCAATATGGCTGGGATTTTAAATTTCCAAGCCACCCATTGTGCCAATATTCCTAAAATAATAATACCTGCTAACTCTAACATATTTTGTGCCTATGATGAATTAGTAAATTTAAGAATGTTTGGGCATCATAAAAATAAAAATTATAGTTTTTTTCTTTCATTTAAAGTTTGTTATATTGTGCAAATAACCTAATCTCTAAATCATTTTTTGCCAAATTTTAATAAAATCTTAATTGGAATTGCTTTTTCCCCAAACTTAAAATCCAACTTTTTTGAAGCTGTTCGTTTGGCGAATCTGTTTAATGCTGACTTAATTGGAGTGCATGTTGGTCATCAATCAAAAGAAAAAGAAGAAAAGTTAAAAGCAATTTTGGAGGAAGCCGAAGATTTACAAACAAATTTTACAAGCATTTGGCAAAATGGTAAACCTGTAGAGGTTATTGTTGAAATTTGTAAAAACAAAAAAATAGATTTATTAATTTTAGGTGCTTTACAACAAGAAAAACGATATAAATATTATGTAGGTGCTATTGCTAGAAAAATTACAAGAAAAGCGCCTTGCTCTATCTTGTTATTAATTAAACCGTCTGTAATTAGAGTAGCTTGTAAACATATTGTTGTAAACGGTTTAGAAGATGAAAAAACCGAAGAAACAATTAAAACTGCTTTTGTAGTTTCTAATTATTTGAACTGTAAAAAAATTACTATTGTTGAAGAAATAAAGCAAGAGGATTTGCATGTACATATAGACGATGACAAATCTTTAAGAAAAGCAACTATTGCAAAGAAAAGAATAGAACTAAGAGAAAACAGAAGAATACAAAACATTTTAAAAGAAATAGACAGTTCTCAAATTACATTAAAAACTCAAAGTATTTTTGGTAAAAAAGGATATTCTATTGGGCATTATGCAAAAATTAAAAGAGCTGATTTGTTAATAATGAATGCCCCTAAAAAAATAAGCTTTATCAACCGTATTTTTCCTGACGATATTGAGTATATTTTATCAGAATTACCTACAGATGTTTTAATTGTAAAATAAATGAAAAAACAAAGTACAATTAAAACATTTTTATCTGAAATTCCTCAAAATTTATTTTCTGGTTTTGTAGTTTCTTTAATAGCTCTTCCTTTAGGTTTGGGGTTGGCTATAGCCTCTGGTGCTCCACCAATTTCAGGTGTTATTGCTGCCATTGTTGGTGGTATTGTTGTAGCACTTATTGGAGGCTCTAATGTAACAATTACAGGGCCTGGAAATGGTTTAGTTGTTGTTATTTTAGCAGCAATTACTACCTTAGGAAATGGAGATATGCAGCAAGGTTTTTTGTACACACTGGCTGCTATTGTAGTATCAGGAATAATTATGATTATGCTTGGTTTTTTAAGAATGGGAAGTCTTGGAGACTTCTTTCCTTCCTCTGCAATTCAAGGCATGTTAGCGGCTATTGGTATTGGTATTTTTGCCAAACAATTTCACGTAATGCTTGGAAATACGCAAGCTAAAGGTAGTATAATTGAACTATTGATGCAAGTTCCAGAAGGTATCATCAACTTTATGAAAGCTGATAACTCTAGTATTTTTTACGCAGGTTTAGTTGGTGTTTTTAGTTTATTGATTATGATTTTTTACCCAAAAATTAGAAATCGATATCTAAAATTAATTCCTGCTCCTATGTGGATTGTACTATTAAGTGTAGGAATGTATTTTTATTTTGATAATTTTTCAACTTCAAATTATCCTATAGATAAAAGTTTACTGATTAATTTACCTGATGATATTTTATCAAACTTTGCTTTTCCTGATTTTGGAAAACTCTTTAAACTAGACTTTATAAGTGCTGTTATAAGTATCACTTTAATTGCTAGTATAGAAAGTTTATTAAGTATTAAAGCCGTAGATAAACTAGATGCTTTAAAAAGACGATCTAATATTAATAAAGATATTAGAGCTCTAGGAATTGCTACAGTAATTAGTGGTTTTTTAGGTGGATTAAATGTAGTAACAGTAATTGCTAGAAGTTCTGTAAATGTAAATAATAAAGGTAGTAATAGGTCTTCAAACTTTTTTCATGCAAGTTTTTTAGTGTTGTTTATCTTATTATTTGCTTCAGAATTGCGTAAAATTCCATTGCCTGCTTTATCTGCAATATTAGTATTTACAGGTTATAAATTGGCCTCTCCACAAAATGTTCAAAAAGTTTTTAAAGTGGGTAAAGAGCAACTATTAATTTTTTTAATCACACTTATTATTACAATAAGCACAAATTTAATTACTGGAATTTTGGTGGGTATTATTGCCACTTTTATCATTCATATTATTATCACAAAAAATGCAAGGTTATTCTTAAAAAATATTTTAAAACCCAATGTTTTAATGTTTAAACAAGATGACAAATATTATGTGAGTGTAAAAAACTTTTCGAGCTTTTTAAACTATACCAAACTGAAAGATAAAATCAATCAGATACCAGAAACTGAAGAAGCCATAGTAGATTTTACTCTTTGTGATTTTGTGGATGTCTCAGTTATGGAAAATTTAAACAATTATGCTGAAAGTTTTACAAGAAAAGGTGGGCATTTTGAGGTAATTGGCTTAGATGAAGCCAAGTCTGAAAACAATCATCCGTTTGCGTTGCGAAAAATTATTCCAAAACAAATGCAAGCTAAAGGTTCATTTTTAACCAAAAGACAAAAATCAATTGAAAATATAAGCAAAGAAATTCAGTGGAAATATAATGCTTTTTCTGATATTGAAATGAAAGAATTGCCATCCTTTGGCTATTTTAAAACCAGAAGGATTGAAAAAGTTACGAATGTACTTTCTAACGATGCTTGTACGCTTTTTGATGCGCATTTCTCTGAAGGTGAGTTAATAGCAAAACAATTGATTAAAATTACAATGCTACACATTCATGTAAATAAAGAAATTCCTGATTTTACCTTAGATAAAGAAGGTTTCTTTGAACATTTTTTACATTTTGTAGGTTATAAAGACATTGATATCGAAAACCATCCAGACTTTAGTAAACGATTTTATTTATCAGGTAAAAACGAAGAAAAAATAAGAGCATTTTTTACTGACGAATTAATTCTCTTTTTTGAAAGCAATCGACAATATCATATTGAAGCCTCAGAAAACGGATTACTAATTATTGGTAATGAACGTTTAAAAAGTGTAAAAGAAATTAAAGCCCTTGCTTATTTCGGAATTGGATTGCAAAAAATTATAGGCTAAACTATTGTTTTGTAAAGGAGAAGCTCTGTTATTAAACCCTAAAAACACGAACCTTCTTATTTTTTAACCTTACATTATTTAAATCTTCAACCAACCTATTGGCTTCAGAAACGGGTACTGCAACAAAAGCACAATCTTGTTTTAATTCTATTACTCCCAATTGATCTTTATGTAAACTTCCTTTTTTAAAGAACAAACCAGCAATATCACCTTTAGAAATTTTATCTTTTCTACCTCCAGAAATAAATAAGGTTTCCCAAAAAACAGGCTTTAATTGCTGCTTTTTAGAAATATCTGCAATGGTTGCACTTTTAATAAAATCTGGTAAATGTTCTTTTTCCCATTTTATTACATACGCAGTACCTTTTGCATTTACCCTTGCTGTTCTTCCATTTCTGTGGGTAAACTCTTCGATTCTTTCTGGTAATTCATAATGAATAATGTATTTCATTTCTGGAATATCGATACCTCTTGCTGCTAAATCTGTAGCAACTAAAATTTGACTAGTTCCATTTCTAAACTTAATTAAAGAACGTTCTCGGTCTCTTTGCTCCATGCCTCCAGAAAAGCAACTGTGTGCCAACTTATGTTTTGTTAAGTAATCGCTAACTTCTTCTATGCTCGTTTTTAAGTTACAAAAAATAATACCAGGTTGATTCCCAATATATTTTAACAAATCAACTAAAGTTTGTTTTTTATTTTTTGATGGAGAAATCACAATTTTAATAGCTAATTTTTTTGATTTTTTACCTGTTAAATAATTAATGACTTTTGGATTATTCAACTTTACAAAATCAGGAATTTCAGCATCTTGAGTTGCAGATGTTAAGATACGTTTGTTGATGTTTGTTAATTGATTGATAATACCTTTCATTTCATATTCAAAGCCTACTTCTAACGATTTATCAAACTCATCTAAAATTAAGGTTTTAATACTTTCTTTAGAAAAACGATTGTTTGCAAAATGATCAGAAATTCTTCCTGGTGTGCCAATTAAAATACTTGGTGTATGTTTTATTTCTGTTTTGTCTTTCGCCATAGAACGTCCTCCATATACTGCATTTACTTTAAAACCTGTGCCCATTTCTCGAATTACCTGTTCAATTTGAATAGCCAACTCTCTTGATGGTACCAAAATTAAAACTTGAATATCTTGATTATTTGGATCAATTAATTTTAATGCTGGCAATAAAAAAGCTAATGTTTTACCTGTACCTGTTGGTGAAAGTATTACTGTATTTGCATTTGAATCAATCAAAGAAATGGCTTCGTTTTGCATTTCGTTTAACTCGTAAATATGTAGCTTTTCTAAAATTTCTTCTTGATTTTTAATTGTATTTGCCATAACTATTGTAATATCTTACGCTCTTTAAAAAAGCCAATCTGCTTAAATTTTTGCCAAAGATAGTTCGTCTTTTGCTATAAAAGACGTTATATTCTTTACTTTTGCACTATCAAATAAAAACAATGTTAGGATTACAGTTCGAAACAGCAACGTCTTGGGCAGATATAGCCAAAGTAAACTTACAACAGATATTAACAGACCATGCTTTTTTAGAGCAAAAAGCAGCTTCAAATGCTGTGTCTATCATCATTAATTATTCAGAAGAAACTGAATTGGTAAAAGAAATGAGTAATATTGCTATTGAAGAAATGCAACATTTTAAAATGGTACATTTGTTAATGGTTAAACGTGGAATGGTTTTAGGACGCGAGCAGAAAAACGATTACGCTATTCGTTTGCAAAAGTTTTTTCCGAAAACAAAAGACAGAACCAATGCTTTAATTCAACGTTTGTTAGTAGCAGCACTTATAGAAGCTAGAAGTTGCGAACGTTTTAAGGTTTTTTCTGAAAATATGGAAGACGAAGAATTGCAAAAATTCTATAAGAATTTAATGATTTCTGAAGCCAATCATTATACCACTTTTTTACACTTTGCAAGGCAATATCAAGATAGAGCCATTGTTGATAAAAAATGGGATGCTTTACTAAAATTTGAAGCACAAATGATGAAAGAGCGTGGAAAATTGGCTAAAATTCATGGGTAATTACAACAATTACTGATGCTTATTTTACCAACTCAATTCGATCTTCTTTTAGAACGATTAATTTTTGACGGTATAAATTTCCAATCGCTTTTTTAAAAGCCTTTTTGCTCATTTTTAAATGGAATTTAATCGATTCAGGAGAGCTTTTATCCGTTAATAATAAAAAACCTTCGTTACTATTTTTTAATTTAGTTAATACTTTATCTACATCAGTTTCAATTACATTTCTAAACCCTTGTGGTCTTAACGAAACATCAATTTTACCATCTTCACGAATATTTTTAATGTAACCCTCTACTTCCATATCAATTTCTACATCTTCAAAAACCTCATTTCTGTATAACAGGCCTTCAAACTCTTCGTTTATTAGTACAACATAACCTAATGCAGTTTCTTTCTCAATTAGTAATTCAACCTTATCCCCTTCTTGTAAATCCATTATTGTATATATTTAAAATATTCTTTTAATATCTTATCATTTTCTACACTTGGCGTAAAAATTTCTAAGATTTTTGGTTGTTTTGATGCTGTATAAAATCCTTGTAATTCTTTTTCAACAGTTGCTGTAGAATATGCTTTTTGATACTCAAAACCATACATTTTGCACAAATGCTCGGCTGTTAAACAATGTGGTGTTTCAAAATAGGTAGATGCATTTGTTGTTGAAGGCCCAGGAATAATTTTAAAAATTCCACCACCTGAATTATTGATTAAAATAATTCTAAAACTAATAGGTATATTTTGGTTCCAAAGGGCATTAGAATCGTAAAAAAAACTCAAATCTCCAGTAATGCAAATAGTTTGTTTAGCATTTGCAAAAGCGGCTCCAATTGCGGTTGATGTACTACCATCAATTCCACTTGTGCCTCTGTTACAATACACCTCTACAGTTTTGTTGATGGTAAACAATTGGGCATATCTAATAATGGCACTGTTGCTTATTTGCAATTGGCTATGGTTTGGTACACTTTGCAAAATCTGTTCAAAAACTTTAAAATCTGAATGTTCTATTTTTGATAAATATTCAGCATGTTTTTCTCTTCTTTTATCTCTAATAATTAACCATTTAGATTGATAATCGCTTTCTAAACTTAAAATTTTAGCATTAAAATTAATAAAAAAATTAGTTGGATTTGTTTGAATAAAATCAGTTAAACAGAAGTATGTATTAGTTGCTTTTCGCTCATCAATATCCCAATGGTGTTTTGGTGGATATTCTCTTAAAAACTTTTTAACTCTTTTAGATATAATCATTCCTCCAAAAGTGATGAGAATATCTGGTTGTAAATCTTGAAAACCTTCTTCATTTAAAGAAAAAATGAGTTGATCTATAGAATCTATTGCCTTTTTATGATGTAAATTAGAGGTTGTTTCTGTAAAAATCAATACAGAATCGTCATCAGCATAGAAATCCATTAATTGGTGTAATGCTGCATCAGGATAATTTACACCAACCAAAATCATTTTTTTGGGTAGAGTATTCCAAATATTGGCAAACTTGTTATACGCTATATTTTCATTATCTAAAAAACTTGACGATATTCTAGGAAAATGAAAGTTTTTCAATTCCTCTACAGTTTCATACAAAGGCTCATCAAAAGGAACGTTAATATGCACTGGTCCTTTCTGAGAAGTCGCCACTTGTAAGGCTTCACCAATTAATTGAGCGTTTCTTGGATTAAATTTAGGGTTCTCAATTAAGTTTGCCGAGCATAAAATATGATTTTCAAATACGTTTTCTTGACGAATGGTTTGTCCATCTCCAATATCAATTAAATGTTTAGGTCTGTCTGCAGAAATAACAACCAAAGGAATGTTGCTGTAAAAAGCCTCTGCAATTGCAGGATAATAATTTAACAATGCAGAACCAGAAGTACACAAAACAGCAACTGGTTTTTGTTTTTGTTGGGCAATTCCTAAAGCAAAAAAAGCGGCACATCTTTCGTCTACAATACTTAACGTTTCTATTTTTTTATGATTAGAAAAACCAATCGTTAAAGGTGCATTTCTTGAACCTGGAGAAATGACAACAGTATCAATATCAAATTGATAACAAGCTGAGATTACTAATTGTGCAAGTTCTTTTTTAGGATACATTCTTTTAAACCTTCTACGATTTAAAGGTTTCTAGTTGTTGGTTATTGATTTTTAGTGAAACACTAAACCTATAAAACAAATAAAAACCATATTTGTGAAGCTACTTACTAGCAAACAAGTCTAGCCCTGATTGAAACGACATCCTTCTTTTTGGCTCCTGAATTAAATTCAGAATCTAGAAAAAAAGATATAGTGGAAAGCAGGAAATAGCTTCTAATTATATTTAATAATTTAGTTGTTGATTTTAAGTAAAAAGTCATTACTAAAAACTAAATATCAACAACTAAAAACTATTTTTTAATTCCCTTTTTGGTAATCTGCTAAAAATTTAGCCAAACCACTATCTGTTAAAGGATGTTTTAATAAACCTTCAATTGCGCTTAAAGGGCCTGTCATAACATCAGAACCTAATTTTGCACAATCTACAATATGCATAGTGTGGCGTATTGAAGCCGCTAAAATTTGAGTTTGAAAATTATAATTATCATAAACCGTTCTAATTTCTGCAATTAGGTTTAAGCCGTCTGTAGAAATATCATCTAAACGTCCTAAAAAAGGAGAAACATAAGTGGCACCTGCTTTTGCTGCTAACAATGCTTGACCAACAGAAAACACTAAAGTAACATTGGTTTTAATCCCTTTAGATGAAAAATATTTACAAGCTTTGATACCATCTTTTATCATCGGTAATTTTACGACAATCTGTGGGTTTAAAGCGGCTAATGCTTCACCTTCTTTAACCATACCATCAAAATCTGTGGCAATAACCTCTGCAGAAACATCACCATCTACAACATCACAAATGGTTTTGTAATGATTAATTATATTTTCTTGTCCTGTAATGCCTTCTTTAGCCATTAAAGACGGGTTTGTAGTTACACCATCTAAAATACCTAGTGCTTGCGCTTCTTTAATTTGTGCTAAATTTGCAGTATCTATAAAAAATTTCATTTTTAATGTATTATAATTTATTTACAAAGATAGAAACAAAGATGATTTGTAAGTAAAATAAACACCTCAAGTTTTAAAATTAATCTTTAAAAGAATAGTTTTGTTAACTTTAAGAAAATAAATACGTTTTTTAAGACAAATTGGTCTTAAATTATATGATAATTTTTAACTTTCAATTTTATTCACTTATGAAAATTTACCAATACACATTACTACTTTTACTTTCTTTAATCTTTTCATCTTGTGAAGGAGAAGTTGGAACTGAGGGAATTGAAGGTACAGTTGTTTGCAATTTTTCTAATCTTACTATTTCAAAAGCTGATAATATTGTAATAGCAAATGATACTAAGCCAGTTTTATGGCAAGGAAATTATACAGATGATGCTGTAACAATCAGTTTTACTAAACCCTTGGATGATGACAGCCTCTCTGAAACACTTAATTTTGTTTTTAATAAATTTGATACTTGTTTAGAGATAGATCGTGGATATGAATTTTATAATGGAGGTACTGGAGATATAAGTGCCATAACCGAGGTTAAAATTTTAGAATTTTATCTCAATGAATGGGAAATAGATAAAAAACTTTCAGGCAGAATTGTCTATAGAGATCACCATGATAAATTGATTAAAACACTTAATTTTTGGGTAGAATTTACTCCTGATGATTATGTTGTTGAAAACACGAACTTCACCTATTTTTCTGATTGTTTTGCTGATAAATTACCTATAACTCTCGATTTAGATAATGATGGTACAACCGATTATAACATTCTTGCTGAAGAAGTAGTTGACTTTGCAAATCAACCTAACTTTGTTTCCTACAGCATTAAACTAGTTTCTACGGATGAAAGCATTAATGAAATTCTTTCACCAAAAGGAGTTCGAATACCTTTTCCTGTTTTGTTTGAACCTCCTTTTTCTACAGAAAATACTAGAAGTTATGCCGCAAACAAATTCAATTCTTTAGATGTGAAAAATTCACTAGATATTTTTTACGAATTTAATGCGCCTTATGAAAGTTACAACTTTTTTCTTCAAAATAATTTAACTTACAAAAAGCAGCTTGAGAATAATAAGGATGATTATTACGCTATAAAATTAATTAGAAATAATAAAAATTTCTATGGATGGATAAAAATTGAATTTAAGGCTCTAGATTGTAAAATAGCAGTTTTGGAAACCTATTTACATCCCAATGCAGAAGAACACATTACCCTAGAAAATTAAAGTTTATAATGATTCATTAATAACTTTTCATAAACTCTATCTGGTAAAATTCTTTTTAAAACAATAGAAAATTTTTGCATAAAATCGCCAACTTTATAATGCAGTTTTGGTTTTTTAGTATTGATGATTTTATAAACAGCTTTCGCCATTTCTAGTGGTGGCATTCCATTATCTACATGAGCATCCATTAAATCTAAATTTTCTTGGTACTTTTCTTTATATGCAGAATTTTCTAAAACAGGGGTATGATATCTACCAGCTGCAATATTTGTTGCAAAATCGCCAGGTGCAATATTTACAACATTAATCCCTAAGTTTTTAACCTCTATACTTACAGATTCCGTAATCAACTCTAAAGCGCCTTTTGATGCTGAATAAACCCCTCTAAAAGGTAAACCCATATAGCCTGCAATTGATGTTACATTAATTACGATGCCAGATTTTTGTTTGCGCATTTGTGGCAAAATAGCCTTCATTACATCAATAGCACCAAAAAAATTAGTGTTAAATACAGCTCGCATTTCATCAGTTGGTGTATCTTCTACAGGGCCAGTAATTCCCATTCCTGCATTATTTATCAAAACATCTAATTTACCTTCTTTTTCTATAATTAAATCTACAGCTTTATGAATAGTATCTACTTTTAAAACATCCAAAGCAATTAAATGAAAAGAAAAACTAGCTAAGTTTTTAGGCTTTCTACTAGTTCCGTAAACTTTATAACCTTTATCGTTTAAATACGTTGCAATCGATTTTCCTATTCCAGAAGATGCGCCTGTAACTAAAACTACTTTAGACATATATTTAATTTCTAATTATAAACTACGAATTAACAAAAAATAAAATTTAAGTAAGTTAGCTATAAAAAAATCAGGATGAATTTTGAAAGATCCTGAAATAAATTCAGGATAAAAAAAATGGCAAGCTATCTACATCACACTGCTACAACCTAATACCCTTGCTGTGTTCCCACCCTGGGGGATTCAAAGGGAGCTAGTTGTGTAGGACTTGCCACTGCAAATTTACAATCTATTTTTATTTAAACAATTAAAAAATTATTAAATTTTATGTAACATTAGTAAAGTATTGATTACTAATAAGATGTTTTTGGATTATAAAACCAAAATGAAAAACATATATTTGTATCACTAACTAATTTTAAAAAAAATGGAAAATCAAGCAGATAGTAAAGGAATTATTTTGAATAATGGTTTGTATTTTGGCGTTTTACTGGTATTGGCAAGCCTAATTCCTTACGCTTTAGGTATGCACCTAGAACCAACAGCAGGTTATATTAATTTTGGAATAATTCTTCTAGGAATTATTTTATTCCCAATTCTAGGTATGAATAAGTTTAAAAGTACGAATAATGACTTTATGAGCTGGGGACAAGGTGTAAAAATAGGAGTTGGTATTGTACTTATTGGTACTCTTATAAGCACATTATACCAAGTGGTTTTTACTTCTTTTATTGAACCAGATTTCTATGCCCAAGTTGAAGAAGTTACAAGATTAGCTCTTGTAGATGCTGGCCTTACAGAAGAACAAATTGATATGCAACTAGAAATGCAAGGCAAGTTTCAAGGAACTGCTATTGGATATGGAATGGGTATTTTATTTATGGCGTTTATTGGTTTTATTTCTTCTGCAATTATTGCAGCTGTAAAGAAAAAATCTGAAGAAGATACTTACTAAAACCTAAAGTTTAGCGTTCTATATTTTATAAAATTGTAACTTTGATTTTTTAGAATATCAAAATTTGAGCCTAAATATGCAAATTTCGGTAGTAATACCACTTCTTAACGAAGAAGAATCTTTACAAGAATTACACGATTGGATTGTATCTGTGATGCGATCCAATCGTTATTTATATGAAATTATTTTTATTGATGATGGTAGTACAGACAATTCTTGGGATGTAATACAGCAATTATCCTCAAAAAACAAAGCTGTAAAAGGAATTCGTTTTCAAAAAAACTATGGAAAATCGCAAGCCTTAGCTGCTGGTTTTGAACTGGCTCAAGGTGAGGTTGTAATTACTATGGATGCTGATTTACAAGATAATCCCGAGGAAATACCGGAATTGTACAATTTGATTATCAACAATAATTTTGATTTAATTTCTGGCTGGAAAAAGAAACGTTATGACAATGTTATCAGTAAAAACATACCTTCTAAACTCTTTAATGCAGCAGCAAGAAAAACTTCTGGCTTAAAACTTCACGATTTTAATTGTGGCTTAAAAGCTTATAAAAATGAGGTAATTAAAACTGTAAAGGTTAGTGGAGAAATGCACAGATACATTCCTGTTTTAGCTAAAAATGCAGGTTTTACTAAAATTGATGAAAAAGTGGTGCAACATCAAGCTAGAAAATATGGCGAAACAAAATTTGGAATGGATCGATTTATAAACGGTTTTCTAGACTTGATAACGATTTCTTTTTTATCAAAATTCGGGAAAAGACCCATGCATTTTTTTGGGCTTTGGGGTACTTTTATGTTTTTATTTGGTACCACATCTGCCTTTTACATAGGAGCTTATAAACTCTATAAACTTTATAATGGGATTAAAACCATATTGGTTACAGATAATCCCTGGTTTTATATTGCTTTAACTTCTATGATTTTAGGAACACTTTTATTCTTAGCAGGATTTTTAGGCGAACTTATTATTAAAACAAAAAGTGATGAAAAACACTATACAATCAAAGAAAAACTAAATTTGTAACTGTATATTTGTATTTTACAAGTGTATAATCAACTCATTAAACTTAAATTAATCAAACTATGAATGATATTTTAGAAAAAGCAAAACAATGGTTAACACCTAGTTTTGATGTTGAAACTCAAACTGAAATTCAAGAATTAATCAAAAATAACCCTGATGATTTAGCAGACCGATTTTATAAAGATATGGAATTTGGTACTGGTGGAATGCGAGGCACAATGGGTGCTGGAACCAACAGAATCAATAAATATACTTTAGGTAGAGCTACACAAGGATTATCAAATTATTTGATTGAAAACGTTGATAAAGAACAATTAAGTGTTGTAATTGCCTACGATTGTAGACATAATAGTAAAAAATTCGCAAAAGTTGTGGCAGATGTTTTATCAGCAAACAACATAAAAGTTTTTTTATTCGAGGATTTAAGACCTACACCAGAATTATCTTTTGCAGTTCGTCATTTAGGTTGTGATGCTGGTATTGTATTAACGGCTTCTCACAACCCACCAGAATACAATGGTTATAAAGTGTATTGGGCAGATGGTGGACAAATTGTACCACCAAACGATAGTGGAATAATCAATAAAGTGAATGCTTTAGATTTTTCTGAAATCAATTTTGATGCAAATGAAGATTTGATTGAAATGATTGGTGCTGATTTAGACAAAGTATTTATTGAAAACTCAGTAAAAAACGGGTCTTTATCACCAAACATAGTCAGAAAAAATTTAAAAATAGTTTTTACATCTTTGCATGGTACCTCAATAATGTCTATCCCTGATGCTTTGTCTGAAGCTGGTTATACAGATGTTCATATTGTAGAAGAGCAAAGAAAACCAGATGGCGATTTTCCAACCGTAAAATCACCCAACCCAGAAGAACCAGAAGCTTTAGAAATGGCTACAAATTTAGCTAACAAAATTGGCGCTGATATTGTAATTGGTACAGACCCAGATTGTGATCGTTTAGGTGTTGCTGTAAGAGATATTGATGGTAATATGAAGTTGATGAATGGTAACCAAACTATGGTTGTTATGACTGACTTTTTATTACGTAAATGGCAAGAAGAAGGTAAATTAAATGGCAAACAATTTGTAGGATCTACAATCGTTTCTACAGAATTGGTAAATGATGTAGCTGCTAGTTATGGTGTTGATACCAAAGTTGGTTTAACCGGTTTTAAATGGATTGCCAAAATGGTAAAAGATTTTCCTGAACTTGATTTTATTGGCGGTGGTGAAGAAAGTTTTGGTTATATGGTTGGCGATTTTGTACGCGATAAAGATGCAGTTACTGCTACACTTTTAGCTTGTGAAGTTGCAGCTTTAGCAAAACAATACGGAAGTTCTTTCTACAAAGAATTATTAGCTATTTATGTTAGAGAAAATTTTTATAAAGAACACTTAATTTCCATCACTAAAAAAGGAATGGATGGTGCAGCTGAGATTCAGCAAATGTTAAGTGACATGCGTAACGACCCAATTACAGAAATTGATGGAGAAAAAATAGAATCACTTTGCGATTACCAAGCATCAACCAAAAAGAACTTAATTACGGGTGATGTTACCAAAATTGATATGCCAAAATCTAATGTATTGATTTATCAAACTGCTTCTGGTACAAGAATTGCTGCAAGACCAAGTGGTACTGAGCCTAAAATAAAATTCTATTTTAGTGTAAATGCACCTTTAGATGCTGCTGAAAATTCGGAAAAAGTTGAAGCTGAATTAGATGCTAAAATTCAACGCATTATAAAAGAGATGAAGTTAAATTAATGAGTCACTTTAAAGACATTATTAAATATGAAAGAGAATATAGAAAGTTTACACTTTTAAATATTCTCTTTAATATTTTTTACGCCATTTTTAATGTTTTATCAGTTTTAGCTTTTATACCTGTACTGAATATTTTATTTGGGGTAAAAAAAGCAATTATAGAAAAACCTGTTTACGAAGGTATAGCCAATTTAGGTTCTTACTTAGAAGGCAGTTTCAATTATTTTATTTCTAACAAAATTGCTGAAGAAGGGCAAGTGAATGTATTACTATTTATATGCTTGCTATCACTGTCTTTATTCTTTTTCAAAAACTTATTTCGATATTTAGCATCTTATGTAATTACGTTTCTAAGAACAGGTATTGTTAAAGATTTAAGAGATAATTTATATCGTAAAATTGTAGAATTACCTATCTCCTACTTTACAGAAAAAAGAAAAGGAGACATAATTGCAAGAATGACTGCAGATGTACAAGAGGTTGAAAACTCGATTTTAACATCAATTGAAACTTTAGTTAGAGAACCTTTAACTGTTGTAATTTCAATTGGAATAATGCTTTTTATTAGTTTAAAATTAACCCTATTTGTTTTTATTTTATTGCCAGTTTCTGGTTTTATCATTTCATCCATCAGTAAAAAATTAAAATCGCAATCTGTAAAAGCTCAAAAAGAAACAGGTACATTTTTATCTTTTATCGAAGAAACATTAACAGGTTTACGTGTTATTAAAGGGTTTAATTCAGAAAAAATAATTGAACGAAAATTCAACGAATCTACAACTACCTTTAGAAGACTAATGACTAGTGTTTTTCATAGGCAAACTTTAGCTTCACCTATGAGTGAATTTTTAGGCTCTGCAACGATTATTACCATTCTTTGGTATGGAGGTACTGAAGTGCTGGAAAATACAAGTAGTTTAGAAGCTGGTAAATTTATGGGGTATATTGTGCTGTTCTACACTGTTTTAAATCCTATAAAATTAATTACCACTACTTTTTATAATATTAAAAAAGGTGAAGCTTCTGCACAAAGAATTATGCAAGTTTTACAGACTGAAAACAGCATTAAAGACAAACCTGATGCATTGGTTAAAAACGGATTTAATCATAAAATTGAATTTAAAAACATTTCTTTTAAATATAAAGACGAATATGTTTTGCAAGATTTTTCTTTAACCATAAACAAGGGAGAAACAGTTGCTTTGGTGGGGCAATCTGGAAGTGGAAAATCTACTTTAGCCAACTTAATAACTCGTTTTTATGATGTTAATAAAGGTGATATTTCTATTGATGACATCAACATCAAAGACCTTACTAAAAAATCTTTACGAGATTTAATGGGTATTGTTACGCAAGACTCTATTTTATTTAATGATACTGTAGAAAACAATATTAAATTAGGTACAGAAAATGCTACAAAAGCTCAAATTTTGGAAGCTTCAGAAATTGCCAATGCCAATGAGTTTATTCAAAATTTACCAGAAAAATTTCAAACCAATATTGGTGATAGTGGTGGTACGCTTTCTGGAGGGCAAAAACAACGTTTATCAATTGCGAGGGCTGTTTTAAAAAACCCACCAATTATGATTTTAGACGAAGCAACTTCTGCTTTAGATACAGAATCTGAGCAATTGGTACAAGTTGCTTTAGAAAAAATGATGCAAAACAGAACATCTATGGTTATTGCACATAGATTATCTACCATTCAAAAAGCAGATAAAATTGTAGTGTTACAAAAAGGTAAAATTGTTGAACAAGGCAAACACGAAGCGTTACTTTTACAAAAAGGCGAGTATTTTAAATTGGTAACCATGCAAAGTTTAGGTTAAAATGAAAACAGTTTTAACTAAGATAAAAACGTTTAAAATCAATTATATTCATCAAAAAATAACTTAACTAAAAGTTTTAAGCTAACTCAATTACTAAATCATCAGAATTTACCATAGTACCTTCTTTTAAAACTATATTTTTAATAGTTGCATCATTATTTGCAGTTATGGTAGTTTCCATTTTCATAGCCTCAATAATAAACAAAGGTTGATTTTTAGTGATTTTTTCGCCATTTTTAACCAAAATATTTGACAATAAACCTTGTAAAGGTGCACCAATTTGAGAGGTATTATCTTTATCTATTTTTGTATTCTGAATTGCATTTACTTTAATAGATTCGTCTTTAATTAACACTGTTCTTCCTTGCCCATTTACTTTAAAATAAATCGTAACTAAACCTTTATTATTTGGTTTACTTATGGAATCTAAGGTAATTAACAGGGTTTTTCCACGATCTAAATCTACTGTAATTTCCTCGCCTATTTCTATACCATAAAAGAAATTTTTGGTTGGTAAATTGGTTAGGTTATCATATTTTAAATGCTTGTTGTAAGCGTCTGTAAATACTTTAGGATATAATTTATAGGATAAAAAATCTGTAAAATCAATGTTTCTACTTAAATCATTTTCAAATATTTTTTTGAACTCTACAAATTCAGTTTCAAAATCTATAGGTTCTAAGTGTGCATTTGGTCTTTCTGTATATGATTTTTGATCTTTTAAAATAATTTTCTGTAATTTATCTGGAAAACCACCCACAGGTTGTCCTAAATCTCCCTTAAAAAAACTCACTACAGATTGTGGAAAAGAAATACTTTCTCCTCTTTCTAAAACATCTTTAATGGTTAAATTGTTACTCACTAAATACTGAGCCATATCTCCCACAACTTTAGAACTTGGTGTAACTTTGGTAATATTTCCAAACAACGCATTTACCTCTCCATACATTTTTGTGATTTCATGAAAACGACTTTCCAAACCGAGTGCCTGTGCTTGTGGTTTTAAATTTGAATACTGACCTCCAGGAATTTCATGTTGAAACACTTCTCCTGAACCCGCTTTTAAGCCAGATTCAAAAGGATAATAATATTCTCTTACAGTTTCCCAATAATTAGAATATTCATTTAGTGAAGTAGCATTTATAGGATTTTCTCTTTCGTGAAATTTCATCATTTCTACAATAGAATTAAAATTCGGTTGCGATGTTAAACCAGACAAACCACTTAAAGCAACATCAACCACATCTACACCTGCTTCAATGGCTTTTAAGTAGGTTGCAGATTGTATAGACGAAGTATCGTGTGTATGCAGATGAATTGGAATATTTAATTCAGATTTTAAAGCAGTAACCAGTTCTGATGCTGCATAAGGTTTTAGTAAACCAGCCATATCTTTAATAGCCAAAATATGTGCACCAGCATTTTCTATTTCTTTCGCTAAATTGATGTAATATTTTAAGTTGTATTTGGTATTATTAACGTCTAGAATATCACCTGTATAACAAATTGCACCTTCTGCCAAACCTTTGGTTTTTGTTCTTACATGTTCTATACATGGTGCAATAGATTTCATCCAGTTTAGGGAATCAAAAATTCTAAATAAATCAACTCCATTTTCCCAAGATTGCTCTACAAATTTGCCAATTAAATTATCAGGATAAGCTGTATACCCTACTCCATTTGAGCCTCTAATTAACATTTGCAATAAAACATTTGGCATTTTGGCTCTCAATAATCGTAATCTTTCCCAAGGATTTTCTTGTAAAAAACGCAAACAAACATCAAAAGTTGCACCTCCCCAAACTTCCATACTAAAAATATTAGGATGGTTTTTTGCATACCCTTCTGCAACCTTTAGCATATCAAAAGTCCGCATTCTGGTTGCTAACAAACTTTGATGTGCATCACGCATTGTGGTATCTGTAAAGTGAATTTTCTTTTCATTTTTCAACCATTTAGAAAATCCTTCAGGGCCTAATTCTGTTAACAAATCTTTTGTCCCTTTTGGGTAAGCAGCATGCCTATCAAAAGCAGGGACTTTTGGTTTTATAAAAGTTTTAGATGCATCTATTTTTTTAACATCTTTATTACCATTTAAAGTAATATCACCCAAATAGGTAATAAGTTTATTAGCTCTATTTCTTGGTGCTTTAAAAGCAAACAAACTTGGAGTTGATTTGATAAAATTTACCGTAATTTCTCCTTTTCTAAAAGAGTCATGTTGCAAAATATTGTCTAAAAAAGACATATTTGTTTTTACACCTCTAATTCTAAACTCGCTTAATGCTCTCCTAATTTTTCTAGAAGCACCATCTAAGGTTCTGCCATGTGCAGTAACTTTTACCAACATAGAATCAAAAAAAGGTGAAATTTTAACCCCTTGATAAATACTTCCTGCATCTAACCGAATTCCAAAGCCAGAAGCACTTCTGTAAGTTGTTATGGAACCAAAATCTGGTTTAAAATCATTTTGAGGATCTTCTGTAGTTATTCTGCATTGTAAAGCATAACCATTAATTGATATAGCTTCTTGGCTACTAATTTTGATTTGTTGATCTGTCAATTTATAACCTCCAGCAATAAATAATTGCGTTTTTACCAAATCAATATTAGTAATAACCTCTGTAACAGTATGTTCTACCTGTATTCTTGGGTTTACTTCTATAAAATAGATAGATCCATCACTATCTACCAAAAACTCTACAGTACCAATGTTGTTATAATTTACAGCTTTACAAATGTCTATTGCATATTTGTAAAGTGCATCTTTCGTTTCTTGTTTTAAACCATAGGAAGGTGCAAACTCAATTACTTTTTGATAACGTCTTTGTACAGAACAATCTCTTTCAAACAAGTGTACTGTATTTCCATAATTATCGGCAACAATCTGAATTTCGATATGCTTTGGATTTTCGACAAATTTTTCTAAAAAAACAGTATCATCCCCAAATGCATTTAAAGCTTCTCTTTTACTTTCTCCATAGGCTTTTTTCAATTCGTTTTCTTCACGAATTACACGCATTCCTCTACCACCACCACCAGAAGCTGCTTTTAGCATAACTGGATAACCAATTTCTTTTGCTTCATCTAAAGCTATTTCTAGACTATCTAAAGTATTTTTATTACTTTGAATAATTGGAATATTATTTTCTATAGCTACAGTTTTAGCGGTAATTTTATCACCCAAAGATTTTAGTACAGATACTTTAGGACCAACAAAAATGATGTTATTTTCTTCACATTTTTGCGCAAATTTTGCATTTTCTGACAAAAAACCATAGCCAGGATGAATAGCATCTACATCATTTTCTTTAGCTATTTTTATAATAGCATCAATATCTAGATAAGGTTTTAAAGGTTGACTATCTTCACCAATTTGATAAGATTCATCAGATTTATATCTGTGTAAAGAATACCGATCTTCATAGGTATAAATACCCACAGTTTTTACATTTATTTCGGTACACGCTCTAAATATGCGTATTGCAATTTCTCCTCTATTGGCTACTAAAACTTTATTGATTTTCATTTCTTTTTTGGTTGATTGATGTGATGCTTTAAAGATACAACAGTACTATCAATTTAAGAAATGAAAAGAAATAATTTCTATTTAAACATAGGTTTATTAAAAGAAACTTAAGATAACTCTAACCCTAACTCCTGTCCTTTTTGTAACATATAATTGTAAGAAGCTTTATGTTCGTTCGGAATTTTACCATCTAAAATAGCTTCTTTAATCGCTTCTTTTATTTGGCCAATTTCTCTACAAGGCTTTAAACTAAATGCTTCCATAATTTCTTCTCCAGTAACTGGTGGCTGAAAATTACGAACTCTATCACGTTCTTCTACTTCTTTAATTTTGGTTCTTACCAATTCAAAGTTTTTGTGATAGCGTTTAAATTTTCTAGGGTTTTTTGTGGTAATATCTGCTTCACAAAGTGTCATTAAAGCATTAATTTCATCACCTGCATCGAAAACTAAACGTCTTACAGCAGAATCATTAACATCGGAAGCTAAAACAATAGGCCTTGAACTTAACAAGACCATTTTCTGAACAAACTTCATTTTGGCATTTAAAGGCATTTTTAATCTTTTAAAGATTTTATACACCATTTTAGACCCCACAAATTCGTGGCTATGAAACGTCCAACCTACTTTTTTAGAAAATCTTTTGGTAGGTGCTTTACCTATATCATGTAGCAATGCTGCCCATCTTAACCAAACGTCATCTGTATATTTTGCAATATTATCTACTACTTCTAAAGTATGGTAAAAGTTATCTTTATGTTTTTGTCCCTCAACCTCTTCTACTCCTTTTAAAGCAATAAGTTCAGGTAAAATTTGAGGTAATAGTTTGGTTTGCTCCAATAATAAAAAACCAATTGAAGGTTTTGGTGATGCCAGTATTTTATGGAGTTCATCAACAATACGTTCTCTTGTAATAATTTTAAGTCGATGTGCATTTTTTGTAATCGCAGCTAAAGATAATGGTTCAATTTTAAAATTAAGCTGTGTTGCAAAACGTATGGCACGCATCATTCTTAAAGGATCATCAGAATAGGTAATATCTGGATTTAAAGGTGTTTTAATACATTTATTTGCTAAATCTTGAATACCGTTAAAAGGATCTAACAACTCACCAAAATTATTTTCGTTTAAGCTTAAAGCCAATGCGTTTATCGTAAAATCTCTTCTGTTTTGATCGTCTTTTAAAGTACCTACTGTAACCTCTGGATTTCTAGTATCTTTTGTGTATGATTCTTTTCTTGCACCAACAAACTCAATCTCAATATCTTTAAATCGCAACATGGCTGTGCCATAGGTTTTAAAAACCTGTACTTTGGGTTTATTTGGTAATAATTTAGAGACTTGTAATGCCAAATCGATTCCACTACCTACAGCTACTACATCTATATCTTTTGCTGTTCCTCTTTTCAGAAAAAAATCGCGTACAAAACCTCCAATCACATAAGCATCTACATTTAATTCTTTGGATGCCTTAGAGATAACACTAAATATTTCTGATGAAATTGCTTCTGTATACTTCATATTTCTAAAAGTGAGGCAAATTTATAATTTTCTATCCTTTTAAACCTAAAATTGATAAAAGAATATCGTGATAACATTTGTACTTTTGTTTTCTTAAGATTTAAGAAATTAATATTTAAATGATTATTGTTAGAATTGTTGGTGGGTTAGGAAATCAGATGTTTCAATATGCGTACGCAAAATCGTTGCAGCAAAAGGGTTTTGATGTACAGATTGATATTTCTAAATTCAAAACGTATAAATTGCATGGAGGCTATCAATTAGATAAATATAATATTGATTTAAAAGTTGCTGGTATTATTCCTACGTTTTTATCACTGGTAAAAATTAAAAAAAACGTAAAAGAAAAGAATTTACTATTTAATGAGAATTTACTCAATTTAAAAGGAAACGAATTTGTTAAAGGGTATTTTCAAACCGAAAAATATTTTAAAGAAACTCGAGAAATCTTATTGCAACAATTTCAAAAATCTGGAAAAATTGCTGATTCAACAGAGGTTTTTTCTAAGCAAATAAGAGAAACAACACCCAATTGTTCTTTACATGTTAGGCGTGGAGATTATGTAAGTAATTCTAAAAACCATACCATTCACGGTGTCTGTAATTTAGATTATTACAAAAGAGCTGTAAAATTGATTCTTTCAAAACAAAAACACACCACTTTTTTTATTTTTTCAGATGACATATCTTGGGTAAAGGAGAATTTAAAAATTGAAAACGCAATTTATGTTGATCATAAATGTACACCACATGAAGATATCTATTTAATGAGCTTATGCGATAATAACATAACAGCTAACAGCAGTTTTTCATGGTGGGGTGCCTGGCTTAATAAAAACAAAGAAAAAATAGTAATCTCACCTAAACAATGGTATGTTTCAAAAGAAACTAATATTGTTTGCGATGATTGGATAAAACTTTAAAATTTAAATAATGAACATTGGAGTTGTTATTACTACGTACAACCACCCAGTTTGGTTGGAAAAAATATTTTGGGGATATTTAGCTCAAAAGGATACTGATTTTACTTTGATTATAGCGGATGATGGATCTACAGCCGAAACTAAAAATTTGATTGAAAAATATGCTACTCAATTAAAAATAGAACATGTTTGGCATGAAGATTTAGGCTTTAGAAAAACTAAAATTCTTAATGATGCAATAAAACAAACAAAATGTGACTATTTAATTTTTACAGATCATGATTGTTTACCTAGACAGGATTTTATTGAAACCCACAGAAAATACGCTAAGAAAAATATTTTCTTATCAGCAGGTTATTACAAACTAACTATGCCTGTTAGTTTAAAAATTAAGCAAGAAGATATCAACAATCAAAATGCTTTTGATTATAAATGGCTTGTTAAACATGGTCAAACAAAATCATTTAAATCAATTAAACTTCGTGCAAAAGGTTTTTTTGCCATATTTATGGATACTATTACACCAACCAAAGCTACTTGGAATGGTGCAAATAGCTCAACGTTTAAACAACATATTATAGATGTTAACGGGTTTAACGAAGACATGTCTTATGGTGGTTTGGATCGTGAAATGGGTGAAAGAATGATGAATAACGGAATAAAAGGAAAACAAATTCGTCATCAAGCCATCTGCGTACATCTAGATCATAAACGAGGGTATGATGGTAAAGAAACTTGGGAAAAGAATAGAAAAATCCGACAAAGAGTTAAAAGAGAAAATATTAAGTGGGCAGAAAATGGAATCATTAAAAGCTAAAAATATTTTAATTTTTAATACCTAGCTTACAAGAAACAGAACAAATTATTGGTAAAAATACTGCTCAAGAATATAGGAAAAATTAACAATTTATAATATTCTAATAACTGTTTTAAAGTAATTTAAAATAAGAAGTGTTTAAATATATAGTAAAGTTTTACATATATTTATTAAACCACAAAAACGGTTAAAAGTTAATTTTCTTTAATTCCTTTGTTTAGCAACCACAATTTTATGTATCTCGTCCTCACAGAATATGCCAGTGTTTTTGCTAAAATAATCCCCTCAAAACCGTCTAAAAAACCAAGTCTAATAATATAGTGAATAAAAAACCTTGCAGGTGGTTTTACAAGAATATGGAATAAACCAGATTTTTTGCCTTGTTTATGTAAATCTACTGATTTTAAAGAAGCATAATGATGAATTTTATGTATAGAATGATCATAACTTCTGTAACCATAATGATCGATTTTACCTTTGAAAAAACCTAATTCGCCATTGGTTTTGATTGTTTCGTGAACAATACCTTTATACCTACAGTTTTCTTTTAAAAACAGACGAACAACCTTATCTCTTTGCCAACCTGAGTATTTAATTTTTTTTCCAGCAAAATAAAAACTTCTTCGCACATAAAAACCGACTTTTCCTTTCGGTTTTTTGACTGCTTTTAAAATTTCTTTTTCTACTTCTGGAGTTACTCTTTCATCTGCATCAAGAATATAAATCCAAGGATTTTGTGCTTGATGAATAGCAAAGTTTTTTTGAGAAGAAAAATCATCAAACTTTCGTTTGATGATTTTTACATTATGCTTTTCAGCTAAAACTACTGTTTTATCTGTGCTAAATGAATCTATCACAATAATTTCATCAGCAAAACTTACAGATTTTATAGCTTCTTCTATATGAACTTCTTCATTTAGAGTAGGAATAATTGCAGTAATCTTGGTCATATTAATTTTAATCTTTAAACAGCAACATCGTACTCACGAAGTGCATCATTTAAAGACGTTTTTTTGTTGGTACTTTCTTTTCTTTTTCCAATAATTAATGCACATGGTACATTGTATTCTCCTGCTGCAAATTTTTTGGTATAACTTCCAGGTATTACAACAGATCTTGCTGGTACAACACCTTTTGTTTCAACTGGATCATCACCTGTAACATCAATAATTTTAGTACTCATTGTAAGTACAACATTAGCCCCTAAAACAGCTTCTTTTTCTACTCTTACACCTTCTACAACAATACATCTTGAGCCAATAAATGCGCCATCTTCTATAATTACTGGAGCTGCTTGTAATGGCTCTAAAACACCACCAATACCAACACCACCAGATAAATGTACATTTTTACCAATTTGTGCACAAGAACCTACAGTAGCCCAGGTATCAACCATGGTACCTTCATCTACATGCGCCCCAATATTTACATAACTTGGCATTAATATTGTGCCTGCAGAAATGTAAGCTCCATGTCTTGCAACCGCATTTGGCACAACTCTAATTCCTCTTGCTGCAAAGTTTTTCTTTAGTGGTATTTTATCATGATATTCAAAAATACCAGCTTCTAAAGTTTCCATTTTTTGAATTGGGAAATATAAAACCACAGCTTTTTTTACCCATTCGTTTACTTGCCAACCATCTACAATGGGTTCAGCAACTCTTAGTTCTCCTTTATCTAATAAATCAACAACTTTTCTTATGGTATTAATCGTGTTTTCTTCTTTTAATAAGTCACGATTTTCCCAAGCAGATTCTATAATTTTTCTAATATCTTCCATCTTAATATATTAATTTTTGCAAATATAATTTGATTGCTAAAAACCAAGGCGAATATACGTTTTTTAAACAAATTACCTATCATTGTGTAAAATCAAAAATAGTTTTAAAAAAATAAAAGGTCAATATCTTAACCTTATAAAACTTAATGGTACATTATTAAAAAATAACTCTATTTTTGCAAAAAAAGTATACGATTTGGGTAGAATTTTAGCAATTGATTTTGGGAAAGTTAGAACAGGTATAGCAATTACAGATGAATTAAAGATAATTGCTTCTGGATTAACTACTTTACCTACAGAAAACTTAATTCCGTTTTTAAAAGAATATAGTTCTAAAGAAAATGTTGAACTTTTTTTAATTGGGAAACCAAAACAAATGAATAATACTGATAGTGAAAGTGAAACCCTAATTGTACCTTTTTTAAAAAAATTGTCAAAAGAAATTCCGAATATCCCTACACAAAGAGTTGATGAACGTTTTACATCAAAAATGGCTTTTCAAACTATGATAGATGGTGGCCTAAAAAAAAGTAAACGTAGAAATAAAGCACTTGTTGATGAAATTAGTGCTACTATAATTCTACAATCGTACTTGTACAATCAATAAACGTACACTTTAAATTATGAATTCAAAGTTTGGTAGTTCGTAATTTGAAATTGTACTTTTGCAAAGTCTAAAAAAACAAAAATGATTTTACCAATTGTAGCTTATGGAGATCCTGTTTTAAGAAAACAGTGTGTAGAAATTGACGCAGATTATCCTAATTTAAAAGAGCTTATTGCCAACATGAAAGAAACCATGTACAATGCTTCTGGTGTTGGTTTGGCTGCACCTCAAATTGGTAAAGCTATTCGATTATTTGTTATTGATGCATCGCCTTTTGCAGAAGATGAAGATTTAAGTGAAAGTGATAGAGCAACTTTAAAAACATTTAATCGTGTTTTTATAAATGCAGAAATTGTTAAAGAAGAAGGTGAAGAATGGGCTTTTAATGAAGGTTGTTTAAGTATTCCTGATGTTCGTCAAGATGTATTTCGTCAACCAAAAGTAACTATAGAATATCAAGATGAAGATTTTAAAACACATACAGAGGTTTTAGAAGGGCTTGCTGCTCGAGTTTTTCAGCACGAATATGATCATATTGAAGGCATTTTGTTTACAGACAAGTTATCATCACTCAAAAAAAGATTACTTAAAAAGAAATTAGAAAATATAGCTAAAGGAAAAATAAAAGCAGACTACAGAATGCGTTTTCCGAACTTAAAAAAAGGTAAATAATCTCTCGACTGCGTTCGAGATGACATAAAAATATACAAATGGAATTTAGTAAAATTATATCAGTTTCTGGTAAACCAGGATTATTTCAAGTAGTATCTCAATCTAAAAATGCAATTATTGTAGAATCTTTAGTAGACCAAAAAAGGTTGGCTGTAAACTCAACTCAGAACGTAAGTTTATTAGAAAACATTGCAATCTACACTTATGAGGAAGATGTGCCTTTATTAGAAGTTTTTAAAGCGATCTCAGAAAAAACAGAAGGTAAAAAAGCATTGTCGCACAAAGAAAGTGGTAAAAAATTAGCTTCATTTTTTGCAGAAGTTTTACCTAATTATGATGATGAAAGAGTATATACATCTAACATTAAAAAAGTAATTCAATGGTTTAACTTATTAATTGACACTGGTTTTGATTTTTCTAAAATTGAGTCAGTTTCTGAAGATAGTGAAGAGTAAGTGGTTGATGGTTAGTGGTAAATGGTTTATGGTTTATGGTTAGTATAAATTAATTTATAATCTATTAAAAAAAAATTCTTTTTAAAAAATATGAACTCAAGGAAAGAACAATTAGCAGCTTTTAATCGTTTGTTAGATATTATGGACGATTTACGCGAAAAATGTCCTTGGGATAAAAAACAAACTTTAGAAAGTTTACGCCATTTAACGATTGAAGAAACTTATGAATTGGCAGATGCCATTTTAGACAATGATTTACCAGAAATTAAGAAAGAATTAGGTGATGTTTTATTACATATTGTTTTTTACGCAAAAATAGGAAGTGAACAAAAGGCTTTTGATATTGCTGATGTTGCCAATAGTATTTCTGATAAATTAATTGATAGACATCCTCATATTTATGGTGATGTTAAAGTTGAAAATGAAAACGATGTAAAACGGAATTGGGAACAACTAAAACTAAAAGAAGGCAAACAATCGGTTTTAGAAGGTGTGCCAAAAAGTCTACCTGCTGTTGTAAAAGCCAATAGAATACAAGATAAAGTTGCAGGCGTTGGTTTTGATTGGGAAAAACCAGAGCAGGTTTGGGAAAAAGTACAAGAAGAACTTACAGAACTAAATGACGAAATTAAAGCCAATAATAAAGAAAATATTGAAAAAGAGTTTGGTGATGTACTATTTTCTATGATTAATTATGCGCGTTTTATTGGTGTAAACCCTGAAAATGCATTAGAAAAAACAAATAAAAAGTTTATCAATCGTTTTCAATTTTTAGAAAAAGCTGCAAAAAAAGAAGGAAGAACACTCTCTGAAATGTCTCTTGAAGAAATGGATGTGTATTGGAACGCTTCAAAGAAATACTTTTCATAATTATAAGTTAAACAGATTTATTTTATAAAGTTTATTATTTTTTCTACTATATTAGTGAATTATAAATTAACTAGTTATGAAAAAAAATAAGGTTTTCATGTGTCTTTTAGTTATTTCTATGTCTTTAAGTTCATGTATTTTAACGTCAAAAAAAGACAAACCTATTAAGGTAGATTACAATCAAGAAGATTATAATAACGTAAAGGCTGCTATTTTAGATTACGTGGAAGCTTTATACACTGTCGACTCTACAAGAATTGATAAAAGTGTTGATAAAAAACTACGTAAAATTGGGTATTGGTATCATCCTGATAAAAAAGAATATATAGATAATTTAGAAATGTCGCACATACAATTATCTAATTTAGCTGCTAAATGGAATTCAGATTACAATCAGGCAGATGAAAACTCGCCAAAAGAAATTGAAATTTTTGATGTAAATTCTAAAACAGCATCTGCAAAATTAACGGCAGTATGGGGTATTGATTTATTTCATTTAGCAAAAGTAAATAATCAATGGAAAATTGTAAATGTAATGTGGCAAAGTCAGCCAAATGCAGAGTAGATTTTTTTAAATACTACAAGTTATGAAAAATTCGTTTACCCTTTTTGGAATTCTTTTATCAGTACAACTGCTATGCGCTCAACAAAAAATGAAGGAAAAAGTTGATTTAGGATTGTTAAAATCCGATAAAATTACTTTTTTTGATTCCACTATTTTTAAACCTAAAGTAAAAACTAAAGATACTTTTACCACGATATTAAAAACTAAAAAATCAACTTTAAAGATGCCTGTTTTTGTTGCTGAAGGTAAGTATACTTTAAGAGTTTTTAAAGTCGACACCCTTAAAAAGCATCATTTACGCATACATAAAGTCGAATAAGCTATTGCGTTTCTAAGCCATATTCACCAGACAAAGAACGTATTGCTCTAGCATCTGGATATAATTTAGAAATCAACAACACATAATCCATCAAAAGGCTATTTTGAGAATATTTAAAAAAGCGTTCTTGAGCTCTTTTTGATCGCTGATAATTGGCTAAAAAACGATTTTTCCAATCGGTTTCATAATTTTTTAATAGTGTTAAATCATCGTTTTCTAATGTTTTATGTATGGCTTTACTTGCCATTATTGCTGCCTCAAAAATAAATTTATAGCCTTCACCAACAATAGGGTTTACTTGCGAAACAGCATCACCCACACATACTAGATTATTTACAACAAACTTCTCTAAAACAGGTGTAATAGGAATACTTCCACCTTCTACTTTATCATTATCTTTCTTAACCAGTTTTTTTATGGCTGGTAAATCTAAAATTTTATGCAATCTATTTTTTAAATCTTTAACTATTTTGTCATCAAAAGTGCCAAAACCAATAATGGCTCTTTGATTTTTTAAAGGAAAAATCCACCCATAACCTCCTTGATAAACCTTACCAATTAAGAGATGCATTTCTGTTGATTTCCCTAAATAGTTTACATTGTATTCAACACCAGTAGCCAATTGGGTTTTCTTTGCAATTAGTCCTACTTTTTTACTTAACACTCCATTTGTTCCTGATGCATCAACAAATAATTTTCCTATATATTTTTCTTTATTTTGATCTTGTACAGCCGTAAAATTTCCAAAGTTATCACTATCAATGTTTTTAATGTTTACACCCGTTTTTATGGTAACATATTTACGATCTATTGCGTTTAAAAGCTCAACATGAATTTGTTTCTTATCAAGAATATATAAGTTTGATTTTATGTTTCTTTTTACTCTTTTAGATACCAAAGAAACCGTATTTATGTTTTGCGCTATTACGTTCTGAGTAAAACCAAATTCATCTACATTCATAAAACTTCCAAGAGTATTGAACGAAAACTCTAACAAACTCTTTTTTCTATCTAAAAGTAATACGTTGTGTTTTAACTTACCTAACTCTCTAGCTAAAAGCATGCCTGCTGTTCCCCCACCAACAATTACAACATCAAATTTTTTCATTTTATTAAAATGATTTTTATCTTTTGTAGCATTTTATTTTACAAACAACTTACAATTTTACCTATCAATTCTATGGGTCTGTATGGCTTAAAGATAACTTCGTCAAATCCTATTTTTATGTATTCATCTCTATACTCTGGTGTTGCATTACCCGTTAACGCCAAAAAAGGAGAATTGATATTTTTGGCTAAGTGAGGTTTCTTTTTTATTAATTCTTCACCCGTTAATTCTGGCATATGAATATCTAAAATAACCACATCAAAATCATGATTTGTTAATGCATTTAAGGCATCTAAACCATTGTTTACAAGAGTTAGTATTGCCTGCTCTTTTTCTAAGAAATAGCCCGTAATTTTTTGATTTAATAAATCGTCATCTGCTAACAACACACGTTTCCCTTTTAAGTTTTTAACAGGTAACGCATCGTTTTTATGGTCTTTATTTTCAACTACTTTAAATACTTTTTGAAACGGAATATCCACAGAAAACGTAGTACCTTGATGCAAAATACTATTTACAGTAATAGATCCATTCATGGCACTTACCAATCTTTTTACGATGGATAACCCTAAGCCTGCACCTCCATGAATACGATTATCATTTAATTCTGTTTGGCCATATTCTTCAAAAATTTTCACAGTTTGCTCAGCAGTCATTCCTCTACCTGTATCACTAACTTTAATTCGTATTTCTGATGTAGTTTCGTTTTCTGATAGTAATGCTGCGTGCAATGTTATTTTTCCTTTTTGGGTAAATTTTGATGCATTACTCATTAAATTGGCAATAACTTGGGTAAGTCTAACAGCGTCTCCTAAAAGTAGTTCAGGTATTGTATTTGATGTTGAAAACTCTAAAGCAACTAAATTATTTTTATTTTGAATTTTATAATTCAAAAATGTGCCTTTTAAAATTGCGTTGATATTGATTTGTTCAGATACTAGCTCTAATTTACCAGCTTCAATTCTCGATAAATCTAAGATATCGTCTACAATAACTTTTAAATTTTTTCCTGCTATGCTTAAATACCCAACATATTCCCTAACTTTTTCGGTTAACTCTTCTTGAGACACCAAATCTGTATAGCCTAAAATGGTGTTTAAAGGATTTCTAACTTCGTGACTCATCATCGCTAAAAATCTCGATTTTTCTTCGTTGGCTTTATCAGATGCTTTACGTAAAATAGCTAATTGTTTGTTTTTTTCTGCAATTTCTCTTTCTAAAAAAAACAAATCGTTTCTATTTTGGTTAAGTTTTTTTATGGTTTTATAAATGTGGGTTCTGTTGTGAATTAAAATAGTAATTGCTTCTTGGTCTCTATACAATTCCATATCCACATTATATTCTTTTTCTTCAGAATTGATAATCATACCCTCAATCAAATAATTTTCTTGATTGGGTATTGCTTCTAAAGTACCAAAAAGATAAGGACAGGTATTAAATATAGATGAATTTTCTGTAAACTCTTTTGCTGCAAATTTACCTGCAACAATTTTATTGATAACTCCTTCTTGGTTTACTAAGATTTCAATAAAAACATTCTCGATTTTTGGAGGTATCAACAGTTTTAGTTTAGGGATTGTTTTGCTAAAGTAATAAAAGCATCTTCAACATTTTCATTTTCTTTAGCACTTGTTATTAAATCAATGGGTAGTTCAATTTTTTCTTTTATAGCTTGTAATTCAGTATGAGAAAGTAAATCTTTTTTATTACCAACAATAGTAATATGTTTTAAGCCAGATAAGTCTTTAACAACCTTTAATTGTTGCCCTAAATTTAAGTAAGTATCTTCTCTTGTTACATCAAAAACATACATTGCAGCACTTGCCCCTAAAAAATAGGCTTTTGGCACTTTTTCTTCTGCATTGGTACCTGCAACATCCCAAATTAATAATTTAATTTTTTCGTTATCTAAATCAATAATTTTAGTACTAACTCTAACACCTATTGTACTGATATAATCTTCTGAAAACTCGTTTAACACAAATCTTCTTATCAGCGAAGTTTTACCCACACCAAAATTACCTACTAGTAAAACTTTTTTTGCTATCATTTAAATATTTTTAACACTACTAATCTTTTCGTATAAAGGTTTCAAAAATTAATGTATTTAACCTCTTTTCATCTTCTAAAAAGCTTCTATCTTTTAGTATTTGCTCTGCAAGTTGATTCGTATCATCATACAGTTGTTCTTTAAAGTCTGGATTTAAAATTCCAGAGGTTGCTGTTGCTATATATATGGTTCTAAAATTTTGAATGGATAACTGAAAATTTTCGAATTTAATATCTTCTAAATCTTGACTTTCTTTAGAAAAAGCATCTTCTGCAAAAGATTTAATAGCTGTTAACATACCAGATACCATATCTTTATCTGCAATATTACCTCTTGAAAAATTTCCTCTTAATAAACCTGAATTTTTTTCTATAACAAAAATTTCTTCGATAATGGGTTCAAAAACTTCTTGCAAAACATCATCAGCATCTGTTCTCTTTCCTTTAAAAAGACGTTTGATAATCTGAGAAATAGAAAACTTCTCATTAATAGTTTGGTTAATAGACTCTGTAAGCTTGGTTATTTCTGCAACAATAAATTTCTTAATTAACCTACCTATAATAGGGTAAAGAGCTTCTACAACCTCATCTTTTGAGTCTCTTATTTGAATTTTAATGGTTTCTGTAATGGTATCACCAAAATATTCTGGAAAATTAGTTTTTAATTCTTCTATTTTACCATCAATTAAAGGAGACACTTCATCCTTAAACTTTTCATATTCAAGAATCTCTTGTTTAAGAAGACTAAGATTTTTTCTATCATCTTCTAATAAAAGTTCTTTTAGTAACTCAAATCGATTGTCTATATTATTATTATCTAGAGTCGAATTTCCCATTTATTCCTGCAACATCAGGGCTATCTTTTCTAAAGCCTTACCTAGTTTTTTTCGATCTACTTTTTCATCATCTAAATCTGCTAAACGCTTGTCTAAATCTTCATTTAAATCTTGAAATTTATGATCTACTAAACTCTCTAAATCTGCTAATTTATTTTCTAAATTGGTTACAGCTTCTGCTAAGTTTTTATTGGTGCTATTTTTTAGCGACTCTATTTTTTCATAAACATCTGCAAATTCAGAATCGTATTGTTGAATATTTTCTCCAAAAATAAGATCTCTTACTGCTGCAATTCTGCTATCTACTTGTTGGTTAGCAGTTGGTTTTTTGTTTGTTTCAGGATTGTTTTCCATGCGTTTTTAGTAGTGGTTAGATTTTGTTTGAATTATATTTACCATTGTGCAAAGTCTATTAAACATAAGCATTACAGACAAATATACACTAAAAAACAAAGTATTAAAACCTATAAGCTAAGTTTAAGACCATCATAGGCTAAAAAAACGTTTTTTGGGAGTATTTTTGAAGTTTCTTTATGAAAACCTAATTTATGACTAATATGGGTAAAGTATGCTTTTTTAGGTTGAATTTCAGCTACAAAATCTAACGCTTCTTGTAAATTAAAATGCGTAGGATGTTCAGCAATTCTTAAAGCATCTACCACTAAAACCTCTAAATTTCTTAATTTCTCTTTTTCTGAATCTTCTATATATTTAATATCTGTGATATAGGCAAAATCTTGAAAACGATACGCAGTGATTGGCAATTTACCATGAAAAACTTCAATGGGTGTTACTTCTAAATCAGCTACTTTAAACGATTCTTTATGAATAATATGTGGTTTTACAGTAGGTGCTCCTGGATATTTAAGGGCAGGATCAAAGATATACTCAAATCTTTTTTCCAAACTTTTTAAAGTTATTTTATTTAAGTAAATTGGCATCTCTCCTAATTTATAGCAAAATGGCCTTAAATCGTCTAAACCTCCTATATGGTCTGCATGTTGATGTGTAAAAAATACACCATTTAGAGACTGTACATTTTCTCTTAGCATTTGCTGCCTAAAATCTAAACCACAATCTACTGTATACGAAACATCATCCCAAGAAATTAAAATAGAAGAACGTAAACGTTTATCTTTAGCATCTGTTGATAAACAAACAGGATCATTGCTCGCAATCATTGGAATTCCTTGTGAGGTACCTGTACCTAAAAAAGTAATATTTAACAGTTTTTTATCTTTTTTCATCTCAACAAAAATAACATAAAAATTGACTGGTAGCTCACTATTTTAGTACATTTGTTAACCACATAAAAAATCGAATATGGCCATTTCTTTAAGAGGAGATCAAGAAATTAGTAGTGTACCTACTACAAAAAACAAAGCACTTAGAATTAATTTAAATAGAGATATTTACGGAACTTTTGCTGAAATAGGAGCAGGACAAGAAACTGCTCGTAATTTTTTTAGATCTGGAGCAGCTTCTGGAACAATTGCAAAGGCAATGAGTGCTTATGATAAAGATTTTTCTGATGCCATATATGGTGTTGAAGACGATAAGCGCTATGTAACACAGCCACGATTAAAAAAAATGTTGGGTCATGAGATTGATTTAATGGAAGATCGTTTAAGTAGAGAAAAACATCCTAACAAACTTTTTTTTAGTTATGCTAATACTGTAACTACTATAGATTTTGCTCGTAAATTTAAAGGCCATGGTTGGGTAGGAATCCGTTTTCAATTAGATCCTTTAGAAGGTTACAATGAAATTGTTTTACACATGCGTTTTAAAGAAACAGATGCAAGATTACAACAAGAAACCCTTGGTATTTTAGGCGTTAACTTAATTTATGGTGCTTTTTATTTAAATGATAATCCTAAAGAACTAGTAAAATCATTTTATGATAATTTAGGAAATCATCAGTTAGAAATTGATATGATTAATTTCTCTGGACCTCGTTTTATGTATGTTGATAATCGTTTAATGAGCTTACAACTACTTAAAAATGGAATGACCAATGCTGTAATGTTTGGGCCTGATGGAAACAATTTACTACCAGCTCAAGTGCTTTATAAGAAAAATATCTTAGCGTTAAGAGGTAGCTTTAGACCTGTTACCAAAGTAAATATGGATATGTTTGAGCAATCTAAAAAAATGTTTTTAGAAGAAAGTAAGGTTGAAGAAAGTAAAACGCAAATTATTTTTGAAATTACGTTAAGTAATTTATCTGCTGAAGGTAAAATAAACGAAAGAGACTTTTTAGATAGGGCAGAATTATTGTGTTCTTTAGGCCAAAATGTAATGATTACCAGTTTCCAACAATATTTTAAATTGGTAGAGTACTTTAGTGAATTTACCAAAGAAAGAATGGCTTTAGCTATGGGTGTTTACAACTTAATTCAGATTTTTGATGAAAAATATTATCGTGATTTAAGTGGTGGAATTCTGGAAGCTTTTGGTAAACTATTCTATAGAGATTTAAAAGTATACATGTACCCTTATCACGATCCTGATTCTGGTGAGTACATAAATAGTAAAAATTTAAAAGTACACCCAAGGATGAAAGAATTGTATAAGTTCTTTAAAAACAATGGGAAACTGCTAGATATTAATGACTTTGATAAAGATATTTTAGACATTTTCTCGAGAACAGTTCTTAAAATGATTCGTCATGGAGAGGAAGGATGGGAAGAAATGTTACCAGAAGGTATTGCAGAAATCATTAAGCAAAAACGATTGTTTGGCTACTCTAGAACAAGAGTAAAAAAATAATTATCAATAATATTTATAAATTTAATACAAAACTTTTTTAAACCTTTTTAGTATTTTAGGGTCTTATAAAAAACTTGTGTTTTTGACAGACGATATTACTTTAATACAACAACTTCAAAACCCGAAAACTAGAGAAAAAGCTTTTCAAATATTGATGACTCAGTACAAGGAGCGCTTGTATTGGCATATTCGAAAAATTGTTATTGTACATGATGATGCTGATGATGTTTTACAGAATACTTTTGTAAAGATTTTTAAAAATATTGAAAAATTTAACCAACAAAGTAAATTGTATTCTTGGATGTATAGAATAGCCACTAACGAATCTATAACATTCATCAACAAAAGGGCTAAAGAACGTAATTTAGACATTTCTGAATACCACCAACAATTAGCAAGTACTTTAGAAAGTGATATCTATTTTTCAGGTGATGAAATTCAAGTTATTTTACAAAAAGCAATTGCCACATTGCCAGAAAAACAACAATTAGTTTTTAATATGAAGTATTTTGATGAACTGAAATACAATGAAATTTCTGAAATTTTAGAAACATCTGTTGGCGCTTTAAAAGCTTCCTACTTTCATGCTGTAAAAAAAATTGAAAACTATATAAAAACAAAATCACATTAAACCTTTTAATTTTATAAAGGTCTAACTAACAATGGAAAACGAAATTAAACATAGCGAAAATTTTATAAAAAGTAAGGTAGGTAACAAACCTTTTTTTGAGGTGCCTAAGGATTATTTTGACACTATTGAATTTGATATTTCGGCTAAAATTACTGAAGAGAAGTTTGATAAAACAACAGCATTTAAAGTTCCTAAAGATTACTTTAACAACTTAGAACATACGGTTTTTGAAAATATGAACGTAAACAAGAAAACAACTAAAGTTATTTCTTTTAGAGAACGTTTGTTTAAAGTAATACCCTATGCTGCTGCTGCCTCTATTGCATTGTTCATTAGCTTAAATTCCTATGTTTTTAATACTAATAACGAACTTAATTTCGAAACTATTTCAGACGCTGAAATAGAATATTGGCTAAATGAAAACACGATAAGTACAAGTGAAATTATAACAGTTTTAGAAGATGAGATTTTAGATGAAACTGCATTTTCTTTTGCTAACCTTAATGATAAAAGTATTGAAGATTACATTAATTCGATAGATAATACGTCACTATTAAATGAATTAAACTAAAATTATAGATTATGAAAAGAATCATCACCTTTATATGTATTTCTCTTTTTTGTACACTCTCAATACAATCACAAAGAGAAAAAGAAAGTTGGGAAAAAATTAAAGCTTTAAAAATTGCATATTTAACAGAACAGTTGAACTTATCCAGTGCTGAAGCTGAAAAATTTTGGCCTGTTTATAATACCTATAATAAAGAACAACGTTCTATTAGAGGTAATTATAGATCTGTATTAAGAAGAACAATTAAAAAAGAAGATGTGGATAATATTACTGAGGATGAAGCAAAAAAATTAATTGATTTAAAGTTACAAACAGATAAACAATTATATGCTTTACAAGAAAAATTTACTGAAAAATTAGTAAATGTAATGTCCTATAAAAAAATAATAAAATTACAAATTGCAGAAATGGAGTTTGGAAGAAAATTAATGAGAAAGTATAAACAAAAAGAACCAAAGCCTAAGCACTAAAAAAAGGAAGCAAATTTGCTTCCTTTTTTCATTTTATAAGCCTTAAACAAGAGTATAATTCTGGTTTATTAGCTGTAAATTGTTTTAACCAGATGACCAATTCATCAATTTCATAAGGTAACAATCTATTCATTGCTTTTTCTAACTCTTTACAAAACAACTCAGAATTGAAACTCACTTTTTGTAACACAGTTTTTGTGTATTCAAACATTGCTCTAGCCATTTTACTTAAAGTTTTATGTTAAACAGAACGTATAATTTTTATTTTTATTGCAACTAAAATATAAAAAAAACCAACATTAAAGAATAATGTTGGTCATAAAATTTTGTTTATAATTTGTTAAAATCACAAACTATTTACTTTTTCTACCAATGCTTTTGCTCGTGTTTCTAGTTCAGTATTTATTGATTTATAATGCGCTTTTTTATTTTCGATATTTTTTGCATTAACTTTTGCAATTAAACTGTCGAAAGTTTCAATAGCCTCATCTACAATAGCTTCACCTTGTTGGGTTTGGTTTTTTAAAATTGAGACATCTAAAGCATACTCAATAACATCTCCTAAAACGTAATTGATATCCTTTTTTAAATTCTTTATACTTGCCATAAATCGTATCTTTTTATAAAGTGCAAATTTAGTTTATTTTATTTACATCAACTGTAAAACATCTTTTATATTTGGTAGGGTATAATACTCGTTTTTAGAAAACGATTCTGTAGTAACTTCTTCATGCGCCCAAGTTGTATGAAAAGGTACGTGAATGGCTGTAGCCCCAACTTTAATTAAGGGCAAGACATCTGATTTTAAAGAGTTCCCAATCATTAAAAGCTCTGAAGGTTCAATATCTAAATGCTTAATGAGTTTTAAGTAATCTTTTTCTTTTTTATCGCTCATTACTTCGATATGATGAAAATATTTTGATAAGTTAGATTTTGCTAACTTTCTTTCTTGATCTAACAAATCACCTTTAGTAGCAACTATCAACTTAAATTTTCCTTGTAAAGCTTCTAAAACCTCATTTACTCCTGGTAAAAGTTCTATTGGTTTTTCTAACATTTCTTTACCAATATTTAAAATAGTTTCAATTTTTTGTTGACTAATTTGATAGTTAGAAAGTTCTAAAGCACACTCTATCATAGATAATACAAAACCTTTTATACCATAACCATATAATCGAAGATTTTTAATCTCTTTTTTAAAAAGCTCTTGGTCAATTTTATTTTCTGTTTCATATTTCGTTAACAGTTTTGCAAATATATGTTCTGCCTCTCTAAAGTAAGTTTCATTAACCCAAAGTGTATCATCTCCATCAAATGCAATCACTTTTATATTTTTAAACATTTTTAAGTTGTTTTATCGCCTTTTCTAAATCTTCTGGTGTATCAATACCAACAGCTTCAACAGAGGTTTCTACCATTTTTATTTTTTTACCAATTTCTTGATATCGTATTGCTTCAATTTTTTCGGCAGCCTCTAAAGGTGTAATTGGTGTATTATAAAAATCTAATAAAGCTTGTTTACGAAATGCATAAACGCCTTTATGCTTGTAATACTTTACCTTAATATTTGTGTCTCTGTGATATGGAATTACACTTCTTGAAAAGTAAATCGCCATATTATTGATATCTGTAATTACTTTTACGTTATTTGGGTTTTCGATATCTTTTTTATCGGTAATTTGTACTTTTAGCGATGCTAAATCAATTTCTTTTTTGGTGTCGTTTTTAAAAACATCTATTAATTTTGATAAAGAAATTGCATCAATAAAAGGTTCATCACCTTGAACATTTACTACGATATCTACATTTAAATTTTCAACAGCTTCTGCAATTCTATCAGAACCACATTCGTGTTCTTTTGTACTCATTATCACTTTACCACCTGCATTTTTTATGGTTTCAAAAATAACATTAGAGTCTGTAACCACATAAACATCTGCAAATAATTTGGTATGTAATGCAGCTTCGTAAGTCCTTAAAATTACAGGTTTACCTGATAAATCTTTCATTAGTTTCCCAGGAAAACGAGATGCACTATAACGTGCAGGAATCATTGCTATGATTTTCATAATTATCTTTTGTTGGCACATCAAAGATAAGATATAAATATGTAGTTTAAATGGTGTTATTAAATCACTAACACATCTTTAATAACAGTAAGGTAGCACTTCTTTTACTTCATCTCCAGAAGTAGATTGTTGTTATAAAGATAAGTTATTATTAGTCAAAGTATTGTTATTTACACCTTCTGTAGAAAATTAAATTATGCAATTAAAAATAAAGAAACTAAAAATTATTATGGTACCCAAGTTCAACGAAGTATAAATCCTTTTGTATTTTTAAAATTTTGTTTAATAGCTTATCTTATAAAAAGAAAGCGAGATATAATATGGTATGTATTCTTTAAAAACAAAAAAAGGAATTCAAATATGAATTCCCTTTTCTATTTTAACAATTTATAAAATTATTAGTCTTCTTTAATCTCATCACCTTTAGAAGCCTTATTCCAAATTTTGATTTCGTCAGTTGCTGTAACTCCGTCTAAAACTTCAACGTTTACACCATCAGAAGTTCCTAATTTAAGCGTTCTTTTTTCAAAAGTACCTTCTCCTGTTTTTACCTCAACATAAGGTTCTTCTGTTTTTTTATCAAACTTTAATAATGCCTCTTTGATAGATAATACACTATCTTTCTTTTCTAAAACAATATCTGCATTTGCACTATAACCAGCTCTAATAAAGTTTTTATCGTCTAAAGAAACATCTGCTTTAATTTTAAATTGCACAGCACCTTGCTCTTCAGTACCTTTTGGTGCAATAAAGTTTAATTTAGCAGGAAATTTTTTGCCTTCAATAGCGCCAATAGAAACATCGATGTCTGTTCCTTTTACCAATTTACCTACTTCAGATTCATCAACTTTACCCTCAAAAATCATTTTATTCATATCTGCAATTGATGCAATAGTTGTACCTGCATTAAAATTGTTAGACTGTATAACTTGGTCTCCTTCTTTTACAGGAATCTCCAAAATAGTCCCTGAAATCTGTGCTATGATACTTGTGTTTGCTGCGCTTCCAGAAACTGCAGACCCTCTTTTGATAATTAAATAATCGTTTTGAGCATTCTTTAAATCTTGTTTTGCTTGGTCGTATGTTAGCTCAATTTGCTCAAAAGCTTGTTTGGCAATCACCCCTTTATCAAAAAGGTTTTTATTTCTATCATACTGAATTTTAGCATTATTCAAACGAATTTTAGCATTGTTTACTCTACCTTTTGCGCTTATTAAAGATTGCTCATTAGGTACTACTCTAACAGTTGCGATTAAATCTCCTTTTTTTACTTGAGAACCTTCTAACAAATATATTTTATCAATAATACCCGTTATTTGAGGTTTAATTTCAATTTCTTCTAAAGGAGTAACCTTACCAGTTGCTACTGTTTTTTTAACAATAGTGGTTCTAAAAGGCGTTTCTGTCTCATATTCAATAATACTTTTTTTGTTCTTTTTTCCGAACCAAATTAACGCGACAATAAAACCTATTGCTATGATAATTAAAATAATTTTTGCTTTTTTACTCATGATTTAGTTAATTGATTTTTTATTCTTCTCTTAATGCTTCTATTGGTTTTACTACTGTTGCCATATGTGCTGGTATTAAACCGATTAAAGTACCTAACACAACTAGCGTTAAAAATGCTATAATAATTATAGGTATGTTAACTGTAGGGTTTATTAATGGTATATCTTCATTATTGCTTACTGCTGCATCAATAAAATACAAGACTAAGCCTCCAAAAATAATTCCTATCATACCTGCAATTGTGGTTAAAAATACTGCCTCTAAAATAACTTGTTGACGAATACTTTTTGGTGTAGCACCAAGTGCTCTACGAATTCCAATTTCCTTGGTTCTTTCTTTAACTGTAATTAATAAAATATTACCAATTGCAAATACCCCTGCAATTAATGTGGCAATACCTACAAACCATGTTAAAAATTGCATACCTGTTAAAAAACCTGTAACCTTACCAATTTCTTTACCTAAGTTTACGCTACCAAAAGCTCTTTTATCTTCAGGGTGCACTTTATGTAATCCTTTTAAGGTTAACAAAATATCTTTTTCCATTTGTTCGATATTTGTTCCTTGATTGGCGGTTATCATCATCCAATCTACTTTATTGGCGGTGTTGTATACTTTTCTAAAAGTAGTAAATGGTATGTAAGCACAATCCCCATCAAAATTTATAGTATTAGAGGGTTTATACACCCCAACAACTTTATAATTGATACTATTAATTTTTACATATTCACCAATAGGATTTACTCCTTTATCAAAAAGTTGAATGTACATATCTTCAGATAATACTGTAACTTTTGCTATAGATAAAATGTCATTTTCATTTAAAAAACGGCCATATAACAATTGTTTTTTCTGAATTTTATCTAAAACAGGATAATCTCCACTTACTCTAAAATCGCCAGATTTAAAATTATGTATTATTAAATTATTGGTTTGATTTCTGGGTGCTAAAAGTTTTATTTCGTCTGAGTATTCAGATTTTAAAACCTCTATATCATTCATTGTTAAACGAAAACGTCTCCCCTCTTGAAACCCTTTAAATGGAGTATCAGTAGACTGTGTCCAAACAAAAACACTATTGGTTGCAAAATTTCCAAAAAGCTTGTTAAAGCCATTTTCCATTCCTCTTGCTGCTCCTAAAAGCACAACTAAAAGAAAAATCCCCCATAAAACACCAATAATTGTAATTACGGTTCTTATTTTATTTTTACGAATGCTTCCGTAAATTTCTTGCCAAGTATCTGAATCGAATAAAAATTTCATAATTAATCTGCTCTTAATGCTACAATTGGTTTAATATTGGCTGCTCTTTTTGCTGGTACATAGCCCGCGATTAACCCTGATAATACTAAGACTATTGTAGCACCTACAACGATACCTGTGCTTACACTTGGATCTTTTATAAAGTAGTCTTTTTCTAAACTGTCACCTATTAAACTTAATATATAAGTTCCTAGAGATAGACCAAAATACCCTGCTAGCGTGGTTATTAAAACTGATTCTTGAACAACCATACCTACTATGGATGATGGTTTTGCGCCTAAAGCTTTGCGTATTCCAAATTCTTTAGTTCGTTCTTTAATTACAAAAATCATAATATTTGAAATCCCTATAATCCCTGCCACTAAAGTTCCTGAACCTACTAAGATTACAATGGCATACAAAACGCCCATAAATTGACCAATTCCTTTGTTAGCCTCTGCCATGTTTCTTACAGAAAGTGCACTTTGATCATCTGGATGAATGTTTAATTTTTTACGTAAATCACGCTCCATTTTGTTACCAAAAGCTACAGCAGCATCTAAACTTAAATTTGGATTGTAACCAAAAGCCATCTGACTTATATAATCATTATTACCATAAATCATTTGTGCAGTGGTTAATGGTATAAATGCTTTACGTTCTTCATTATCTCCACCTTCATCAGAAAAAATACCGATAATTAAATACGAACTTCCATTTACGTTTAAACGTTTTCCTAAGGCTGGTCTTTCACCAAATAAATCTTCTTTTATCAATCGACCAATTACAATTACTTTAGATTTTTCTTTGATATCCCTTTCATTTACATACCTACCTTCATCAATAATTGTTTTTTCTATAAATTGATGATCGGGGTTTATAGCCATTACACTATAACTACTAGCTTCATTTTTATATTTTAGGGTAAAGTTTTTATAAATTCTTGCTGATTGATATTGTAATTTGCTACTATATTCTTCTTTTACAAAACCGTAATCATCATTTTTTAACTGAATTCTTCTACCTGTTTGCAATCCTTTATAAGGAATTGAGGTTTTCCAAACCCTAACAAACATGGAGTTTTGAGCATCATCTGCAAAAGCCCCTTTAAACGAATTGCTTAAACCACTAACAATACCAAAAAGTAATGTAAATAACAATATAGCAAATGCCACAGTAAAACCAGACATTACAGAACGTAACCTGTTTTTATTGATACTTTGAAATATTTCTCTCCAACGATCTATATCAAACATATTTACACTGCTTTTGAGGCTTTGGTTAATTCATCACTAATAATTATTCCATCTTTTAAACGTACAATTCTTTTGGTTTGCTCTGCAACTTCTTCTTCGTGCGTAATTACAAAAACCGTCATTCCTTCATCGTTAATGTCTTTTAACAAATCCATTACATTATCTGTTGTTGTAGAATCTAACGCTCCTGTTGGTTCATCTGCTAAAACAACTTTTGGGTTGGTCACTAAAGCTCTTGCAATGGCAACACGTTGTTTTTGCCCTCCAGAAAGCTCGTTTGGTAAATGATTTGCCCAATCCTTTAAACCTACTTTTTCTAAATAATCAAGAGCTACATTTAATCGTTCTTTTCTATTCATACCCTTATAATATAAAGGTAGCGCAACATTTTCTAAAGCAGTTTTGTAAGAGATTAAATTAAAAGATTGAAATATAAAGCCTAAAAACTTGTTTCTTAATAATGCCGCTTTTTTCTCATTCATATCTTTAATGAGCTTACCATCTAAATAATATTCACCTTCATCATGAACATCTAATAATCCCACAATATTTAATAACGTAGATTTTCCTGAGCCAGATGACCCCATAATAGAAACAAATTCGCCCTCTTTTATGTGTAAATCAATTCCTTTTAATACGTGTAAAGAATCTTTTCCTATAGGATAAGATTTGTGAAGTTTTTCTATTCGAATCATGAGTTTGGTTAATTTTTACACTAAAGTATTCAATGCTATTGATTGCGATTATTAATATTATGTTAAAAGCCACAACAGTTACACAAATACAACCATAAGACGACACCAAAACTAAATTGTTACAACAATTTTAAAAAAAGATGATGTAATTTTGTTTTACTTGTTTTTATTTGTGAAAATGATTGATATACCAAAACATAAAAAACTAATTCTTTTTGATGGCGTATGCAACCTTTGTAATAATGCCGTTTTAAAAGTTATAAAGTATGATAAAAAAAACACGTTTTTGTTTGCTTCTTTGCAATCAGAAACTGCTAAAAAAATAGGCTCACATTTAAATATTAATCTCAATAAAATAGATTCTATAATTTTATACGATCCTGGTGTTGCTTATGACATAAAATCTACAGCCGCTTTAAATATTATGAAAGATTTTGGTGGAATTTGGAACATTACTCAAATTGGTTTTTTGCTACCCGAAACTTTTAGAAACCACATTTATGATTTTATTGCAGCCAATAGATATAAATGGTTTGGGAAAAAAGAAAGTTGTATGATACCAACCCCAGAAATAATTGATAAATTTATAGAGTAATTCATAAACTTTTTAAAAATAAGATTTTTTTAAATGATACATAGGTTTGTTGGTTTTTAAGTCGATTAAAAACTTTTAAAGCTAAAACCAGAAGAAAGAATTATGTCATTTACTATTGTATCATTTACAGCTTGTTTACTTTTGTATTTTTACAATATAAAATTTATATTTTAAGTGAAATTACCTGAAACATTACAATGCGTTATTTTTGATATGGATGGCGTAATTATAGATTCTGAAGAAATCCATAAAAAAGCTTATTATGAAACATTTCAATCACTTGGAGTTCATGTTTCTGAGGAATTATACAAAACGTTTACAGGATCTTCAACTATAAACGCTTTTCAAAAATTAGTTGAATATTTTAATTTAGATAAAGATCCTAAAGATTTGGTTTTAGATAAAAGAGCGAGATATGTTAACTTTTTTGAAAATGACCCGAATTTACAATTGGTTAGTGGCGTGGAAAACCTCATTAAACATCTATACAACAAAGGCTTAACATTAGTCTTAGCATCATCGTCTGCAATGGTTAACATTAATAGGGTATTTGATCGTTTTAATTTGCATCAATATTTTACTGCTAAAATTAGTGGCGCAGATTTAACTGCATCTAAACCACATCCTGAAATTTTTGAAAAAGCTGCAGTTTTAGGGAAAACACCAAAAGAAAATTGTATTGTTATCGAAGATTCTGACAATGGAATAAAAGCTGCCAATGATGCAGGAATTTATGTTGTTGGTTATAAAAATCCGATAGTTTTAGATCAAACTCTGCAAAATGCTAATTTTATTGTTGATGATTTTAATACACTACAAAAACTAATTTAGTAATTTAATTCATACCTATTTCATCAATAACACTATCATCTGAAGTTGGATTTTTTTGCTCTCTAATATCAAAATATACAAATACGGTAACAATTGTTGATATGATATAAAGAATAAATTGAACTAAATACGATAATCCTATTAAAATTAAATATAAAGGATCTGTAAAGTAATCTAAAAGTTCTACAGGATTTTCATTTTCTAATAAGGTAGCCATATCAACACCTTGGTACAAACTAATAGGCAACTCAACTATAAAACTTGTCAAACCTATTAGAATTTGAACTACTAATAAAATTCCAAAAGTTTCCCACCAGTGGTCTTTTATTAAGGTAAACGAATCACTAATTGAATCTGTAACATTTCTGTTTTGGTATATCAAAATAGGGATTGATAAGCTTAGAACTACCCAAAAATAAATACCTGGTAAAAAACAAAAGAGACCACCTATTAGAATAATAAGACCTGCTAAGAAAAATAAACCTACATAAGGCCAAAATTTTTCTTTGGTATCATTTTGAATTTCTTCGTAATTAACTATTCCTTTATTTTTTATATATGATTTTATGTAAGATAAAGAAGTAACTGTTACCAAAGCATAGGCAATTAAATAAGAAACTACAATGGCTAATAGTGGTAAAATAATACCTGAGAAATTAAAGTTGAAATCAGGCTCAGAATCGTTAACATTTAAAATACCGCTATAAAAATAACTTGATTCAATTAAAAAATATACTGCAGCAGCAATAGCTATGATAACAGGTATAATAGCTATTTTAATTATGGTTATAAAAAAAGGTTGCCATTCAGATTTTAAGAATTTAAAAGTATCTGAAAGCATATCTCCTAAGCCTCTTACTTGCTTAAAGTTTACAAAATTTTGATTATCCATTATTTTATTTCTTTTTTCTTAATCTATAGCAATTTTTTAAAATTATCTTCTACTATAATTAGGTGATTCTTTTGTAATGGCTACATCATGAGGATGACTTTCGTTAATACCACTAGCTGTTATTCTAATAAACTGGCCTGTTTCTTTTAAGGTTTCAACATCTTTAGCACCACAATAGCCCATACCTGCACGTAAACCTCCTATAAATTGATGAATACTTTCAAAGAGTTCTCCTTTATAAGGTACTCTACCCTCAATACCTTCTGGCACTAACTTTTTAATATCATCTTCAACATCTTGAAAATATCGATCTTTAGAGCCTTGTTTCATTGCAGAAACAGATCCCATACCTCTATAAGATTTAAATTTTCTTCCTTCGTAAATAATAGTTTCTCCTGGAGATTCTTTAGTACCTGCTAATAAAGAGCCTAACATTACACAATCTGCGCCTGCAGCAATTGCCTTAGGAATATCGCCTGTATAACGAATTCCACCATCTGCAATTACAGGTACTCCACTTCCTTTTATAGCATTTGCTACTTCTAAAACTGCTGAAAATTGAGGAAAACCTACACCAGCTACAATTCTTGTAGTACAAATAGAACCAGGGCCTATACCTACTTTAACAGCATCAGCACCAGCAGCAACCAAATATTTTGCAGCTTCTGGAGTAGCAATATTACCCACTACAACATCTAAATCTGTAAACTTTTCTTTAACCGCTTTTAGTACCTTTACAACACCTTCTGTATGACCATGAGCAGTATCTATAATCACAGCATCTACACCAGCGTTAACAAGTGCCTCTGCTCTTTCTACTGCATCACCTGTAACCCCTAAAGCAGCTGCAACTCTTAACCTACCATAACTATCTTTATTTGCAATTGGTTTTTGAGTAACTTTTGTAATATCTCTAAAAGTAATTAAACCTTTTAATTTATAATCTGCATCAACAATTAAAAGTTTTTCTATCTTATTTTTTTGTAAAATAATTTCAGCATCTTTTAAAGAAGTACCAACATCTGCAGTAATTAAGTTCTCACTAGTCATAACCTCAACAATTGGTCTTGCATTATCATGTTCGAATCTTAAATCTCTATTCGTTACAATACCTTTTAATATACCATTGTTATCAACTACAGGAATACCACCTATACTATGATCTCGCATATTATTTTTGGCGTCTGCAACTACAGCTGTTAATGGCAGTGTAACTGGATCTAAAATCATACCACTTTCTGCTCGTTTTACTTTTCTAACTTCTTGAGCCTGTTGCTCAATCGTCATATTTTTATGTAAAACCCCAATACCACCTTCTCTTGCCATAGCTATAGCTAAAGCAGATTCTGTAACTGTATCCATAGCTGCTGAAACTATAGGTACGTTAATGGTAATATTTTTGGTAAATTTTGTTGAAATACGAACTTCTCTTGGAAGAACTTGAGAAAAAGCTGGAACTAAAAGAACATCATCGTATGTTAAGCCTTCTCCTAAGATTTTATTTTGGTGTGCTATCATTTTGCAATTAAGATATAATTGCGTGCAAATTTACAATTAAAAAATGACATTTAACTGATTAAGACTTAATTTTAATCTATCCTACTTTTTTTGAACGATTAACTAATTTTATCGTATTGACTTTGCCAAGAATATTCACTAAAGTTTTTTCCTGAGCTTCCACAAAAAATAAATACCATACCCACAGCTCCTTTAAAATAAAACATAAACAACATTAGCAAGTAACCAAATGAAGCTGGTTTAGTAAAAAAGAAAGGATAAGATATTGCTGTGAAAATTAAACTGAATATTGCAAGTGATACTGCTAAATTCTCAATATTTTTTATTGACCAGTATTTAATTTTTCTATATGGACTTACATCAGTACCCCATTTATGGATCAAATAGTAAAAACCATTACCCATTGGTGCAAACAACAAAGGATCATCTGCCTTTTTAAGATGAAATAGTTTTGATGGAGCTATGATTTTAAAACCATCTAAAATTGTATCGTGTTCTTCTTCTATCTTGTTGATTTTTGATGTAACTTCAGTAGGGTAATCTCCTTTAAAGAATTGAGTATCTAAAAAACGTAACCTATAATCAATACAAATTTTCTTGATTTCAGAAATATGAAAAATTGCGTTTCTATCTACTTTATCAATATTAAAAGTATTAACGTTTCTTTGAATTGGTGAGTTAGACAAACGTTCAAGAACTGAGTTTTGTTGTGTATCCACTTCATCAAAAATATCATTTACCCAGGCTATAATTTGTTCTGGGTTTTTATTCTTGTTGCGTTGGTCAATTAATTTTTGTTGAATATTTACTGGTTGTAACATATTTAAATTAATTTTTTGCTTAAAATTACATTACAAAAGCCTTTAATCAAAAGACTTACAATAAAAAAGTTTTATTTAAAATGAATATAAATAATTTTTGATCCGTTCAATTCTTCCATTTTACCCAAAGATTAAAATTTTAACTCTAGAGTAGTATAAAAACTTCTAGGCTCTGCAGGAATAATTCCTGGACCTGGATACCCAGTGGCTCTTCTTGTAAAATAAGAATTATTTAATAAGTTATTACATCCAGTTTCTAATTTAATATTTTTAGTAAAGGTATAAGACATGGATAAATCCATAATGTGATAAGCAGGAATAGCCCCATCTACTCGATTATTATTTAGAGGATTATATTGAGAGTTTGTGGCATCTGTAAATTGTTCTGACAAATGTGAATATTGAATTGCTGATAAAAAATTTTTATAACCAAAAGATAAACCTGTTTTTAAGTTTACCTGAGGAATAAACTCAACCTTATTACCATCAATACTTTTAGAAATACTACTATTGTATTGAGATGTTGTTAAAGCTAAATTAGAGAAAACATCTAATTTTAAATGATTTTTTTCTTTAAAAAAGGATTCTTTTAAATTCCATTGTATCAAAGATTCTAAACCTGCAATGGTTGCTTTACCAATATTACCTCTAACCCATTGTGCTCTGTAAGGGGCTTCTGTACTAAAGGATTGCCCAATTCTATTGTCATACAACAAGGTAAATACATTGATATCATAAGAAAGTGTTTTTTTAAAATTACCTCTAATTCCTATATCAAAAGTATACCCAGTTTCATCTTGAATTGATGGATCTACTACAAAAGACGGATTAACCGTTCTAATATCTGAAAAAGTTACAGATCTATAATTTTGAGAAAAATTAAAATACGATTCTAAATATGGTTTTGGTTTATAGCTAATGCCAACCCCAAACAATGCAAAATTACGTTCTAACACATTATTATCTTCTATAAAATTAACATTAGGATTACTACCTTGTAAATCTGGAATATTTAAAAAAGATCCAATAGATTCTGTTTTAATATACTCAAAACGAAAACCTGGGGTTATAGAAAGTGAATTGCTAATATTAAAAATATTTTCACCAAAAACAGCCACATTTAAGTTTGGATATTTAAATTGATTTTGATTAGGGTACAAAGGGTAATCATTAGTATAAATTGTAAAGTCTGCATCAGTATTTTTACTTCCAGGGCCTTGTTGAGAAGTGTTATTTGCTTGATAAAATTTACTACCTAGCAATAAAACAGATTGTTTATTTTTTATAGTATACTTGGTAATTATTCTTGCTTCTGCACCAAAGTTGTTAAAATCGCCCAAAATAACATCTCTTTCAAAGTCAAAGTTGCCAAACTCGTCCACTTCATCGCTATTTACATCAAAAATATTGGCATTTTCATCTAAAGGATTTGTTCTAAAACCAATGGCTTTTCGTGAAGCATTTAAAGTAAAAAAGCTTAATGTTGCGTTTGTTTTTTCAGAAAATTCATGATTTAGTTTTAGATTAAATAACTGCCAATCTACTGCAAACCAGTTTCTGGTTCTATAACTTTGAGTCGGATTATTTAAAAATTGAACATCAGACAAACCACCAGCTTGTTGGGCTACATAATAATAATCTGTATATTCTGCACTAATACTTGTTTTTTTATTAAAACTATACCCCAAATAACCATAAAAATTATTAGCATCAAAGCCAGAATTTGGGCGAAATCCATCCCCTTTTTTTCCATTATAAAATGCATAGTAACTCAATTTATTTTTGGTACCTGATAACGAAGTAAAGTTTGTGAGTATTCCAAAAGAACCCATTGTATTTCTGGTAATAAATTCAATTGGTTTTTTACTAGGCTTATTCAATTTAAAGTTCACCAAACCACCAAATTGTGTTCCATATTGTAAAGATGCTGCACCACGAATTACTTGAATTTGACTCAAAGCTTCAGTTGGAGGTGTATAATAACTTTCTGGATATCCTAAAACATCTGCACTAATGTCGTAATCATTTTGACGTGTATTAAAATTGGCTGTTCTATTAGGGTCTAAACCTCTACCACCAATATTTAACTGCAAACCACCATCATTACTATCGTAAATATTTAAACCTGCTACTTTTGCAAAAACCTGCCTTGCATTATTGGTAGATTTATTTATTAATTCTTGATTTAACAAAATAACTTCGGACTTTTTACCTGCATAAATATGAGTTCCTTCAACCGGTTTTAGCTTAGTTAAACCAAATGCTTCTTTCTTTTTTACACTGATAACAACCTCAGATAGGGTTTCACCAAGAGAATTCAATGAAACGTTGTATTTGCTCTTATTTTTTAAAACAACATCAATTTCTAAAGTCTTATAGTTAAAACTAAAAAATAGTAAGCGATACTTTTTATCAATTTTTAGTTGAGATAAATTAATACTCCCTAAAGCATTGGTATACCCAATAAAAAGACCTTCTTTGGTGTACACTTCAACACCTTCAATTGGTTTTTGAGATTCATTATCAATAACAACTGCTTTATAATTTTGAGAAAATGTTGCTAATGATAATAAGTAAAATGTGATAAAAAAACTATAAACCTTTAATTTCATCGTTAAATGGAAGAATCCAATTTTTATGTTTAAAACTATTATGTACTGTCAATAAATCTATTGTTGGGTCTATAAACGGTTTACCTTTTCTACCATTTACAGAAATGTAACCTTCTGCAAAGACTCCTATATGTTCTTCTTTTAACTCTTTTTTGTAATGGTTTCCTAAAAAATGTGCATACTCAACAATAAAATCGGGCTGGGTTTGCATTTGTTTTTTTTGAAAAGGATTCAAAAAATAATCGTCTGTAACCGTAAAACTATTTCCTGTGGTATAATTTTTAATTCTAAAAGTGGTAAACCCTGCTTTTTCCATCAACATAACTCGCCACGAAAAACGGTACCCCTCTTCTGTCCAAAACAATTCGTCTGGATATAACATGTAACGAAAAGGGAAAGTAAACTGAATTAAAAAAAAGATCGTTAAAACGCTTAATGAAAATCTTTTATAATTTGGTTGAAGTACTTCTGAAACAGAAAAAACCCTTTTTTTAATTGAAAAAACCTTTGCAATTCGTTTTAAAAACTTTTCATGAAAACTACTATCAAAAAAGATTAAAGTAGCTACTATCATTATATAAGGAAAAACACCAATATTGAATAAAACTCTGGTAAACACATGAAAAACAACTACTAAGAAAAAGGCAAAAGGTCTTGTTTTTTTTATCAGCAATAAAAAAGGGATTGTTAAATCGTACAAAGCACCACTCCAACTCATGGTGTAATGAAACCAAGTATCATTCATAAATTTACCAATTATAGGTAAATCGGTTTTTGTAGATAACCATATTTTTAAAGGTTGTGCTCTTAATAACCAATCTGAATTTAGTTTTGCCAAACCAGCGTAAAAATACACAATACCAAGTAATAGTTTTATACTATCTACCATCCAAGCAGATACATATTTATAAGATTTATTTTTATGATAGGCATCCAAAGAAAAAGTTGCGTTTAAAGGTAAAAAGCACAGTAAAAAACTTAAAATACTAATAAAATAATAGTGATTTAAATATGTTGTTTTATCAATCAATTCGATGTAGGTAAACGATAAAAAAAAGAGTATAATTGACAATCGATATTTAAAACCTAAAATTATACCAATACAAGCTATAATTGCAATTGCGAATAAAATATAAGTGTATTCTCCCCAAGTGCTAACCCATGAAAAACCATAATATTTAAAATGGATTTTTGTAGCGATATAAAAATCATATACCCAACCTTTAACCAAAAAACGAGTTAAACTAAATAACATTAACATACCAAATAATATACGAAAAGCGGCCAAAGAAGCCGCTCTTGTTTTTGTATTAAAATAGTTTGTTAATAATTGTTTAATCACCATCACTATCAACAAAATCAATTGTTAAATTAAAGGCATTGATTACGTTACCTTTTACGGCTATTACAAATTCTTGAATAGCATCAAAAACAGCATCAAAATTTGGGTTATAATCTTGGGTTTGTTCAAAGAAATTATTGCCTATATTATTGTTTGCTGCATCTATATTGTCAAATAGCGTCTCTATATAATCGTTTAAAGATATATCAGCGCCATCAACCATAATGGTTGTACCTAAAAATTCTAAATATTCTTGTAAACCTACTGTATTTGCATTTGTACTGTAATGTCTTCCATAATAAAAATCTTGAACAGCATCATAAGCTTCTAAATACAATGCTTTTGAGTTTTCTGGGCTGTATAGAGACTCAACAAACTCTGGACTAGGATTTACAGAAATATTAGCCTGTCTGTTTCTAGTTCCTGATGGTATTGCTATCTTTTTTTCTCGAAAATTCTTTTCAGTGTATTGCACATAATCATTAACCTGTATGCTAAAATAAGAGCTAATGGTGTTGTCTATACTATTAATATTAGTGTCTTTTTCTAGTTCAAATTCGGCAATACTATTATCGGTTAAACTTACCAACCTTGCTGTTAAAGCTGTTATATAATTGGTGTATTTTTCTTCTTGATATTTTACAAGAATAGCTTCATCTGTAGTATCTAAACCGTTTACTAAATAATCTAAGGTGGGTAAACCTTGTGTTGCATCTAATAAAGTTCTTTCAAAATTTATAGCGACTGTACTTTCTAAGTTGGTATTTATTCTATCTAAATCAGCAGGGTATGAATTTACATCTCTAGCAAAGCTAGTTCCGTAAAAAAAAAGTGCTACATGTTGCCAAACTTTAGCGGCTTCAAACAAATCTGTTCTTACTTTTTCAAGATTAGTTGCATCTGGAGTATTTGTAAAAGTTACTACTGCATTATGTAATGTTTCAACCTTTTCTTGAAAATCAGTAGTTGCAGGAATTAATAAATTATTTACCCAACTTGCAGTTAAAGATGTTCTATTAAAATCATCTTCATTATTGTTTTCTTCTACATTAGTTTCTGAGCAAGCATAAACTGCTAGAAAAATTAATAGCAAATAGAAGATATAAATTACTTTCTTCATTTTTTAATTTTATTTATTCTAAATAAGGATTGCAAATATACTAAGAAAAGAGATTACCTAAGCAATCTCTTTACTAATTATTGTGATACAACATCACTATAAGACCATGAAACTCCACCAACATTTTTAGCTGCAATTGTATCAGCCATGTCAATTAAATCATCAGAAGTAATGCTCCATAAACCATTGTCACTTTCTAAAATTGCCAAATATCCGTCAACTTCGGTATCTGTAAAATACCTATTACCATTGGCATCTACAATGTATCGTAAGCTGTTTATAAAACCATATCCTTCACATATATCATGAAAAGCATCTGCCCTTTGGCTTGCATCTTGAGCTAAAGTGCCAATTAATTTAGCACCACCACCCAAATAATGAACAGCTCTTACTGCAACTATTATGGAAAGTTTTTCACGAAGAATAGCTATTTGCGCATCTCTTTCAGTATAATTTTTTTCTACTATGGCTATACGTCCTTTTACAAAAGCTTCTAAAATTTCTTTTTCTATGCCTGCAAACTTTGTTAAAGCATCTACATTATCAATATACTTATAAATTAAATTTTGGCTAGTAATGTTACCATATACATACCCAAAAGCTTCATCCCAGTGATGCTCCATAGTTGTGTAGTTTTTATCGCTAGCCACTGTACCTTCATCATTTGCAGTTCTGTAGGTATTAGATCCATCATTTTCATCATCTAACCTATTAAAATAATGATTTACAGCTTGATCGTAAGCTAAAGCACCAACCATAGACTTTGTAAAGAATTGATCCATTTCAAAACCTTTTTCATCTACATATCTTGTTGCACCATCAGAATCTAAAAAAGTACCTGCTTGCCCAGAAGCTGCTGGGGTTGACCAATTATCAATAACAATTTGATGACCTTCTATAAAGCTATCTATAAGGTTTACATTAGTAGCTCCTTGCCCTGTAGTATTAGATTTATTAAACAAACCAATTGATGCAGCTGTTTTTGATCTAACAATTTTGGTTGTTCCGTTTAAAGAAGCATCTTCAAAACCGGCACTTTGTAAATTACCGTTTACTTCTTCTCCTTCAAACATTAATTGTATTTCTGAAACCGATTTTGTTGTGATTAAATCTTTGCCAATTGCATACGTTTGTTTTAAACGCGTGGTTTGTCCGCTAAAATCTACAGTAGGCTCTCCATTTCTTGTAAATAAGGATGAATAATTATTAATATAATTATTATTGTAGGCGCCATTGTTAGCTCTACTAAAATCATTTCCTGAAATTACTTCATCTAAAGAAGGAGTTATTACCATAGAATCCATATCTATTTCACTCTTCTCACATGCAACTAAAGCTGCTAAAACACTTACACAAAATATTGCTTTTTTCATTTTATTTAGATTAATTTAAAATAATTTATGCAAATATAATTACCGTATTTAGAAGTTCAAAACTTATTTAGATTTATTTTAAATAAAAATAACAGACTGGAAATTGTAAGTTATTTAGGGAGAAAATTAGACAGTATAACTTAAGATTTATTGATAACATTTGAAAAACCTTACATAAGTTAGTATTAACTTATATAGTAACAAGTTAGCAACAATTACCACTCAAACTAACGAAATTAATATCTGAACTTTTTTATCATTTATTTGCGTAACCGAATGATTACATTTATATTTGTAATCGAACAGTTACATAAATTATGAGGAGAGATGTTTTTCAAGCAATTGCAGACCCAGTTAGAAGGAATATTATTGAATTACTGGCAACTGAAACTTTAAGTGTAAATGAAGTAGCCGAAAAGTTTGAGATAAGTAGACCTGCAATTTCTAAACACTTGAAAATATTAAACGAATGTGGAATAATCGATTTTAATCAAATTGGAAGAGAGCGTATGTGTTTAATCCAGCCTCAAAAATTAATTCCTGCTTTTTTATGGATAAAACAATACAATAAATTATGGGAAGATAGAATAGATTCCTTTGAAAATTACATTAATCAAATACAAACAAAAAACGATAAGAAATGAGCGATTTAGCTAACAGAACACTAACGATTGAAAAAACATTTAATGCACCTGTAGAATTGGTTTGGAATGCCTGGACACAACCTGAACATATTTTAAAATGGTGGGCACCAAATGGAATGGACATTAAAGTTATTGAACACAATTTTAAGGTTGGAGGAAAATGGAAATATTCTATGCCAATGCCAGACGGAAACGAATTTATATCAGAAGGAACATATAAAGAAATTGAAGAATTAAGGAAAATAATTACTTCTGCGGATTTTAAACCTATGACTGAAAATGTTGAGTTACAAACATATTTTGAAAAAGATGGAGATAAAACAAAATTCACTTTTAACGTTATTCACGCTACACCTGAATATTGTAAACAACAGGAGGAAATGGGATTTTATAATGGTTGGGGTTCTGCTTTAGAAAGATTAGATAAGGTTTTGGAGAATTTGGAATAAATAACTGTTGCTAACAATGTGTATAATTCATTGCTAGTAATAGCCTACTTACGAAAGTCCTCGCGGACTTTCTACCTGTGATTTATTTGCTAACTTTAGTGCTAAAAAACGCAACGAAATCATACACTAGAACGTTAAACTCATAGTAAAATTTTATGTTTAGTAATGCTGAAATCAAGGTATATTTTAATTGGAAGAAACTAGCACAACAAAGAATAAAGTTAAAAATAACCTCTACTTCATGAAATATAAATTAAAAAAGAAACTAAACTGTTTATCATAGGATTCAAAAATAGATTAAATAGAAATCAAATTAATAATTAATTTATATCAAAAAAAAACCACAACATATTTGCTGTGGTTTACATTAACTTATTTAATTTCTTCTAATCTTTGTGCATAAAAGATTGTTTTGTTAACAACTCTTCTTCGGTTTCAACAATATCCTCATCAGGTACACAACAATCTACAGGACACACTGCAGCACATTGAGGCTCTTCATGAAAGCCCATACATTCTGTACATTTGTCTGGTGCTATGTAGTAGATTTCGTCTGATATTGGTTCTTGGTCTTCATCAGCATTCACTGATTTACCACTGGGTAAAACCACATTTCCACTCAAATCTGTACCATCAGCATATTTCCAATCGTCTGCTCCTTCATAAATTGCAGTGTTAGGACATTCAGGTTCACAAGCCCCACAATTTATACACTCATCTGTTATTATTATCGCCATAATTTATATTCTCTTTTTGTACCTTTGCTTTTGCAAAAATAAACTCTAAATCATTTACATCCAAAATAAATGACTAGTATTCAAGATAGAATTAACGCTTTCGTAAAATTAGGCACTTTTTTAAGTCAATTTTCTAACAAAAAAATAGAAAAGAAAGACAATATTGAGCATAATGAACTTTTTTTCGATGGTTTTCTTCATCAAATAAAATTAGCTCAAGAACACAACTCTTGGTTTACCAAAGACAATATATTGCATGCGCTAGAAAGTTGGTCTAAATCACTAACAAAAGAAAATTTAAAAAGCTTTTCCGCTTCTCTACTAAATCAAAACAATACTTCTAAAACAGTAGCCATAATTATGGCTGGTAATATACCTTTGGTGGGTTTTCATGATTTTTTATCGGTATTGGTTGCTGGTCATTCAGTGTTAGTAAAACAATCTTCTAATGATAAACATTTACTGCCTTTTTTAGCTAAATATTTAGAATTTGTAGACCATAGTTTTAAAGGAAACATTACGTTTACCGAAGAGAAATTAACCAATTTTGATGCAGTAATAGCTACTGGTAGTGATAACACAGCACGTTATTTTGAATATTATTTTAAAAATAAACCCAATATTATCAGAAAAAGTAGGAACTCTGTAGCCGTAATTACGGGTAAAGAAACACATAGGGATTTCGAAAAATTATCTGATGATATTTTTCAATATTTTGGATTAGGATGCAGAAGTGTATCTAAACTATATGTTCCTGAAGGTTATCAGTTTGATACTTTTTTTAACGGTATGTATTGCAAAAAAAACATCATTAACAATGCAAAATATGCTAATAATTACGATTATAATAAAGCAGTGTATTTAATGAGCGAATTCGATTTACTAGAAAATGGTTTTTTAATGATTAAAGAAGATGAAAGTTATGCTTCGCCTATTGCAACTATTTTTTATGAATATTATAGTAATGAAATCGATTTAAAAATAAAACTACATCAAGATAGAGAAAAAATTCAATGTATTGTTGCCAAAGACTTTATTGAAAACGAAGTTGCTTTCGGACAAACACAGCATCCTATATTAACAGATTATGCTGATGGTGTAAATACTTTAGAATTTTTATCATCAATTTAAATTTGGTTTTTGGTTGATTGTTTTTAGTTTATGATTTAAAACTTTCAACTTTAAAACTTTAAAACTTTGAAACTAAACTCAAATGAAAAAACATAATTTTAGTGCTGGGCCTTGTATTTTGCCAGAATCTGTATTGCAAAAAGCATCAGAAGCTATTCTAAATTTTAATAATGATAATTTATCATTAATAGAAATATCGCACAGAAGTAAACCTTTTGTAGCTGTAATGGAAAAAGCACGTTCTTTAGCTTTAGAATTATTAGGTTTAGAAAATAAAGGTTACAAAGCTTTGTTTTTACAGGGTGGTGCAAGTATGGAGTTTTTAATGGTTGCTTACAATTTGTTAAACAAAAAAGCTGCGTATTTAAATACTGGTACTTGGTCTGATAAAGCCATAAAAGAAGCTAAAGCTTTTGGTGAACTCATTGAAGTGGCATCTTCTAAAGACAAAGGATATTCATATATTCCCAAAGGATATTCAATTCCAGAAGATGCAGATTATTTTCACTTTACTAGCAATAATACAGTTGCTGGTACTCAATGTAAAAAACTACCTGAAACCAATGTGCCTTTGGTTTGTGATATGAGTTCTGATATTTTTTCACGCCAATTAGATTTTGAAAAATTTGATTTGATTTATGCTGGTGCTCAAAAAAATATGGGCCCTGCAGGTACAACACTTGTAATCATTAAAGAATCTGTTTTAGGTAAAGTTGAACGACACATTCCTTCTATGTTAAACTATCAAATACATATTGATAAAGATAGCATGTTTAATACACCTTCTGTTTTTGCGGTTTATGTTTCTATGTTAACTTTAGAATGGCTCAAAGATTTAGGTGGAATTTCTTTTATTGAAAAAGTGAACAACAAAAAAGCAGCACTTTTATACGATGAAATTGATAGAAACCCTTTATTTAAAGGAATTGTGGCCAAGGAAGATAGAAGTACTATGAACGCTACTTTTACATTAGTTGATGAAACACACAAAGACACTTTTGATAAACTTTGGCAAGAAGCTGGCATTAATGGTTTACATGGCCATAGAAGTGTTGGCGGTTACAGAGCTAGTATGTATAATGCTTTGCCTTTGTATAGTGTACAAGCTTTGGTTGATGTAATGCAAGAATTTGAGAGAAAAGTAAAAAAGTAATCAGGTTTATATCTTTAAACTTTACAACTAAAAAAATATAGAATGAAAATATTAGCAAATGATGGCATTTCTAAAAGCGGAATTGAAGCGTTAGAAAAAGCAGGATTTGAAGTACTAGATATTGAGGTTGCTCAAAATCAGTTAGAAAATTATATCAACGAAAACAATATCGATGTACTTATTGTAAGAAGTGCTACTCAAGTACAACAAGAATTAATTGATGGTTGCCCATCTTTAAAACTTATTGGTAGAGCAGGTGTTGGCATGGATAATATTGATGTTGACTATGCAATTGATAATGGTTTACACGTAATTAATACACCATCTGCTTCCTCTAGTGCTGTTGCTGAATTAGTTTTTGCACACTTATTTGGGATGGCTCGTTTTTTACATTCATCTAATAGAGAAATGCCTTTAGAAGGAGATTCTCGATTTTCAGCATTAAAAAAAGCGTATTCACAAGGAGTTGAACTAAGAGGTAAAACTTTAGGTATTCTTGGTTTTGGTAAAATTGGTCAAGAAGTAGCAAAAATAGCCATTGGTTTAGGGATGAAAGTACTAGCTACAGATCCTCTTGTAGAAAGTGCACCTATAACTTTAGAGTTTTTCAACGGACAGAAAGCTACATTCACCATTTTAACTACAGATAAAGATGAATTGTTAAAGGAAAGTGATTTTATTACACTTCACATTCCTTTGCAAGAAGATTATGCTATAGCAGCTGCAGAGTTTGAAAACATGAAAAATGGTGTTGGTATTATCAATACAGCAAGAGGTGGTGTTTTAAATGAAGTAGATTTAGTAAAGGCCATTGAAAATGGTAAAGTACAATATGCTGGTTTAGATGTTTATGAAACAGAACCTACACCAGCAGTACAGTTATTAATGAACCCAGAGATTTCTTTAACTCCACATACTGGTGCATCAACTTTAGAAGCTCAAGACAGAATTGGTCTTGAATTGGCAGAACAAATTATCAAACTTTTATAAGGTACTAAACCAATAAGTGTGTAAGTAAAGTTATTCTGAAATTTTTCTGGGGCAATTTTACTTCCACACTTTATGGGATAGTGTCTTATTCTAAAATCTGCTGAGTGTGTGCCTTGGTTTTTACTTTGGTAATTACATCCTCTATAATTCCGTTTTCATCAATAACAAACGTTGTTCTATGAATTCCCTCATATTCACGTCCCATAAATTTTTTTGGTCCCCAAACATTAAATGCTTCAATAACAGTTTTATCTTCATCTGCTAAAAGAGGAAAAGGCAATTCGTTTTTGTTGATGAAATTTTGTTGTCTTTTTGCTGAATCAGCACTAACCCCTAAAACATCATAACCTTTGGATAAAAAAGTTTGATAATTGTCTCTTAAATCACAAGCTTCTGCTGTACAACCAGGTGTACTTGCTTTTGGATAAAAGAATAATACTAATTTTTTACCTGCATAATTAGATAGTTTAACGATGTTCCCTGCATTATCTTTGGCTTCAAATTGTGGAGCTTTATCTCCTATTTTTAATGATGTCATTTTTAAAAAGTTTTAAAGTTTAAATGTACAAAGTTTATAAAGTACTTTCAAACTAATCCTAAAATATTAATTTAAAATAAGGTATTATACTTTACAACTTTTTAACTTTACAACTTTAGAAACTCGTTTTTATGACCAAACAAGAGAAAGTACAATTTGTTATTAAAACCCTTCAAGAATTATATCCAGAAATTCCCATTCCACTAGACCATAAAGATCCGTATACTTTATTAATAGCTGTTTTGTTATCTGCACAATGTACAGATATTCGTGTAAATCAAATTACACCTTTATTATTTGCTAAAGCTGATAATCCTTTTGATATGGTAAAACTATCTGTTGAAGAAATTAAGGCAATAATTCGTCCTTGTGGTTTATCACCTATGAAATCGAAGGGAATTTATGGTTTATCTAAAATATTGATTGAAAAATACAATGGAGAAGTTCCTAAATCTTTTGAGGGTTTAGAAGCCTTACCTGCTGTTGGCCATAAAACTGCAAGTGTGGTGATGAGTCAAGCTTTTGGAGTACCTGCATTTCCTGTTGATACACATATTCATAGATTACTATACAGATGGAATTTAACCAACGGAAAAAATGTAAATCAAACTGAAAAAGATGCAAAACGCTTGTTTCCAAAAGAACTTTGGAACGATTTACATTTGCAAATTATTTGGTATGGACGTGAATATTCACCAGCAAGAGGTTGGAATTTAGAAAAAGATATCATTACAAAAACTATTGGTAGAAAATCGGTTTTGAAAGATTATTATAAAGGCAAGAAATAGATTTGTTTTATTTTTTAGACACGGATTTCACGAATTTTCACTAATTTTTTTGGAAATTATTACACTGAGATTCATAGCGTTTTTTTTCGCTGAGATTCACAGCTGAAATAATTATTTCTAAAAAACATCTATTATTTTACATATAAAAAAACTCTTAAAACTTCGGTTGAAATTTTAAGAGATTTTATTTTTATTTAAGATTTTTTTCCTCTTTGGATAAATTAAAAGGGGCTCTTATTGAGGAATTGCTTTCCCAATTAAAGTGTCTCCTTTAATAATCTCAAAAGTATCATCTACATCTGCAGTGTCGTGTAAAACATGCACTAAAGTTTGGGCAACATCATCTCGACTGATTTCTCCACCTTTATTCAGTTTACGTTTTAATTCAATTTTTCCAGCACCTTTATCATCGGTTAAAGAACCTGGTCTAACAATGGAGTACGCTAAATTACTTTGCTTTAAAAACTCATCTGCATTGTGTTTCGCTTGCAAATACTCTTGTAAATTTTCAGCATCTTTTGGGCTATCTGCCCCCATAGAACTCAACATGACAAACTTTTTAATATTTTGTTGTTTAGCTGCTGTAATTAATTTTTTTGCGCCATTTTCATCAACTTCTTTTACTTTTTTTCCTCCAGAACCTGCTGCAAATATAACTTTATCAATATTGTTAACGGTATGAGAAACATCACCTTCTAAATCTGCTAAAACAGTTTGCATATTTCTCTGTATAAATTGTTGTTCTTGCTCTTCTTTACGAACCATTGCCACTGGATTAAAATATTGTGATGATTCTAATAAATTTACTATTTTTTTTCCTGTGGTACCATTTGCACCAACTACTAAAATATTTTCCATATCTGCAATTTATGTACAAAAATGGCTGTTTATTAGCTCATTTACTATTAAAATTGATACATAAAAAAAGCCTCAACGTTAGTTGAAGCTTTTTCCACTCTTAATTCAAATTCAATTCAATGAAATCTTTTGATTTAGTTTTCAGAATACTTAGCGATTTTGAAAAATTCATCAAAAACTGAACTGTTTCTTGTTTGGGTTGCATTTGAAATTCAAATGGCTTTTTTGAGTAAAGTTGCATCATATATACTATTTAATCTATTGGTTATAAATTAGTAACGCTGCAATTTTTACTTTATTGTTAGTTCACCAAAATAATTTTATGTTTTTCAATTAATTTGCGCATATTTATCAAAGCATAGCGCATTCTACCTAGGGCTGTATTAATACTGACTCCTGTATTTTCGCTTATTTCTTTAAAACTCATATCTTTATACATGCGCATTATTAAAACTTCTTTTTGCTCATCAGGCAACTCATTTACCAATTCTTTTACATCTGCAAAAATCTGTTCTTGAATAATTTGTTTTTCTGCATTTAAATTTCCATCACTTATAACAGAAAAAATATTAAATTCATCTGTATTATTAAATGCTGGCATTCTATTAGACTTTCTAAAATAATCAATTACTAAATTATGAGCAATACGCATTACCCAAGGTAAAAATTTACCTTCTTCATTGTAATTCCCTTTCTTTAAAGTTCTAATAACTTTTATAAATGTGTCTTGAAAAACATCTTCTGTAATGTCTTTATCTTTTACTTTGCTGTAAATAAAGCTAAATAAACGTTGTTGATGCCTATTAATTAAAACTCCTAAAGATGATTCATCTCCTTGTATATAGCTACTTACTAAAGTGCTGTCTGAAATTATTTTTTTTCGTACCATAACTACCTTTAGAAGAACAGTGGTTCTTCATTTTTATTTTTTTATGAATAAATTATAAAGTAGTTTTAAGCTATATACGTCTTATTTTGTGATTATTAAGTGTTCAAATATAGTTTTTATTTTTAACTAAACAAATTTTTTAACAAAATTGACAACTATGATTATTTTAAAGTCGATGAAAATAGTGGTATTTTTATCCCTTATATTTATACGATATGCATACCGATATTTCTACTGTAAACCCGAAAGAAAACATCATTATAAAAGGTGCTAAACTCCATAATTTAAAAAATATTGATGTTGTTATACCAAGAAATAAACTGGTTGTTATTACTGGGCTTTCTGGTTCTGGAAAATCTTCTTTAGCTTTTGATACCTTGTATGCAGAAGGACAAAGACGTTATGTAGAGAGCTTAAGTTCTTATGCACGACAATTTTTAGGCAAATTAGACAAACCAAAGGTAGATTATATTAAAGGAATAGCACCTGCCATAGCTATTGAACAAAAAGTAAACGCTACAAATCCACGTTCTACAGTAGGCACATCTACAGAAATTTACGATTATATTAAGTTATTATATGCAAGAATTGGTAAAACCTTCTCTCCTATTTCTGGCAAAGAAGTCAAAAAAGATTCGGTTTCTGATGTTGTAAACTTTGTAAAAGAGTTTGAAGATCGCACCAAATTATTATTATTAGCACCAATTACTATTGATGAAAATCGAGATTTAAAAACGGTTTTACAAGTTTTAGAACAACAAGGTTATGCACGTTTAAAATGGCAAAATACCGTTTATCGAATTTCTGATTTCCCTCAAAAGGATTATAAAAACGAAGCTATTTTTTTAGTAGTTGATAGAATTGTAACTAAAACTGATGAAGATTTTTACAACAGATTAGCAGACGCTATACAAACTGCTTTCTTTGAAGGTAAAGGCATCTGTTTTATAGAAAGTTTAGCAGATCACAAGGTTTCTGAATTTAGTAATAAATTCGATTTAGACGGAATGTCTTTTTTAGAGCCAAATACACATTTATTTAGTTTTAACAATCCTTATGGTGCATGCCCTACTTGCGAAGGTTATGGAAATGTAATTGGTATTGATGAAGATTTAGTAATACCAAATACAGGTTTATCTATTTTTGATGATGCCATTTTTCCTTTTAGAACACCTTCTTACATTCATTATAAAGAAGATTTAATTGCTGTAGCTTATCAATTTAATATCCCTATTCACAAACCTTGGTTTGAATTATCAGAAAAACAAAAAGAATTAGTTTGGAATGGTAACAAATCTTTTAACGGAATTCATCACTTTTTTACAGCTTTAGAAGAAAAAAGTTATAAAATTCAGAATCGTGTAATGTTGTCTCGTTATCGAGGTAAAACAAAATGTACTACTTGTAATGGTAAGCGTTTACGTGAAGAAACCAATTATGTTAAAATCAATGAAAAAACCATTTCAGATTTGGTTTCATTACCTTTAGATGAGTTATCAATTTTCTTTACCAATATCAAACTTAATCAGTACGAAGAAAAAATTGGAAAACGTTTGTTAACAGAAATCAACAATAGGTTGAAGTTTTTAACAGATGTTGGCCTCTCTTATTTAACCTTAAACAGGACTTCAAACACACTTTCTGGAGGAGAAAGTCAACGTATTAATTTAGCGACTTCTTTAGGAAGTTCATTAGTAGGTTCTATGTATATTTTAGATGAACCAAGTATTGGTTTGCATCCAAAAGACACAGAAAGGTTAATTGGAGTTTTAAAAAATCTACGAGATTTAGGGAATACAGTAGTTGTGGTAGAGCATGATGAAGATATCATGAAAGAAGCTGATTATATTATAGATATTGGTCCAGAAGCTGGTACATTTGGTGGAAATGTAGTTGCTGAAGGAACCTACCAAGAAATTTTAAATTCTAGTTCGTTAACAGCAAAATATTTAAATGAAGATTTACAAATCGAAGTACCAACAAAACGTAGAACTTCTAAAAATAGCATACAAATTATTGGAGCTAGAGAACATAATTTACAAAATATCAACGTTACATTTCCATTAAACAGTTTAGCTGTAATTACAGGTGTATCTGGGTCTGGTAAAAGTACCTTAGTAAAGAAAATTTTATATCCTGCAATGCAGAAAAAACTGAATGGTTATGGAGATAAAGTTGGACAACATACAGACATCAAAGGAAGTTTTGACACCTTAAAATCAGTTGAATTTATAGATCAAAATCCTATTGGGCGCTCTTCGCGTTCAAATCCGGTAACGTATATTAAAGCGTATGATGATATTCGTGCGCTATTTTCCAATCAGAAATTATCAAAAATTAGAAACTTTAAACCCAAGCACTTTTCTTTTAATGTAGAAGGTGGACGTTGTGAAGTTTGTAAAGGTGAGGGTGAAGTTACTATTGAAATGCAATTTATGGCAGACGTACATTTACAATGTGATGCTTGCAATGGAAAACGTTTTAAGAAAGAAGTTTTAGAAGTAACTTTTGATAAAAAATCTATTGATGATGTTTTAAACCTTACCATTGATGATGCTGTTGCTTTTTTCTCAGAAAATTTAGTTCCTAAAATTGCCAACAAACTAAAACCTTTGCAAGATGTTGGTTTGGGGTATGTTACTTTGGGTCAGTCTTCTTCTACGCTTTCTGGTGGTGAAGCACAACGTATAAAATTAGCCTCTTTTTTAGTAAAAGGGAATACCAAAGATAAAGCCTTATTTATTTTTGATGAACCTACAACTGGTTTACATTTTCATGATATAAAAAAACTATTGGCTTCCTTTAATGCATTAATTGAGAAAGGACATTCCATCATTGTAATTGAACACAATATTGAACTTATTAAATGCGCTGACTATATTTTAGATTTAGGCTTAGAAGGTGGAAAAAATGGTGGAAACTTAATTTTTCAAGGAACTCCAGAAAAATTGGCTCAAAATCAAAACTCTTATACAGCTAAATATTTAGCAGAAAAACTACAGTTTTAATTTATAACTAAAAACAAGTATTTTATTTACAATAGTGTACGTTGCATGCGTAAATCGTTAAAATATGTTAAGAATATATGTTTTATGTTAATAATATATTAAAGTGATGTTTTAAGTGAAACGTTTTGAAGTCTTAGACGTCTTTTAGATATATAACATTTAACTTAACACACTTATTATGAGAAAATTAAAATCAATCATCGCTATTATTGCAATTACATTCGCAACCACTTTTTCAACAAATGCAACTGAAAAAAAACCTTCAAAAATCACTAATAAATTAAGAACAGAAATTGTTTCTATGTTAGGAACAAAAGTTAAGGCAGAGATAAAACAATCTACTACTGGAGAAATTTCTTTTATGATAAATAATAAAAATGAAGTTGTCATTATTTCTGTAGATACCAATGTAACTGAATTCAACTCTTTGGTAAAAAGAAAATTGAATTATAAAAAAATTGATGTAAAAGGCGTTAAAAAAGGAGAAATCTATACGCTACCTGTAAAAATTAACGCAGGATAAAAAACAACTGGTTGGTTAGTTGGTGCCCAATATTAGTTTTACAACTAAGTTGGGCATTTTTTTATTCGTATAACTTCATTTCAGCATCGTAAAACTCACCTGCTTTATCCATTAAATCTGCCAATTCTGTGGCAATATCTTCTTCGTTTTCTCCTGTTAAATCTTCAAACCACTCTACTTCATCATCTTTTAGATTAATCATAAAACGTGGAAACTCTGTATGCAATACAAAAATATCTTCAGGGAATTGGCTATTATCTGCTAATAAAAATTTTGGTAAATTCATGCTATCAAATTATTTCTACAAACTTACAAATATCTTTCATTAATTATATTTAAATGATGCATTTGATGACCAGAAAAAAGAAAACCTAATGCTCTAACAGACATTTTATTACCAGAAGCCACACCTATTCTTAGCAAAACCTCTTCAGAAAAACTTTCAAAAAGATGAATTGTACTTATTCTTAAAGCATCCATTTCATCTAACATATCATAATACTCTCTTTGATGTACACCAGAATTATCAACATAAAAATTTTCATCAAAACCAGGTAAAATAGTGTTACCTCCTCTTGCAAAACTTAAAGCTCTGTAACAAAAAACACGCTCTGTATCTATAATATGTTGCACCAACTCTTTTAAAGTCCATTTACCCTCTGCATATGTATAATTTCCTTTTTCCTTGGGTATATATCTCAAAGTGTCTTCAAACTCTTTTTGAATATCGTATAAATTATCAAGTAAAGATTTACCATTTTTTTCTATAAGCTTAATATACTGTTTGTAATATGGGGAATATTCATTTTCTGGAATCATATCATTAGATTTATGTATGTTTGTTCAGACGAATTTAATCATTTTAAAAAAACCAATTCCTTTTTACATCATTTTTACCGAGCATGTTTTTTAATACTTTATCTTACTTTAAGTTTTTATTAAAATCTACCAACCAACATGGCGTTCATTCTCCATTTGTATTTTCGTTTGTAACGAAAGGTTTGTATCAAAAAAACATAAAGCTAGTTTCTTTTGATACTTATAAAGAGCTTCAAAGCTTATCAAAAAAACAAAAAAGGATACTATCTAAAATTCTAGTTTACTTTAAGATTGATGAAATTAGTTTTAATATTCTTCAGTTTTCAAAAAACACTACTCAATATAAATTGCTATACATCAACAAAACAGAAGAATTAAAGAAAATAAACACCCTTGGCTTTCATACAAAACATATTATTTTGGTTAATAATCTTCATCAAACAAAATCATCTTTAAAAAATTGGAATGAATTTATTAAGCATACAGACGCAATTGTAACTGTAGATTTGTTTTTTTTCGGATTGATATTTTTTAGAGCAGCACAAGCCAAAGAACATTTTAGAATACGAGTTTAACACTTTCTTACAATTTAAACTTTGTAACTTTGCACCTTTTGAATTTTGAAAATCGTTAAAATGAAGATATATACAAAAACAGGTGATAATGGTACTACTGGATTATTTGGAGGTACAAGAGTAAAAAAATACAATTTACGTATAGAAAGTTACGGAACTGTAGATGAATTGAACTCTTATATTGGGTTAATTAAAGACCAAGAAATAAGTACTACAAGTAAAGATGTTTTGTTAACCATTCAAAACGAATTATTTACATTAGGTGCAATGTTGGCAACACCACCAGAAAAAGAAACTTTAAAATCGGGGAAAGAGCGCTTAAATATTCCTAAGGTTGATGAAAATTCGATTCTGTTTTTAGAAAATGAAATTGATAAAATGGATGCTGAACTTCCTGAAATGACGCATTTTATTTTACCTGGTGGCCATCAAGCAGTGTCATTCTGTCACGTTGCTAGGTGTGTTTGCAGACGCGCAGAACGCCTTTCGGTTGAGTTAAACGATCAAGAAATTATTAATAATGACATCTTAAAATACTTAAACAGACTTTCTGACTTTCTTTTTGTGTTGGCACGAAAATTGTCTAAAGACTTAGCAGTAGAGGAAGTTAAATGGATTCCTACTAAACAATAATGAAGTTCTTTTTTTATCGATTTTTGAAGTTATTCAATCTTTTACGACATTACCAAATCACTGGTTTACAACATCTCATAAAAATTAACACTAACTTCATTGTATATTTCTTAAAAAAGACTTGCATAATTCAGTAAAAAAATTATTTTTGCACAAAATTAAACGATAAGAAATGTATTGGACATTAGAATTAGCATCATATTTAGCAGATGCACCTTGGCCAGCAACCAAAGACGAGTTAATAGATTACGCCATTAGAACTGGTGCTCCTTTAGAGGTTGTAGAAAACTTACAAGATATAGAAGATGAAGGCGATGCTTATGACTCTATCATAGAAATTTGGCCAGATTATCCTACAGAAGATGATTATCTTTGGAACGAGGATGAATACTAAACAAAATAACAAAATATAAAAAGTCTCTAAAGAGGCTTTTTTTTTGTTTTTCTTTTAATCTAAACAATTAAAAGGTTCAAACATCTATTTTTTAAATTTTAACTAAACTAATATAGTTACCTTAAGTAACTAAAAAACATACAAATAAATGGGCATATTAGATTCAGTAATAAAACTTTTTGTTGGTGATAAACAACAAAAAGATTTAAAAAGTTTACAACCAATAGTAGAAAACGTAAAGAAATTTGAAGCTTCATTTGCACAACTTTCTCATGATGAGTTACGTGCAAAAACACAAGAATTCAAAGATAAAATTAAGGCAGTAACTCAGGAGTTAGATGATAAAATTACAGCCCTAGAATTGGAAGCTAAAGAAACTGATATTGATAGGCAAGAAGATATTTATACTGAAATAGATGCCTTAAAAGACGAAGCATACACCATTTCTGAAGCTACATTAGCTGAAATTATGCCAGAAGCTTTTGCTGTGATTAAAGAAACTGCAAAACGCTTTGTAGAAAACGAAGAAATAGAGGTTACAGCCACACCTTTTGATAGAGAATTGTCTGCTGTAAATGAACATATTGCTTTAGAAGATAATAAAGCGTATTGGGCAAATTCTTGGGATGCAGCAGGTAAACCTGTAACTTGGGATATGATTCATTATGATGTACAATTAATTGGTGGTTCTGTTTTACACCAAGGTAAAATTGCAGAAATGATGACTGGGGAAGGGAAAACCTTGGTTTCTACTTTGCCTGTGTATTTAAATGCCTTAACTGGTAATGGAGTTCATGTGGTAACTGTAAATGATTATTTAGCAAAACGTGATAGAGCTTGGATGGCGCCTATTTTCGAATTTCACGGTTTATCTACAGATTGTATTGATTTCCACCAACCGAATTCTGATGCGCGAAGAAAAGCCTACAATGCAGATATCACTTATGGAACAAATAACGAATTTGGTTTCGATTATTTGCGTGATAATATGGCAAGTTCAAAAGATGATTTAGTACAAAGAGCACCTAATTATGCCATTATTGATGAAGTTGATTCTGTTTTAATTGATGATGCAAGAACTCCTTTAATTATTTCTGGCCCTGTACCACAAGGAGACAGACACGAATTCAACGATTTAAAGCCTTTAGTTTCTGATTTAGTGAACTTACAAAAAAAACATTTGGTTGGTGTTTTGGCAGAAGCTAAAAAGTTAATTGCTGCTGGTGATGATAAAGAAGGTGGTAAATTATTATTAAGAGTATATAGAGGGCTTCCTAAAAATAAAGCGTTAATCAAATTTTTATCGCAAGAAGGTATCAAACAAATCTTGCAAAAAACAGAAAACTTCTACATGCAAGACAATAACAAGTTGATGCCAGAAGTTGATGAAGACTTGTGGTTTGTTGTTGAAGAAAAAAACAATCAAATCGATTTAACTGATAAAGGAATTGGTCACTTATCAGAAAAAACAAGCAATGACACCTTTTTTGTATTGCCAGATATTGGGGTTAAAATTGGTGAAATAGATAATGCTGAAATCAGCAAAGAAGAAAAAGCAGCTCAGAAAGAAGAGCTGTATAAAGATTTTAGTATTAAAAGTGAGCGTATTCACACCATGAATCAACTTTTAAAAGCATACACTGTTTTTGAAAAAGATGTGGAGTATGTAGTGATGGACAATAAAGTGATGATTGTTGATGAACAAACGGGTCGTATTATGGATGGTCGTCGTTATTCAGATGGATTACATCAAGCCATTGAAGCTAAAGAAAATGTAAAGATTGAAGATGCCACACAAACTTTTGCTACTGTAACTTTACAAAATTACTTTAGAATGTATCGTAAACTGTCTGGTATGACAGGAACTGCGATTACAGAAGCAGGTGAATTATGGGAAATTTATAAATTAGATGTTGTAGAAATTCCTACAAATAAACCGATTCAAAGAGATGATAAAGAAGATTTAATTTACAAAACGGCGCGCGAAAAATACAATGCAGTAATTGAAGATATTGTACAATTAGTAGAACAAAAAAGACCTGTTTTAGTAGGTACAACTTCTGTAGAAATCTCAGAATTATTAGGTAGAATGTTACAAATGCGTAAAATTCCACATAATATTTTGAATGCAAAATTACACAAACGTGAAGCAGATGTAGTTGCAGAAGCTGGTAAGCCTGGTGTGGTAACGATTGCAACTAATATGGCTGGTCGTGGAACAGATATTAAATTATCAGACGAAGTAAAAGCTGCTGGTGGTTTGGCAATTGTTGGTACAGAAAGACACGATTCTCGAAGAGTTGATAGACAGTTAAGAGGACGTGCAGGAAGACAAGGAGATGTTGGATCATCTCAATTTTACGTGGCTTTAGATGACAATTTAATGCGTTTATTTGGTTCTGACAGAATTGCCAAAATGATGGATAGAATGGGCTTAAAAGAAGGTGAGGTTATTCAACATTCTATGATTTCTAAATCTATTGAAAGAGCGCAGAAAAAAGTAGAAGAAAACAATTTTGGTATTCGTAAACGTTTGTTAGAATACGATGATATTATGAATGCGCAACGTGAGTTTGTGTACAAAAGAAGACGAAATGCTTTAGATGGAAAACGCTTACAAGTTGATATTGCGAATATGATTTATGATACTTGTGAATCTATTATCAACTCGAATAAAGCTGTTAAAGATTTTCAAAATTTTGAGTTTGAATTGATTAAGTTCTCTTCCATGACCTCTCCTTTTTCTGAAGATGAGTTCAATAAACTATCGGAAAAAGAATTGGCAGACAAACTGTATGATATTGTTACAGAACACTACAAGTCTAAAATAGAAAGAAATGCAGTTTTAGCGTATCCTGTAATTAAGGATGTTTACGAAAATGAGGGCGATCGTTACGAACGTATTGTGGTACCTTTTACAGACGGAATTAAATCTTTACAAGTTGTTACCAATTTAAAAGAAGCATACGAAAGTGAAGGAAAAAGTTTAATTACAGATTTTGAAAAAAACATTACGTTAGCCATTATTGATGAAAACTGGAAAGAGCATTTACGTAAAATGGACGAGTTGAAACAGTCTGTACAAAATGCATCTTATGAGCAAAAAGATCCTTTGTTAATTTATAAATTCGAGGCTTTTGAATTATTTAAATTAACTGTAGATCAAATTAATAAAGAGGTATTATCATTCTTAATTAAAGGGGAATTGCCTCAACAATCAAATCAGATTTCTGAAGCACGTCAACAAAAAAGAGAGCGTTTAAGCACTAGTAAGGCTGATGTTCAAAACACTACTGAGCAAGCTATTCAGAACTCACGTCAACAACAACAAGAACCTGTTGAAACTATTGTACGCGAACAACCAAAAATTGGTAGAAACGAACGAGTTACCATTAAAAACGTAATGAGTGGTGAAGAAAAAGTAGTAAAATACAAACAAGCCATTCCTTTAATTGATAAAGGAGAATTTGTTTTGGTGAATAAATAAAATATCCTGCAAGGTTTTAAAAACCTTGTAGGTATTTAAAAGCAAACCTACTAGGTTTTTGAAATCTCTCAGGAATGGCTTAATAGTCAAAAATGGTTGGTAAAATCTTTTGTATCCCTTTCTATGATTGGTCTAATTAAAAGTTTATTGAAA
>CBFIFR010000004.1:0-120790 GCA_965661915.1 Polaribacter sp. | reverse complement strand
TTAAAGAAGTTCTAAAATACCTAGTATCTAAAATAATTACTTTTACGCTTCCTTTATTAGTTTTAAAATGTTGAGAATGGTATATTCCTTTTTGTTTTCTTCGGTAACTATTGGCATCAACCCCAACAAAATCTAAAAACAATTGTTGTGCTTCTTTTTTCTTTACATATTCAGCACCACTATCGTTTACACCATAATCATGATCATCCCAAGTGGCAAGAATAGGCATTTGTTTTAATAAGGTTTTATATCCTTTTTGGTTCATTTGCGTTGTATATTGTTGTTGCAATTCATCCATATCATACGTATCTGCATAGATATTATCTCCACCCCAAATCCAAAGATTAGGGTCGTTTTTAATAATCTCTTTCCATAAAATATTGGTTTTATATTGTTTATTACAAGACCCAAAAGCTATCGTAAAATCGGTTTTAGGTTTTGTTTTTTGTTTGTGAATCGTCTTTTTTGAACTACATGAAAATAAAATTGAAAAAGATAGTAGCCTTATGAATAATTTTTTCATTTTTTTAAGAATATTTACAGTCAAAAGTAAGAGAAATAAATTTTAAACAATGTTATTAAATTGTATATTCGCACACTATGATTTTAAAAGGTTTAGACGAATTAAAAGTTTTTTTAGCAAAGCCAAAAAAAATAGTAATTATTGGGCATAGAAATCCTGATGGCGATGCTATGGGATCTACTTTGGCGTTAAAACATTACCTTGATAAAAAAGGACATGCATCCACAGTTTTAGTACCTAATGATTACCCAGATTTTTTAAATTGGTTGCCTGGTTCTAAGAAAATCTATAGATTTGATTGGCAAAACAAACAAGCACAAAAAGCCATCAATAATTCTGATATTATTTTTCTGTTAGATTTTAATACGTTGCATAGAGTAGGTGCTGATATGCAAAAAACCTTAGAAAAATACACAAACGATTTTGCAATGATAGATCATCATCAACAACCTGATGATGTAAAATATATGTATTCTGATACCGAAGTTTGCTCTACCTGTCAAATGGTGTATCAATTTATTGAAATGAATAACGATTTGAACCTGATTGATGCTAATATTGCTACCTGTTTATATACAGGTATTATGACAGACACTGGTTCTTTTCGATTTAGGTCAACCACGAGCAGAACACATAGAATTATTGCAGATTTAATTGATAAAGGTGCAGAAAACGATAGAATTCACAACAATGTTTATGATGCAAATTCGTACAACCGATTATTATTGTTGGGGCAAGCATTAAGCAATTTACAAATTTTACCTTCTTATAAAACCGCTTATATTACATTAACTGATGAAGAAAAAAAACGTTTCGATTTTCAAAAAGGAGACACAGAAGGTGTTGTAAATTATGCATTATCGTTAAAAGGAATTACATTTGCAGCTATTTTTATTGAAGATAAAGAACAAAAAATTATTAAGATTTCTTTTAGATCTAAAGGCGCATTTTCAGTGAATAAATTTGCCAGAAATCATTTTGAAGGTGGTGGACATGATAATGCAGCTGGAGGAAAATCGGATTTAACAATGCCAAAAACAGTTACAAAATTCACTAGTTTATTACACCAATATCAACAAGAATTAGAAACCTCTTATGAAGTATAGTTACCTAGTTTTATTGATGTTTATTGGGTTTTCGTGCACTAAAATTCAACCAAGAAAACCAATCAATCCAAAACCGTCTACAACCCTTTATTTTGAAGCTATGCAACAAAATAAAAAATTGAATAAAATTGAAGACGATAAGATTTTAGAATTGATAAAAAATGATTCTACGAATACCTACCTACAATCAGCAAACGGGTTTTGGTATACCTACATCACTAAAATAGAGGAAAATTTACCAACTCCAAAAAAAGGAGATGAAGTAGTTTTAGAATATAATATCACAGATTTAAATGATGCTGTAATCTACAGTAAAGAAGAATTAGGTGTAAAAAAATATATTGTTGATAAAGAAGACTTTATTTCTGGATTACAAAAAGGAATAAAGTTGATGAAAACAGGAGAAACAATTACCTTTGTAATACCTTCTTATAGTGCCTTTGGTATTACAGGAGATAACAATAAAATTGGACTAAACCAATCGATAAAAAGTACAGTAACATTAATTAATATAAATAAATAGAAAAATGAGAATACTAAAAGTTTTAGCAATTGTGGCTGTTTTTATGAGTTTAAATTCATGTAATAATGGAAAAAGTAGAGTAAGTACTTTAGAGAAGAAGATTGATTCTGTTAGTTATGCAGCTGGCTTAAGCTCAGGATTGAATTATTCTAAACAATTAAAAATTAGTTTTGCAGAAGTTAATAAAGACGCTTTTTTAGAAGGTTTTACAAATGGAATGGACTCCATAGGGTTTTTAATTGAGGAAAAAGATCTTGAAAAAGTTTTAACTCCTTACTTTGAGCAAAAACAGCAAGCTCAAATGAAAGCAGCCAAAGAAAAAGCTGCAAAAGAAGCAGAAGAAAAATATGGGCATGTTAAAAAAGCAGGCGAAGAGTTTTTAGCCTTAAATAAAGTAAAAGAAAATGTACAAAGCACAGAAAGTGGTTTACAATATATTGTTTTAAAAGAAGGTAAAGGAGATAAGATACAACCAACTGATAAAGTAAAAATTCATTACCATGGAACTACTATAGACGGAAAGGTTTTTCAAAGTACAGTTGAAGAGAATAAGCCTTATGAATCTGTAGCAAATATGTTTGTTCCTGGTTTTAATGAAGCGCTATCTTTAATGAAAAAAGGTTCTAAATATAGAGTGTTTATTCCTCAAGAATTGGGTTATGGTGCACAGCAAAGAGGGCAATTAATTTTACCATTTTCTGCTTTAATTTTTGAAATTGAAGTTTTAGAAGTAACTCCAAAATCATAAATGAAACAAGGTTTATATATCTTAATTACTGCTATAATTTTAGTAGGTTGTACATCAGCAAAATATAAAGATTTAAGTGATGGTTTATATGCTGAGATACAAACCAATAAAGGTGATATTTTAGTAGAATTGTATACTGATGCAGCACCAATGACTGTTGCAAACTTTGTATCATTAGCAGATGGAACCAATACTAAAGTACCAGACTCCATAAAAACCAATAAATTCTATGATGGCATTCGTTTTCATAGGGTTGTAAATAATTTTGTAATTCAAGGTGGAGACCCAACAGAAACAGGAAGAGGTACACCTGGTTACAGATTTGGTGATGAGTTTACCAAAGATGAAAATGGAAGCTTGTTATATAAACACGATGATGCAGGTATTTTATCAATGGCAAATGGAGGACCAGAATCTAATGGAAGTCAGTTTTTTATCACACATAGACCAATACCAAATTTAGATAATAAACATACTGTTTTTGGGAAAACAATTTTAAACTCGAAACAATTAGAAAGTTTAAAAACAACTATCAAAGATTCAGTTGCCTTAGCAAAAGCAATTGATTCTGCAAGAATGGCTGTTGTAAATGCTATTGTACAGTTTGATACTATTAACACTATCGAAATTATAAGAATAGGTACTGCTGCAAAATCGTTTAAAGCAGGTGAAGTTTTTGACGAAGAATTGGAAAAATATGCTGCTGGTAAAGAAGATAGAGTAAAGGAAGAAGAAAAAGCAGAGCAATTAAGATATGCAAAATACTTGACTGATAAGGAGACTTTTTTAGCAAAAATGGATGAGGCAAAAGCCAAAAAAACAGATAAAGGTTTAAGTGTTTTAATGCTAAAAACAAATCCTTCAGGTAAAAAAGTAGTAACCAATAAACCAATTAAAGCGCATTTTACATTATATATTGCTGATGGTAAAAAGATTCAATCTACAGAAGATACTGGGCAACCTTTTGTTTTTCAGTTAGATGATGAACAAAGACCTATGATTACTGGGTTTAAAGAAGGCGTTAAAAATATGAGGGTTGGTGAAAAAGCAAGATTATTTATACCCTATCATATTGGTTTTGGTCCTGATAAATACGGCCCTTTTCCTGCAAAATCTGATTTGGTTTTCGAAGTAGAAATTTTAGAAATAGGAAAATAATTTGTTCGAATCTATCATACAAAAAGACAAGGAACTATTAGTTTTCTTAAATAATTTAGGAAGCGAACAATGGGATTCATTTTGGTTGGCAATTACCAATCAATTTTATTGGAGCCCATTGTTTCTTTTTGTTTTTTACATAATTATAAAATCTTTTGGTTGGAAAAGAGGTGGAGTTATGATTTTAGCCATGATTTTATTAGTCGCTTTTTCAGATCAATTTGTAAATTTAATTAAAGATACTACAGCAAGATTACGCCCAAATAACGATCCTGAGATTAAAGAATCTCTTAGAACTTTAATAAGACCACAGAGTTATAGTTTTATTTCTGGTCATGCTACAACATCTACCTTTTTCTCGGTATTTGTAGTTTTATTGTTGAGAAAAAAGTACAAATACATTTACTTTATATTACTTTTTCCACTATTATTTGCTTATAGCAGATTGTATTTAGGTGTTCATTTTCCTATAGATATTTCACTTGGAATTTTAACAGGGGTAGTATTAGCAAATAGCTATTATTTCCTCTTTAATAAGCTAGATCATAAGTTATTTCTCTGATTTTTTATTATTGAAATACAAATACTTTGTAGCGTAATAATAAGCATTCAAAAGACTGTCCATTTGTAAAACTTTATTTGGATATTGTTCTTTAAGATCTACCAAATTTTTAGAATCTAAATTGAATAATCCCTTTGTATTGGAGATGTTCGTTTTGTAATAATATAGGCTATCTTGAAGAATTCCAATAGTAGGTTCACCTTTCATTCTTAGGTACACAAATGAAGATGGATTTTTATAAGAAACTGTGTCTAAAAGGTTTCTGCCCAAGGTATAATTTGTATGATTTATTTTTAACATACTCATTACAGTAGGAAAAATATCTATCAATTTCGCATTCTTTGAGTAAACATTTGGCTTTACAAACTTAGGTGCATGGATAAAAAATAATGCATGTTGTAAATTAATATTTAAATCATGTTCGTTGGTATATTGTTGGTTTCTGTTCATCATAGTATTATGATCTCCAAAAAACACAAAAATAGTATTATCATAATATCCAGAGGTTTTTGCTCTTTCTAAAAAACGACCAATATTAAAATCTAAGTAGCGTAACGCATTTAATTGAGCAACAGATTTAAAACCTGATGCTTTTAAAAGTTCATCAGAAATTTCATCCTCTTCAAGAGGAGTAAAGCTTTCTTTTTGATCAGGAACTGTAAAAGGTATATGGTTGGAAGCGGTTTGTATATAGGCTACAAAAGGTTGTTTCTGTTGATGTAATTTTTGCAGTTCTTTATCAGATTCCTTAAACAATTCGTAATCATCTATTCCCCAAACATCAGCTCTATTCTCAGTATCGTAACTGCCTTCTTCAAATATTTTTAGTCCTTGGATATTAGCCTGAAAAATACCTCTAATATTTGCCCAATTTGCACTACCTCCTAAAAAGTAACGCTTTTCATAGCCTTTAAATTGATCAAATAAAACTCGCTGATCTATAATCATAGGGTTTCTTGAAGCGGTCTTTACATCATTTAAATCTGGTAAACCTGTAACACTTGCAAAAACACTAGCTGCAGTACTAGATTTGTGTACATAAAATTTAGAAAAACTTAAGCTTTTCGGAATTAAAGAGTCAATTTTTGGGGAAGAATTAATCGGATTTCCATAATAACTCAAGGGTTTTACACCAACAGATTCTAACATCACAAAAACTACATTTGGTTTGTCTTCCAAACTGTTTTTAAAATTAACTTTTCGTTCAAAAGAGATACTGTCTTTCGATAAATTTAAATCATTAGCAATTACAGGATAATATTTTTTGAACTCATCCATATTCACACTTTCACTTCTAAATTTAAAACTATCAAAAAAGTATAAAATAGGGTTTAAGGCAAACTGATTTACCTTACTGTTTTTTGAAAAAAAGGCTTCACTCCAGCGTAAAGGGTAATGGGTAAAACTATTGTAAATACTAAAAGCTAAAATTAAAACTGTAGCAATAAAATAAACGGTTTTTGTTTTTTTATTTGGGTTAGTTTGAGTGTTATTGTATTTCTGATATATATATATTGAGATTTTATAAATCAAAAAACATAAAATCAAAAGCCCAAAAAATCCTTTAAAAACAGGATAACTTTCCAACAATACTTGTGATGATATTTTTAAATCTTCTACAAAACGTAAAGAGGCAGCATCTAACCTAATGGATAAATAATCGTAATAACCAAAATCAGTCAAATAAAAGAGTGTAAGAATTAAGTAGGCTAACACAAAGTAAATAGTTGCTAGTTTTTTATAAAATACATATCTAAAAAACCGTCTGTTTACAATTAATATTAAAATAGCTAGAGGAAATATAGTAATTGATGCGAGTTTTACATCAAATCGAAAGCCTAACCAAAAAGCAGTTTGCTGTTGAGTAGAAGTTGCTGTTGCTAATTCTGCAAAAAAGAAATAAAAAATAACTCTAAAAAGAAATGTAAAAACAATGAGTAATAAAAAATTACTAAAAATATATTTGATATAATTGGGTATTTTATGCAACATTTTTGGTGTTTAAAAAAGCAAAGATATTTATTATTTTTCTGTTAATAATGCATCTACAAAACGTTTAAAATCTTTTTTAAATTCATTGTATTTTTCTCCAGTAGCAGGGCCATTAAAACCTGTAAGAATTTTTCTTACTTTTCTGTTTTTATCCATAAAAATAGTGGTTGGGTAAGAAATTATTTGATTTAACATGGGTAATTTTTGATTAGCGATTTTTTTATCAGCTGTATTACCAAATTGAGCCAATAAAACAGGATATGTAATCCCTATGCGTTCTTTTAGACGATGAATTCGCTGATATGCTATTGTTCTTGTTTTGGCAACTTCAAAGGCTAAAGCAATAACTTGAAGGTTTTTATTTGGATTTTCTTTTAAATACTTCACTAAGTATTTGCTTTCATCTAAACAATTAGGACACCAAGTTCCCATAATCTGGATAATGATCACTTTATCACGAAATTCAGGATCACTTAAAGAAACCACTCTTCCTCTAGTATCAGGAAAAGCAAAGTCGAAATATTCATAGCCTTTTTTAATGTAGGTCAATTCTTCTTCTTTAGGCAATTCGTAGTCATTATTTAATTTAGCTGTAAAGGGTTCTTTCCAATGATTTCCAGAATAAAAATATCCTTTTAAGATAGAATCTGTGGCTTTTGCCTTAAATAAAAATGCATGAGCACCATCAAATGTTGATAGCTTTAAAGAATCTCCATCCATGATTCCTTCTAAATAACGATAATCGCCAGAGGTCGTTCTAAATGTGCCTGATATGTTATTTCCCTTTTGATTAAAAATACCCATTGCAATATATTTTCCAGGTGTAGCATGTTCACTAAAAACAGTTTCCCAATTTCCAGTAATATTAACAGAAGCATTTTTTGTAGATGAAAACCGTTCGTTATTTTTTGTGGCTACAAAAGGCACAATTTGGTCTAAACTAGGTTTAATAAAACTACCTTGCAATCCGTTTTCGCTAATTTTTGCGATAAGAAAACCTTCAAAAACTGGCATCTGAATTTTTACAGAATCGTTACGATATGTAATTTCATCAACGTTAATTTGTTCATCAGCATTAAAAATTGTTAGTAAGGTATCATTTTTTACTTCAAAAATAAAAGGTAACTTTTGTTGGTCTTGTACTTTTAAAACTGCCCTATATGTTCCTTTTTCAAGTGTCTTTTTAGATGTAGTTTGGCAAGAAAAAAGTAGTAAAATACTGATTATCAATATAAAAATCCTCATGATATTGTCTTTAAATCAACGTCGAATTTACAATAATTTAAGAACTTTTGGTGCAATTAATTTCTAAGCAATAAGTATATCAAAATATTTAAAAATGGTTAAATTTGCCACATCAAATTGATTAGAAAAAAAATATGAAAATATCATACAATTGGTTAAAACAATTTTTGCAAGTAGATTGGGAGGTAACTAAAGCTGGTGAATTATTAACAGATTTAGGCCTAGAAGTAGAAGGAATTGAAACCAAAGAATCAATAAAAGGAAGTTTAAAAGGTGTTGTTACAGGTAAAGTGTTAACCTGTGTGCAACACTCAAATGCAGACAGACTTAAGGTTACTACTGTAGATTTAGGTGATGAAAAACCTGTACAAATTGTTTGTGGTGCACCAAATGTTGCTGCAGGTCAAAAAGTGTTAGTGGCTACTATTGGTACAACTTTATATGATGAAAAAGGGGAAGGCTTTAAAATTAAAAAAGGAAAAATTAGAGGAGAAGAAAGTTTTGGCATGATTTGCGCGGAAGACGAACTAGGTCTTGGTACAAGTCATGATGGGATTTTAGTTTTAGATGATAAGATACAACCAGGCTTGCCTGCAGCAGAAGTTTTTAATATAGAAACAGATTTTGTTTTCGAAATTGGTTTAACACCCAACAGATCTGATGCTATGAGCCATTATGGAGTAGCTAGAGATTTAAGAGCTGGGCTAATTCAAAAAGATTTAAAATTAGAGTTGATTTCACCTTCTGTAAGTGATTTTCATGTAGATGAAAGAACTTTACGTTTTGATGTTGAAGTGGATGATAAAGATTTAGTGCCTCGTTATTGTGGTATTACCATTACAGATATTGAGGTAAAAGAATCTCCAGAATGGATTAAAAACAGATTAAATGCTATTGGAATTACTCCTAAAAATAACATCGTAGACATAACCAATTATGTATTACACGAATTAGGGCAGCCATTGCATGCTTTTGATGCTCAAAAAATAAAAGGCAATAAAATTATTGTAAAAACGCTAAAAGAGGGTACAAAATTTATCACTTTAGATGAAGTAGAGAGAACCTTGTCTGCAGAAGATGTAATGATTTGTGATGCTGATGAAAATCCACTTTGTATAGGAGGAGTTTTTGGTGGATCAAAATCTGGAGTTACAGAAAATACATCATCTATCTTTTTAGAAAGTGCTTATTTTAATCCTGTTTCTGTTAGAAAAACAGCTAAAAGACATGGTTTAAATACGGATGCATCTTTTCGTTTTGAAAGAGGTATTGATATCAATTGCACCAAATATGCTTTAAAAAGAGCAGCTTTATTGATTGAACAATATGCTGGTGGAAAATTGGCTTCAGATATTTCTGATTTTTATCCCATTAAAATGGAAGATTTTCAAGTGTTTCTTTCCTATGAAAATGCATATCGATTAATTGGTCAAGAAATCCCGAAAGAAACTATTAAAAATATTTTAGCTTCATTGGAAATTAAAATAAATAGTGAAACTGCTGGTGGTTTGGGGTTAACCATACCTTCTTACAGAACTGATGTTCAGAGAGAGGCAGATATTATTGAAGAAATTTTAAGAGTGTATGGCTACAATAATATAGAATTTTCTAATAAATTAAATGCTTCCATTACTTTTGATGATAATAAACAAACAAAAATAGAAAACATTATTGCGAATCAATTAACTGCGCTAGGTTTTAATGAAACCATGGCAAATTCGTTAACAAAGCCTGAGTATAATGCATTTTCAGATCACATTAATGATGACGCTAAAGTAGCAATGTTAAATCCGTTAAGTAACGATTTGGCTGTAATGCGTCAATCGATGTTATTTAGTGGCTTAGAATCTGTCGCTTATAATTTAAATAGAAAAAATACTTCATTAAAATTTTACGAGTTTGGTAAAACATACCATAAATATAATGATAAATACCAAGAAGATAAGCATTTAACACTTTTTGTAACAGGTAATAGAACCAAAGATGCTTGGAATTCAAATTCAGATCGTTCTGATTTTTTTTACTTAAAAGGTATAATTATTACTGTTTTAGAAAGATTAGGCATACAAAAGTTAAAAGCTACGCCTGTAAAGAGTGATGTTTTTTCAGAGGGAATAACATTAAGCTTAGGGAAAATTAAGTTGGTAGAATTTGGCGTGGTAAAACGCTCGGTTTTAAAAGAATTCGGAATTAAGCAAGAGGTTTTATTTGCTGATTTTAATTGGGATACGCTTTTAAAATTCTCAGGTAAAAAGAATATTAAAGTTGCTAATTTACCTAAATTTCCTTCAGTAAAAAGAGATTTAGCATTACTGTTACATTCATCAACTCAATTTAAAGAAGTTTATAATTTAGCGTTTCAATCAGAAAGAAAACTTTTAAAAGAAGTAGATTTGTTTGATGTTTATGAAGGTAATAATTTACCTGAGGGTAAAAAATCGTATGCAGTTAGTTTTGTATTACAAGATGAAACAAAAACCTTAGAAGACAAACAAATTGATAAAATCATGCAAAAATTACAGCAAAGTTTCGAGAAAAATTTAGAAGCTGTTTTAAGATAATTTAAAAGCTCCAATTTTTGGAGCTTTTTTTTATATTTTTATATCATGTACAAAACTATTATAAGACCCATTTTTTTTCTTTTTGATCCTGAAAAGATACATTATTTTACGTTTTCTTTAATTCGATTTTTATGTAAAATTCCTCTTATACCAAATATTTTTAGAGGTTTGTATCAAGTAAACGATAAAAAACTAAAACGTACTTTATTCGGATTAACATTTAAAAATCCTGTTGGTTTGGCTGCTGGTTTCGATAAAAATGCAGTGCTATATAACGAACTTGCAAATTTTGGTTTTGGTTTTATAGAAATTGGTACAGTGACTCCAAAAGGACAAGCTGGAAATCCTAAAAAAAGATTGTTCCGTTTAAAAGACGATCAAGGCATTATCAATAGAATGGGGTTTAACAATGATGGTTTAAAAGTAGCAATAGAGAAATTAAAAGAAAATAAAGGCAAAATAATTATTGGTGGTAACATTGGTAAAAACACGCTAACGAATCCTGAAAATTACACAGATGATTATTTGGAATGTTTTAAAGGGTTACACCCTTATGTAGATTATTTTGTGCTAAATGTAAGTTGTCCAAATGTTGGGAGTCACGCAAAATTAAATGATAAAGAGTATTTGGTAGAACTAATTATTGCATGTCAAAAATTGAATAAGCAAGAAGAAAAACAAAAACCAATTTTATTAAAAATTGCTCCTGATTTAAACAATATTCAGTTAGATGAAATTGTTGATTTAGTTGCTGAAACAAAGATTGATGGTATAATAGCATCAAATACATCTACTACTAGAGATAATTTAAAAGCAACTCCAGAGCGTTTACAAGAAATTGGTAATGGAGGTGTAAGTGGGCAACCAATTAAAAATCAAAGTACAAAAGTAATTGCATACTTGGCAAAAAAATCAAACCAAGCTTTTCCAATTATTGGGGTTGGAGGTATTCATTCAGAACAAGATGCTTTAGAAAAATTAGAAGCTGGTGCAGATTTGGTGCAAATTTACACAGGTTTTATTTACGAAGGACCAAGTTTGGTAAAAAGAATTAACAAAGCGATTCTTAAAAAATGCTAAAATTAGATACAAATTCTGCTGAAAATTAATTTGTAATTTACTTTTGACGTCGATTTACAATACATTATAATCGCCAAAAATCCACTTAAAAGTGGACTGATTACATTTAAAATTAAGAAACAAATTGAATGTTATACAACATCAGTTTGCTGTATGTTTGTGTGGTTGTCTGCTAAACCACATGGTTGTGAGGTGCTTCTGCAAGAGGACAAACAAATAATCCCTAAAATACAAATTGCAATAAATATTGATTTTTTCATTGATTTATTTTTATGCTTTAAAAGTACATATTTTTTATGAATTCTCCCGAATTTATCTTTTTTTCAATAACGTTAAAACGTATCATTTTATTTTGAATACGTGATATTAAATTTTTACTAATTGGTTTTCCATCATTCCATTCTGTGATTTTTAACCACTCTTTAATATCTTCTAGTTGTTGTTTGTAACGTTTTGAAAGAATTTTATCAATATTTTCAATTTTTTTGAAGTTTTTAGTTTCATTATTTATAATATCTAATACTTTTTTAACTTCATCGAAGTTTTTTTCTAAAACTTCATCTCTTACAGCAACTACAAAACAAGGCCAAGGAGTAGGGCAGTCGTCAATTCTTCTAAATGTACCATCATCTACCAATGGTTTTGTAGTAAAGTGTTCCCACATAAAATAGTCAGCATCTCCATTAGTAAGCGCATCAATACCTCCTTGTAGATTTTTAATCACTTTAAATTTTAATTTAGAGATATCCCAACCTTGGTTATAGGCGTTTACAATTGCCATTAAATGAGATCCAGAACCAAACCTGCTGATCGCTATTGTAGCATTTTCAAGATCTTCAATTTTTTTAAATGTTGATTTTGCACCAACATGAATGCCCCAAATAAGAGGTGTTTTTACAAAAGTCTGTACAATTTTAGACGGATTACCAGCTGCAATATCTTTAATAATACCTTCTGTTAAAACAATAGCAATATCTACAGAACCATCTCTTAAGGCTTTGCACATTTGTCCTGTACCACCAAGATAATCTTGCCAGCGTAAATTGATGTTGTGTTTTGCGTATTCTTTATTTTTTAAAGTAATATACCATGGATAATTAAAATGTTCAGGTACACCACCAACTTTTAAATTTGTCATTTATTCAACCAATTTTTTTAAAGTATATTCAATTAAATCTTCCACTACTTTTTTCGGATTTTCGCTAAACGTTCCATTTGCCCTATTCGCTATTATTGCATTCATAGAAACTGCTTTATGACCTAACAGTTGAGACATGGCATAAATCGCAGAAGTTTCCATTTCTAAGTTGGTAATTCTATTTCCTTTAAAATTAAAGCTGTCAATTTTTTGATTTAAAGTATCATCTTGAATAGCTAGTCTTAAAATACGTCCTTGTGGTCCATAAAAACCACCAGCAGTGGCTGTAATTCCTTGATATACTTCTGATGATGCCAATTTATTTGCTAGAATGGAATCATTTGAAATTAGTAAAGGATACGATTTTTTACTATTCCAATTGGTATGTTTTATAAAAGCATTTTCAATTTCTGGAAAACCAATACCATCAACCTTATAAAATTGCAACATCCCACTTAAATCAATGCCATGTGAACTTAATAAAAATGAATCTACAGGAACATCTTTTTGCAAAGATCCTGATGTACCAATTCTAATAATATTTAAAACTGTTAGTTCATCTTTTACAATTCTTGTTTGTAAATTAATATTTACTAAAGCATCTAATTCGTTCAGTACAATATCAATGTTATCTGGTCCAATTCCAGTTGAAATTACAGAAATTCTTTTTCCTTTAAATGTACCAGTTGTAGTTTTAAATTCCCTTTTTTGCGTAGAAAACTCAATGGAATCAAAATGTTTTGTGACTTTATCAACTCTATCTTGATCTCCTACAAATATTATGGTGTTTGCAATATGTTCTGGTTTTAAATTTAGGTGATAAATACTACCATCAGGATTTAAAATAAGTTCAGATTGTTGAATAGGCATTTATGAGGTTATTTGAAACAACTTTTCAGATTTATTGTGATATAAAAAGCTGTATTTTTTTGAACCCCCAAGATAAGAAATATCATTTCTTATTTGGCCATAAAAATTAAGTTGATTTTCTAAAACTTCTTTTCCTATTTTAGATAATTTAACTGGGTTGAAAGAATGGAATAACTTCCCTAATTCGTTTATTTTGTTTTCATATTGTAAATCACCATAACCATAAACATCCTCATCTTTTAATAGTTGACCAATAAACTGTTTTTTAGATTTTGATTTTTTCTGAACTGCAGTATTTAATATTGAATTTTCAACATTGTTTAAACCATTTTCAATAGATGGATACCTTTTTAAATGTGCTTCAATAGCGGATGCTAAATAGGTAAAAGTTGAATTGGTGTTAACTTTATAAACTCTTTCTAATTGAAGTGGAGAATCGGAACAGTACAATTGCCAAATATAATCGGCATATTCAATATCATCTTGAGAAAGTGCTATTCTATTTTTAAAATGTCTATGAATTTGATTTTCATTTAATTCAGGTAATGCATACATTGATTTAGAATTACCTACTTTACCACTGCATACTAAAGAAATATGATATCCTTTTCTGTAACGTTTTAACCAACTTATTACAGCAATCATATTAATTTGACAGAATAAATCGTACTCAAACCACAATACAATTTCTTTTTGGTTCTTCTTGTTACATAAACTTCTGTATTCTTTTAAAGTATAATCAATAAATTTTTGTTTACTTACTTTATAAGATGACTTAAAAAAGTCGAATCTATTTTTCCAAAAAGATTCGCTACCAACATCAGTAGTTGTTTTACCTTCGCAAAGCATTTCTCGCCAAGTAATAAATTCTCCAGAAAACTTTAATTTTTTTAAATAATTGGTTGTACTATCTCCATTGGTAATGTGTAAAATTGATGCCCCCATAATTTAATTCTACAATTCGTTTTAATTGTTATAGTTAGTTGATTATTGCGTTTAAAGTGTTAACCTCCAACACGTTTTACTTGAAATCCTTTGTCTTTTAGCATCGTCATTATTTTATCTCTAAAATCACCTTGAATAATGATTTTATCATCTTTAAAACTACCACCTACAGAAAGTTTAGTTTTAATTTCTTTGGCTAATATTTTAAAATCTGATGTTGCTCCTGTATATCCTTCTAAAATAGTTATTGGTTTGCCTTTTCTTTTTTCGTATTTACAAAGTATTGGAGCGTCTTGTAACCAAATATTAGATTTCTCTTTTACAGGTTCTGGAGTTTCCTTATGCTCTGGGAATAAATTTTTTAATTGATCTTTTAAATCCATTTTTTTCTTTAGTTATTTGTTTATGGTTTGTAGTTATTTGTTGCCATACAAACCAACAACAAACAACTAAAAACCAATAACTATTTTTTTAATCCTAATTCTTTTAAACGTTCTTCTAAAAATTGTCCAGCTGTAATATCTTCAAATTGTTTTGGATTATTTTCATCAATGCAGTTTTCTAATACATCTAATTTCATATCAGAAACAGGATGCATAAAAAACGGTATAGAATAACGAGAAGTACCCCACATTTCTTTTGGAGGATTCGTAACTCTATGTATTGTTGATTTTAGTTTATTGTTACTGTGTCTCGATAACATATCACCTACATTAATCATTAATTCATCAGGTGCAGCCATGGCATCAATCCATTCTCCTTTATGGTTCTGCACTTGCAAACCTTTTCCTTGAGCACCCATTAATAGCGTAATTAAATTAATATCTCCATGAGCAGCTGCTCTTTCTGCTCCTTTAGGTTCTGTTTCTATTGGTGGATAATGAATAGGTCGTAAAATACTATTCCCGTTTTTAATAAAATTGTCAAAATAAGTTTCTTCTAAGCCTAAATGTAAGGCCAAAGAACGCAAAACATATTTTGCAGTTTTTTCTAACATTTTATAGGTTTCTTTACCTACTTCATTAAATTTAGGAAGTTCTTCAACAATTACATTTTTTGGGTATTCCTTTGCATATTTAGAATCCTCATCAACATATTGCCCAAAATGCCAAAACTCTTTTAAATCGCCTTCTTTTTTTCCTTTTGCAGATTCTTTACCAAATGAAACATAACCTCTTTGACCTCCAATTCCTGGAATTTCATATTTTTCTTTTATTTCAGTTGGTAAATCAAAAAAATTCTTGATTTCTTTATATAAATTATCAACCAAGGCATCATCTAAAAAATGTCCTTTCAAGGCAACAAAACCTATATTTTCATAGGCGTACCCAATATCATTGATAAACTTTTGTTTTCTATTTTTATCTTCGGATAAAAAATCGGCTAGATTTACACTAGGTATTTTATTCATTATAAATGAGTTGTTTAACAAGTGGGTTTAAAGTTACAAAAAAAAGGTTTCGATAATTCGTAAAAATATAAGAGCTATTTTAAATATTCAATTTTTTAATGTTAAAAAATTAAAGATTTCCAAATAATTATTTTTTTGTAAACGGAATAAGGTAGGATAAAGTGTAATTAAACCCAAAACCTGTATTACTATCAAAGATTCTATTAAAACCAGGAGCATATAAAGTTTTGAAATTTTTGGGTTCTTTTACGCTTATTGCTATTTTATAGCTAAGGCTAGCACTAATAAAAAAATTTGTAAATGTTTCTACTTTAAAACCAAGCATAAATTCAGACCAATGTGCATTTAAACTAGAAGTTATGTTTGGAAAAGTTGTTATGCTAGTAAAATAAGGAGCGCCTTTACCCTCTCCGTTTACAACATTGGGTGAAAAGCTATTTAAGGTTTGATTAAAAATGCTTAAACCATATCTAAAGCCAGCAAAAACCTCATTATTCATGTCTAACCAATTTTCATACATATTGTAATTTACCCCTAATCTAATGTAAGTTCCCTTGGCAGTAGAATTTGTAAAATCTTCTTGTGTGGTTACGTCTTCATATCCTAACTCAGCAGCTAAAAAAAGACGTTTTTTAATTCTATAATCTGCCACTACTTCAAAACCATTGTTGTAATTACTAGTAACAGATGCTAAAATGGGTTTACTTATATCCAATCCAAACCGAATTCCATAAGGAGATGTATAAACAATAGAATCTTGTACAGTTGATGTACTATCTTTAGGTTGCACTTGCGAAAATGAATCGACAACAATAAAAAATAAAAAAAAGTTAGTGAAATACTTGAACATGAGCTGTATCTTGATTTTCTAATGTTGTTTCTATAGCTGTAAAATCTGTAATCCAGTTGTTTGAAGGTGAAAATGAAATATCAAAAAAATTTATTTTGAATCCACAAGAACGAGAAACATACTCATTTTCTACGTTATAATTTATTGCAAATTGTTCAATTACACCATTTTTTGAAAAATTATAAATAGTTCGATTTGTATTACCATTAAGAGGCAAAACTAAAGAATCAGTTGCAATATTTACAAAAATGCTATCCTTGTTTTCTGCCCAAACATAAAGAGATTCCACGGATTTAGGTGAAGTTTTATCAATATTATCATAAAAACGTAGAATCAGTTTTGGTGTCACCGGATTTTGGGTACAAAAGTCGTCTTTTTCACATGCAGTGCTAATTAAAACGCAAAATATAAAAAAAACAATTATTTTTTTCATCAAGTTATTCTTCAACTTCAACGATATTATTTATAGCCTTTGCCAATTTAAAATCTAATTCAGTTACTCCACCAGCATCGTGTGTGGTTAAAGAAATGTCTAAGGTATTGTAAACATTTGTCCATTCTGGATGGTGATTTAGCGCTTCGCATTCAAAAGCAATTCTATTCATTGCAGACATACAATCTTTAAAATTATCGAATTCAAAATCTGTATGTAGCGCGTCATCATAAAAATCCCAATCTGTTAGGCTTTCTAATTTTGTTTCAATTTCGGTGTTTGTAAGTTTTTTCATTTTTGGAGGTTTTATGTTGCTAAAATAAAATCATTTTTAAAAAGAAAGCTGTTAAACTTTGTAAAATATTTTTATTTCAAGAGTTTTCTTATTTTTGTAAAAAAAAATATGTTATGAAATACAAGTTTATGCTCATTTTATTATTAGTAAGTTCAATTGCAAACTGTCAAGAAATCATTTTATCTTTTAATGCACAGGATGAATTATCGAATACGAAAGATTTAGATAGTATTTTTGTTAACAATTTAACATCAGGAAAATCTTTAGTATTGAAAGATGATTTTACAATTAATTTATCCACAGCAGTTCTTTCAACTAATAATTTTAGTAATTTAGATATTTTAAAAGGTATTCAAACAATATATCCAAACCCTACTTCTTCAACAGCTATTATTCGTTTTTATGTTGATAATAATGAAAAAAGTAACATTATAGTTTACGATGCTTTAGGGAAACAATTAATTTCACTTTCTAAAAATTTTAACCAAGGTGAAAATATTTTAGAGTTTACTCCAAGTGCTACTGGGTTATTTTTTATTCAATTAACTCAGAATAAAAAGATTTACAATTCAAAAATTTTAGTGACTGAAGTTAATGCTAATATAGCGATGTTAGAGGAACTACCTAGTAAGAGTAAAAAAGTATTACAAAAAAATAGTTCAGATTTATTTTTTAAGGATGGAGACGAATTAGAATATATTGCTTTTTATAAAGGCTCTAAACATAGTATTACAGATATCCCAAAAGCAAGTAAAGCCTATACTTTTCAACTAAATTCTGCTTTTTATTTTGCAGATAATGGAGTTACCATTAAAGCATATGATGATATTGCTGTTGGAACTCAGGCTGAATTTAATGGAGCAACATATTCTCTAGTAAATAACGATTTGTTACGTGAAATGAAATCACAGGGTAATGATATTTCTTTTGCAGTAACAAGTCAAGTTACGGATATGAGTGAGCTTTTTAAATCATCAGAAGAATTTAATTGGAATATTGTTTCATGGGATGTGAGTAAAGTTACCAATATGCAAGAGATGTTTGCTGGGGCAGCAGCCTTTAACCAAAATATAAGTTTTTGGGATGTGAAGAACGTTGTTGATATGAGGTCAATCTTTGATACTGCACAGTCTTTTAATCAGGACATTGGAAGTTGGGATATAAGTAATGTTAAGGATATGAGTTGGATGTTTTTTGGTGCTGTTGCTTTTAATCAAGATATCAGTTCCTGGGATGTAAGCAAAGTAACCAATATGAAAGAAATGTTTGCTTCTGCAGAGTCTTTTAACCAAGATATTGGAAATTGGAATGTAAGTTCAGTTGAAAATATGGATGGAATGTTTTTTTCAGCTGTTGCTTTTAATCAAGATATAGGTAAATGGAATGTAAGTAAAGTAACAAATATGAGAGCGATGTTTGGTTCAGCATCCTCATTTAATCAAGAAATTAATAATTGGGATGTTAGTAAAGTTACAAATATGTCAGGCATGTTTTCAGGTTCCATTTCTTTTAATTCAGATATAAGTTCATGGAATGTTGAGAGTGTTACAGATATGTCTTCTATGTTTAGAGGCGCCATTTTATTTAATCAAAATATAGAACTTTGGAATGTTAGCGAAGTTGAGAACATGAATCATATGTTTGCTCATACTGAATCATTTAATTCTGACATAGGCACTTGGAATGTATCCAATGTTACAGATATGAGTTTTATGTTTTGGAGAACAAGTACGTTTAATCGAGATGTTACATTATGGAATGTATGTCAGGTTTCAGAATATTCAAGTTTTGATTTGGAAACTTCATCAAATTGGAAATTAGATGACAAACCTTTTTTTGGTGATTCAATTAATTGTTCTGGAGCTTTAAATAGTGCGTTTTATTTAGCTTTAAATGGAATAACTATTAAAGCCAATGATGGGGTTGAAATAGGAAGAAAAGGTAAATTAAATGGAGTTTTATATACTTTGGTAGATAATGCTATATTAGATAGTATGATAGCTAATGATGAAGATGTAACCAAAGTAGTTACTACAGGTGTTACCAATATGCGTTATCTTTTTAATAACAATACTTCATTCAATCAAGATATTAGTTCATGGGATGTAAGTTCTGTCACAAATATGAATGGTTTATTTGCTAATGCACCTTCATTTAATCAAGATATAACTTTTTGGGATGTAAGTAATGTTACAAATATGGATTATTTGTTTTATAATGCTTTTTCATTCAATCAAAATGTTGATTCTTGGATTGTTGATAATGTAACCTCTATGATTGGTATGTTTCATAGTGCGAATTCTTTTAACCATAACTTAGATTCTTGGAATGTAAGCAAGGTCATCCATATGGATGAAATGTTTAAAAATGCAAAACTTTTTAATAGTAACATATCTTCATGGGATGTAAGTAAAGTAGAATCTATGAGTTATATGTTTAGTGGAGCACAATTATTTAATCAGGATATCGGTTCATGGAAGGTTAGTTCTTTAAAGAATATGAGAGAAATGTTCTTAGGTGCGTCATCTTTTAATCAAGATATAGGTTCGTGGGATACTAGTAAAGTTGATAATATTAGAGAGTTATTTTCGGGAGCATCATCTTTCAATCAAGATTTAGATACATGGGATGTAAGCAATGTTACAGATATGTACAGAGTTTTTTATAATGCAACTTCTTTTAACGGAAATATTGCCTCTTGGGATTTAAGTAAAGTGACAAATATGTGGTCAATGTTTGAAAATGCCTTATCATTTAATCAAGACATTGGTTCTTGGGATGTTAGTAATGTTACAATAATGAGAGAAATGTTTTCAGGAGCCTCATCTTTTAATCAAAGCCTAAATTTATGGGATGTAAGCAACGTTGCTTTTATGGTTAAATTATTTAATGGAGCTTCATCTTTTAATGGCGATATTGGTTCTTGGGATATAAGCAATGTTACAGATTTAAGTTCAATGTTTTTCAGTTGCTCTTCATTTAATCAAGATATTAGTTTATGGGACGTGAGTAATGTCAAAGATATGTCTGCTATGTTTTTACAAGCTACTTCATTTAATCAAGATATTAGTTCGTGGGATGTTAGTAATGTAATTTATATGAATAGTATGTTTCAAGCAGCACAAGCTTTCAATCAAGACATTAGCTCTTGGGATGTAGGCAATATATCAGATATGAGAAATATGTTTGCTGGTGCTTTATCATTTAACCAAGATATTAGTTCTTGGAACGTTAGTAATGTTACAAATATGCGTTTTATGTTTTGGGGGGCTTCAAGTTTTAATCAGGATATTAGTACATGGAGTGTATGTAATGTCACTATTTACTCCGATTTTTCTTTAGAGACTTCATCAGATTGGTTAATTAGCTATAAACCCTATTTTGGAGATCCGAATAAATGTTCTGGGAATTAAGTTTAAAATTCTTACTTCTCAAACAAAACCACAGTTTCAATATGGCTTGTATGCGGAAATTGATCTACAAAACTCATTTTTATAATTTGATATCTAACTTTGCTTCACAACTTTATATCTCAAATCTTTGTATCAGAATTATAAAAACCTACTACATTTTTTTATTTTTCTGAAATAATTCAAGTTTTTTTAGGAAATAAAAACAATTAATCACGTATTTCTATAAATAAACAAAGTTGTTGAACACAAAAATTGACTTTCAAGTTTGCTGACAACTCTATCCTAATAAACCACAATATTCAGGGGTTCCAATTTTAGTTTTTTCATCTAAAGACTCAATAAAAAAACATAATATTTAAATGTAATTTCAAACAAAAACTCAATTTTTGATAAATATTTTTAACTTTCAAAAATAGTTTCATATTCATTTGGATTATATAAAATAATATTATGATATTTGTATCATAATTAAAAAAAATGACATTTATTCAAACTCATCATCATCATTTTTACAATTGCTCTCAAGCGATTTAAAAATGTATTGAATAAATTCAAGATATTTATAAACCTGTTTGAGCAAATCAAACAGGTTTTTCATTTTAAATTGTTTTTTAACAATTTAAAATAGTTCCGACCAAGGTCAGAATTTGAATAAAAACTTGTTATTCCTCTGAAAACAGGAATCGCATAAAAAAATAAAAAATAGTTCAAAAAAATAGTAAAATGAACAACCTAAGAATTGCAGTACAAAAATCAGGAAGGTTAAACGAAGATTCTATGAGAATCTTAAAAGACATTGGTATTTCTATAGATAATGGTAAAGATCAATTAAAAGCAGCAGCTAGAGATTTCCCTGTAGAAGTATTTTATTTAAGAAATGGAGATATTCCACAATATTTGCAAGATGGAGTTGTAGATGCAGCCATTATTGGCGAAAATGTTTTAATAGAAAAAGGGAGTGATATTGAGTTTGTAGAGCGTTTAGGTTTTTCTAAATGCAAGGTCTCTATCGCTGTTCCTAAAGAATCGAATGCTAGTTCTTTAAAAGATTTGGCAGGCAAACGTATTGCAACTTCATATCCAGAAACAGTAAAACAATTTTTAGCAGCACAAAATATAGAAGCAAATTTGCACATTATTAATGGTTCTGTAGAAATTGCACCAAATATTGGTTTGGCAGATGGTATTTGCGATATTGTTTCTAGTGGTTCAACACTCTTTAAAAACGGTTTAAAAGAAATTGAAGTATTGCTAAAATCAGAAGCTGTTTTGGCAGTTTCTCCAAAAATATCAAAGGAAAGAAAAGCCATTCTAGAAAAAATTCAGTTTAGAATTCAGTCGGTTTTAAAAGGTAGAAACTCTAAATACATATTATTAAATGCACCTAACGAAAAATTAGAAGCAATACTAGCCTTATTACCAGGTATGAGAAGCCCTACTGTTTTGCCATTAGCAGAAAAAGGTTGGAGTTCTGTACATACTGTAATTTCTAAAAATCAATTTTGGGAAATTATAGACGAGCTAAAAGAAAATGGAGCAGAAGGTATTTTAGTTTGCCCAATCGAAAAAATGGTGCTTTAGCTTCACTAAAGCAAGCTGAACTTGTTTCAGCTTCTAATTTTAAAAGACGAATATTATTTTGGGCGTTTTAACGGGCTTTTCGCACTCGCTTTTTTTCAGAAAAAGAAAAAAGAGCTCAAACAAATGCTGCAATCCCTAACGCTCACGCAAGTTAATAAGAGAATAGAATTATGAAAATAATTAGTAATCCATCAAAAAAAGACTGGTCTCAAATTTTAGAGAGACCCACAAAAACAGTAGATGATATAGAAGCTATTGTAAACAATGTTTTTACTGAAGTAAAACAATATGGAGATACAGCTGTTGCTAAATACACAACAAAATTTGATGGTGTAACTTTAGAAAACAATCTTGTTTCTAACTTAGAGATAGAAGAAGCAATCAATTTGGTTTCTCAAGACTTAAAGGAAGCTATAAATGTAGCAAAAACCAATATTACTAAGTTTCATAAAGCTCAAAAAACAGCAAAAGTAGCTGTAGAAACTACAAACGGAGTTTCTTGTTGGCAAGAAAAAAGACCCATTACCAAAGTGGGTTTATATATTCCTGGTGGAACAGCACCTTTGTTTTCTACAGTATTAATGTTGGCAATTCCTGCACAAATTGCAGGTTGTAAAGAAATTGTATTATGTTCTCCACCCAATAAGGAGGGTAAAATTCACCCAGCAATTTTATATACAGCCAATTTATGTGGAGTTACTAAAATTATTAAAGTTGGCGGAATTCAAGCGATTGCTGGTTTAACTTTTGGAACAGAAACTATTCCTCAGGTTTATAAGGTTTTTGGTCCAGGAAACCAGTTTGTAACGGTTGCAAAACAATTGGCAACCAAATTTGGTGTGGCTATAGACATGCCTGCTGGTCCTAGCGAATTGTTAGCAGTAGCAGACGAAACAGCAAATGCGAGTTTTGTAGCTTCAGATTTGTTGAGTCAAGCAGAACATGGGGTGGATTCTCAGGTTATTTTGGTATCTACTTCTAAAAACCTAATTGCTGAAGTAGAAAAAGAAATCAATACACAGATTCTAGAGCTACCAAGAGTTGATATTGCTAAAAAGGCGATAGAAAATTCGAAATCAATTTTTGTAGAAACAGATGAAATTGCATTAGAATTGATAAATGAATACGGTCCAGAACATTTTATTGTTTGTACTAAAAATAACAACTTTTATGTGCAAAACATTGAAAATGCAGGTTCGGTTTTTATTGGTAATTATACACCAGAAAGTGCAGGAGATTATGCATCAGGAACCAACCATACATTACCCACAAACGGATTTACAAAAGCGTATTCTGGCGTAAATTTAGATAGTTTTACAAAAAGTATTACATTTCAAGAAATCAGTAAAAAAGGAATTCAGAATATTGGTAATTCCATTGAATTAATGGCAGAAACAGAAGGTTTACAAGCGCATAAAAATGCGGTTTCTATAAGGTTGAAAACCTTATAGAAACCTCACTGAACTTGTTTCAGTGCCTTTATTTAGTAATTAAAAAAGACCTTTTAGGTTTTTAAAACCTGAAAGGTCTAGATTAAAAGTAATATTGTCGCGAAAAAACAGAAAATAAGACTTTTTTAGGAGGTTTCTAAATCTTCTAAAAAGGCTCATTTTAAAATGACAAACTGTATAAGAAACAAATAAAATAACGGACACTTTTCTTTCCCTTTTGGGAAGATGTCTGAAGTACAAATGGAAAAATTAAACATAATCAATCTCATTAGAGAAAACATCAAAAATATCAATCCATATTCTTCTGCAAGAGATGAGTATAAAGATGCTACTTCAAATGAAATGGTGTTTTTAGACGCCAATGAAAATCCGTTTGAAAATGGTGTAAACAGGTATCCAGATCCGCAACAAAATTCGGTGAAAGATTTGTTGTCTGCTATCAAAAATGTATCGAAAAAAAACATCCTTTTAGGCAATGGTAGTGATGAAGTGTTGGATTTAATTTTTAGAGCTTTTTGTGAACCCAAAGAAGACAATATCATTTCATTACCACCAACGTATGGAATGTATTCGGTTTTGGCGAATATCAACAATATAGAAAATAGAAAAATTTTATTAACCCAAGATTTTCAACCAAAAGTTGATGAAATTTTATCAAAAGTGGATGCAAATAGTAAGATTTTGTTTTTGTGTTCACCTAATAACCCTTCAGGAAATAGTTTTTCTTCGGATAAAGTAGCTGAATTATTACAAAAATTTAATGGACTCGTAGTAATTGATGAAGCCTATATCGATTTTTCTGATGAAAAAAGTTGGTTAGAAAAATTAGAAGATTATCCAAATTTAATCATCACACAGACCTTATCTAAAGCTTATGGTTTAGCAGGTATAAGACTAGGTGTATGTTATGCTTCTGAATCAATAATTGCTATTTTAAACAACATAAAACCACCTTATAATGTAAATGAATTAACGCAACAAAAAGCTATTGAACGTTTGCAAAAGGTTGATAAAGTTCAAGAAGAAATCGTTGCAATTAAAGCACAAAGAAATCAATTAATTACTCAATTAAAAGAAATCAATTTTATTGAAGAAATTTACCCAACAGATTGTAATTTTGTGTTGGTAAAGGTAGATGATGCCACAAAACGATACAATCAATTAGTTGCAAAAGGAATTGTGGTTAGAAACAGAACTACACAACCTTTATGTAAGAATACCTTGCGTTTTACCATAGGAACTAAAGATGAAAATGAGAAATTGATAAAAGTTTTAAAAGAAATTTAATCATGAAAAAAGTATTATTTATAGATCGAGATGGAACGCTAGTTCTAGAACCACCTGTAGATTATCAATTAGATAGTTTAGAGAAGTTAGAATACTACCCAAAAGTTTTTCAATACATGGCAAAAATCGCCTCAGAATTGGATTACGAATTGGTGATGGTGACCAATCAAGATGGTTTAGGTACGGATTCTTTTCCTGAAGATACATTTTGGCCAGCGCAAAATAAAATTATAACAGCTTTTGAAAAAGAAGGTGTTGTTTTTTCTGAAGTTTGTATCGATAAAACCTTTCCTCATGAAAATGCTGAAACCCGTAAACCAAGAACTGGATTGTTAAAAAAGTATTTCTCAGATGAATATGATTTAGAAAATTCATTTGTTTTGGGTGATCGAATTACAGACATGGAATTGGCAAAAAACTTAGGTGCAAAAGGGATTTATTTATCAGAAAATCCTGAATTAGGTGCTGATGAAATTGAGTCTGATAAACAAGAAATAGTCAATTGTATTGCATTAACTTCTACAGATTGGGCAGAAATTTATCAATTTTTAAAGCTAGAAGATAGAGTTGCAGAAATCACCAGAAATACCAATGAAACTAAGATTTATATCAAACTAAATTTAGATGGTTCAGGTAAAAATGATATTTCTACAGGATTGGCATTTTTCGATCACATGTTAGATCAAATAGGTCGTCATGGAAATATGGATTTAACTATTAAAGTTAATGGAGATTTAGAGGTAGATGAGCACCACACCATAGAAGATACCATGATTGCTTTTGGTGAATTATTCAACAAAGCGTTAGGTAATAAATTAGGCATAGAAAGATATGGTTTTTGTCTGCCTATGGACGATTGTTTAGCACAAGTAGCTGTTGATTTTGGAGGTAGAAATTGGTTGGAATGGGATGCAGAATTCAAAAGAGAAAAAATTGGTGATATGCCTACAGAAATGTTTTTTCACTTGTTTAAATCGTTTACAGATGGTGCAAAATGTAATTTAAACATCAAAGCAGAAGGCGTAAACGAACATCACAAAATAGAAGGTATTTTTAAAGCTTTTGCAAAAGCAATGAAAATGGCTGTAAAAAGAGATGCAAACAAAATGTTTTTACCATCTACAAAAGGTCTTCTCTAGTTGTTCGTTTTTTGTTTATAGTTGTTGGTATTTTAGAACCATCAACCAAAAACCATCAACCAAAAACCAATAAAAAATGAAATTAGTAATTATGAATTACGGAGCAGGAAATATCAAAAGCATTCAATTTGCATTCAAACGATTAGGAATTGATGCTATTTTGTCTGATAATATTGATGAAATAAAAGCGGCTGATAAAGTGATTTTCCCTGGAGTTGGTGAAGCAAGTTCTGCTATGAAAATGTTGCAAGAAAGTGGATTAGATAAAGTGATTCCAATGCTAAAGCAACCCGTTTTAGGAATCTGTTTGGGTATGCAACTAATGTGTAAGTTTTCTGAAGAAGGGAACACAACAGGTTTAGGTATTTTTGATGTAACCGTAAAAAAGTTCTCCAATTCAGTAAAAGTACCACAAATGGGATGGAACATAATTTACAATTTGGAATCTGAATTGTTTACAGGAATCAAAGAAAAAGAATTTATGTATCTAGTACATAGTTTTTATGCAGAAGAATGCAAAGAATCTATTGCTACAACTGATTATGAAGTTGAATATGCATCAGCATTGCAAAAAGATAATTTTTATGGAGTTCAGTTTCACCCAGAGAAAAGTGGAATTATAGGTTCAAAAATTCTTGAGAATTTTTTGAACCTATAATTCCATTCTGAACTTGTTTCAGAACCTTATTATTAAAAATAAAAAATTGAATTATTATTGCTATATATTATCAAATAAAAATAGAAAAGTTTTATACATTGGGTATACAGATAATTTAAAAAGAAGAATTTCTCAACATAAATCTGGCAATGGATCATATTTTACAAAAAAATACAACGTATTTGATTTAGTCTATTTTGAAATATTTGAAGATAGTAATTCAGCAAGAAAAAGAGAGAAACAAATAAAAAATTGGCACAAAGAATGGAAATGGAATTTGATAAAAAAATCTAATTCAAACTTAATAACACTAGAAATAAAATAAAAAGACCCTGAAGCAAGTTCAGGGTTGATTAATAAATTAATCAATGAGAATAATACCAGCCATAGATATAATTGACGGAAAATGTGTTCGTTTAACGAAAGGCGATTATGATACGAAGAAAATATATAATGAGAATCCGTTAGAAGTTGCGAAGGAGTTTGAAGCAGCAGGAATTGAATATTTACACGTTGTGGATTTAGATGGTGCAAAAGCAAGTCAGATTATCAACTATAAAGTGTTAGAACAAATAGCAACAAAAACCAACCTAAAAATTGATTTTGGAGGTGGTTTAAAAGCTGATAAAGATTTAGAAATTGCTTTTAATTCAGGAGCAAACCAAATAACAGGAGGAAGTATCGCTGTTAAAAATCCAAAAATATTTAAAAGTTGGATTTCAACATATGGTTCAGAAAAAATTATTCTAGGAGCTGATTTTTATCCAGATAATTCAGGTGGAAAGATTGCAACCAATGGTTGGCAAGAGGAGAGTAGTTTAGAATTAATTCCGTTTATTGCTGATTATCAACAAAAAGGAATACAATATGTAATTTGTACGGATATTTCTAAAGACGGTATGTTGCAAGGACCGAGTTTTGATGTTTATCATGATATTTTAAGTAATACTGTTATTTCGAGCGCAGTCGAGAAATCTTTAAAACTAATTGCATCAGGAGGAATATCCTCTTTTGAGGAAATTCCAAAACTAGCAGAAAATGGCTGTGAAGGAGTGATCATTGGAAAAGCCATTTATGAGAATAAAATCAGTTTAAAACAATTAGAAAATTATATAGTTAATGGTTGATAGTTTTTGGTTGATGGTTTCTAAGCAGACCAACAACCAACAACGCACCACCAACAACGAACAACCAAGTTATGCTAACAAAAAGAATAGTGCCTTGTTTAGATATTAAAAACGGAAGAACAGTAAAAGGTGTCAATTTTGTAAATTTAATTGATGCAGGAGACCCTGTTGTTTTGGCAAAACAATATGCAGATTTAGGCGCAGATGAATTGGTTTTTTTAGATATCGCAGCTACTTTAGAAAATAGAGGAACTACTTTAGATATGGTTCTAAAAGTGGCAGAACAAGTAAATATACCTTTTACAGTGGGTGGAGGAATATCGTCTGTAGAGCACGTAGATAAATTATTAAAATGTGGAGCAGATAAAGTATCCATAAATTCATCTGCAGTAAAAAGACCTGAATTGGTTAACGAATTAGCGGATAAATTCGGCAGCCAATGTGTAGTTGTTGCCATCGATGCTAAGCAAATTGAAGGCGAATGGTTTGTACATTTAGCTGGAGGAACAATTCCAACAGAAATCAAATTATTTGATTGGGCAAAAGAGGTAGAAGAACGTGGAGCAGGAGAAATTTTATTTACTTCTATGAATCATGATGGAACCAAAGGTGGCTTTGCAAATGAAGCCTTGGCATATTTATCAAACTTAGTGAACATTCCAATCATTGCTTCTGGTGGTGCTGGAACTGTACAACATTTTGCAGATACATTTACAAAAGGAAAATCTGATGCAGCATTAGCAGCAAGTGTTTTTCATTTTGGTGAGATACCTATTTTAGAATTAAAGCAAGCATTAAGAAAACAAAATATACCTGTAAGAATATAATAACAGTTTATAGTTGTTAGTTTGTAGTTGATGGTTTGAGTAAGAACCAAAAACTAAAAACCAACAACCAAAAACCAAACAAAATGAATATAGATTTCAATAAAAATAACGATGGTTTAGTACCAGCAATCATACAAGATGCAACAACAAAAAATGTATTGATGTTGGGGTATATGAATGAAGAAGCTTTTGCAAAAACCCAAGAAACTAAATTAGTTACTTTTTTTAGCAGAACTAAAAAACGTTTGTGGACAAAAGGTGAAGAAAGTGGAAATGTTTTAAATTTAGTAGATATAAAACTAGATTGTGATAATGATACTTTGTTGATTCAAGTAAACCCCAATGGACCAACTTGTCATAAAGGTTCAGATACTTGTTGGAACGAAGAAAATAATTCGAATTTTGGTTTCTTTTCAACCTTAGAAAATGTAATTACAGAAAGAGTTGCCAACAAAGACACTAAAAAATCTTATGTAGCTAGTTTATTTGCCAAAGGAATTAATAAAGTAGCGCAAAAAGTAGGCGAGGAGGCTGTAGAAACAGTAATTGAGGCTATGGATAATAATGATGAACTCTTCTTGTATGAATCTGCAGATTTGTTATTCCATTATTTAATGTTGCTACAAGCCAAAGGATTTACTTTAAAAGATATTGAAGCTGAATTAAAAGGAAGACATAAATAAATTGTAATGAAAAATCCAAATTCACTTTCATTTATCAACCCCAAAAAAACTCCATTTTTCTATGGTTATGTTGTATTGGTGTTTGGAAGTGTAGGAGTTTTATTTAGCATTCCTGGGCAAACTGTAGGTGTTTCTGTTTTTACAGATCCGGTAAAAGATGCTTTAGGATTAACCAGAAATCAATTTAGCAATGCATATATGATTGGCACTTTAATAAGTGCTTTTTTTGTGACTAAAGCTGGAGTGTTATTTGATAAATTTGGAGCTAGAATTGTAGCATTTTTTGCTTCTTTTTTTTTAGGAATTTCTTTATTGTTATTTTCGTTTTCTGAAAATATAGCTGACTTTATTCAAAACCTACTAAACGTTCAATCTTGGATAGTTCCTTTTCTTTTAATTTGCTTCCTGTTTTTTTTAATTCGTTTTTGTGGACAAGGTGTTTTAACCATGTCTTCTAGAAATATGGTAATGATGTGGTTTGATAAAAATAGAGGTAAAGTAAACGCCATTAGTAGTATTACTATTTCTTTGGGTTTTTCGAGTTCTCCTATTTTATTCAACTATTTAATAGATGAAAACGGATGGGAGTTAACTTGGCAAATATTAGCTTTATGTTTATTTATATTTAGTTTTTTAATATTGCAATTTTATCGAAATAAACCTGAAGATTTTGATATGTTACCTGATGGATTTAAAAGCACTTCAACTCAAAAAACAGCAACTTTATCAGAAATTAATTTTAATTTGATTGATGCAAAGAAAACAAGAGCTTTTTGGTTATTTGGTTTTGCATTGGCTTTTAGTAGTTTTTTAATTACAGGGTTTACGTTTCATGTAATTTCCATTTTCGAGTCTAATTCATTTACAAAAGCAGAGGCTATTGCTGTTTTTTTACCTATTTCGTTAATAGCAATTACAGTATCTACAGTTGCAAATATTTTAAGCGATTATATTGCCCATAAAATATATTTATTTGTGATGATTTTTAGCGGAATTTTAGCCATTTACGGCTTATTAGTGCTAGAAACTAACGTTGGTATTTATTTTCTAATTGCAGGCTTAGGTGTTTACAGTGGCTTATTTGCAGTTGTAAATGCAGTTACTTGGCCTAGGTATTTTGGAAGAAAGTTTTTAGGAGAAATAACTGGTAAAGTAGCCAGTTTTTTGGTAATTGCAAGTGCTATTGCACCTAGTATATTTAGTTATAGTTTTACAACTTTTGGTAGTTATAAGTATATTGGTTATGTATTATTGCCTTTTCTGATTTTTATGTTTTTTGCTGCGTTTAAAGTTAAGAATCCTCAGACAGATTTACCAAATCTAAAGTAACTAAATACACGTCTTTTTTGGTCATTTTTGCTTTTAACCAAGCATAAAAACTCATCATAAAAATATCTTCCTTGGTTTTCTCAATCCAATCAATAGAATTTTCAACTTTTTCATAAAAACTTTTTGAAGTTACTTTTTCTGGGTTTTTATAATAGTTTTCTATTAATTTTATAAAGGCAATTACATTTTCTTGATTCATATTTTTAAGCGGTTTAAAATAATTGCGCTTAAAACTTTTTAAACGAGATTCAATGAAAGTAATGTTTCCTAAGTCTATTTGTACAAGGATTTCAATGATATTTTTTTTAATAGTCCATATTATTCCTGCTTTTTCTATATACCATTTGTCTGTGTGATATAATTTAGCCAATAAATTACTAGCTTTTTGGGTTTGTTTTTGCTGTGCATAAAATACAATTAAAGACAAATGTATATCCAACTGTTCAACCGATTTAGATTTCTTTTTCTCTACAAAAGGTTGTAAAGTATTTATGGCAAAATCATGATTTCCAATATAATTATAATTTAAAGCGAGTAACAAAGCATATTTTATTTCAAATTCTTTAAAATATTTTTTTTGATCTTTTTGCATGTGCAAATTCATGAGTTCTAGATATTGTAAAGAAGCTAAGAATTTTTTATTTCTAAATAATGTGTTTGCTATGATATAAAGCACCTCAATATGATAGAATAATTGTTTGTCTTTAGAGTGATGATTTTTTAAAATTTGATAGGTTTCTAATAAAAAGGGCTCACTATTCCAATATGCAAAGTTTTGAGAAGAAGAGATATTAGTAATTTGAATAATTTGATATAAAGATTTGAAAGACAATACTTCAGGTAGTGATTTTGAAGTCTCTTTCAAAGTATCTTCAATCATTGTTCTTATATCGAATTCTTTCTGTTGATGATTTATTTCTTTTAACGTTTTTCTAATTTTGGCGTAAGCAATATTTAAACTTTCTTCTTTTTGATGTTGTCTTTGATTTTCTCTGAATTTAGCCACCAATTCATCAAAATTAATATGATCATTTTGATGGGCATATTCAATTTTTGTGTGATAAATTTCATTAAGAATAGAATATAATTGATACTCATTAGCAATAAGTTCTGCCTTTTCTATAATTTTATAACCAACCTCAATTTGTCCTTTTTTAAAAAATGTTCTTGAGGCTAAAATATATTTTATCATTTGCATATCTAAAGAATGTTCTTCTTTTAAGTTGGTATTTGCTGTAAAATCAATTAAAGATTGAAACAAACGTTTTCTTAAAGCATGCAAAGCCGGTTTATGATCTTTTTGATACAATTGAATACAAATTTCTTTAGAGGTCAAATTAGAATTAGCCAATAGTTTCACTAATTTTATATTTTTTGCATCGCTTCTTTTGTTCTTTTTATCTAAATAAGCGATAAATTCTTGTTGTTTTTCATCAGTAAACGAACTTATTATATCTTTTAAATCTATCATTATATCGTCAGTAATATTTTTATAAATATATACTATTAATATAATATATAATATTTTTTATGTTTTATATCGTAAGTAATTATAAATTATTAGGTTTTGTAGGCAATTTTAATAGCTCAAATTTGCAGTATAATTATGAAACTAAACATTATGGATTATCAAACAAAAATGTCTTCAAGTGAAGAAACAAAAAAACAAAGTAAAAAAAAGAAAGCTATAAGTAGTATTCTTCAAAAACCTACATCTGCTTACGTTGGTGCAACTTGGGGAATTTTAATTATAGGTTTGCTTGCCTATTGTATTGGATTATGGAATGCTACAATGCAATTGAATGAAAAAGGATATTATTTTGCGATTCTCTTAATGGGAATATATGCTGTAATTTCATTGCAAAAGGCAGTTAGAGATAAAGCAGAAGGACTTAAAGTAAGTGACATGTATTATGGAATAAGCTGGGTGATAGTAATAGCTGCATTGCTACTATTAATTATTGGTTTGCGAAACGCAGATTTACTTTTAAGTGAGAAAGGTTTTTACGCTATTTCTTTTTTACTAAGTTTATTTGGAGCCATAACAGTACAAAAAAATATTCGAGATATTGACTATATCAACACGCTATCTGAAGATGAAAAAAGTTAGTTTGATAATGGTTTTATAAAACAAAACCTCATAAGTTTAAACTTATGAGGTTTGAAAATGTTTTCAGTTTTTTATCAAAATTTATAATTAATATTTTTATTTAGATTTCATCATTTCTTATTAATGCTATCTATTTCTAAGTTTTCATTGTCTTCACTACCAAGACTAAAGTGTTTATTTTCTTCGTCTTTTAATACTTTTTTATTTTGATGTTGACTAGATTTTCTTCCTGGAACATCTAAGTTGTTACCACTAAAATCTGTCTTTTTATTTCGATTTTTTAAATATTGGTCTTCATGACCATCTCTTCTTAAGTTTTCGTTTTTCTTACCAAGAACAGTTAAATCTTCTTTTGTAATTTCTGAATTGTATTTTTTATCTTTCATAATATAAAGTGTTGTTATCAGTGTTTTTCATGAAAGCTAGCATGCTTTAATGAAATAAATCACCTTAATTAGTATTTAATTAACTGGTAAGATAACATTCAACTTACGATTCTTTGACCTCAAATAAATTAGATTTTGATGCATTTCAAAAATGTAATGTATTTAACTTTTAGTAATTTCTTTTAACAACTCATTAACTGAAAAACCCTATTGTTTTCTATAGTTTTAAATGAATCCTAAAAAAAACAATGATGAGTACAATCAAAGAAAACAAAAAGTTTGAGAGAAAAAAAACACAAGAAACAACTTTAAATCCTGATGGAAAGCTTGATAAAAATAAAAAGTTCGACATCAAAAATAAAACAATAAAAGAGCAACAAACCAAACACTAATTAAAACGAAACATTATGAAATTTATATTTGAATATGACAATGTTGAACAAAGTAATAGGTTAGAAGCTTATACAAAAGAAAAATTAGAAAATTTAAACAAAAAATACAGTTTTGTAACAAGAGCAGATATTTTCTTTAAAACTGAAAATACGTCCAATGATAACAAAGGAATGATTTGTAATATTAGATTGAGTGTTCCAGAACCAAGATTATTTGCAGAAGCGAGTAAAGAAAATTTTACGAGTTCTATTTCTGAATCTGTAAATGAATTAGAGAAACAGTTAAGAAAAAAGAAAGAAAAAATGTTAACTTATTAGGGAGTGTTCAGCGAATAAATTTATGTAAAATCAACAAAAAAACATCACAATATGAAAAAACAACCTTTACTACAAAATTTTAATAACATAGATAGTTTGCCACTAAAAAATAGGGTAGTTATGGCACCAATGACAAGAAATCGTGCGAATAACGAAGGTAATTATCCAACAGAAGATTTACAAGGTTTATATTATGCACAAAGAGCATCTGCAGGGTTAATCATTACAGAAGGTTCTCAAGTATCTAAAGAAGCAGTGGGATATATCAATACACCAGGCATACACAGTGAACAGCAAATTGCTGGCTGGAAAAAAGTTACTGAAAAAGTTCATGAAAATGGAGGTAAAATTTTTATTCAGCTTTGGCATGTAGGGCGAATTTCACATCCAGATTTTCACAATGGAGATTTACCTTTGGCTCCATCAGCAATAAACCCTAATGAAAGCGTATATGCACCAGATGGTGAAAAGAAAACAGTTACGCCTAAAGCTATGACTAAAGAGGATATTAAAAGAACTGTTAGTGATTTTAAAAACGCTGCAAAAAACGCAATCGAAGCTGGTTTTGATGGTGTAGAGATTCATGCTTCTAATGGATATTTATTTCATCAATTTTTTAACAAAACTTCTAACAAAAGAACAGATGAATATGGAGGTAGCAAAGAAAATAGAGCTCGTTTCTTTTTTGAAGTTTTAGAAGCGATTAAAGAAGTATTGCCAGATAAAAAAATAGGAGCTAGATTTAACCCTTCTTTAGATGGTTTGTTTGGTATGAAGATGGATAAAGAAACGATACCTACTTTTGAGTATATTATAAAAAAATTGAACAATTACAATTTAGCATATATACATTTATCAGAACCATTTACAGATGTTCCTGATATTCCATACGCAGTACAAAATATTGCTGAACATTTTAGACCACTATACAATGGAAATTTAATGATTAACGGAGGTTATAATCAAGAAACTGGGAATAATGTGATTAAAAATGGTTATGCAGATTTAGTTGCTTTCGGAAAATTATTTATTTCAAACCCTGATTTAGCTGAGCGTTTCGAAAAAAACGTAGAACTCGCAGATTGGGATAATGATACTTTTTACACACCTGGAAATAAAGGGTATACAGATTACGAAAAAGCGCAAGAAAACATACTTACACCAGTATAGATTTAACTTATTAAATGCAACTAAAAAAGCTTGTAGAAATTTCTACAAGCTTTTTTAGTGTTTTTTTTGAGCAAGATTTTAATCTACCCAAATTGTTTTTGTGTTCACAAATTCCTTAATACCTATCTCAGATAATTCTCTACCATAACCACTATTTTTAATTCCTCCAAAAGGCAATCTAGGATCAGAGGCTACTAATTTATTCACAAAACTATTACCTGCTTCTAATTGAAGTGCAATTTTTTCACCTCTTTTCACATCACTTGTAAAAACACCAGAACCCAGACCAAATGTTGAATAATTTGCTAATTTAATTGCTTCCTCTTCATCTTTAGCTTTAATTACAGAAGCTACAGGACCAAATAATTCTTCATCAAAAGCAGTCATTCCAGGTGTTAAATTTGCTAATATTGTTGCAGGGTAATAGGCGCCTTTTTGCCTTGGTATTTGTCCGCCTAAAATTAATTTTCCACCTTCTTCGATTGTTTTTTGAACTTGTTGATGAAGTTCATCTCTTAAATCAACTCTTGCCAAAGGGCCATAATAGGAATCTTTATCAGTTGGATTCCCCATTTTAGCATTTTTCATTTTCTGAGTAAACAGTTTTAGAAAATCATCATAGATTTTTTCTAAAACAATAAACCTTTTTGCAGCAATACAAGTTTGGCCATTATTTTGTAATCTTCCATATAAAGCAAGTTCAGTCACTTTTTCTAAATCTACATCTTCTAAAATGATGTAAGCATCAGATCCACCTAGTTCTAAAACAGTCTTCTTTAAATTTTTTCCTGCAATTTCTGCAACAGAACGTCCTGCAGGTTCACTGCCTGTTAAGGTTACAGCTACAATACTTTTATGTGCTATAATGTTTTTTATTTCGCTAGAGGATAGGTTTAAATTGGTAAACACACCATCAGGAAACCCAGCTTTTTTAAAGGCATCTTCTAAAGCAAATGCACAACCTTGTACATTGGATGCATGCTTTAAAACACCTACATTACCTGTCATTATTGCAGGCGATGCAAAACGAATAACTTGATAAAAGGGGAAATTCCAAGGCATTACTGCTAAAGTAACTCCTAATGGTTGAAAAGTTACATAGCTTTTATGAGCTTCTGTTTTTATATGTTTATCCGCTATTAAAGTTTCAATATTTTTTGCATAATATCTGCAAACCATTGCACATTTTTCAATTTCAGCTCTAGATTGTTTGAGAATTTTACCCATTTCTTCAGTAGCTAAAATTGCATATTTTTCTTTATTCTTATCAAGAATATCTGCTAAATTATACATTAATTTAGAACGATCTTCTAAACTGGTATTTTTCCAAGAATGATAAGTTTTGTTGGCTTTATCTATCTTTTTAAATGCTTCTTTTTGAGATATTCTATCGTAAGAAGCTATTTCTTTTTCTGTTGTTGGATTTATACTTACTGCTTTATTCATTTTTTTTAACTTAAAATTTCTTCATTTAAGGAATAATCAATAGATACATCTATCAAGTGTATTCCTTTTTGGTGTATTACTTCTTGAAACGTCTCTTTAAATTCAGTTACAGAATTTGGTTTGTAGCCTTTAGCTCCAAAACTTTCAGCATATTTTATAAAGTCTGGATTATTGTATTTTAATCCAAATTCTTCAAAGCCTTCATTTTTTTGTTTCCATTCTATCATTCCATAAGCATTATCATTTAAAATAATAATAACTAAATCTAAATTCATTCTAATGGCTGTTTCCAACTCTTGAGAATTCATCATAAAACCACCATCACCATTTATAGAGACTACTTTTTTGTTGGGCTTAAGTTCTTTAGCCATAATTGCAGATGGAAAACCAGCACCCATAGTTGCCAAGGCATTGTCTAGCAATAATGTATTTTGACTATAGGTTTTATAATTTCTTGCATACCATAATTTATAAATTCCGTTATCTAGAGTGATGATGCCATCTTCAGGAACAATTTCTCTGGTGATTTTGACTAAAGTTTGCGGTAAAATAGGGAACCTTTCATCATTCTCATACACATTATTTTGTTCATTAATTTGATTTTTTACATCAAAATAATAATCATTTTTTGTGTTGATTTTAGTTTTTAAAACTTCTGTAAGTTGATGAATTGTGCTAGCAATATCGCCAATTAAACTTAAATGGGGAAAATATACCTCGTTTATTGCTGCACTAAAAAAATTAATATGCAGTACTTTCATGTCATCAGTATGATTCATTATAAAAGGTGGTTTTTCTATACTATCGTGTCCAACATTTATAATTAAATCTGTATAATCAATAGCTTTGTGTAAAACATCATCAGAAGAAAGTGCAGCTGTACCTATGTAAAGCGGATTTCTTTCATCTACAATACCTTTACCCATTTGTGTGTTTATAAATGGTATTTTTAAGATATTCACAAAATTAGTCAATGCTTTACAAGCTCTTTCTCGGTTTGCACTTGCTCCAATCAACAATAAAGGAGATTTTGCATGTAACAGATATCTTTTTGCTTCTTCTAAAGACGATTGATTTACACTAGGTATTTTGGCTGCTTTTTTATTGAAAAGAGTACTATTCTCTACTTCATTTTGTGCAACATCTTCTGGTATTTCTATATGTGCAACACCAGGTCTTTCTTCTTGTGCTTTTCTAAAAGCTTCTCTAAAAACAGCTGTTGTATTTTTGCCATAGGTTAATTGTTTAGAAAATTTAGTTAAAGGTTGTAACATTTTAACAACATCAATAATTTGAAAATTACCTTGTTTGCTCTCTTGTATAGGCTTTTGACCTGTTAGCATAACCATTGGCATAGCACCTAATTGTGCATATGCAGCTGGTGTAAATAAGTTTGTAGCTCCTGGACCTAAAGTGGCCAAACAAACACCAGATTTACCAGTGAGCCGACCATAAGTTGCAGCCATAAAACCTGCACCTTGTTCATGCCTAACCGTAATTAATTTTATTTTTTTTGAGTTTCTTAACGACTCTAAAAGGTCTAGATTTTCTTCTCCTGGTAATCCAAAAATATATTCAACATTTTCATTTTCTAACGCTTTAACAATTAAATCCGAAGTTTTCATGTAGTTGATTTTACAAAATTATCTTTCTAAATTAATAAGAATAACAGGGGTTTAAGGAAAATCATCCCTAAAAAAAAGTTAATCTTATGTAGATTATGTTTTAAAGAGTTAAATTTCTAAACGTGTTAATAATTGACTTAAATGCACAAATTAATCAAGGAGTAAATCTCTATTTTAGGGCTTATAAAAACAAACAAAAATGATTAAACCAAGAACAAAAGCACCTGAAATAACAATAAATTTAATAAATGATACCCAATGGACTTTAAGTGAACAAAACCCGGAAAACTTTACGCTTATTATTTTTTACAGAGGAAAACACTGTCCTGTTTGTAAAAAACAACTACAAGAGTTGCAAAAAAATATAGAGAAATTTACTGAAAAAGGGGTGAATGTAGTTGCTATTAGTGCCAATACTAAAGAATTAGCCAAAGAAACGTATAACGAATGGGATATTGAAAACATTCCAGTTGGTTTTAATTTCCCAATTGATGAAGCGCGAAAATGGGGGTTATTTATCTCTAAAGCAATTAATGACAATGAACCTGATACTTTTTTTGAACCAGGATTATTTTTAATTGATAAAAATCAAAAAGTGTATTGGGAATCGATACAATCTATGCCTTTTGGTAGACCAAAATTTAGTGAAATATTAAATGGAATTGATTATATTTTAGAAGAAGGTTATCCTGCTAGAGGTGAAGCTTAAAAAAAATATTTTTACTATTTTTAATAATATTCATAATGAAAATCAACATACTTGAACACCAAATTTAAAATATTTCATCTTCCCAAACTACTATTCCAAACTGGTAAAAATTGGCTTAATAATGAACCTTTTGCCTTAAGTGCAATTGTGGCTTATTATGCAATTTTATCTTTGCCAGCCTTATTGGTCATCATTTTAAATTTAGTAGGTAATATTTGGGGTAAAGATATTGTACAAGGAGAACTTTTAGATGAAATTACTGCTGCTGTAGGTACACAAACTGCAGCCTCTATAAGGCAAATGATGTTAGATAGGGGTAACGAATCTGTATCTGTTTTTACAACAATTGTGGGTTTTGGTACATTAATTTATGGTTCAACTGGTGTGTTTTATCAACTACAAGCAGCTTTCGATAAAATTTGGAAAGTGAGTGAAGAGGCTAAACCAACAGGAATTGTAGAGATTTTAATAAGCAGATTGAAAAGCTTTGGGTTTATATTAATTATCGGTTTTTTATTGTTGATTAGTTTCGTACTAACATCATTAATAAGTGCTTTTAGCAAACGTTTGGAAAGTTTTTTACCTGATTCACTTTTTGATTATATGTACATTTTAGATTTTTTTGTATCCCTATTATTTATTTATGCTCTTTTTGCAGCAATGTTTAAATATTTACCCTCTAAAACTTTGCGATGGAGAGCTGTGAGTATTGGAGCAGGAGTAACAGCTATTTTATTTGTTATCGGTAAATTTTTAATGGCTTGGTATTTTAGAGAAATGGAACCAGGCTCTACGTATGGAGCAGCTGGTTCTGTAATTTTAATTATGCTTTGGGTTTCTTACTCTAGCTTAATTTTATTTTTTGGTGCGCATTTTACAAAGGTATTTTCAGATCGATATTTGATGGAAAAATCAAAGTAATAATTTATGATGTAAAACTTAAAAACCCTCTTATTTCAAGAGGGTCATCTAATTAAAAGTAGCGTAGAAAGTTTAATACTCATTCATTAGAATTACTTTTAAATTTGGGTAGTTTTCTTTTAATTCTTGCTCTAAACCAATAACATGAGAAGCACCAACCATAACTATATTTTTTATTTTCTTTGTTGCCAAAACTTGACTAGCAATGTTTTTAGCCATTCTCATATTACGTTCATTCCAGTATTTTTTTCCTTTTAAACAACCTTCTGTATCTTCTGTAACATAACTAAAAGAACTCATTTTATGCAATATATTAAGAGACTTTCTTTTATTAGTATGCTTGCCTAATCTTCTTAAAATAGCTGGAATTTTAGCAGCACTATATTGTTTTTTATTAATTTGAGAACCTACAGCATTGCTTCCATTTTTACGGCCTTCTTTTACACATTTGTTCCAAGCAATATGGTATTGTTTATTCGTTTGTTGATCGTCCATATTATGAACTTTTAAATTTTTATAAAGTGCCAATTTATAAGTTAAATCTCCATCTTCATGTCTTGTAGGTTTTTTAGCACCTTCAATTCCGTGCTTTTTTAAATATAACATCAATTCATAATTTCCATTATCTCTTTGGTATAAATAGGAACTGATTAAATAATCAATTTCTGATGATGTTAGGCTGTGGTATGCTTTACTTTTTAGTATATCAAACTTATTTTTATCGAAATTAAATATCTTTTGAATACTATCTGATTTTTTATAAAAATTTTGATATCCTTTAGACCATCCATTTTTTAAATATTCCCAAGATTTATCGTCATTTGCCATTGGCGATTCAACATAAATAGCTTCAGGATTGTATTTCTTTGCAAACTTCAACATAGGTTTGTAACTTTTTTTTACAATTTTTGGTACTGTATGCATCGTGCCAATAATTAAAATTTCTTGCTGTTGTTTTTGAGCTGATAAATTAAAAATTGATACCAAAAAAAGCATTGCTAAAGTGATTTGAGTTTTCATTATTCTAAATTTTGTGATTAAACTTTCTGAAACAAAATTACAGATCAACTTACAATAAACTCAATAGTATATAGGGTTTGGGGCGAAATGCAGCTATTCTGTGGTAGAATTCAGAATGCTTTTTACCTTGTTTTGATAGGTTCTAGAGACTGGCACCTCTATGTGGTGAGATAAAATTGCAAACAGTTTGCTTTTCTCTGTTTTCCATTGTAAAAAGTGATATGGATTCATTATATAAGAACGATGCGTTCTTAAAAGTTCTGGAAATTCAGCTGCAATAACCGACAATTTATTCCTAATTAACGTCTTCTTTAATTTTTGTCCGTTTACATAAAAAACTTCAATATAATTATCTGAAGATTGAATGCAAATAATGTCATTTAAAAATAAACGTAAGCCTTCGTAATTTCCTTCACCTTTAATTTCTATTTTTTTAGCTTCGGTTTTTTTATCCTTGTATTTGCCAAAAGCAAAACGACCAAAAATAATGATAGGTAAAATTGTGGCAATTGCAGGCAGAAAAATATTGGTAAACATGTACCAAAACTCATAGGGGTTTCTTTCATTTGCCATGATTACATACAAATAATAAGCACGAGCAATACTTATAGCACAAATGCAAAAAGTAACAATGAACAAAAACTCACTAAAAATAGTCCATTTTTTATCATTTTTAGTAAAAAGAAAATATTGAAAAGGTAAAAATAGGAGGTAACAAAATCCTCCAATACAACTATAACCCGATAAAAAAATCAGTTTTTCATCATTATGAAATTCGTGAACATCTAAAGGCTCTGTAAAATATAGAAAAACAAAAATCCATAAAGCCAAACCAAAAGCAATGATAACATGATGTTTTAAGGAAGAATCAAAAGGGTATTTAAATTTCAAAATTTGTTTCATATATTTTTCATACATTTTTGATTAATAACCTTTTAGTTTTAACATGTTTCTATTCATTCTTTATAAATGGTTAATTTCAAATATACTATTTCTAAACTTTGTTTTAAATAAATAAATGGCATTAATAATAGTAGTATTTTTGAACTTTTAAAATATAAAACTTGAAAAACTCTAAAGTACTCATTGTCTTATCTTTTATTGCTATTTATGTAATTTGGGGTTCTACCTATGTTTTTAATAAGGTTGCAGTTACAGAATTACCTCCTTTTTTTTTAGCTTCTATTCGGTTTTTTACTGCGGGTTGCATTATGATTTGCATTGCTTATTTAACGAAAGCAAAATTAAAAATATCAAAAAAGGAATTTAAAAATATTTGCATTACATCGTTTTTCTTTTTGGTATATGGTAATAGCGTATTTGTTTGGGCTTTACAGTTTGTAGATAGTGGTTTTGGTTCTTTAATTGCCTCAACAAATCCTTTATATGTGCTTATTATGATGCGTATTATAGATAGAAAACCAATGCAAAAGAAATCGATTCTAGGTGTAGTTTTAGGTATTTCTGGAATGATTTTATTGGTAAGTCAACAAGAACTAACAACTTCTAAAAATAGTATAATTGGCATCTTGGTAATGTTGACTTGTGTATTAAGTTGGAGTTATGGAAGTGTCTTTGTATCTAAAGCCAAATTGCCAAAAAACTTTTTAGTAAGCACGGGTTATCAAATGGTTATTGGTGGGGTGCTTTTAGCATTTTTAAGCGGTATGTTTCAAGAAAGTTGGTCTTCTCCAATTTCATGGACAACTAATGTTCAACTCTCCATGTTTTTATTAGTAGTTTTTGGAGGAATTATTGCGTTTACTTCTTTTAATTATTTACTAAAAGTGGTATCACCAGAAAAAGTATCTACTTCTGCTTATGTAAATCCTGTGATAGCGTTATTTATGGGTTGGTATTTTTTAGATGAAATATTTACATTACAATCTATAGTTGCTTCTATAATATTATTAACAGGTGTCTATTTTATTACTTCAAGAAAAAAAATAATAGACAGTAAATAATGTTTTATTTTTTGATTGACTTAATATGATATTAATAACTTAAAACCTTTATAAAGAAAATTTCATAAAAATTTAACAATTTTACAAAAAAAGGACTACATTTGTTTCAATCTTAAACATACCCCTCATGAATAACTCTAACCTAACTGCTATAGAGCAGTCTGTATTAAAAGCGGTGGAAAAAGAACACCTAACCAGTTTTGAAATTTTAAAGAAAGTTGAAAACGTTTCTCTTATTTTATCTTTATATAATATCTTAGACAAACTAAACAGCAAAGGCGTAATAAAGAGCTATATCAAAGAAAATCGTAAATATCATTACGCTGCTTAAGTTTTTATTACCAAGTATTATCTATTATCAATTTTTTTCTACGTATATTTTAATTATAGGATATTACCATTTATCGACAAATAAATGCTATACACATTACTTATTCTCGCTTTTGACTAATAATTTTAAGTACAGCTCATATAAAGTGTAATTTTACCTTGTCTATAAATCACAAAACTATGCAACTTAATAATTTAACAGAACAGCAAATATCAGTATTAAACGCAATTAAGGATGAGCCTTTAACAAGTTTTCAAATTTTAAGAAAAGTTGAAAATGTAAACATGATTTTATCGCTCTACAATATTATGGATGAACTTAAAAATAAAGGTGCATTAAGAACAATTACGAAGAAAAATGTGAAATATCATATCGCTTCATAATACTATTTATCAAATTGTTCTTGTGATAAGCATGCTTTAAAATTATATTCTTATGTATAATTTTAGAACATATTTATATTAAAAAGGTCTAATATCTACAGCAACATCCAGAGTGCTTTCTCCAGATCCATAAATTACGCCTTTTAAAGGGGGTACATCATAATAATCTCTACCATAAGCAACAATAATATGTTGATTTTTGGGGATTTGATTATTTGTTGGATCAAAATCTACCCAGCCAAAATCTGGAATAAAAACAGAAAACCAAGCATGAGAGGCATCTGTACCAAACAACTTTTCTTTTCCTGGAGGTGGAAAAGTTTCAATATAACCACTTACATACCTTGCAGGTAAACCCATAGAACGAATACAAGCAATGGCAACTTGTGCAAAATCTTGACAAACCCCCTTTTTTTCTTCCATAACTTCATCAATAGGGGTAGTTACAGTACTAAAACCAGCATCAAATTTAAATTCTTTAAAAATACGTTGCATTAACTCATTAGTTGCCTCAAAAACAGAACGATCTTTTTGAAAAGAAACTTTTGCATACTCATTAATTTTAATTGAAATGTTTTTGATAAAAACCGAATCTAAAATAAACTGTTTGGCTTTAATAATTTCTGGTGATAAAATTTTTAATTTAGCTAAAGCTTTTTCTAATGTGATACTTTTGCATGCTTCTGATATCACCGCGTTTTTTTGATGTTCAAATGAACGCTTTACCTTACTTTTTGCAGTTACTACTAGTTTTTTATGCTGTTTTTCTATGGAAAAATGTGCAACTGAATTTCCGAAAAAATCTATATTTTCTTTAAATACTGTTGGTTTAGGTTCTATTTCTAATTCATATTCTAGCAATTCTTGACCAACTAACGTTTTGGGTTTTAAAATTGCTAAATTATGGCAATAGGTTACTGTATTTGAGTAATTGTATGTTGTTTTATGAATGACAGAAAAAACCATATTAAAAGGTATAATTTTGGTTAACTAACTGTATTTGTTCATCAGAATGATTGAAATACATATCTGTTAAAGACATTGAGGTATTGTGAATTAAATCACTCAATGAAGCTAATAGTTCCTCTAATTCAGATCTTGTAAAGCCTTTTTCATCAACCTGAATTAAAGTACTTGCCTTAGCATTTTCAATTACATTACAAGCCTTTAAAATAGCTATTTCTAAAGCTGTATGTGCAGTATTATTCGTTCTTTTAGGCAATTTAAAAACATCTCTTCGAATTCTATTCAATTGATATTTTAATGATCTAGAATATTTATCATCTAATAGAATTAGTTTAATAACGTTTTCAACATCCAAATAAGATTTAAAACTATACCTGTAAATATTTAAACTTTCGTGACTATTTAATAATGATTCTAAAATTTCATACTCAACATCTTCATTATAAGAGATGGTTAATAACGCTCTAGATTTATCTATAGTCATAATAGCTTGTTCCATTTGCAAACCAATAAAATAGAGCAATAAACCTTGGTCTACCAAAATACTTTCTTCAATTAAACCAATAAAAGCGATGAGTTTGGTTATAACTGTATCTAATAATTTTGTGAGTTTTTGGACATTATGGTGGTCTTTTTCATCAAAATCTCTCCAAACTTTTTTGAGCATTTCATATACACGCCACATATCTTTAGACCAGAGATTTCTAAGTGTATAATAGGAATTATTAAATGATGAAAGTGCATGTGCTAAACTTCCCATTTTTGTTTTATCAAACAAAACTATGGCAATTTCTTCTAACGGATTTTCAATTGCTTTTTCTTTATTTTTGCCTGTAAAACCAGGAAAAATAGAAGTTAAATGGGTGATAGATTGGTATAAAATATGTAAACTCTCAGTGTCTGATTCACGTTTATTAAATTCAGAATTGGTTATTTGATGTAACACCATTCTAATGTATCTTGCTGTAACCAGAGTTCTTGCTAAATACCTACCAGACCAAAATAAATTTTCAGCAGTATTACTTGGTAAATTTTCGATACCAGAAAAATTATTCGAATTTGCATGATGCCAATAAAAACGTTGACGTTTCTTAAAGGGTTTGTTTGCATTATTGGTTATCCAAAAATCTTTACTTGTGCCTCCTTTTTGATTAGAAACTCGCAACTCTTCTCTCTCTGCAGCCACTCTTACTAAGCCTCCAGGCATTATACTGTAAGACTTATCTTTAGCCACAGCAAAAGTTCTGCACATTACCTTTCTAGGTTCTAAACTATTTTTTGCGAGGTTAGGAGCTGTAGAAAATGAGATTTTTTCTTGCGCTACATATCGATACGGTTTTGCTGAAATTTCTTTCTTTAAGGCTTCAATTTCTTTATCACTTAAAAATTCACAAAAATAAATATGCTCTCTTTTTGTATTATCTATAGGTTTTACCACCAATTTTTTAATGTTTTCTAAAACATACTTGCGTTCCTTTTCTTGGCCACACCACCAAGAAGCAATTTGGGGTAAAATTAAATCTTCTTTTAAAAAGTATTTACAGATTGAGTTCATAAAGGGAATCAATCCTGGGTTTTCTAAAACACCACTTCCAATAGGGTTTATGATGGATACATTTTGTTGTCTTACAACGTTTAACAATCCTGCTACACCAAGATAAGAGTCTCCTTTTAGTTCTAAAGGATCTGAATACGCATCATCTACACGTCTGTAAATTACATCAACCTGAATTAACCCTTTTAGTGTTTTAATCCAAACTTTATTGTCTCTAACCACTAAATCATTCCCTTTTACTAAAGGATATCCTAAGAATGATGATAAATAGGCATGTTCAAAATAAGTTTCATTATGAGGCCCTGGAGTTAAAATAACAATCGTAGGATTTTCTTTATTTGTTACTGCTGAATTAAGCAATAAATCATTAAAATCTTTAAAAAAACCAAAAGGTTGTTTTACATTGATTTCTTTAAAAAAATCAGGTACAACTTCTCTAACTGAAAACCTGTTTTCTAAAGCATAACCCATTCCAGAAGGTGCCTCAGCTCTATCATTAACTACCCACATTCTTCCATCTGGACCTCTAGCCAAATCTGCAGAATGCATTAATAATTGTTGGGCATTATTAAATTGAATTTGATGACAAGGTCTTAAAAAACCACGATGTGCATAAATAATTTCTGAAGGAACTATTCCGTTTTTAATAAGCTCTTTTTCTCCGTAAATATCCTTTAAAACCAAATCTAAAAGATGCGCTCTTTGTTGCAAACCTTTTTCTATGGTTTTCCATTCTTTTTGGTCTAGTACAAACGGAATAATATTTAAATTCCAAGGTCTATTCAATCCATTTGGATCGTTATACACATTGTAAGTAACTCCATTTTCAGACAAAAGCCAATCCAAATCATCCTGCCTTTTATTCAATTCAGCCATTCCTAATTTAGAAAAATTGGTTAACAATTTTTCCCAAGTAGGGTTTATGCTCATATCAGATTTTAAAACTTCGTCATAATTTTCAAAATCCTTAAAATAATCACTAAAAAAAGAGGTTATCGGTATTTTTGTCAATCTGTTTTATTTTTTGAGACGCAAATCTAAGGTATTTGGATATTCTGGGTTCACAGGAATCTCTTTAAAACTGAATTTTTTTGAACTTCCTTGTTTTGCGACAGATCTTGCAATATCATTTTTGTTATCTAAAGATTGTTCTTTCTTCTTTTCTTTTTTGGTTGATATTTCTCCTTGGGTATGTCCAAAGTCCCAGAATCTATTGATTCTACGAGATTCTGCTTCAAAACTATTTACAGGATATGTTTCGTAAGATCTACCTCCAGGATGTGCTACAAAATACGTACAACCCCCAATAGAACGTTTGTTCCAAGTATCTACAATATCAAAAACCAAAGGTGTATCTACACCAATTGTTGGGTGCAAAGCAGAGTAGGGATTCCAGGCTTTGTAACGAATTCCTGCCACATATTCTCCATGAACTCCAGCGCTTTTCAATTGTACTTTTACACCATTACAAGTTAACGTATATCTTTCATCTGTAAAGTTAGAGACTTTTACTTGTAATCTTTCTAAAGACGAATCTACATATCTTGCAGTTCCACCACCAGCCATTTCTTCACCTAAAACATTCCAAGGCTCTATTCCTGCTCGTAATTCTAAATGAATATTATTGATATCTACCATTCCATATAAAGGAAAACGGAATTCAAAAAATGGATCAAACCAATCTTCTTTAAATTTATACCCGGCTTTATTTAATTGGTTTACAATATCTTTAATGTCTTCTCTAACAAAATGTTCTATTAAAAATTTATCGTGTAACTCTGTACCCCATCTTACCAAATCGTGTTCGTAAGGTTTTTTCCAAAACCAAGAAACTAAAGTTCTTACCAATAAATTTTGCATCAAACTCATTTGTGCATGAGGTGGCATATCAAAACCTCGCAATTCTAAAATACCCAATCTTCCAGAAGAAGAATCTGGTGAGTATAATTTATCAATACAAAACTCAGCTCTATGTGTATTTCCTGTTAAATCGGTTAATAAATGACGGAATAACCTGTCTGTCAACCAAAAAGGAACTTCACCATCTTTTGGAATTTGACTAAACGCAATTTCTAATTCATACAAACTATCATGTCTTGCTTCATCAACTCGTGGAGCCTGACTTGTAGGGCCAATAAAAGAACCAGAAAATAAATAGGATAATCCAGGGTGATGCTGCCAAAACGTTAATAAACTTCGTAACAAACTTGGTTTACGCAACAAAGGACTATCTTTTGGAGAAACACCACCTAAAGTTACGTGATTTCCACCACCAGTTCCTGTATGTTTGCCATCTAGCATAAACTTTTCTGTACCTAATCTCGATTTTTTAGCTTCTTCATAAATGGTAAACGTAGTATCTTTTAAATCTGACCAACTGTGAGAAGGATGCACATTTACCTCAATTACACCTGGATCTGGCGTAATTTTCATCGATTGTAAACGATTGTCATGAGGTGGTCCATAACCTTCTAACACAACAGGAATTTCTAATTCTCTGGCTGTTGCTTCTATTGAAGCCAATAAATCTAAATAATATGTAGCCTCTTCTAAAGGTGGTAAAAATAAATGCAATTTACCATCTCTAACTTCTGAACACAATGCAGTTCTTACAAAATAATTGGGCATATTTTGAGGAACTCCATTTTCTAAAAAGTTTTGATGACGTTTAGAAACTAGTTGTCTAAAACTTGGCAAACGTTTCTTTTTAGAAAACAAATCAGGTTCATAAATTGGGAAAATTTCGTGTTCTGGTTTTTCTTCTAAAGAATTCAATGGCAAACGCAATCCAAGAGGAGAATTTCCAGGTGTTAAATACATATGATTTCTCCTAAATGTCCATTCGCTACTAAACCATTTGCCTTCAGTTTTATTTAACGGCAATACATAACCTACAGGTTTTGAAGTTCCGTTTTCTAAAATTTCATTAATTTTTTGTGTCGCTAAAGAAGCATCTTTATCATCAGCAGGATTATAATCAACAGGCATATTACCTTGCTCATACATCAATAAAAATGCATCTTCAAAGGTTGGTTTGATGTGATTTGGAGTTACACCTAAATATTGAGTTAATCTCTCTAAAAATAAAATATCTGCGTTTTCTGGGAGTTCAGTTTTTGGCGCAATTGCCGCTAATAAATTGGGATTGAACCATATTTTTCTGCCATCTTTTCGCCAACATAATTCAATAGACCATCTTGGTAGAGGCTCTCCAGGATACCATTTTCCTTGGGCATGATGTAAAAATCCACCTTCTGTAAATTTATCTAAAAAGCGTTTTGATAAATCTTTGGCTAGAGCACGTTTATGCTCTCCATCAGCAGCTGTGTTCCATTGTTCACTTTCCATATCATCAATGGAAACAAAGGTGGGTTCACCGCCCATAGTTAGGCGAACGTCATTTTTTTGCAATTCTTTTTCTACCTTTTTACCCAATCTATCAATGGCTTTCCATTGTTCTTCAGTATAGGGCTTTGTAACTCTTGGCGATTCAAAAATTCGTTTTACAGAATTTTCGAATTCAAAAGTAGTTTCACACTTATCTGAAAGCCCATAAACAGGAGCAGCACTTTCAAAAGAAGGAGTACAAGCCAAGGGAATATGACCTTCACCAGCTAATAAACCCGAAGTTGCATCAAAACCAATCCAACCAGCTCCAGGTAAATATACTTCTGCCCAAGCATGTAAATCTGTAAAATCTTCAGCAGGTCCAGAAGGTCCATCTAAAGATTGTTCATCAGATTTTAATTGTACTAAATATCCCGAAACAAAACGTGCTCCAAAACCTAAATGGCGTAACGTTTGTACAAATAACCATGCATAATCTCTACAAGAACCATTTTTTTGTTCTAAAGTCTGTTTACAAGACTGTACACCAGGTTCCATACGAATATTGTAATTTAAATATTCGTAAATTTTTCTGTTGATATCAATTAAAAAATAAATGGTTTTTCTTGGAGTCATATCAATGGTGCTGATAAAATCCATCAACAACGCATCATTTTCTGTGATTTCTAAATACGGCAGTAACTCTTTTTTTATGGTATCATTATATTCAAAAGGAAATTCTTCTGCAGCCTCTTCAACAAAAAAATCAAACGGATTTATGGTTTTTAAATCTGCAATAATCTCAACATCAATAGAAAGTTCTTCAGTTTTATCAGGAAAAACAACTCTTGCCAAATAATTACCAAAAGGATCTTGTTGCCAATTAAAAAAATGGTTTTCTGGTTTTATTTTTAAAGAATAAGATTCTATAGGTGTTCTTGAATGTGGTGCAGGTCTTAGCCTAAAGATATGTGGAGAAAGTTTTACTGAACGATCGTATTTGTATTTTGTTTTATGAGAAATTACAATTTTTAATGCCATAAACGACTCTTTAAGGTTTTGTTGTTGTGTATATATATGTGAAATTACTAAAACAGATACAAATATTACAAAATAAATCTCATATTTTGACGATTATTGTATTTTTAATGAAAAAGGATATTTAATAAATAAAAATCACAGTTTTCTTAAATTTAGTTAATTTAATTTAAATTTAATGATAAAACACACGTGTTTGTTAAAAATTATTTTATTAAATTTACAAAAAAAAGTATTTAATTTGAAAGCACCTACCAATTTACCTATCTTTTCTTCTTACGAATTTGATTCTAGGTTTTATGATGAAATTTTCACGAACAATAATGAAGTTAGAAAAGTGTATGAAACCTTATTCAATTTGTTTAACGAATATTCTGTTGATGATTTTGTGAATTTAAATGATAAAGCAAAAGATGCTTTTTTTAACCAAGGAATAACTTTTCAGGTATATGGAGATAAAGAAACGAAAGAGAAAATATTTCCTTTTGATTTGTTTCCAAGAATAATAGGACACAAAGAATGGTGTAAAATTGAAAAAGGGGCTTTACAACGAAGCAAAGCACTAAATGAGTTTTTATGGGATTTATATCACGACCAAAAAATTATTAAAGATGGTATAGTTCCTATAGAATTAATTAATTCTTCTGCAAACTACTTAAAGCAAATGAAAGGTTTTAATCCTCCTGGAGGAATTTACAATCATGTTTCTGGTACAGATTTAATCAAACATTCAGATGGTGAGTATTATGTTTTAGAAGATAATATTAGATGTCCTTCTGGTGTGAGTTATGTTGTAGGGAATAGAGATGCTTTAAAAAGGACTTTATTTGGGGTTTTTAACCATTATCAATCATATAATGTATCAGATTATGGTCAAAATTTATTGGAGATTATAGAATCTGTAAAACCAAAAGGTGTAGATATTCCTAAATGTGTTGTTTTAACTCCTGGGGTTTATAATTCAGCTTATTATGAACATTCGTTTTTAGCAAAACAGATGGGGGTAGAGTTGGTAGAAGGACGTGATTTGTTTATCGAAAATGACTTTGTTTACATGAAAACCATTAGAGGTTTGGTTAGGGTTGATGTGATTTACAGACGCGTAGATGATTTATTTATTGATCCATTAGAATTTAACAAAGATTCTTTATTAGGTTTGCCAGGGTTGTTTAAGAGCTATATGAAAGGAAAAGTTTGTTTGGTAAATGCACCAGGAACAGGAGTTGCAGATGACAAAGCGATTTACACGTATATGCCTCAAATTATTAAATATTATTTAGATGAGGAGCCTATTTTAAATAATGTTTACACCTATCATTGTAGCAGACCTGATGAATTAAAATATGTTTTAGAAAATGTAGATAAATTGGTTATTAAACCTGTAGATGAATCTGGTGGATATGGAATTTCAATTGGAAACAAATTGACCAAAGACGAAATAGAAAAAGTAAAAGCTACAGTTAAAGAAGCCCCAAGAAAATACATTGCTCAACCTATAATGTCGCTTTCTACACATGCAACATATATAGAAGAAGAGCAATCTTTTGAACCTAGACATGTAGATTTAAGAACCTTTACTTTACTTGGTAAAGACAAAGACTTTGTTTTAAAAGGTGGGTTAACAAGAGTTGCATTAAGGAGAGGCAATTTAGTTGTGAATTCATCTCAAGGAGGAGGATCTAAAGATACTTGGGTATTAAAAAAATAAAATAGTTTTATGTTAGCAAGAGTAGCCAATAACTTATTTTGGATGGGGCGTTATTTAGAACGCTCAGAACATATCGCAAGATATATGAATGTCAATTATTTTTCATCATTAGATGCACCAACAGAACTATCTCAATCTAGACAGTTTGTGTTGCGTTCAATGTTATTTGTAGCAGATGAGGAAGAGTTGACAGAAGTTAAAGAATTGGATGAGAAAAAGGTATTGTTTGATATTGGTGTAAATCCAGAAAAACAATTTTCTATTTTATCTTCTATTCAAAATGCGCAACAAAATGCAAATGGCGCCCGAGATTTAATTTCATCCGAATTATATGAATCTATAAACACTTTAAATAGAGCTGTAAAAACCTATGACAAAGATCGTTTTGTAAAAAACGGATTGTTTGATTTTACAACGATGATTACAGCTAATATTGCATCATTAAGAACAAAAATAAGAGGAACACTTCTGCATGATGAAGTATATGCCATTATTATGTTAGGAATTTATATTGAAAGAGCCAATCAAGTAATTCGGATTATCAACTCTAAATATAATGATGCCTTAGTAGAAAATGTAAATTCTGGTTTATCTGTAACATCAAGCTTCGAATGGACAACCTTGTTAAAATGTGTACAAACTTATGATATGATGCGTAGGTATTACAGAAAAATACCTTCAAGTCATAATGTGTTAGATTTCTTAATCTTAAACCCATATTGTCCACGTTCAATTATGAATTCTTTGAATTGTATCCAAAACTATATTGGGTTTTTATCCAAAGATGAAATTCCACAAAAAGATACTGCTGCGTTTTTAATTGGTAAATTAAAATGTCAACACCAGTACACAACCATTGAAGATGTTCAAGGAGATCTGAAAGGTTTTATTGAGAAATTGGTAGATGATTTATCTTTAGTTGGTGAAAAAATGCACAAAGATTACTTTAGTTTAGATTAATCATACATAATATTTTATTGTTTCAAATAATTCTCTTATTTTAAGGGGTATGTTATTTAAAACAAAAAAAATACTCTTTACCATTGTTATAATTCTTTTTTTCTTTACTAATTGCCAAAAGAAAAAACAACCCGAAGTTATTAAAACGAAAGGTGTTCTTAATGAAATTGTAGCCAATTCTTCTGATAGAGATTATCAGGAAATAAAAAAAGATGGTGTTTTAAGAGCTTTAGTAGTATACAGTAGTACAAGTTATTTTTTATACAAAGGGCAACCTATGGGCTTTGAGTATGAATTATTACAACGTTTGGTCAAACATTTAAATTTAAAATTAGAAATTGTAGTTTCAGATAATTTAGATACACAATTTGAAGTTTTAAATAGGGGAGACGTAGATTTAATTGCACATGGCATGACCATTACCAACCAGCGTAAATGGGAGGTAGATTTTACTGAGCATTTGTTTTTAACCAAACAGGTTTTGGTGCAAAAAAAACCAGATAATTTTAGAAAAATGTCTTGGAGCACTCTCCAAAAAAACGTTATTGATGATCCATTAGATTTAATTGGAGATACTGTTTCTGTTCGTAAAAACTCATCTTACGTAGAGCGTATTGTAAGTTTAGCCAACGAAATTGGAGGTGAAATTTATATTGATACACTAGACAGTAAACTTTCTACAGGTGAAATTATTGATATGGTAGTAGAGGGCAAAATAAAATATACCATTGCCGATGAAAATTTAGCTAAAATTAATGCTTCCAGCAATCCTATTTTAAAAATTGATGTGCCTATTTCATTTTCACAACGAATTGCTTGGGTAACTCGAAAAAAATCAAAGAATTTTAAAAAGTTGGTAAATGATTGGATTTTATCCGAAAGAAAAAATTTAGATTATTTTGTTATTTATAACAAATACTTTAAAAATAAACGGTTTTTTAAACGTAGAATTAAAAGTGATTATTATAGTTTAACAAATAATCAGATTAGTGAATATGATGATTTGATTAAAGAATATACCCAAAAATTAGGCTGGGATTGGCGTTTAATAGCATCTCAAATTTATCAAGAGTCTAAATTTGATCCGAATGCAAAATCTTGGGCTGGGGCACAAGGGTTAATGCAAATTATGCCACCAACTGCAGAAGAGTTAGGGATTACAGATGTAAATGACCCTGTACAAAGTATACGTGGAGGAACCACATATTTGAATCAGATTTACAATCGTTTTACAGATGTATCAGATGAAATTAATCGAATAAAATTTACATTGGCCTCTTTTAATTGTGGTTATGGCCATGTTAGAGATGCACAACGTTTAGCAGCATCAAATCAATTAAATCCCCTAATTTGGGAAGATAATGTTGATAAAATGTTGTTAGCACTTCGATTTCCCAAAAACTATAATAAAGAAATTATAAAATATGGTTATGTAAGAGGTACTGAGCCTTTTATTTACGTTGAACAAATTTTTGATAGATTCAAACATTACAAACAATTTATTGAAGATGACGAACAGAAAAATGAAACAACAGAATAAATTGTAATTTAGCATCGTATTTCAATTTCAATTTCTGTATTTATTAAAAATAACTAGGTTTTCAACATAAAATTTTTAGAACAATAACCAATGTTTAAAGTAGATTTTAGGCAACCTAAAGCTGTTAATTTAGATTAAAATTATTGCGGAATACGAATACAAATTAAAGAAATTTTTAAAGGCTAATTAAATGGTTTCAGTTCCCTTTTTCCACGAAAAACGAATAGTTAACCCCTTTCCTTTTTTAGAAGAAACTGAAATAACTCCATCATTGTTTGCCACAATTTTTTTAACGATAGCCAATCCAATTCCTGTACTATTCAAATCTTTCACGTTGGTTTCTAACTGACTAAAAATTTTAAATATTTTTTGATGATATTGCTTATCTATTCCTGGGCCATTATCACTTAAAGAAAATAGATATTCATTGTTTTTAATGGTAATATCAATAGTTAATATCGCTTCATCTTTATCATTATATTTTATTGAATTACCCATTAAGTTTTGAAAAACGTGTTCAAACTCCAATTTATTAGCATATATTTTTATATCTTTTTTAGGCAGTTTTAAAGTGCTTTTCTTTTGATGATGTATCAAGTCAAAAACTTTCTGTAAAGTTACATTACAGCTAAACCATTCTTTACGTTTCTTTCCTTTAGCTACTTTAGAATATTCTAAAAGTCCGTTTATAGAAGCTTCCATTTTAGAGATAACTTCTTTCATCATCATAATGTGCTTTGAAGTATTTTCATCTAAAGCATCTTTTAAATCCTCTTCTATAAAAGAAGCCAAAGAATAAACAGACACTAAAGGAGTTTTTAAATCGTGAGAAACAATGTGATTAAAATCTTCTAGTTCTTCATTATTGTTTTCTAAAAGTTTTAAGTTTTCTTCTAGTTTTAAATTTACAGTAGTAAGTTGTTTAGATTTTATAGAAATTTCTTTTTTCTGAGTTAAGGCTAGTAAATTTGCGTTTTCAAGTTCTTTAAAAGAATTTGAAAACCTTCTTAATAGTAACATTGAAATCAACAAAAACACAACAATGTACCCAAACTTCACATAAATTAAGGCAATTTCATTCTGTTTTATAAAAAACACAATATTTGATAAAAAAACAGTAGTTGCAATTACAATACCTATCAATAAGAGTTTAGAGGCTTTACTTTTAGCTAATATAGCTTTAATTGTTGTAAAAAAGATATACGCAATATTTAACATCATAAAAACTAAGAAAACAGGTATTAAATAGGTAAAATGTGGCGCTGGTAAAATAATTGCAGCTAAAATTAAAATTACAGTACTATATTGTATTAACTTCTTAAACCAGAAATGAACATATTCTTCTAATACAATTATAAAGAACATACTTGCACTATAACCCACAATATATGAGGCTATATACTCTGTTTTAGCCAAAAAAACCCAACTAATTTCTTTAAATATATGAGAAAAAGGGGCATATCTATCATTTAACGTGTGGTAAGACAAGGCAATACACATTAAAGAGAAGTACAAAACAGCTTTATCTTTATTCCAATACAACACATAAAAAATTAAGAAAAGTAATCCCACAAAAGAAAAACTACCAACAGTAGTCATATCTGCCATGATTTGTAATGATTTTTTATGGAAAAGATTTTCAGTTACGCCTAAAAGAATTGGTTCTGTGATTCCTGCGTTTTTGTTATAAAAGTTGGCTACTTGAATCACTACCTCAAAATGGGTATCATTAGAGTTTAAAGGGATTATTTTAGTAAACCTTCTGTGCAATGTTGTTTCTTTGGTTTTGCCAATGATGCCAGTTTCTAAAATAAACTTTCCATTAATCCATATTTTATAAGCGCCAATAATTCTTGGTATATATAATGATGCATTTGGTCTTTCTTTAGGAATTATAAAACTTTTCTTGTAAGAAGCATACCCAAAAGCAGGTAATTTTTGATTATGTTTATCTACATAATTTGTCCAAGAGCCAAGGTTAACTAATTTTAAAGGTTTTTGATTCGTAGAATCTCTTGGATTGATAAAAGTATTCCAATAAAACTCCCAGTTCGTATCTAATTTTATTCCTTTTTTTTGAAATAACTTATCATTACTAAAGTAAGTAGAATAATTTTTATTTTTTTGTTTATCAACCGAGTAAACACATTGAACAATAGCTACAAATAAAATAAATCGAGTTATGAATTTTAAAAGTATCATCAATTGGTTTAGGGGATCATGATTTATGAGACTAAATGTAGTTAAAATTGTTAAATTAACAAAAATAAACGGAATAACTATTCTATTTTAAACTGCTACTTTTTTAAAAAAAATAATGAAATATTCATATTTCCTAAAAAAATAGCATTTAATCTAATGATTTACTAATTTTAAATTTATAGAGATCAGTAGATAGTTACTTATATAAATTTATAATTTATGGACGAATGTCAGGTTGAGCGCAGTCGAAACCTATATTTATCAACCCAATAGTTCTCGACTGCGCTCGAACAGACATCAAAAATTAATTTAATCTCTTAAAAATCATTTAATTAAAATGGTTTATCAATAAGTATTTAATTACTGACCACTTTAAATTTATATTCATAAGGTTTGATTTAAAGGACAAAGCTCATGGTAAGCTTTGCACAAAGTACTTATTATACAAATGAAATAAAATAAAATAGGGAAGTAGTACGTTAATTATAATAAGGTTTGTAAAATTTGCCAAACATTAGCTGCCAATATTTTGTGTCCTTTTTTTGTAGGATGAATGCCATCTCCTTGGTTTAATTCTGGAATACCACCTACATCTTTTAGTAAAAAAGGAACTAAAGCGATGTTGTTTTTTTTTGCCAAATCAGGAAAAATATTTTTAAATTCTTGGGTATAATCTTGCCCCATATTTGGAGGTATTTGCATACCAGCCAACACAATTTTAGTACTTGGGTATTTTTTTTGAACAGCATCAATGATAAATTGCAAGTTTTTCTTAGTTTCAGTTAAGGGTACTCCACGTAAACCATCATTGGCACCTAATTCTAAAATAAAAACAGTTGGTTTTTGGTTTAAAACCCAATCAATTCTGTTTTTACCACCAGCAGTTGTTTCTCCACTTACTCCAGAGTTCACAACAGTATATGCTAAGCCTAAACTATCAATTTTATGCTGAATAATGCCAGGATAAGCATCCTCAACATCTTCTAAACCATAACCTGCAGTTAAGCTATCCCCAAAAAAAACAATTCTTTTTGTAGCGTTATTTTGTGTTTTTCTTACTTCAGTTTTTGTGGTAGTTGGGTTCTCATTTTTATCAGCTTTTGCTGTTTTATCCTTACAAGAAATTAAAAGAATTATCAATGAAAAATAACAAAACTTTAAGAAAATCTTTTTAGTTCTATTGTGCTTATTCTTTGTCAATTGTCTATTTTTCAGCATCAGCATGTTTTAAGCAAAAATTAAAAATATAATGTCAAAGATATTAAAGATTAATGATTTAGAGAAAACTTATACAAGTGGTTCTAAAAAATTGACAGTAATTAGCAATATTTCTTTTGAGGTAGCACAAGGAAGTGTTTTTTCTATTGTTGGGCCATCAGGTAGTGGAAAAACTACCTTATTAGGTTTGTGTGCAGGTTTAGATTACCCAACCTCTGGAAGTATTGAATTGTGTGGCGCTAATTTACAAGATTTAAATGAGGATGAACGTGCTGCTTTACGTAATAAAGAAGTCGGTTTTATTTTTCAGAATTTTCAATTGTTACCTACTTTAACAGCTTTAGAAAATGTAATTGTGCCTTTAGAATTACAAGGTGATAAAGATGCTGCACAAGTTGGTAAGGAATTGTTAGCCAAAGTTGGCTTAGCAAATCGTTTGCATCATTATCCATCACAATTATCTGGAGGAGAACAACAAAGAGTAGCTTTAGCAAGAGCTTTTTCTAACAAACCGACTATTTTATTTGCGGATGAACCTACAGGAAATCTTGACGAGGAAACTGGAGAAAAAGTAATTCAATTGCTTTTTGAACTAAATAAAGAAGCTGGTACAACACTAGTAATTATTACACACGATTTAGATTTAGCCAATAGAACTCAACAAATTCTACGATTAAAAGGGGGCAAAATTATCTCAAACCAAAAAACAGTTTTAGAATAATGAGCAAAAAGTATGCTAAAGCCGGTTTAAAATGGTTGATAAAAATGGCTTGGAGAGATGGAAAAGCAAGTCTTAGTAGATTGTTGCTTTTTATGGCTTCTATTATTTTAGGAATTGCAGCAGTAGTTTCTATTCAGATGTTTAGCGATAATTTAAAAGATAATATCCAAAAGCAATCAAAATCGCTAATGGGAGCCGATTTTATTATTGATAGCAGACAAAAACCATCTAAAAAAGTGCAAGCCATTATAGATTCTTTAGGTGCAGATGCCTCCGAAGTTAATTTCGTATCTATGGCTGCTTTTCCAAAAAACGATGCAACAAAATTAGTAAAAGTAAGAGCAATGGAAGGTGCTTTTCCATTTTATGGCACTATCACCACAACTCCCGAAAATGCGGGTACTAATTACCAAAAACTTGGTGGTGCTTTAGTAGATGCTACATTACTTTTACAATATGAAATTAGTCCAGGAGATTCTATAAAATTAGGCAAAGTAACCTTTCCTATTGTTGGCGCGTTAAAATCAATTCCTGGTAGTACAGCAATTTCATCATCTGTGGCACCAACTGTATTAATTCCTTTTCGTTTTTTAGAACAAACAGAACTGTTGCAGTTGGGTAGCCGAAAAGAATACCAGTATTTCTTTAAAGCTCCAACAATGGATTTAACTTTATTAGATCAAAAAATAGATCCGATTTTAGATGATGAAAAAGCAGATTTAGATACCCATACAAGTACTAGTAGAAATTTAGGCAGAAGATATGAAAACGTAAGTCGTTTTTTAAACTTAGTGGCTTTTATTGCTCTTCTGTTAGGTTGTATTGGCATTGCGAGTTCTGTGCATATTTATATCAAAGAAAAATTAAATAATGTAGCCGTTTTAAAATGTTTAGGTGCCTCAAGAAAGCAAAGTTTTTTGATATATTTAATTCAGATTATTGGTATTGGATTTATGGGAGGTTGTATTGGTTCTACAATTGGTACAGGTTTACAATTTGCTTTTCCGTATTTATTACAAGACTTTTTACCTTTTAGTGTAAGTATATCAATTTCAGTACAGCCAATTTTTATGGGGATAATATTAGGGGTTTTAATGGCTATTTTATTTGCGCTACTGCCTTTATTAAATACGTGGTATGTATCGCCTTTAGAAGTGTTAAGAGGTAGTGAAAACAATTTACAAAAACCCAAAAAAGCAAGAATAATCATCTCTTTAATTATTGTATTTGCCATCTTTTTGTTTTCTTTTTGGATGTTAAAAGATGCTATTAGCGGTATTGTTTTTACCATTGGAATTTTAGTAACATTCGCAATAATGGCAGGCATTGCTAGTTTGTTTATAAAACTGATAAAAAAATATTATCCAAGTTCTTGGAGTTATACCAAACGTCAAAGTTTATTGAACTTGTTTAGACCAAACAACCAAACTATGGTGTTGGTTTTGTCTATTGGTTTAGGAACTTTTCTAATTAGTACTTTATATTTTACCAAAGATATTTTATTGGCAAAAACATCTTTAGAAAACACCAAAAATGATGCAAATATCATTTTAATGGATGTACAAAGCAGGCAAGAAACTGCGCTTTTAAATAGTTTTAAAGAAAAAGATTTAGAGGTAATTGATAACATTCCCATTATTACCATGCGTATGCATAGTATTCGAGGTAAATCAGTCAACGAAATCAGAAAAGATACGACTGTAAAAATGCGTAAATGGATGTTAAATCGTGAGTATAGAGTAACATATAGAGAAAACCTAGCTGAAACTGAAGAAATTATAGAAGGGGAGTGGATTGGAAAAGTAGAAAATACACAACCCATACCTATTTCTATTTCAGAAAGTATAGCCGGAGATGCCAATTTAAAAATTGATGATGAATTAGCCTTTAACATTCAAGGAGTGGTGCTACAAACCAGAGTAAGTAGCATCAGAAAAGTAGATTGGGGTAGTATGCAAGTAAATTTTTTAGTGCTTTTTCCTACAGGTGTTTTAGAAAATGCACCACAATTTAATGTAATGACTGCTTATGTACCTAATGAAGAAAGGTCTGCTGAATTGCAAAGAGATTTGGTCAAGAACTTTCCGAATGTAACTATTTTAGATTTACGCCAAGTGTTTACCATTATCGAAGATATTTTAGATAAAGTTTCTTGGATTATTAACTTTATGGCATTTTTTAGCATACTCACAGGTTTTATAGTGTTGATTGGTTCTGTTAGAAACAGCAAATATCAACGAATAAAAGAAAGTGTATTGTTGCGTACATTAGGCGCAAAAAGCAAACAAATTCTACAAATAACCGCTTTAGAATATGTGTATTTAGGTATTTTGGGGAGTTTAACAGGTATTTTACTATCCTTAATTGGGAGTCAATTATTGGCCACTTTTTTATTTAAAGAAGCTTTTATACCCACAGCAATTCCGTTTTTAATATTTCTACCAGCCATAACTCTATTAGTGGTTTTAATTGGGGTAAGTAATTTAAAATCAGTATTAAAAAGTCCGCCTTTGGCTGTGTTGCGTAAAGAGGTTTAATAGTATTGAAGAAAAAAGCTATATTTTGAAAGAAGATATTTTACAAGAATTAAAAAATGAATTGATAAACGGATATTCAAAAAGAAAACATCCTTTTCGTTATTTTTCATTGGCAACTGTTCATGATGATACACCTCGTTTACGAACTGTTGTATTGCGAAAAATGTTATCCGATTTTACATTATTAGTTTACACAGATTTGCGTTCACAAAAAGTGGCAGATATTCAACAAAATAATGCTGTAAGTGGTTTGTTTTATCATCCTAAAAAATTACTTCAACTAAAAATTGAAGGAAAAGCAGTTGTAATTTCTGACAAAACTACACTAAAACCTTATTGGAATTCTATTGGCGAAAATGCAAAGAAAGATTACACAACTCAACAAGCACCAGGCACAGCTATCAAAAATCCAGATGATGTTTTTTATAGTGATGCTAAAAACCATTTTTGCGTAATAAAAATCAACATTACCAAAATTGAATATTTACGATTGAAAAGACCCAATCATATTCGAGTTGCTTTTACCAAAACAGCTAATGACTTTGTTGCAGATTTTTTAACACCTTAATATGTGGGTTTCGCACTCTAGTTAAATTTTACCAAAGAATATAAAGATTTTTATTTGAATAAAAAGATTTAGACTATTCTTCAAACTTTTTACACCAAATGTTGCCTTAAAAACTGCTAGTAAAATGCCAATTATTACATTGTATTTTAAACATATTAGATAATTTTATAAATTAAAAGTATTTTTTTTACAGAATATTTCATTTATAATATGTTTAAGTGCATTTTTTTAACATATTTTTATTTTCTTTATGCCAAATATATCAACCAGTTAAAAACCAATGGCAACTAAAAAGCAAAGTGAGTATCAAAAAAAACGAAAAAAAGCAAAAGAATTTAATTCAAGACAAGAGTATTTAGAGCACGAATTGTCTATCATGAATTTTAAGCGTTGGCGTTTAAATTTACCTTTTCGGGATTTTAGAATAGAATTTGAAGATTTTGTACCCGCAATTGCAGCCACCATTGGTAAAGTAGTCATGGTAACAGCAATGGTAGCAGCTTTTGCTACTCAGTTTGGTTTATCGCCAGAATTTATTGCAGAAAACGTGCGTTACGAATTGTTAATAGCAGGTGGAATTTTTGTTATTTTATTCTCTGCCATCTTAAACCCAAATGCCAACTTAGCAGGTACACATGGCCCAATGATTCCCTTAATTCCTATTATTGCTTTAGCAGGAGGACATCCTTTAGCATTAGGAATTTTAATAGGTGTATTTGGCATCTTGTTAAGCATTACCAAAGGAGGCTCGAAATTAATGAATTTAACCAGTGTTGGGGTAAGAGGAGGCCTATTAATTTATTTAGGAGCAGTAGGTTTAATTAGCCAAATATCAAAATTAAATGCTTGGGCAACCGACACAAAAATTATTGGGTTGTCTTTTGCCATTATTGGAGTAACTGTAATTATTTATGCATATTTAGCAAGAATTAATAAACGTTGGTTAGCAATTCCTTTATGTGCTGCTTTAGCAGGTATTATTGCCTATGCTATGGGTGCAGATTTTAGTTTTACAACTGCACCAGGTTTGCCACATTTTAGTCCTAGTTATTGGTGGGGTAAAGATACAGGTTGGCAATTGGGGTGGCCCAATGTACAGCATTTTATTGCGGTAATTCCTTTTGCCATTTTAGCAGTAGCCATGTGGTCTCCAGATTTTTTAGGACACCGTGTTTTTCAAGAAATTAATTACCCTAAAAAAGCAAAAAAAGTTTTAATGGATGTAGATGATACCATGACTGTGGCTTCTATAAGACAAATGATTGGTACATTTTTAGGAGGAGGAAATATAGCCTCTTCTTGGGGTACTTATATGATTCCTGCTGCTATTGCTAAAAGAGCCATACCTGGAGGTGCAATTTTAACCGCCATTTTTTGTGTATTAACAGGTATTTTAGGCTATCCTATGGATTTAGCAATGTGGCAACCTGTATTAAGAATTGCACTTGTAGTGGGTGTATTTTTACCATTGTTAGAAGCAGGTATGCAAATGGTAAACACCCAAAAAAACTCTTTAAGTGCAGGAACTTGTATTTTTTCTTGTGCTTTTGTAAACCCAGTTTTTGGTTGGGCTTTAACCATGTTGTTAGACAATTTAGGCTTAATTGGCGATACCAATCGTTCTAAAACCTTAACTTGGAAAGAAAAATTAGTCATACCAGGTATTATGTTTTTAGTATGTGTAATTTCATTGGCAGTTGTAGGGCAATTACCTGGTATTCCTGGTATTTTTTAACATAATTCTTAAAAAATATAATGAAACCGATTTTATGCGATTTAAGAGTTCTTAAAAATCAATAAAAAATAAGATTACAAACGTTTTTTACGAAACAAGCTCGTCCTGAGTTTATCAAATGGATAGAAGAGTAGTGAAATATGTATAGGATGTTAATAATGTAAATTTAGCATCAAAAAAATGCAATTAAAATAGTACTTGTCATTTTCTAATATTTTACTAATTTTAGAAAAACAAATTGCCCTTGTTTATGAAAACAATTTCATAACAAAATTTACACATTTTAATGTCAGAAAACCAACTACAATTGCACCAAACTTTATGGAATATTGCCAATGATTTACGTGGTAATATGGATGCAGATGATTTTAGAGATTATATACTCGGTTTCATCTTTTATAAATACTTAAGTAAAAAAATGGGCTTGCATGCCAACATCATTTTACAACCAGATGGTTTAACCTATGATGATGTAATTGGTCACGAATCAGAAGAATTGCTTTTACAAGAAATTAAATTCTCATCATTAGATGCTTTGGGTTATTTCTTGCATCCATCTGAATTGTTTGATGAACTCGCCAAAAGAGGAAACTCTGGTGGTGTACATAAATTTATTTTAGAAGATTTACAAAAAGTACTCACCAATATAGAACAAAGTACTATGGGTAGCGAATCTGAAGAAGATTTTGGAAATCTTTTTGAAGACTTAGACTTAACCAGTTCTAAACTCGGTAAAACAGAAGAAGCCAAAAACGAACTCATTGTAAAAGTATTAACACATTTACAAAGTATCGATTTTGATTTAGCCAATAATGAAAACGATTTATTGGGTGATGCGTACGAGTATTTAATTGGTCAGTTTGCATCAGGAGCAGGGAAGAAGGCAGGCGAATTTTACACCCCACAACAAGTTTCTAAAATATTAGCGCAATTGGTAACCACGGATAAAACACGTTTAAAATCTGTTTACGACCCCACTTGTGGTTCTGGTTCTTTATTATTACGTGTTGCAAAAGAAGTAAAAGAAGTGGGTGCTTTTTACGGACAAGAAAGCAACCCAACTACCTACAACTTGTGTAGAATGAACATGATAATGCACAATGTACATTACAAAAAGTTCGATATTTATAATGAAGATACCTTGGTAAACCCAAGTCCGAAACATAGCCAAGAACGTTTTGAAGCCATTGTAGCAAATCCGCCATTTTCTGCCAAATGGAAACCAGATAGTATTATTAGTGATGAACGCTTTTCGCCTTATGGAAAAATGGCACCAAAAAGTAAAGCAGATTTTGCCTTTGTACAACACATGATTCATCAATTAGATGATATTGGAACCATGGCTTGTGTATTACCACATGGCGTGTTGTTTAGAGGTGCTGCAGAAGGACATATTCGTAAATATTTAATAGAAGATAAAAACCAATTAGATGCTGTTATTGGCTTACCAGCTAATATTTTTTATGGTACAAGTATTCCTACTTGTATTTTGGTGTTGAGAAAAGATAGAATTGCCGATAATGAGCGCAGTAAAAACATCTTATTTATTGATGCCAGCAATCATTTTGAAAAAGTAAAAACACAAAATGTACTCACAGATGCGCATTTACAAGAAATTATAGATACCTACAGAAACCGAGAAACCAGAGACAAATACAGTTATGTAGCGAGTTTAGATGAAGTAAAAGAAAACGACTATAATTTAAACATACCACGTTATGTAGATACTTTTGAAGAAGAAGAACCTGTAATTTTAAGTGATGTTGCTAAAGAACTAAAAAGCTTGGAAACAGATATTGTCAAAACAGATGTAATTATTGCAGATTTCTGTAAAGAGTTAAATATTGATACTCCTTTTTAATTTTATAGACGTCATTGCGAGGACAAAGGACGAAGCAATCTGTCAATTAAAACGAATAAAACCAAATGAGTAACAAACATACAAGTAACCAAGAAACAGATTGCTTCGTGCCTCGCAATGACACACAATCCGTCATTGCGAACGCAGTGAAGCAATCTGCCAATAATAAAGAGATTGCTTCAGCAAAAAAGCTTCGCAATGACGTGCGTGTACCCAAACTACGTTTTAAGGAATTTAAAGGAGATTGGGTAAAAAATAAATTGGGTGAATTAGTTGAAATAAAGAGTGGAATAAGTCCATCAAAATACAATTTTATTGAAAAGGGATTATTCCCCTTTCTAAAAGTAGAAGAATTAAATAATTGTATTAAATATCAGTTTGAAAGTAGATTTTATTCAAGTGAAAACTATAATTTAATAAAAAAAAATTCAATTATATTCCCTAAAAGAGGTGCTGCTATTTTAAATAATAAGGTTAGAATATTATCTACTGATTCATTAATGGACAGTAACCTTATGGCTTTAAATTCAAATGATTTAAAGTTAAATAATGAATTTCTTTATTATAAAATTTTGAAGGAAAAACTATATAAAATTGCTGATAAATCAACAATACCCCAAATTAACAACAAACATATTGAACCATATAAAATCAACCTCCCAACCCTCAAAGAACAACAAAAAATAGCTACATTTTTAACAGCTGTAGATGATAAAATACAACAATTAACAAAGAAGAAAACCATTTTAGAACAATACAAAAAAGGGGTAATGCAACAAATTTTTAGTCAGCAATTGCGTTTTAAACCAGACACTACCAAACCAAACGTCATTGCGAACTCAACCGTCATTGCGAATGAGGAACGAATGAAGCAATCTCAAGATAATAACGAACAATTCCCTGATTGGGAAGAAAAGAGGTTGGGGGAGTTGACAAAAATTATTGCTGGAGGAACACCAAGAACAACTACCAAAGAATATTGGAATGGAAATATAAGGTGGATGAATTCGGGTGAATTAAACTTAAAAAAGGTTTATGAAGTTGAAAATAGAATAACTGAAAAGGGTTTAAAAAATTCAAGTACAAGTCTATTGCCAAAATACTCTATTTTAATTGGATTAGCAGGTCAGGGTAGAACTCGAGGGACAGTTGCAATTAATTTGGTTGAATTATGTACAAATCAATCTGTAGCTGCAATTACTCCTAATAAAAATAAATTTAATCCTGATTTTATGTTTCAAAACCTAGATAGTAGATATGATGAAATTAGAAGATTATCTACAGGCGATGGAGGTAGAGGAGGTTTAAATCTTAGTATTATTAAATCAATTAAAATAAAATTACCATCAGTTAAAGAACAACAAAAAATAGCCACTTATTTAAGTGCTCTAGATAAAAAAATAGAAAACGTACAAACCCAAATAGACAAAACACAATTGTTTAAAAAAGGATTGTTGCAGGGGATGTTTGTTTAGCAATAAAAATACCTACTTGTAGCTAGGTTGTAATTATCTGTAAATGAGTATTTTTATGGCTAACCATAAAAAGTTTTAATATTATGAAAAAGCACCAAATTTTAACGTTAGTATTTATTTGCATTACTTTTTTTTGCAATGCACAAGAAAAAACAGCCTTAGAAAAACTTGCAAAAAGAAATCAAATCCTTCATATATCAGATTCCTTTCAAGATTTAAAAGATGGGATTTTTGACTATTATCAAAATGATATAGATTCATTACCACTTTTAGAAAATGGTGACGTAAAAACATATAATAATGTGGTTTTAAATGAGTATTTTAAAAATATAATTATAGTTTATGCAAATAATACAAACGACTTATCATTAACAAACTTTTTCGCAAATGTAAGCACCTCAGATAATACATTAACTTTAGGTGGTTCTATAAATTTAGGAGATTTTTATTTTGATAAAGAAAAAAACAAAGCTGGTAAAAAACTAAAACCATTAAAAAAACTTACGAATTTAGCTACTTTTTATGTTAAAACAAATTACAGCAATGGTTTTTCAAATTTAATTGAAAAAAAAGAGCAAGAAGATAAAACTGAAGCTTATGAATTATCAAGTAGTTTAGGAGTTGGTTTTAAATTTACACATATAAATAGAGGTAAATTAACACCTAAAAGTTCATCTAAAATAAAAGACTTTAGAAAAACATTTGTAAAAGAAGCTATTCAAAAAAAAATTACAGATTATGAAAAAAATGAGTTAGATAAAGAACTAGCTTTGTTAAACTATGGTATTTTAGATGCAAACGAAAAAAAAGAAATTAAAAAAAGTAAAATTAGAGATAAATATCTTGAATTTTATAAAGAGATTGTAAATAAAGAATTAGAATTTGCAAAATCACAAGACTTTATAGAATCATCACACGTTTCATGGTGGACAATTTCTGGATATTTACCAATAACAAATACAGATATTAAATATAGTACAGACAATAAAGAAATCAAAACAGCTTTATTTAAAGATACTAGATTAGCTTTTAATTTTAATTATTTAGGAAATAAAAATTATGATAAATTAAAACAATCCTCATTTAAAGCTACAGCAGAAATATCTAGATTTAATACTAACACATTTATTGCAAAAAACTTAGGGACAAGTATATTTCAAAATATAAAACAAAATAATGTAACTAGTTTAGTTTTAACTAGTCCTGTAAACTTCTTTTCAGAAGATTACTGTGAGTTTTATGCAAATTCTATAAAAGGCGAAATTGTTGTTTTAGGTTTTAATAATTTTATTGGTTTAAGTATTGCTGGGGAATTAACAACTGGTTTAGTTAAAAACGAAAATTGGAAAATTGGTATGCCATTTAGTATTGCAGATAAAGATGGTAATAAAACAATCAACTTTGAATTACAATGGCGAGAATTAAATTCAGAACATTTTGTAGGTATAAGTGTTGGCTATAATTTTGGTAAATTCGTGAAATAAATAGTTACATGAGTAAGCAATCAGAACTTCAACTTGAAAATAAGCTAATAAAACAATTAGTTGGTCTAGGCTATCAAAAAATTACGGTTTTAGATGGTGTTGCTTTGGTTGCCAACTTAAAAAGTCAGTTAGAAGCATTTAACGATTGTACATTTTCAGAAAAAGAATTTGCTAAAATTTTAAATCATTTAGAAAAAGGAAATGTATTTGAAAAATCAAAAACGTTAAGAGGTCGTTTTCAGTTTGAAAATGATAACCAAGAAGCGACTTACATTCGTTTTTTTAATAATGAAGATACATCTAAGAATTTGTATCAAGTTACTAACCAAGTAACACAAGAAGGCACCTATAAAAACAGATATGATGTTACCTTATTGGTCAATGGGTTGCCTTTAGTTCAAATAGAACTCAAAAGACGTGGTTTAGAAATTAAAGAAGCGTTTAACCAAATCAATCGTTATCAAAAACACTCTTTTTGGTCTAATTATGGCTTGTTTCAATACGTACAGCTATTTGTAATTAGTAATGGCGTAAATACCAAATATTTAGCCAATAATGCCTTACAATCTGTAAAACAAACTTTTTTCTGGGCAGATGAAAAAAATAAAAACATCCATGAGTTAACAAATTTTACGCATGCCTTTTTAAATCCTAGTCATTTGGGTTTAATGATTGCCAAATATATTGTTAGAAACGAAACCCATAAAATTTTAATGGTCTTAAGACCTTACCAATATTATGCAGTAGAAAATTTAGTAAAACAAGTAAAAAACACAAAAGAAAACGCCTATATATGGCACACAACTGGCTCTGGTAAAACCTTAACAAGTTTTAAAGCAAGTCAGATTATTATGGATTTGCCAATGGTAGATAAAGTTTTATTTGTGGTAGATCGTAAAGATTTAGACTATCAAACCATGAAAGAATTTAATTCTTTTAAAAAAGATAGTGTAGATGTTACCAACAATACAGGTAGTTTGGTAAAACAATTGGCAGACACCTCTAAATTAGTACTAACAACCATTCAAAAGCTAAATAATGCCATTTCTAAAGAACATTATAAAAAACAATTAGCAGATTTAAAAGATAGGAGAGTAGTACTGATTTTTGATGAATGCCATAGAAGTCAGTTTGGAGATACGCATAAAAAAATTACGGATTTTTTTACCAATAGTCAGTTATTTGGTTTTACAGGAACACCAATTTTTGCAGATAATGCCTCTAAAAACGATTTAGGGAAAAGAACTACCAAAGATTTATTTGGAGAGTGTTTACACAAATATGTTATTACAGATGCCATTGCAGATGATAATGTATTAAAATTTGGAATAGAATACATTGGTAGATACAAACAAAAAAATAGAACTTTATTAGATATAGAAGTAGAAGATATAGACAAAACAGAAGTTTTTAAAGACGAAAGAAGACTTCGTAAAATTGTAGATTACATTATTGCGTATCATGGTACAAAAACGTTTAACAAAGAATATTCTGCCTTATTTGCTGTTTCCGATATTAAAACTTTGATAAAATATTATGATATTTTTCAAGAGAAAAAGAGGGAAGGAGCCCACAATTTAAGAATAGCCACCATATTTTCTTACGGTGCTAATGAAGCCAATGAAGATGCACAAGATTATTTACCAGGTAATGAAATTTTAAAAGCTGCAGAACCAAAAAGCGATTACAGTTCTAGTCATTCAAGAGAAAAATTAGATGCATTTATTGCAGATTATAATCAAATGTATAAAACAAGTTTTTCTACAAAAGACAGTAAATTATTTGAAGATTATTTTAAAAATATCAGCAAACGTTTAAAAGATAGAGAAAAGAAAAACTTTAATGATGCCAAAGACAGATTGGACCTTGTTATTGTGGTAAATATGATGTTAACAGGTTTTGATGCCAAGAAAGTAAATACCTTGTATGTAGATAAAAACCTAAAACATCATGGTTTAATACAAGCTTTTTCTAGAACCAATAGAATTTTAGGCGAAAAGAAATCACAAGGTAATATTTTGTGTTTTAGAAACTTAAAAAAAGCTACAGATGATGCCATTACTTTATTTTCTAATAAAGGTGCAAGCGAAACAATATTAACGCCACCTTATGAAGATATTGCCACAAAATTTGATGAAGCTTTAGACCATTTATTAAGCATAACACCAACGTATAAAAGTGTAGATAATTTGGAGGGAGAAGACCAGGAATTAGCTTTTGTACAAGCATTTAGAAGGGTTTTAAGGACAAAAAATGTATTAGAATCTTATGTGGATTTTAATTGGGAAGATTTAGGTTTAGATGAACAAGATTTTGAAAATTACAAGAGTAAATATTTAGATGTTTATGAAAGGATAAAAACCAATAATCCTAATGAAAAAACATCTATTTTAAATGACATAGATTTTGAATTAGAATTAATTCACAGAGACGAAATAAATGTAGCTTATATTTTACAATTATTAGCAAAATTAAAAACAGCAGATACTTCTGAAGCTAAAAAACAAAAGAAAGCAATTCTTAATTTATTAGGTGGTGATATTAAATTAAGAAGTAAAAAAGAACTGATAGAAAAATTTATAGAAGAAAACTTACCAAATATTACAGATGCAGATACAATACCAGATGAATTTGAAAAATATTGGCAGGAACAAAAAATAAAAGCATTGGCTAAAATTTGCGAAGAGGAAAATTTAGACCAAAAACAGTTTAATGCATTAATAAAAAGTTACACGTTTAACGGACAAGAACCTATTAGACAAGATATTTTTAAATGTTTAGACAGTAGACCAAGTATTTTAAAAGCACGAGAAATTGGTGATAGAATTTTATCTAAGATGAAAAAATATATAGATATCTTTATAACAGGAATGGCAGGGTAATTGTAACTTTAAATTTCGTAATACAATAAGCTAAAGTAGACATTCCATCTCATCTTTTGTTTTCAATCTAAACTCGTTTCTTTAAAACGGACTAATGCTAATACATATTTTGAATAATTGCAAAAAGTTGACAGATTATTCTTCAATTATTTTTTATTTATGTAAATTACAGTAAATCATTTAATTGAAAACAATAAAACTATGCGTAATCTACTCCAAATAATTAGACTTCAGTTACCTATAGGAACACCAAATCCAGATGATAATAAACCAATAGATGTATCAGATCCATTTGATATTATTGTTTTTATTGTATTGCCTATTTTGGTCATTATTTTCTACTTTGTTAGAAAAAGGCAAAAAAATAACAAAAAATAATGTTACTTTTCTTTACCTGGGTCTGTATCTAACTCGATATTTTCAATAGGTTCTTTTGAGGTATTTTTTTTATTTGGTTTATCTGAATGTCTATCGTTCGTTAAAGGTCTTGCCATTCTACTGCCTGGAATGTCTAAGTTATGTTTAGCACTCTCAGGTTCATTTTTACTTTTCTTTAGTGTTTTTCCAGTTTTATTTTCAGATTGTAAATGTTTTTGATCTTTCATTGTTCTATTTTTTTAGTCTGATTTTTAAGCTTATCAATTTAAAAATAAGCTTTGTGTTATTGTCTCAAAATTAACGTTATTCATTTTTAAGTTTGACTCAAACCAATAAAATTTTAATGCTTTTGGTAATTTGACTTTATGAGATATTTAACGAATCCACAATTAGCTTGACATAATTACTATCGATATAAGTCTGGCAGCCTTTATATCTGCAATTATGTCAAATATCGCGAAAAGCGCTATTTCGCTAATTGTTATAAAATGTACTATAATGTTCTGCGTTATGTAACTTGAGCTTTGGTTAAAAGCGAAAGTTGTTACTACAGTTTCTTTAAAAAATTTATTCTAAAAAGTTTCTTCTACTATGTTAATGGAACACTCTTTATGCGACGACGTAGGAGGGAAGCGTAATGTGTGTGGAGTGGTAATAATTGTTAAGAACTTTGTTTAATTTATGGTTTTCCCTCAAAACCTTTCCTACAAAATTTACTATATTTAAACTCTCCCTTTTATCAATTACTAGATTTGAATAACTAAACTTTTCACAATGTGAATTAGTCACTCTGTTTTAAGCAATAAACTCATTTATTTAATATGCATATATCAAAAGTATCATTAGTTAATTATAGAAATTTCAAAAACACATTTTTTGAATTTAATAAGGGAATAAATACAGTAATTGGAGAAAATGGTTCAGGAAAAACAAATTTATTTAGAGCAATAAGACTATTATTGGATGACAATCTCTTAAGGATGTCATATAAGTTAAATGACAAAGATTTTAATAGAGATTTAGGAGATTGGAGAGGTCATTGGATAATTATTAGTATTGAATTTAGTGAGTTGACTAAAGACGAATCTATTCAATCATTATTTGTACATGGTGTAGGTAATGCAGAAGGTGATAATGTTGAGAAAGCTACTTATAATCTTTTTTTTAGACCTAAAGCAGATATACGTTTACTCTTGTCTCAATTAAAGGAAGGAGATAAAGCTGGTTTAGAAAATATTTTAGATGCCATAACTCTTGATGATTATGAAACTTTCTTTACAGGAAAAAGTAATGTAGATTTTAATGATTCACTTGTTTATAAAGAAGTGGTAGGAGATTTTGATTTAGTAAAATTTAATTTTCCAGATGATAATAGGAAGATAGGATTGAAAATACCTCATGTATTATCAGTCTCGAGTGAAATATCTTTTACTTTTATTAAAGCATTAAGAGATGTTGTATCGGATTTTCATAATTCAGGTAAAAATCCTTTATTGAATCTACTGAGAATGAAAAGTGAGGACATTAATGAAGATGATTACAGTAAAATTTCAGAAACGGTTAAGGAACTTAATGATTCAATTGAGCAATTACCTGATGTTCTTGAGGTTTCTGAGAGTATTAAAGATACAATTAAGGAAACAGTTGGAGAGACTTATTCACCTTCTTCACTTTCAATTAGGTCAAATCTCTCTCACGAAGCAAATAAACTCTTACAATCACTTCAATTATTTATAGGAGAACCAAATGAAACCGAAGAAGGTGCTATACATGAATTGAGTTTAGGTGGTGCAAATTTAATTTTTTTAACTCTTAAACTTCTAGAGTTTAATTATCAAAAAGCAAAGGAGACATGTGCTAATTTTTTAATAATAGAAGAGCCTGAAGCACATATTCATACACATATTCAAAAGACATTGTTTGATAGATTAAACTATAGCGATACACAAATTTTGTATTCTACTCATTCAACACAAATATCAGAAGTTAGTAATCTAGCCAATATTAATGTACTAATAAAGAAAACGAATCACGCTCTATCATTTCAACCTGCAAACGGTTTGAAACCTAACATGATTAGTAAATTAGAACGTTATCTAGATGCTATTAGAACTAACTTGCTTTTTGCTAAAGGAGTTATATTAGTCGAGGGAGATGCAGAGGAAATACTGATACCTTTATTAATAAAAAAAGTACTTGGAGTAAGTGTTGATGAATTAGGGGTATCAATAATCAATATAAGGAGTACCGGATTTGAAAATGTGGCTATCATCTTTCATCAGAATCGAATTCAAAGAAAGTGTGCAATTTTAACAGATTTAGATTCATCAATAGTAAATCACAAGATATTAGAAACTGATGATGATAAAATTAAAAAATTCAAGAATAGTTGTAGAAGGTCAGAAGAAAGTGGTGCATTAAGGAAAGATAGTTTAGATAAATTTACCAAAGATAATGAATGGGTCGATGTCTTTTATGCAAAGCATACATTTGAAGTTGATTTTCTTCTTGAATACAATGAATATGAAATTATTGAACTCATTCCTGAAGTCTATAAAAAAGATGCTAAACGAAAAGTAGTTAAAGAAGAACTTGAAACTAAAAAACCAGAAGTCGCAGGTAAAAGAGTACTAACAATGGCTAATAACATTGGTAAAGGTTGGTTTGCAATCTTACTAGGCAAATATATTACTCATAAAACTTATATACCAGATTATATTATTGATGCTCTGATTTTTGCTACACCAGAAATTAATCAATCGACTGTCAAAAATATTTTGGAATACCGATTAAAAAAGAATAAAAAAGAAAGTCTTGAAGAAACGAAAAAAGCACTAAAAAGTTTTAATGAAAGCACCTGTACAATGCATGATGTAATTAAGGTTTTTAGTAAAGAGATGAAAGATGATGATGCAGGACTAAACTTTTTAAAAAAATTCTAATATGTTTATTTGGACAGAAAAAGAATTGAATCCTGAACAAAGTGAAATCGTTAGAAATTCCGAGAACATTCTGTTAGTTGCTTGTCCTGGTAGTGGGAAAACCAGAACCCTTACTTATAAAATAGCATATGAACTTGAAAAACTAAAAGACTCTCGTAAGTATATAGTCGCAATCACTTATACCAATAAAGCAGCTGAAGAAATTAAAGAAAGAATTGAATTATTAGGTATAGAAACATCACAGCTCTGGATAGGAACTATTCATGCGTTTTGTAATGAATGGATATTGAAACCATACTTTAATCTTATTGATGATTTAAAACATGGCTATAGAATAATTGATGCTTATGAATCTGAAAACTTACTAAATCAATTTGCTTCTGAAATTGAGTCAGAAAGAATAACTGCATGGCATTGTAGTCATTATGCAACCCTAACTGGTATAGAACCAGTCCAAAAGAGAGAACCTATTATTTCTATTTTAAACAATTACTTTGATTTTTTACGAAACAACCGTTCAATAAATTATGAGCAAATTTTAAACTATTCCTATTCTTTACTTTTAAACAATGAGATAATTTCTAAAACATTAGGGAATATATTTCATTACATTCTTGTTGATGAATATCAAGACACTAAAAATATTCAATATCATATTATTGCTAATATTTTAAAATCAGCAAAAGGAAGTATAAGAAATTTTATAGTTGGAGACCCTAATCAATCAATTTTCGGTGGTTTAGGTGGTTTTCCAATGGAAAAAGATGAATTAGAACTTATTTCAGGTTTGAGATATGAACTACATCATTTAGAAAATAACTACAGGTCTTCAAAAAGTATAATTGAATATTTTGATTATTATAAAACATACCCTAATAATATCGTTCCTTCTGGTGATGTCATAGATTACCCTAGCTTAATAAGTTTAGATGACGTTATTCATGTAAATGATTTAGTTAGTCAAATAGTAAGTATCTTAAAATATACTCTTATTACTCAAAACATTAAAGCAGAAGAAATTTGTATTGTTGCTCCACAATGGGTTCATCTAGCATCAATAACAAGAAGTCTAATTGTGGAAATGCCAGATTATAGTTTTAATGGACCAGGAATGGCACCATTTTCTAGAGATATTGAAAATTATTGGTATAAACTGTCTAAAATTTTACTTACGGAACCATCACCTAAAATGTATGTTCGTAGATTGAGATGGGCAAGAGAAATTATTGAAGAATTAGACATAATCGGAATTGATATAAAAAGTATAACTGCTAAAGGGTTACTTAAATCATGTAATGAAATAGATGTAGAAGAGGAGCTAGGTATTCCATACTTAAAAGAGGTATTTCGAATTTTCTGTCTCAATTTTAATATTGATATAAATAGATATTCTGCTTTAAAGAATAGTTATGACTCATTTTTTGAAAGTTCTGAAAGGAGAATAGCAACTATAGTAAGAACAGGCAATACTGCAATTCAAACAACAGAAAGCTTTAAGAAAGTATTTAAACAAAGAGAAGGAATTTCCATTTCTACAATTCATGGAGTCAAAGGTCTAGAATTTGATACGGTTATTGCTTTCGGAATTCTTGAAGGATATGTTCCACATAGTAATGATACAAATGGTACAGATACAGCAAAAAAAATGCTATATGTTGTCTCATCCAGAGCGAAAAAAAATTTACATATTATAGCAGAAAGTGGAAGAATTAATTTCCGCAGAAGACCATTATATATTACTAAAGTTGTTGGTAATTATGACTATGAATATTCAACTCTTAATCTCGATTAAATATGAAAAATAGTTACTATGTTTTTTTGACCTCATAAAATTTTGGTAAAACAATAAGGTGAAGTGAGCGTCCATATTTTAGGGGTTTAGTAATACCTTTTCTTAAGAGTTACAATTATACAAGGGATTTCAAAGCAATGTTAAGCTGTTACAATGTTTCCTAAAATATAGCGAATGAGCCGTAAATTGTTTCCAAAAGTTTATGCAGCCTTGAATTTTTGTTTCTTTTGTTTCAAGACAAAAGATAATGAAACATTAAAAAAAGGATTAATTGAAGTTCTAAATATAACAAGTGCATAGAATTTTATTTTTTTAAAATTTAAGCTCTTATGGCAAGCTTACGAGAATCGCGTAATAAAAAATATGATCCACAATTATTCAAATACTCTAAAATTTTAATAAGAACAAAAAGGTTAGCTTTTATTTTGGCGTTGGCAAACGATGGATATTTGTGTGTAAAATAAATTGTGACAACAATTCTTATAAATCTAAAATTCCAAATCCACGAGAATTGAATATTTCAAATTTTCTTAACCCAATTACTGAATATCGTAAAGAATAAATACAGTTTCTGAGATATTTGCATAATAGAGAATTATAGCTATCAAATAAACCTATAAGTTAATGAGCCGTAATTTCTTTTAACATAATATCCGTTGATATAAACCTAAAGGTGTTATATCTGATATTATGATTAAATAGCCTGAAAAACGGCTATAGTTAAAAAGGAAGCTTTTAATTATGAATCATCCACTGGATAATCCCTAATTAAAAATGTACTATAATTTACATTATGTAAAATAGAATATTTCAAAACCCATACAACTACATATTTTGTGTATAATAATTGTAATCCTTTAAAATAACCCCAATAAACTCCTTATCACTTTTATGTATCGATTTAATATCGGTAACTTCTATAATTTTACTTCGCAATTTAATTAGCGTTTTATAATCGTTACCTTTTCTTGCAGCTTTAAAAGTTTCTTTAATTATTCGTGCGTCATTATCAGACAACTTAATCACATTTGGATATGTTGGTACATAACTTTCTTTAATATTTTCTAAAATCGTTTCTGAAAACGATACAGCATCCTTTGTAGAAATCACAATTGTATTCGCAATAATATCTCCAAAACGTTGGCTTTTATTCGTGAATAATATCAACAAAAAACCCACCATTTTACCAAATATAAAAATGGCTGTTAATAACGATTCTTGATTATTTAAGCCTAACGAAGCAATATAAACAAACAATAACGTAAATAAATTAAAATCTATAATGCGTAAAAACCAACGAATTATATAGTCTGTTATGGATGGTTTAAAACCATCTTCATTAATTACCTTAATTTTTAAAATTTTCTTCCCTAAGGTTTGTCCATCCATTAAAATCTCAGAATACAAAGAATAAAAAGTAACAGGTAAAAAAAACAACACACCTATGGCACGAATGGTCCAAGGATCTCCAGCATCGTTTTCTTCAAACAAAGCAAAACCTAAAATTTCAATCGTAAAATACAAATAAGCGAATTTTATTACATTATCAATAACAAAAGCCAAAAGCCTTTCAAATACGTTAGCTGTGGTAAAATTGATATTTACATTTTGTGCTGTTTTTATTTGGAGTGTTTTCATGCAATGTTTAAATTCGCTATAATGAGAGAGATCGCTTTTATAAAGCAAAATAAAGAAAAATGGCTTGAATTTGAACAAGGATTTATAAATAATGATAAAAAAAATCCAGATGAACTAGCCAACTTGCATATTAAGATTATGAACGATCTGGTATATGCACAAACTTACTACCCAAAAAGCAAGGTTACTTTGTACCTAAATAAGCTGGCAAAAAAAAGTTTTGATGATGTTTATGATGCCAAAAGACGCGATAAAAATGTAATTCTTTACTTTTTTTTAGATCAAGTACCCCTACTCTGTTTCAAATACCGCAAATACATGTATTTGGCGTTTGCCTTTTTTTTTATCTGTTTTTTTGTAGGCTTATTATCTACTTTTAATGATGAAACTTTTGCACGTCATATTTTGGGTGATTCTTATATAGATCAAACTTTAGAAAATATTGAAAGTGGTGATGCTATGGCTATTTACAAAAGTGGTAGCAATTGGGGTACATTTATTGGTATTTACGACAATAACCAAAGAGTGGGTTTAAATATGTTTTTATCAGGTTTGTTTTTAGGGATTGGTACTGCCTTTTATATTGTACAAAATGCGATTATGGTGGCTGTTTTTCAAGCCTTTTTTTATCAACATAATAGTTTTTTTGATAGTTTAAAAGGTATTTGGATTCATGGTACTTATGAGATTTTCGGAATGATAATTGAAGCTGGTGCTGGTTTTATTATTGGTGCAAGTATTTTATTTCCAGGTACTTTAAAACGTTTCGAATCTTTTAAAGTTGGTATTCGAGATGCATTTTATATTTTTATAAGTACAATTCCGTTTACTATTATTGCTGCATTTTTAGAAGGCTATGTAACACGTTATTCTAATAAAATGCCCACTATTTTTTGTTTTGCTATTATCGGTTTTAGTTTGGTAAGTATTAGTTATTATTATTTAATTTTACCTTTCCAGGTTGCTAAAAAATACGAACTAAGATAAATGAAAAAAATAGTAGCTTCCCTCCTTTTCTTTTTTATCTGGTTTGCAAATGCTCAAGAAAATCAAGATGATACGTTAAAAATCTCATCAGATAGTATTCAATATATAAAAACTAATGAAATTTCTGAGGAAAGAAGTTTTTCCACAAATCTTAAAGAAAAGTATTCAGGAAAAGACTTTCAATACAAAGAAAATTTACGCCAAAAAAAACAAGGGAGTTCAAGCAATGCTTTTTTTGAACTGTTTTCTTTTTTTATGACGGCTATTTTCCCCTTTTTATTAGGTGGGTTTGTCATTTTTGTAATTCTAAAAGCATTATTAGGTTCCGATTTTAATTTTTTTAAATCAAATAAGTCATCTCAAAAATTGTCAGAAAAGCTCATTTATGAAGATGAAGATATACAGGAGATTAATTTATCCGCACTTTTACATCAAGCTATTACTGATAAAGATTTTAGATTGGCAATTCGCTATTATTTTTTATCAACCTTAAAAGCATTGTCTAAAAAAGAATTTATTGATTATCATAAAGATAAAACCAATTCAGAATATTTGTTTGAAATTGAAAATATTGCAACTCGTAAAGAGTTTTCCTACCTTTTGTATGTGTATTCTTATGTTTGGTATGGAGAGTTTCCTGTAGATGAAACAAATTTTAAAGCAGCTCAAAATAAGTATCAATCTTTTTTAAAATCTTTAGTTTGATGCTCTCAAAAAATATTAATAAATCTTTGGTAGATTTTTCAAAAAACTGCAATATAGAATGTTTGAAAGGTTTTGAGGTACTACATATTTGCGCTAAAACTCTTTTATTTATTTCTATTATTCTAAGTTTACATAGCTGTACTAAAACCAATTGGAGCGAAAATTTTAGAGAAAGAGAAAAAAGTCCTTTTGGTACCTACATCTTGTATAACGAAGCTCAGAATCTTTTCAATAATGAAGAAATTATTTTTTTAAGAGATAATTTTTACGATTATTTGTTTCAAAATTATGATACGATTAATGCTGATTTTGGAAATTATGTGTGCATAAAACACAATGCGAATAAGTTACCAAAGGATGGAATTACAGATTTGTTATCTTTTGTAAAAGATGGCAACAACGCTTTTTTATCATTAAACGTTTTCAATGAAGATTTACAAGAACAATTAGAATTTACCACCAATAATTTAGATCGAAATGTAAATACCATTAATGATTTACGTAATTTACAAGGTGAGTTTTATTTAAATAATCAAAAATTTAATAATCAAACATATACATTCGATAGAAATATTAGGAAACATTATTTTGTAACTTATAATGAAAAGAAAACGATTGTTTTAGGAACTTCAAAAATTGACGGAGAAAAAGTACCCAACTTTATAAAAATATATCATGGTAAAGGCGCTATTTATTTGCATTCAAATCCTGTTGTTTTTACCAACTATTATTTGCTAAATGGTAAAGAACACTATACCGAAAATGTATTTTCTTATCTCAGACCTTCTACAATTTTATGGGATCCACATACAAAATACAGTAAATTTTCAAACAAACGAGATGATAAAAATTCAGTGTTTAAATTCTTTTTACAACATAAAACTTTGACTTGGTTTTTAGTTATTGTTTTGGTAGGCGTTTTATTATTTATGTTGTTTAATGCAAAAAGAAAGCAAAGAGCAATACCAGTAATTCATCCTTTGCAAAACACTACAATAGCATTTACTCAAACCATAGCAAGTTTGTATTTAAAAGAGCAAAATCACAAGAATTTAGTAGATAAAAAAATAGCATATTTCTTAGAAAAAGTACGTACTAAATACCTACTCAATACTACAAATTTAAATAAAGAATTTATATATAATTTGGCGTCAAAATCTGGTAATGAAATTCAGAAAACTAAATATTTAGTCAATACAATTATCACTTTACATAAAAAGTCAGAATGCACTGAAGAAGAGTTACTTGTGTTGCATAAAATGATTGCAAATTTCTTAAAAAAATAAATAGATATGGATACACCAATTGAAGAATCAAATGAAGCTGTAAACCCTGAGAATTCAGAACATTTAGCATTCGAAAATAGAATCGATTTATCTGGATTACAAGAGCATGTTTTTCAGATAAAAAAACAGTTGCAAAAAGTAATTGTTGGGCAAAAAGAAATGCTGGATTTACTCTTGGTTGCTTTACTGGCAAATGGGCATGTTCTCATAGAAGGTGTGCCTGGAGTTGCCAAAACAATTACAGCAAAGTTATTATCAAAAACCTTAGATATTGGGTTTAGTAGAATACAATTTACACCAGATTTAATGCCTTCTGATATTTTAGGAACCTCTGTTTTTAATGTCAAAAATTCAGAATTTGAGTTTAAAAAAGGCCCTATTTTTTCGAATATGATTTTAATTGACGAAATTAATAGAGCCCCTGCTAAAACACAAGCAGCACTTTTTGAGGTTATGGAAGAAAAGCAAATAACCATGGATGGCGCTACTTATAAAATGGAAGAACCTTTTATGGTTTTAGCAACCCAAAACCCAATTGAACAAGAAGGTACCTATCGTTTGCCAGAAGCACAATTAGATCGTTTTTTATTTAAAGTGATTATTGAGTACCCCAATGCAGAGGAAGAATTGGAAATTATTATACGAGAACAAGCCTTAGAAAATACTACTAAAATCAGTAAAATAGAGACCATTCTTCAAGGGACTAAAATTGTGGAGTTTAAAAGTTTGGTAAATCAAATTAAAATTGAAGCTAACTTGTTAAAATATATTGCCAATATTGTGGTAAATACTCGAACAAATTCCTTTTTATATTTAGGTGCTTCACCAAGAGCAAGTATAGCTATTTTAGCAGCTTCAAAAGCTTTTGCTGCCATTGAAGGTAGAGATTTTGTAACACCAGAAGATATTAAAAAAGCAACCATTCCTGTTTTACAACATCGTGTTATTGTAACTCCAGAAAGAGAAATGGAAGGCTTAACTAGCAAACAAATTATTGAGCAAATTATTGAAACTGTAGATATTCCTAGATAAAAAAAGAAAAACACACACCTTGAAGCGCTTTTACAACACATTATTTTTAAACAATAGATTTTTTTATTTGTTAGGTGGTATTGCATCGTTATTTGTGGTGGGCTTTTTTGTGCCACTATTATTTGAAATTTCTAAAGTGTTGTTATTCATGCTAATAGTACTGGTATTTATTGACATTTTAATGCTTTATCAAACCAAAAAAGCAATACAAATTGAACGTAATTTACCAGAACGTTTGTCTAATGGCGATGAAAATAAAATTACATTACATATTCAGAACAATTACCCGTTTATTGCGCATTTATTTTTAATTGAAGAATTGCCTTTTCAGTTTCAAAAACGTGATTTTATATTCAATCAGATTTTAAAAAAGAACGAGAAAAAAACAATTCATTACAAAGTAACGCCAAAAGAAAGAGGTGTTTATCTTTTTGGTCATATTAATGTTTATGCAAATTCTGCATTAAAATTGGCCACTAAAAAATATGTTTTAGCAACCGAAAAAGAAGTAAAATGTTATCCGTCTTTTTTACGCTTAAAAGAATTTGATATTCAAAACTTTAATAGTGCTACTTCTTTTGGATCAAAAAAGTCTCGTAGAATTGGACATTCCTTAGAATTTGAGCAGATTAAAGAATATGTTTCTGGTGATGATATTAGAACTTTAAACTGGAAAGCGACTGCAAAAAGCAATCAATTGATGGTGAATCAATATATAGAGGAAAAATCGCAATCGGTTTATGCTATAATTGATAAAGGACGAGCCATGCAAATGACTTTTAATGGATTAAGTTTACTAGATTATGCTGTTAATGCAACCTTAGCTATTAGTAATGTGATTCTTAGAAAACAAGATAAAGCAGGGATGTTATCATTTGCTACAAAATTAGAAGATTGGGTGGTTGCTGAGCGCAGAAATTCGCAAATGAATTTAATTTCTGAAGCATTGCATAATATCACTACCAATTTTGATGAACCCGATTTTAGTACTTTATATGCTGTTGTAAAGCGTAAAATTACACACAGAAGTTTACTTATTTTGTTTACAAATTTCGAAACCATAGATGGTTTGCAAAGACAACTCCCCTATTTAAGAGCTTTGGCAAAAAATCATTTGGTATTGATTGTGTTCTTTAAAAATACAGAACTAGATAGTTTAATAGAAAATGAGGCAAGAAACATACAGGAGGTTTATGATAGTATTATTGCCGAAAAATTTAGGTATGAAAAGAAAAGAATTGTAAACGAATTGAAAAAATACGGCATACAATCTGTACTTACTAAACCTGAAGATTTAACAGGTGCAAGCATCAACAAATATTTAGATTTAAAGTCTAGAGGGATGTTTTAAAAATATTTTTACATTAGCAAAAAAAAAAAATAAACTATGAATTGGTATCTTAAAGTTTTTAAACACTATTTTGATTTTTCTGGACGAGCAAGACGTAAAGAATATTGGATGTATATTTTATTTCATTTCTTTTTTACTATAGCAACTATTTTTTTAGATACTTTGTTAGCAACTGAGATTAATGAAGTTGGCTTTTTTTACCTTATTTATATTGTTTTAAATATTATACCAGGAATCGCAGTTTCTGTGAGAAGACTTCATGATATTGGTAAAAGCGGTGCTATGCTTTTGATAAATTTAATTCCTTTTGTAGGTCCAATTTGGTTTTTGATATTAACCTGTATGGAAGGACAATCTAAACCTAATAAATGGGGAGATAATCCAAAGGGAATTGGAAATGATACACTTATCAATCAAATAGGAACTGAATAACTATTTTTTTTGCCAATTACCACTATAATCTATGGAACTTCTATGACTGCTAATTACATTTAAAGTTGCAGATGTATTGGCATACAAAGTTAGTCTAAGCTTTAAATTCTCTTGATTTTTGGTTACTTCACAGCTAATAACATAACTGTTTTTTTTAGGATTAAATGTAGTTTCAAGTTGATTGGCTTTACCTTCGTAACTAAGTCCTCCATCTGAAGAGCTATACTGACCTCCCATTCTTCTTTCACCATAATAAGGCATAAAAAAATTAAGGCTATCATTTTTAATCATTAAAAAATTTGTATTATCTGTTAAATTAATATTCGCAAAATTACTACCTATTGGGAGTAAACTTTCAATTCCAGTTACTCCTGCAATAAGCGTTGGATTCGCAGTATTCGCCACAAACTTAAAATTTTTACTTTTTGCGACTTCTTTTAAGGTGTTTAGCTCTGCTATAGTTGTTGTAGTTTTACAGTTTAGAAAACTTAAAACTAAAATTATTATTCCTAAAAACTTAAAATTAAACTTCATAAAATACTGATATTTAATACATTTAAATTTAGAAAAAAAGAAATACAATTTTGATAAAAAAATCATAATTTTTTAAATAGAAATAGTGGTATTTTTATCGTTTTTAAAAGTAAATGAGTTTAGAAATTATATTTGAAGACGATTATTTAGTTTGTGTTGGGAAACCTAATAACGTGTTGGTGCATCATGCATATCATTCAAGAAATGTAGCAGATGAAACTTCTTTATTGCAAATGATTGAAACCGAAATCGGAATAAAAACCTATCCTATTCATCGATTAGACAGAAAGACATCTGGTATTATTTTATTGGCAAAACAAAAAGAATTCGTGTCCAAATTTCAAGAATTATTTACTCAAAACTTCATTCAAAAAACCTATTTTGGTGTTGTTCGTGGATTTTCTCCTGATGAAAAAAAGATTGACTCTCCTGTAAAAGGGCGAGACGCAAAAGTTCACAAAAACGCGTTAACATATTTTAAAACCTTAGAAAAAGTAACCTTAAACATCCCTGTAAAACCTTATGATTCTTCACGTTACAGTTTAGTAGCATTGTCTCCTAAAACTGGTAGAATGCATCAATTACGAGTACATAGCAATAAAATTAGTCATCCTTTACTTGGTGATGCTAAATATGGTGACAAAAATCATGACACAATGTTTAGTGAAAATTTTGGTTGGAAAAATTTATTTTTGCATGCGGGTAAATTAGAATTTACACATCCATTTACAACAGAGAAACTTGTTTTAAAAGCTTCTTTTCCAAAAGATTGGATTGCTTTGTTTAAAGAATTTAATTGGAAAAATCCACTTTTATAATTATTTACTGCTCAATAGATTGTGAATCAAATCCGATCAATTCGCCACTTTCAAAAGTTGGTGAAACTTCTATAGGATTGCAACAAACCTCACAATCTTCTATATAGGTTTGCTGCCTTACACTGGCGTCTAAAATCATTGAAATATCTTCCCAACAATAAGGACATTGAAAAAAATGCTGTAATTCCATCAGTTTTCAATCACTTTTAAAACTAATTTGCCTTTTTTATCGCCAGAAAATAAACGATTATAGGTTTCATGAAAGTTTTCTATGCCTTCATAAATAGCTTCTTTTGATTTTATTTTGCCTTCTTGCATCCAAAGTCCCATTTGTTTTGCGGCTTCACCAAAGTTTTTGGCATAATCCATAACCACCATGCCTTGCATTGTAGATCGCGTAACTAACAACGATAAATAGTTACTTGGTCCATCTATTCTTGTTTTGTTATTGTATTGCGATATTGCACCACAAATTACCACTCTTGCATGCATCCTTAATTTACTTAAAGCTGCATCTAAAATTTTTCCACCAACATTATCAAAATAAACATCTACGCCTTTTGGGCATTTTTTCTTTAAAGCCGAATATATATTTTCTGATTTATAATCAATAGCCTCATCAAAACCCAATTCATTTATTAAATAATCGCATTTTTCTTGTCCGCCAGCAATACCAATAACAGTACAGCCTTTAATTTTTGCAATTTGTCCAACAACACTGCCTACAGCACCTGCTGCTCCAGAAATTAAAACAATATCACTTGGTTTAATTTTACCAACCTCTGTAATACCAAAATAAGCAGTCATTCCTGGCATCCCTAAAACACCAATATATTTAGGCATTGTTGCCAAACGTGTATCTACTTTGTACCAACCATCACCATTAGTTACAAGATATTGTTGTACACCACCCCAACCCGTAACTACATCACCAATTTCAAATTTAGGGTTTCCATTATTTTTAATGACTTTACCAATTGAACCAGCTCTCATAACATCATTAATAGCAACTGGAGGAATGTATGATTTGGTATCATTCATCCAACCTCTCATTGCAGGATCTAAAGAAATATAATGTTGTGCTATTAAAACCTCTCCTTCTTTTAGTTCAGGAATAGGGTTTGTTTCTAATTGCCAAGTATCAGCATCTGGCACCCCAACTGGACGTTTTTTAAAGATGATTTGTTTGTTTTTCATTGGTTTTAAAGTTTTTTTAAAATCTAAAAATACAATTTAAGGAAAAAAGATTAGAAATAAAAGCGGGAAAATAAGACCTAGTGCAGCTAATTTCCAACCTCTTCTACTAAAACCATCTTTACCAGCAGGAATTAATATTCCTGTAATTGCAATCAATAACATAGCAGCACCAAATATATCTGAATACCAAATCCAAAATTTATTGGTTGTTTTATGCAAATACATGGTATGACCTATTAACGGCACTTTTCTTTTAAACTCTAATGTTCCTATTGTTTCAGATAATTTCATATCTAATATCCCATTATCTTTAAAATATACTCGTAAAGCTCCATTTCGAATGCGATGACTATCATATTCAGCGTCTAAATCTTTAGTTTTTGCTATTAAAAATTCTTTGGTAATTTCTTTTTGATTTTCTGGAAGTTGAAGTGTAACTTCTTTACTATCAAAAGTATAATTCATTGGATACCAATCTTGCCTATGGTTTAATATAATCCCTGAAAAAGAGAATGCAATAATTAAACCTACATAAAAATAGGCAAAATCTCTGTGTAAACTTCTATTTGTAACTTTCATTGTTCTAATTTTGAAGCGACAAATATATTTAGATTTAATCTAAATAAAAATTAATATTTATATAATTTTAGCATTTCTTCTACCAACCTACTTTTACTTAAATATTGTTTTTCTAGTTGCTTTTGAAACGGTATAGGAGTATCTAAACTAGCAACTCTTTGAACAGGGGCATCTAAAAACTCAAAACAATTTTCGTGAATTAATGCTGAAATATCGCTAGAAACTCCACCAAACAAAGAATCTTCTTGTACAATTAATGCCTTACCTGTTTTTTTGACAGAAGTATAAATTGTTTCAGTATCTAGTGGTTGTAATGTTCTTAAATCAATAACATCTGCAGAAATTTCTGGATGAATTTTTAATGCATCTAAAATCCAATGTACACTTGCTCCATAACCAATTAAAGTCATATTTTTTCCTGTTTTTAAGAGATTGGCTTTACCGAATTCTAAAGTATAATAAGCTTCAGAAACATCTTGATAAACGTTTCTATATAAGGCCTTATGTTCAAAAAACAAAACTGGATTTGGATCATTAATTGCAGTAATTAATAAACCTTTGGCATCTTGAGGAAATGCAGGATATACTACTTTTAAACCTGGTGTTTTGCTAAACCAAGCTTCGTTAGTTTGGCTGTGAAAAGGCCCTGCTCCAACTCCTGCTCCACAAGGCATTCGTATCACTACATCTGCATTTTGATTCCATCTATAATGAGATTTTGCCAATAAATTAACAATCGGGTTAAAACCAGAAGAAACAAAATCTGCAAACTGCATTTCTACCATTGCTTTCATACCATTAACAGACAAACCATAAGCAGTACTTACAATCGCAGATTCGCAAATGGGTGTATTTTTTACACGCTCTTTGCCAAATTTTTCAGCAAAACCATCTGTTATTTTAAAAACACCTCCATATTCAGCAATATCTTGCCCCATGATGACCAGGTCTGCATGTTTTTTCATTGATAATTGCAAAGCTTCAGTAATAGCATCTACAAAACGAATATTTTTTTTAGTTGACGAAGCTTGTATTTCTTTAAAACTAAAAGGTTTAAAAATAGCTTTTAGCTCGGTTTCTAAATTTGGTATAATTTCTTCTTCGTTAAAAGCCAATTGTAAATGTTCGTTAATTTCGTTATTTATTTGGTCTGTAAAGTGTTTCTCACTTGCTGTTGTTAATATTGATTTGGTTTTTAAAAAATCAGCAAAATTTGTTAAGGGATCTTTTTGTTCCCAAAATTGCATCAAATCTTTAGGTACGTATTTTGTGCCACTTGCTTCTTCATGACCTCGCCTTCTAAAGGTTTTAAATTCTAATAAAATTGGCCTTGGATTTTTTCGAACACTCTTTGCAAGTGCATCAATCTTTGTATACACATCAATAATATTATTACCATCTATAACATGACTCTCCATACCATAGCCTGTACCCTTATCTGCAATATTTATGCAATTGAATTGTTCTGATGTTGGTGTAGATAAAGCATAACCATTATTTTCAATACAAAACAAAACAGGCAGGTTCCATACAGAAGCTACATTTAACGCTTCATGAAAATCACCTTCGCTAGTGCCTCCTTCACCCGAAAAAACAGCACAAACCTTATGATTATTTTTTAGTTTGTTGGCTAAGGCTATTCCATCTGCTACACCTAATTGAGGACCTAAATGCGAAATCATACCCACAATTTTAAATTCTTGAGTTCCGAAATGAAAACTTCTATCTCTTCCTTTGGTAAACCCATTGCGCTTTCCTTGCCATTGAGCAAAAAGACGATTTAAAGGGATATCTCTACTTGTAAAAACCCCTAAATTACGATGCATGGGTAAAATATATTCGTCTTTCTGTAAAGCTAAAGTTACACCCACAGCAATGGCTTCTTGCCCAATACCAGAAAACCATTTGCTAATTTTTCCTTGACGTAATAAAATGAGCATTTTTTCCTCTATCAAACGAGGTTTTAGCATACACTTATATAAATTTAATAAAAGTGCGTTATCTAAATCAGACTTTAAATTATACTCAATATTTGGAGTCATAAATTACCAATTTCACAATAACAAACATACAGATAAACAACTTTATTCCATAAAAAAATCCCTATCATTTTTAGTGATAAGGATTTTTATATGGATGTTATAATCTCTTATAATTCAGCAAAAATTGCATGCATCATACGTTTTTTATCATTAATGCTTTCTTCTAGAGCAATCATAGTTTCTGTTCTATTTACTCCAGGTATATCATCTATTTGATAAATAATATCTTTAGCATCATTTGTACCTTTTGCTCTTACTTTACAGAAAATATTATATTTACCTGCGGTTACGTAAGCTACAGTAACATTTGGTATTCTCCTTAAATTTTCTATAACATTCTGAGTCATTGAGGTTTTTTCTAAATAAATACCAACATGCGCTATGAATGAATAGCCCATTTTTTCATAATTTAATGTTAGTGTAGAACCTTGAATGATACCTTCATCCTCCATTTTTTTAACGCGTACATGAATAGTACCAGCAGATACAAGTAGTTGTTTTGCAATGTCAGTAAATGGAGTTCTAGCATTTTCTATTAAAATATCTAAAATCTGATGATCAATTTCGTCTAAGATAAATTTTTTCATTTTTAAGTATTATTCAATTATAGAAACAAATTTATAAATTAAATTTAATTAAACAAGTAAAAAAATGATAAATACTTAATTAATTTCGTTATCGAAAACGATTTCGATGTGTCCTATTTTCTGATTAAGGCTGTTTTCACCATCAATCTTATCTAAATGTGATACAAATTTGCCTTGAACTATAGTGTCTTGATATTGATATGCAGTATCTTGTTTGGAATTTGTATACCTATGGATAACATCATAAAAAACTTTTGCATTATTTGGAATGCTAAAATAGGGTTTGTAATTGCTAAAATCACTACTGCTAGCAATATGATAAAGCCCTTGAATTAGTGCATAAAAAGTATATTCTCTTGAGATTTCTCTTGTATAGTCTTCTGGATAATGACCCGATTCAATTAAAATAGTATTGAACCCTAATTTTTGAAAATTATCTCCTGTAGCTGTTGGGTAAAACTCATCTGTATACCTACCCACAAAATTCGGAATCATTTTTTGTAATACGCTATTCATAGCCACAATAACATTCATAGTTTCTTTTCTACCCTTAGTCAAAGCTCTTGTTTCTTCTTCAGATGGTGCTAAAAATGAAATAGTTGCTGGGTTTTTAGTGCCTTCTACACCAAAAATAGTTCTTTGATCGTGCAAATTGAAACAAAACTGAGGATTAAATTCTTCTAAAGTTTTTCTTAATAATTTACTTTCTTTGGCAATTTTATCAACAGCATCTCTATTTAAATCAACTTTATTGGCATTAACCCTTGTGTATGCTTGTGCACCATCAGGATTTAGCATAGGTATAAACAATAAGGTACATTCCTGTAAAATACTTTTAAAAATAGTATGATTATCATTTGAAAAGCAATTAAATACATCAAATAAGGCTTTTGTACCTGTGCTTTCGTTTCCATGCATTTGAGACCATAATAAAATTTTCTTTGGTCCAGAACCAATTTGTAAAGAATAAATTGGTTGTTGTTGTTCAGAAAAACCAAGTTGTTTGATTTGAAAACTGCTTTGATGTTTTTGAAACAAGCTTTCAATATCGTTTAAAGTTATCCACTTCCCAAAAAGAGCAATTTCTTTTTGCGCTTTAAAAATGTCCTTCAAAATTTTTGGTGATAAAATATCCACAGATGTTGCTATTTGATGCTACAAATTTACACTATTGATGATTACGCTACAACTGTAATTTTATATAAAAATGAATTAATTATTACATACGTAAACCACTTAAAACTATCGATAAATTACTTTTGTAAACCAGTTTAATTGTTGTAAAACCGATAAAGAATATGCTAACATTAAATTAGTAAAAATATTTTTTATAAGGTTTAATATTAGTTGATTAAATGTTATTAATTAAATTATTTATTTAATTTAAAAATCATGAATTACTATTTATATGATTACGCGTGTTGGATGCTGTTTTTTCTTTTTTTTACATTTGTAACATAATGGACTTTTACAATGTTAAACAGTACTGCATTTTCTAAACGAATAAAATTATTGATGGAATATTATGAATTATCGGCTGCTGCTTTTGCTGATAAAATTGCTGTACAACGATCGAGCATCTCACATATTTTATCAGGTAGAAATAAGCCTAGTTTAGATTTTGTACTAAAAATTACTTCTACATTTCATGAAGTTGATATCGAGTGGTTGTTAAATGGAAAAGGAAATTTTCCTAAAAAAGAAGTAAAATCAATCTCAGAAAACACACCTACTCTATTTTCTAATTCAGTTGAAAAGAAGCAAAAAGAAATTCAAAGAATTGTTGTTTTTTACAATGATGGTAGTTTTGATGAGTATATGAAGTAAGCTATTATTTAATTTCAAAGCTTAATAGAAATTGAATCTGCAAATGTTAATTTATGAATCGTTAAATGATTATCTATTTTTATTCGCAGACAATTCTTTTACTATCTCATTAAAACTTGGTCTATTTTTAACATCAAAAGCAAAGCAATGTTTTATTAGTTTTTCTAAATCTAAATATAAAGAATTTTTACTTTCTGATTTATCCACCAAAACCAATAAATCTTCTAGTAAACAACCAAAAGCCCTAACTTCTACTCGTTCTATATTCTTGGCTAATAAAGAAGTTGAATCGTAAAAAGTAGCTGCACCAAAATCACCAAAAAGAATTTCTGATGCTTCATTAATTAAAATATTATGCGCATATAAATCTCCGTGATTAATACCCTTACTGTGCAAATGAGCTGACACTGAAGCCATTTCTGCAGCAATTTTTAGGATTGTATTTAATGTAAAAGAGGCTTCTTGATTAAAAGTATCTCGAGTACAAGAAATTAGACTAGGTGGATTTCCTAAGTTGGTAAAATCTGGAGTAATGAGTTCCATTAATAAACCGTTTCTATTTTCTGGATGGTTTTTTATTTTCCCTAAAATCGGGATTAGATTTTTATGTTTACCAGCAGCAATTGAAGCTTTCATTTCGTCTTCTGGTAAGCCATCACTGGTAACAGCGCCTTTAAACACTTTTATGGCAACAGCTTTGTTTTTAGTAACCCAATGTGCTTTAGAAATTACACCTGATGCTCCTTGCCCTAATACTTCGTTAATGATGAATTCCTTCCAATGGTAAGACGCAATTTCATTATGTAATTGCATAGTATAGGTAGCCGGATTTCCATCAAATGCAACCCAAGATAATTTTGGTAAAGAAAATAACCAATCAGGAATTGTTTTGAGTTTGTTTGATGAAATTCTAAGTAATTCTAAATTTTGGCAGTTTGCCATTTCTATCGGTAATTCTTCAATTGCATTACCAGCCACTGGGAATTTTTGTAAATATTTACAATTCCCAATACTTTTTGGAAGCTCTTTTAACTTGTTATTCGTTAAAATTAACCATCTTAATAAAGGCGGAAAAGCATTTTCTGGAATGGTATGAATTTGATTAGATTTAAGGCCAATCATACTCAATAAAGGAAGCTCTGCAAGTATTTTTGGGTATTCAGTAAACTTGTTATTTCCTAAAAATAGTTCGTAAATTTTTTAATTGAACTATTTCCTTAGGTAATGCTGTTAAGTGATTGTTAGTTAAATCTAAAATTTCTAGTGATTCTGATAACAAGTATATTTCTTTTGGAAACTCGGTGAGCCCACAAGATATATTAACTCTTTGTAAACCTTTTAATTTACCAGACTTTAAATCCTCTAAAGTATGCATTGCCATTTGCGAGTTTTTAGGCAAACATATGCAATAATTATTAAGATGAATTTAAAATTTACAACAATTTAGCCATAGCCGTTTTAATAATTTCTATATTTCGTTGCTTATTACTGTTATCGGTTTTTTTCTGATCATTGATCATATTTCGCATTAAGTTAATAACCACCTTATCAAAATTAAACCCTTTAAATTGATTCCCTTTTACAACCATATCTTCCACTACATTTTGTATGGCCTCTGTATTATTACTTTCTGAAATTTGTTGAAACGCTTTTTGATATAAACCTTTGGTTGTATCATCATTGGTTAAAAACATCCCAGAAATTACAGATTTTGCAATAAAAGGTAATTCAGATTCGTCTTTTTCTTCGATGAAAATTTGCGTTAATGGTGTTGCCAAAATTTTACGAACTTCATCTGGTAATTCTTTAGACTTTTTTATGGCTAACTCTTTATCAACATAATACATAGACACCAAAGCTTTGCCTAAAACCGAATACGACTTGCTATTTAGTGCTTCTACAAAAATTGGTTTTAACTCAGGGTCTGTTAATTTACCTAAAGTATGTATAGCTTCTGCTTGCACTAATGTTTTGGGGTCGTTGTTGGCCAACTGCATAATTTTTCTGATAGCATCTTTTTTAGAAAACTTATTGATTAAGTCAATTTTTTGGAGTGCTAAAATTCTAATTTTATAAGATTCATCGTTCAAAGCGCCTTCAACTGCATTAAAAACATCTTTATCGTCTTGCTTACCAAGTATTTGCATGAGCGCCTCTCTTCTGTGTGCGTAATTATCAGCATTTTTTAATTGAAAAATATACTCACTAACTATTTTATTTTCATTGATTTCACAAACCAAAACATTATCTGCATTAACTTGAATTAAATTAGGTTGGTTAATATAAGGAAATGTAAATGAAGCATCATTAGCCTCTACAAAAACTTTATGCCTTGTTTTTTTAGTACCTTCAAAAATATCAATAGTAAAAGGGAACTGAAAGGTTTCTGCTTGCAACTGAATAATGTTTACAGTAACTGTTTTTTGTAAGGTATTGTAATCGTAAGAAATTTCGATATTTGGATGATTAGCACCATAATACCATTGGTTAAAAAACCAATTTAAATCTTTACCTGTAAGTTCTTCAAAAACCAAACGTAATTGGTGTACTTCTGCAGTTTTGTATTGGTATTGGGTTAAATAGTTTTTTAATCCTGTAAAAAAAGCTTTATCACCTAAATACTTTCGTAACATGTGTAGTATTGCACCACCTTTATTGTAATTTACCAAATCAAAAAGCTCTTCTCTCTGATCATAAGTAAAACGAACTAAAGATTTGTTGTTGTTTTGCCCATTTTTGTAGGCTTCAACTTGCTCAAAATAATGCATTTCTGCAGCTACTTTTCCATATTTATGTTCTCTCCATAAATACTCTCCATAATTCGCAAATGATTCATTTAAAGTAACATTAGCCCAACTTTCTGAGGTTACTAAATTACCAAACCAATGGTGCATAATCTCATGTGCAACTGTATTTTCTTGTATGTTAGTATCAATTAATTGCCCTGGTTTTTGATACGCTTGCTCTCCATGAACTACAGCTGTTGTATTTTCCATAGCTCCAGAAACATAGTCTCTAACTACAATTTGACTGTATTTAGGCCAAGGGAATTCCACCCCTAATTTATCTGCGAAAAAATCAATCATTTCTGGTGTTAACCCAAAAATAGCTTTGGCATAAGGAGCATATTCTTTTTCTACGTAATAATCTACAGGAATATTTTTATAAAAATCGTTGATTATCTCGAATTCGCCAACTGCCATAAAAGCCAAGTATGGTGCATGTTTTTTAGCTAATTTCCAGTAATCTGTTCTATTTTTTCCTTGTGTTGTTTGATTTACCAAAACCCCATTAGAAAGTGTTTTATATTGATTTGGAACAGTAATGTAAATTTCTTGGGTCATTTTTTGGTTTGGAGCATCAATGGTTGGGAACCAAGCCGAATTTTCTTGAGTTTCTCCTTGTGTCCATATTTGAGTTGGTTTGTTGTTATCTAAATTCGCTGCATTGATAAAATACAACCCTTTATCGTCTGTAATTTCTTTTGTAATGTTATCTTTTACTTTTTCAGGACGCGCAATATATTTGATATAAATGGTAAATTCTTCATCTTTTTGATAGGTTTTTGGCAAATCGATTATGAGTTCATATTCATCATAATGATACCCCAATTCTACGCCATTCATGGTAACTTTTTGAATGATCATAGAATTTGCATCTAAAGTAATTGTATTAGTGCTATAAAAGTGAGGTTTAGCTGTTATCCAAGCTTCACCATTCATTGTTTTATTTAAAAAATTAAAATCTACTTTTAATTTCGTATGAACTAAGTCATGAATTTTTTCTCTTTCTGATTTATACGCTCTACTTTGAGCAAAATTGATTGAACCAATCAGCAAAAAACAAAAAACTATTATTTTTTGAAATTTCATAAATATCATTTTCTTCAAGCTTCAAAAATACTAAATATGATTATAGAAGCTGTTAATGAGCAGTTAAATTCAAAAAGTATACCAAAAGTGAAAAAAAAAGCTGTAATCTCTTTAGAAATTACAGCTTTTTATAAAATTAAGTTTTTCTTATTTTTCTTTAAAAAATTGGACTAAATCCGTTAAGATTATTGGCAACTATTTTTACTTCTGGTTTGAAAGCGCCCATAAATTGAAACCATTAAGACTACTAGCATCCATTTTAACACTATTTAGCATTTCAATTACTTTTGCAGGGTTCATATTTTCACCCAATAATCTAGCCACTCCTACTCCTTGTTCATCTCCAAATCCAAAAACAATTACTTCATCTATGGCTTCTGTTTCACCAGTGTAAAAAACTTTAACGTTCATTCCTTTAAACTTCATAGCCATTAAGTCTTTATAATCTTCATTATCAGTAAAGATATTTTTCAATTTTGCTTTTTCTGTTTCATAAGCAGTTGTATTGTCCTCTTTTTTAGGCAGGTAAGCTACATTTATTTTTTTTATGCTTTTTAATGTTTCTTTTACATCATTAGAAACGTTTGCTTTTGGTGATAAAACTGAACTTACAGGTATATCTCCAGTAAAAAATCCTTCTTTTCCACTAGTATCTACTAAATACGCTTGTAAAGATTTTTCGTTTTTACAAGAACTTGCCAATACCATTAAAAAAACTAATGTGCATATTTTGGTTAATTTTTTCATTTTTAATGTTTTTATTTAAAAGGTCAGGTTTAAGCAATTAAACCCGACCATTTTTAAGTTAATTACTTGTTTTCTTTTACAATCTTATCTGTGTATTCAGACATTTTATTAATGTCTATATTACCAGTTAAAGACAATACAATTGCTTCAGATACACCTTTGGTTTGTTTATCTATACCTTTTACAAACATTAAAACTTCACTAACATAATCTTTATTGCTTGTAGCTTTTACATAGATTTTAACACGAGAACCATCTTCTTTAATTCTCATTAATTGGGTTAATTTCTTAGATTTAATTGATGTATTTACCATGTTTTCTATTGTAGATGCGATATCTAAATCATTAGTAGAAAACATTTTAAGTTCTTTTAAATCACCAATCATTTCAAAGGCTTGTATTACTTCATTGTCATCTGATTTGACATCTTTAGGCTGAAACTTTTTTAATAGCTGAAAAGCATCTTTGGTAACAACTACCATATCTACACCATCCATATCTTCTAAACTATCGAAAAGTGATTGCGCACTTGTAGCTATTGGTGCTACAATAAATGCCATTAATATTACTATTTTTTTCATAATTTCTGTGTTTACTTGGTTTTACTAATTTTTACTTGGTTTATTTTAATGCGTTATTTACTTTAGTTTCTTGAATGTATAATTGTGCTACTGCTTGTTCTCCTTTCTTTAAATTAGTAGACAACAATTGTAATCCATGAGTTACTTGTGCGTAAATTCTTTCTGCTTCTTTTCTTTGTTTGTATTCTTGGTATTCTTGTTGACCAATAAATACACTAAATAAAAGTACTATTGATGCTGCTATAGAAAACCATGTAAAGTTTCTCTTATTCGATTTCTTAGGTGTTAACTTTATCGTTTTTGTATAGGTTTCATCTTTGGTTGTAGCAAAATAAGTGAACATATAACTATACTCTTGCAAATGTGGTGCAACATCCTCTTTGGTAAAATAGTTTTTTAGGATTGCCTCTTCTTGTAAAGTTGTTTCTGCATTCTCGTATTTTTCTACTAATTTTTCTATGTTAGCTAACTCCATAGTTGTGTTTTTTAATTAATGCCTCTCGTATTGTTTTTCTTGCTCTAGATAATGCTACTCTTACTGCAGTTGGTTTCATATCTACCATTTTACAGATTTCTTCAAAATCATACTGTTCAACATCTCTTAATTGAATAATAATTTTTTGATTTTCAGGTAAATTTTCTATCAATTGGTGTACTTGGTTTACACTATCTTGATATTCCATTTTTTTATCTAAAGACGTTTCCTTCTCTTTATAATTGCTATGTACTAATGTTAAATTACTAGCTTGTTTGCTTTTTAAACGATCGTAACAATAATTTTTTGTCATGGTCATTGCAAAGGCTTCAACATTCTTATAATTCTCAATCTTTTCTTTGCTTCTCCATAATTTAAAGTATAATTCTTGTGTAGCATCTTCAGCTTCTTCTGTAGAAACTAATAATCGTTTTGCTAAACGAAAAACTTTGTCTTTAAAGGGTAAAACAACTTTTAAAAAGTCTGATTGGTTCATTAGTGATACTTGTTTTTCTGATATTTTCTTTTCTTTTTTATCAGGTTTACATTATTACGACGAGGTACTATATATTTTGTTACAAATTATGATTAAAAAAATACTATTTCTCTTTATCTTGCGTTAAAATAACAGTATTTACTTGATATTTTATGATTAAAAAAATAGTGAATTTCTTTAGTTTTATGGCTATCGTTTTGGTTTTACAGCACTGCACAAAAGATGCTTACGAATTGCCAGAAGACTTAATTATACATGATTTTGTGTGGAAAGGTTTAAACGCTTATTATTTGCATCAAGATCAAGTTGAAAATTTAGCTGACAGAAGATTTAGTTCTGATCAAGAATTAAACACATTTTTAAGTGGCTTCCCAGATTATAATCGACTTTTTAATAGTTTAGTAATACCTGGAGATCTAAAATCGACTTTAATAGAAGATTATACTACCATTACAACACCTGCGCTTAGAAGCGGTTTTACAAATGGCTTAGAATTCACTGTATTTAAAGAGCAAAATTCCGATACTTTATTGGGGGCTACTTTAGATGTTTTACCACTTTCCTATGCTGCCTCACAAAATATTGCCAGAGGCGATTATTTTTTTGCAATTGTGAATACTGCTAAAGATACGATTGCTTTAAGGGCTGATAATTATGAAGACGTTCTTATCAATTATACACAAGATACCTTAAAATTGGTAAAGGCTATTTATGATGGAGTTGATGTAACTGAAACCAATGAAGTTGTTGAGTTGGTTAAGAAAAACTATACACATCCTACAATTCATCTAGAAAAAGTAATTTCTGATGGCGCAAACACTATTGGTTATGTAATGTATAACAACGATTTTTCCACAAATTATATCAATGATTTAAATACTACTTTTTTAAATTTTAAAAATCAGTCTGTAAACCAATTAATTTTAGATTTACGCTATAATATTGGTGGTGGAAGTTTTGCAAAAAACATAGCACAACTGTCGAGTATGCTTACTGGCCAATTTGCTGATGAAACCATTATTAAGGAAGAATGGAATACAAAAGCGCAGACTTGGTTTTTAGAAAATCAACCAGATGCTTTGCAAACAAAATTCCCAACAATGTTAAATGAAACAACACCTATTGAAAGCTTGAATTTAACTGAGGTTTATATCATTTTAAATGGAAATAATTTTACAGGTTCTTCCGCTGTTGAGTTACTTATTAACAGCTTAAAAGCACATATTAATGTCCATGTTATAGGCAACCAAACTTCAGGAAATAATACAGGGGCTATTACTTTATATGATGCTGATGATTATAATTTTGAGTTAAAAAATGAAACACATACTTTAGCAATTCAACCTATAGTGTTAAGTTTCTTAAATAATAACGACGAAACTTATGAAAACGGATTTTCACCAAACATAGACCTTTGTTTACAAGAAAATGCTATTGAATTGGGTGTTTTGGGAGAAGATTCAGACCCAATATTACAACGAGTTTTAAACTATATCGCTACAGGTAGCGCTGTTTCTAATAGTAATTGCAACTCAAATAATGTAGAATATTTGTATAACAGCATAGATATTCAGAGAGAAATAGATAATGGTGTATGTATACAACAAGATTTACCAAATACAAATTAATATGAAAACATTTTTTAAGCTAAGTATCCTTTCAATTGTATTGCTGCTTATTTCATGTTCTAAAAAAGACGATGAATTAAATACCACTATAGATGAAGAATTTGTAGTTACTGTAGAAGATGAAATTAATTTTTTTATCTGGCGAGGTTTAAATTTATACTATTTATGGCAAGAAGATGTTGCAGAGTTAGATGATGATAAATTTAAAGTAAGTGAAAACACCATAAACTTAACAGAGCTGTATACTTTTTTTAGAAAATACAATTCACCTGAAGAAACCTTTGAAAACTTATTAAACAGACCAACAGATCGTTTTTCTGTTATTGTTGATGATTATGTGGAACTAGAAAATTCTTTTCAAGGTTTAAATTTATCAACAGGAATGGAATTTGGTTTGGTAAGATATAGAGATACACCAAGTAATATTTTTGGTTATGTACGTTATGTTGTTCCAAATTCTTCTGCAGCTATGAATAATGTAGTTCGAGGTCAAATTTTTAATAGTGTGGATGGGCAACAACTAACAGAAAACAACGCCTTTGCTTTATTATTTGGTAGCAACACTAGTTTTTCAATTGGTTTAGCAGATTATAATAATGCAAATCCAACTGCAAATGGAGAAACAATTGCTTTAACCAAAACAGAAGTTCAAGAAAACCCTATTGCAGTTGCAAAAGTAATTACAGAAGGCACTCAAAAAATTGGGTATTTAATGTACAATCAGTTTGCCTCAAACTTTGATGCACAATTAAATGCGGTTTTTGCTGATTTTAAAGCAGAAAATATCGATAATTTAATTGTAGATTTAAGATATAATCCTGGTGGCTTTGTGAGTTCTGCAACTTATTTAGGAGGTATGATTACTGGGCAATTTAATGGGGAGTTATTCTCTAAAAATGTTTGGAATAATAAAATTATGGACGCTTTCCCTGCTGATAATTTTACTAATAATTTTAGAAATCAAATAAGAAATACAGACGCCAATGGCAATGTAATTTTACAAGAAAATCTGAATAGTTTAGGCTTAACTAAAGTGTATTTTATAACTTCAAATGCCTCTGCGTCTGCCTCTGAATTGGTTATAAATTCTCTAAGCGCTTATATTGATGTTCGCGTAATTGGTACCACAACATCAGGTAAACAAGAAGGTTCAATTACTGTATATGATTCTGATAATTTATCTAAAACTGGTGCTAATTTAAAACAGAATCACACGTATGCAATGCAACCTATTGTGTTTGAAATTAGCAATAAAGAGGGTGTAAATTATAGAAATGGAATTGTACCTGAAAGTGAAGCATTTCCAGGAGTTTTTTTACAGGAAAATTTTGGTAACCTTGGGGTTTTAGGTGAACGTAGTGATCCATTATTGAATGAAACTTTAAATTATATGAACACAAATGCAAAATCTACTCAAAAATCTTTTAAGAACATCAATTTAAAAGAGATTTTTAATTCAAAATTAGCATATCCTTCTAAAGATAACATGATTGTTGAACTAAAATAACGTGAGTTCAATTTAACCTCTAGCTTAAAGTGGTTTATTTGCTTGAAAATCAAATTTTTGTCATTTCGAACGAAACGCAGTGTAGTTGAGAAATCTCAAATATAGACTAAGATTTCTCCATTTCAGTCGAAATGACATTCGTTTCAAATCATAAGGATTGATAAATATAGGTTTCGACTGCGCTCAACCTGACATTCGTCCATAAATTATAAATTTATTTAAGTAACTATCTACTGACCTCTATAAATATTTTTTTGAAGTTGTCAAAAATAATAAAGTCATTTCATTACATATTGCAACGCGTTTAGCAAACCAAGCTGGTAAAAGTATAATGAATTAAATATTTAAATTTTCAACATCACTAACACCTTCATCAATTTCCTGATCAGTTAACACGTCTGGCCTAAATTCACTCATTAATTCTTCACGTTTAGATTTTGCGTATTTAAAACCAGATTTCCACCATTTACGCATTTTAGTTTCATCAAAAACCAAAGAATTCGTTGTCAATACAGTAGGTGTATAGTATAAATTTAGTTTTACATTTTTATTGTTCGCAGCCAATTTACCAATGGTAATGTTATGCCTTTCTACATGTGTAAGCATAAAATCAAAAACATCAAAGAGCAAAGAAAACGGATTTTTAGAATGTAACCTGTTAATTTGAGTAACTTCAGTTTCTAAAATTATGGCATCAATTTCGGTTGCTCCTCTTAAAATGGCTTCTCTAATGGGTACTAAAGATCCAAAACCACCATCTGCATATTGTTGTTTGTTTTTTTCCAGTAAACTCATAAAAGGCACGTAATTGCAAGATCCCCAAATCCAATCACAAAAATCAGCATAACTACAGTCATTACTCGATTTATATTCAATTTGATTGGCTGTTAAATTAGATACAGTTACCACAACTTCTTTGTTAGATTTAGAAATGGCCTCATACATTTCTTTGGTAATATTGTCTTTAATTAAACTTCTTAAATTTTTACTTTCCCCAAAGGTTTTTCTACCTTTTAAAAAATTAATTAAGGTATTAAAGTGATTAATACTAACTATTTTTTCGCCATCCACTTTTTTTATCACAAAAGGATTGTTACTAAATATGGTTTTTTGATTTACGTTGGTGTAAAGTTTTTTCAGCTCATCTAACATCCCTAAAGCCAAGTGAGACACCATTAAACTACCTGTAGAGGTTCCTACAAATAAATCGTAATATCTATGCTCTTTTTTCATTAAATATTGCGCAACACCACCTGCAAATGCGCCTTTACTTCCACCTCCTGAAATCACCAATGCTTTTTTCATCAAAAAAAATGTTTACAAAAAAGAAATCTATAAGACTACCTTAGGTTTCTTTTAAAATACGTTATTTTAGCTCATAAAAATAATCAAAAATGAAAAGAATACCACTATTAATCCTTGCTTTCCTTTTTATAATTTCTTGTACCAAAAAATATGAACCTAGAACACTCATAGCTGTTGATATTAAAGAATTTAAAGTAGCGAATACCAGTATAAGAGCTATTGAACCTGTAGATGAAAAAACAGTGTTTTATGCTGGTTCTCAAGGTGATGTTGGTTTTAAAACAGCTCAAGGTGTGTCTTTAAATGCACTAAACATAAAATACCAAGATTCCATTTTGCCGCATTTTAGAAGTGTGGCATTTAATGGTAAAGCGTATTTTGCGCTTTCTGTGGGCAATCCTGGTTTATTGTATCAAATCTCAGCAGGCAATTTTCATCTTGTTTATAAAGAAAAACACGAAAAAGTGTTTTACGATGCCATGACTTTTTTTGATGACAATATTCATGGAATTGCAGTGGGTGATCCTACAGAAAATTGTGCTTCAATTATTTTAACGAGTGATGGAGGAAAATCTTGGAAAAAATTATCTTGCAATAATTTACCAAAATTTGAAGAAGGTGAAGCGTTTTTTGCAGCAAGTAACACCAATATTAAAACCATTGGCAGTACAGTTTGGATTGCTTCTGGAGGAGCAAAAGCTAGGGTATTAAAGTCTGAAGATTATGGACAAACTTGGCAAATTTACAATACACCAATTGTTCAAGGAAATGGCCCTCAAGGGATTTATTCCATTGATTTTGCTGATAAAAAAAACGGAATAATAATAGGAGGAAATTATGCCAAACCACTAGAAAATAAGGCTAATAAAGCCATTACAAACGATGGTGGTAAAACTTGGACATTAGTAGCCGACAAGCAAAATCCAAATTATAAAAGTTGTGTGCAATATGTACCAAACACCCATGGAAAAGAAGTTTTTGCTGTAGGTAAAACAGGAGTTTCTTTTTCTAATGATGGTGGAAAAACTTGGACAGAAGTTTCAAAAGAGACCTATTATACCATTCAGTTTGTAGATCAAAATACAGCTTGGTTAAGTGGAAGTGAGAAAATTGGAAAGTTAGTTCTAGACTAAAAAGCCCCTTTATAATTTCCCAAAAGGAGAAAAAAAATCGAATTCGAAGAATTTTATAAGGTATGTTGTAGTGTAATTTGTGTAATCTGTGTCTTTTTTAATCAAATCTTTAAAAACCTATGAAATCTGAATCAAAATATATTTTTTATCTTCTATTAGCCTCACTCCTATTCTTTTCTTGTGATAAAAAGTCCGCAATTCGTAAAGATTTTGATTGTAAAACAACAACTTTTACAAACCTAGAAAATGTAGATGATGTTAAAAATTTATTCTCCATTGAGCTACCAAAACATTGGAAAACAAATTTATATACAGATAAAGTTCAATCTTCCATATACACAGCAGACACCACAAAACAATTAACGGAAACTGTTTTGTTAGATGTTACTTACATTCAAAATAAAATTAATTTTAATGAAGCCTTTTTGCTAAAACAAGAACAAGAGCACTTGGCTAAAAACCTCATTAAAACTAAAGTAAAAGAATTGAAATTTTTAGAAAAACCAAGTCTATTGATGCAGTTTAAAGGTAAAAAAGGAAAATTTAACTATCAGGTTTGCAATCTATTTATCCAATTAAATGCCTCTAATTTTATCTATGTAAAGACAGAAGTTTATGGAGATTCTTTGGTAAATCAACGATTTTGTAGCGCTTTTTCGTTGATTGAGCATATAAAACTAAAGAAATAGGCTTTATTCAGCTTTCGTTTTAAAGTCAATTAAGTATTCTTTGAGAGGGATACTTTTAAGATTTCTAAAACCTGAACCAATTGTAATTTGGTATTGATTATTAGGCCTTAAGTCTTCTATTTCAAATGTTAATGATTTTCCGTCTTCTGACCATCCAACTACATTTTTTATTCTCATCAGAGCATCTTCACCCAAAGGACCGTAATCGAAATTCCTAAAACGTTGATTCATAGGTTCAGAAAATATAATAGTTATTTCATTTGTTTTTGAATCAACACTTTGGTTTTTGTTTTCAAATGGTTTAATCGCAACTACTCTTGGTCTGCTTCTTTCAAACAATTCTTTGTAAGTATTTAAGGAGTCGTCAAAGTATCTCGCTTTTTCAACAAACTCAATCAAATCGATTTCATTGTTGTAATCAAGCGCTATCATTTCCTTAATTGCCTTTTCTTTGTCGATGGCATTATTGTAATAATTTTCACAAATCTTGTAGCCTACATAGTAAGCCAAATCACGCATTTCAAATTCATTATCAGCACTGTTCCAAATCCAATTATATAAGTATGGTGAAAACATTTCAGGCACATATGCTTCTTTAATTGCGGTATCGTTTTTTCTACCAAATTTGATTTGTGGGTTTGGTGAGTTGATTGCTAAAGCTTTTTCAGTTAAAAATTCTGCAACACCTTCAATGACTGTCTGGGCTAATAAATTATTTCCGATTGTAGTTTTTTGTTGCGTATGGATGTATTCGTGAATGTTTAAGAAGACAATGTTTTTACTTGGCTCTGTATCGAAATAGCTTTTTAAATGTGATAGGTTATCTGGAAATTCGTTTGTTGGTGTATTTTTATCTGCTAATGCTAATTCCGACCCGATAAGAACTAAACTATCTAAAGTAGTGCCATTTGTTCTTAATGCTCCTATGGTAAAGTAGATTTTTGCAGGCTTTGAATCAGGATAGATTTCTTTAAATTTTCTAATACCTTTTTCTAACTCAGGGCTAAGTTGTTCAGCTTTCGATGTATTTGCCCTTGTTGAATGCCAAAATTTTGGATAGTTGTTAATTGCATTTATATAGTCCTGTGACCTATAGTTTCTTGCCTGCCTGATTGCTTTTAAACCATGAGTTCCTTTTTGAAAGTAAAGGCTGTCTATTAATTTATGTTGTAAAATTGAATCTTGAGTTGCTGTAATCTTGTCGAATGCTATCCAAAAGTTCGATATATCCGTTGTTACAATACTACTTGAGGGCTTTTCTGTTTTACAACCAATTAAAATCGTTACGATGATCAAAAAGGTCAAAAGTTTTTTCATTTTCTTATGTTCTATTTTTTTATTTAGCTTGACGTTTTTAAATATGATTTGTTGCGTGAATTTAGCAACTAATTTACTAAATAATTACTGACAAAGAAAGTTCGTGAGAACTTTCGCAAGTGAGCCTAAAAAAGCAATAAATTATATATGTTGTTGTACACAGTACTTTTTATTCTTAAGTTCCTTGAAAAGCCATAATTACATTTTCAATATAATTCTTATCTAAATTTTCAGGTTTAATTCCAAAATACATAACTGCACTTCCACCAAATCTGCTTAAATCTGAATTTCTGTCATTACAGTCTAGTTGTAATAGTATTCTATATTTTTTTGAAATTTCCTCAATTTTAGTCTTTTTTAATTCAAAATCTTCAATAGTTTCAATTCCCAATTTATTTGTTGCAAAGTCAAAAACTACACTTGATTGAACAGACCTATCTTCTCCAAGAATTTGATGAAAATTATCAGTTTCCTGATTAGTTAGATTATCAATATATTCAGTTACATTTTCATAGAAATAATCAAAGTCATTATATTTTTCTTGGTACTTTTTTAGTTTATAATTTTCGTCATCTGGTAATGTGAAATATTGAAAATATTCAATTTTAAAAGGTTTAAATTTACCTTCTAAAAAGTATTCTTTAGGGAATTCAATTCTTTCAATATTTTCCGTGTTTTCAAGATAAATCAGTTTATAACTTGATTCTTTATTCATAAATCCAGGATAATCTTGGTCAATAAATACAAAAGCATATATCATTCCATTTTTCGGAAGTTTATTTTTAAATCGTATTTACTCAATTCACTTAAATTGTATTGTGCGCAAAAAGTCAAATATTCATTTTCAAATTTTGGCCATTTAAAATCTTTTGGCAAGTCTGGATTTCCTCCAATTTTAGAAACTCCAATTCCTATTTCACTGTCTTTTTTTGATTTAGTTTTTATTCCAACTGTAGGTTTTATTAAATCAAGTATTTCTAATTTATCTGAACTTTCAATATCATAATTAGATTTTATAATGTGCTTTTTAATTTTTTCAAATTTATTTTGACTGAAGCCAAAAAGAGAAGATAAAATTGTCATTAAAATAAAATGTTTTTTCATTATAGTTTTACGTCCAACGTATTGTGTACAACGTTTTTATATATGATTTGTTGCGTGAATTTAGCAACTAATTTACTAAATAATTACTGACCAAGAAAGTTCGAGAGAACTTTCGCAAATAAGCTAAAAACAGCAATAAATTATATATGTTGTTGCCATTAGTACTTTTCGTTTTTTATTCAAAATTCAGTTTTAATCCACAAAAGTTTCTTTGATAATATCTTTACATTTCTGTATTTCAGATTTCGATAATTGGTCAAACTTTTTTATAATCCGAGATTTGTCGATTGTCCGAATTTGGTCAATTGCAATCATTCCTTTTTTTCCGTTGTGCTTTACTTTAATTCTGGTCGGATAGTTTTTCAAGTTCGTGGTCATTGGTGAAACTACGATTGTTCTTAAAAACTTATTAATTTCGTTTGGTGAAACAATTACGCAAGGTCTTGTCTTTTTGATTTCGTTACCAATAGTTGGGTCAAGATTTACGAGTACGATTGAATACTGTTCTAATTCCATTCCTCAAAATTTTCGTCTTCAAACACATCATTGAATAATAATCGGTCGTCATTATTCTCACGCATTTCTTCAAAAGCTTTTCCCCAATTTTTTCTCGGACTACTAATTGGTTTAAGGATTATTTGTCCTTTTTCCAAAATCATTTCTACTTTGTCTTTTATGTTGTACTTTTCTAAAATAGTCTTACTTAAACGCAGACCTTTAGAATTTCCGATTTTTATAATTGCTATTTCCATAACTTTCTATTTGTAATTACAAAGTTAGTACAAATTATTCAATCCGCAAAGTTTTTTGTATTAATGGCAACTTGTAAATATACTTATCTTGTTACTTATCATATTTTACATAACAGCAATTTTGTAGTCAATAGCTGTATCTTTTTGTAGTGATTATCTGTATTTTAATGCATATAAGATTGGTAAGTTAATTAAAATACCAAGTTAAATTTTTAAAAACTTTTTTAAACAAACGTTTTCTAAAATAATTTTTCTACTTCTTTATTTACAAAATATACATAAAACCTTTCATACCTCTTGTCATTAATACTCTGTAAATATTCCTTACATATTCATCGAAATTAGCTCTACTTCTTTTTAAAGTTTTAAAGGTCAGTAGATAGTTACTTATATAAATTTATAATTTATGGACGAATGTCAGGTTGAGCGCAGTCGAAACCTATATTTTCAATCCAATAGTTCTCGACTGCGCTCGAACAGACATCAAAAATTAATTTAATCTCTTAAAAATCATTTAATTAAAATGGTTTACCAATAAGTATTTAAATACTGACCTCTTTAAAGTTTAATTTCATAGTCTATAAATAATATTATAAAAATATAACAGAATCCGACAACCCTTACATAACAAACACAAAAAATATCAAGCTTTAACCCCACACGCATCCGTATGCAATAGCACATACATCAAGACGCAGTAGCACATGCACCTTGATGCAACTTGGAAAAGTATTGATACTTTTTGCACAAAGTTACCATAGTTTTTATACAAGCGATAAAGACATTTTTGTAAATAATGTAGTATTTATACACAAAACTACTAGTATTTTACAATGAATGTACTAGATAGTTTTTATAGATTTTGTAGTATATTTGAGAACAGGGTAAATAATAGGAAAAATGCCCTTTAAAATCAGCATAAATCAAATATACAAAAAATGGCTTTACAATACAGAATTAACAAAAGAAATAATAGCATACAAAACAACACTCCACAATACATAATTCAGGCTATTAGTAAAGGTACCATAGACTTAGAAAAATTAAGTGCCGATATTAGTAACGAGTGTAGTTTGCATCAAGTAGATGTGCAAGCGGTTTTGATTGCACTCGGTATAAAAATGGATTTTTATCTACAAGATGGTTATACCATAGATATGGGAGATGTGGGTAAATTTAAAATGGGCTTGCAAAGTGTGGCTGCCTCAACACCAGCCGAATTGTCTCCTAAAAAAAATATTAAAAAATTTAATATCAATTACCAACCCTCTCGTAAGCTCAAAAAAATGTTGAAAGCGGGTGTGCAAGTGTATAAAGAAGGGAGTAGGTATTTGTAGGATGTTCGTTGTTCGTTGTTCGTTGTTCGTTGTTCGTTGTTCGTTGTTCGTTGTTCGATTTTCGTTGGTGGATTCTCGTTGGTCGATTTTCGTTGGTCGATTCTCGTTGGTCGAAAAACGAAGTTCAAAAAACGATGGACGATGTGCGATGGACGAAATTCGAAGGACGAAAAACGATGAACGAAACACGATGGACGAAAAACGATGAACGAAACACGATGAACGAAGTTCAATGGACGAAAAACAAAAAACGATTACAGCATTAAAAAAATAAATATGATAAATCAACAACAAATAACAGCACGTTTTATAAAATACGTAACGATAGATACAACATCAGATCCAAACAATCCTGCTTTTCCTAGTACTGCAAAACAATGGGATTTGGCAAAACTTTTAGAACAGGAATTAAAATCGATTGGTTTGGCTGAAGTTGAACTTGATGAAAATTGTTATTTGATGGCAACTTTGCCCAGTAATATTGATTTTGAAGTACCTACTATTGGTTTTATTTCGCATATAGATACGAGTCCAGATTTTACAGGTGCCAACGTAAAACCACAAATTATTGAAAAGTATGATGGAAAAGACATTATTCTAAACCAAGAACAAAATATTGTTTTATCTCCAAATTATTTTGATGATTTACTACAATATAAAGGACAAACCTTAATTACCACAGATGGTACAACTTTGTTGGGAGCAGATGACAAAGCAGGAATTACAGAAATTGTGTCTGCAATGGAATATTTAATCAATAATCCAGAAATCAAACACGGAAAAATTAGAATTTGCTTTACACCAGATGAAGAAGTAGGCAAAGGTGCGCATTTATTTGATGTGGATAAATTTGACGCAGCTTGGGCATATACCATGGATGGCAGCCAGATAGGCGAGCTAGAATATGAAAATTTTAATGCGGCATCAGCCATTGTAACCATAACAGGCAAAATGGTACATCCTGGTTATGCAAAAGGGAAAATGATCAATGCCATAGGAATTGCCAATGAGTTTATGACTGCGTTGCCATCTGAAGAAGTTCCTGAAAAAACCGATAATTACGAAGGTTTTTTTCATTTGCATGATATAAAAGGTGATGTAGAAAAAACCGTTTTAGAATATATTATTAGAGATCATGATTTAGACCTTTTTGAAAAAAGGAAATTCTTAATGCAAAGAATTGCTGCTGATATTAATCAGCGTTGGCAAAAAGAAGTGGTCAGTGTTGAAATTGAAAATCAATATTTTAATATGAAAGAAAAAATAGTGCCAGTACTACATATTGTGGATATTGTAGAAGAAGTAATGCAAGAAATTGGCATAATACCCTTAATTAAACCAATTCGTGGGGGGACAGATGGTTCTCAATTATCTTTTAAAGGCTTGCCTTGCCCAAATATCTTTGCTGGTGGTCATAATTTTCATGGTCGTTTTGAGTATGTACCTGTGGAATCGATGATAAAAGCTACTGAAGTGATTGTAGGTATTGCTAAAAAAGTAGCACAAAAATATAGGTAAGTTGTATGTTGTTGTAGCAAAAAAATCTCCAAAAATTGCTTTTTGGAGACCTAGTTGTAACAATTTGTAACAATGAAACACTATGCATTTCTTTATGGCAAAAAATCCCTATATTTCACTCAAAAGAAATGTAATATAAAAGTAACTTTTCTTAGTAACTTAAAGAAATTAATTAGGATAACTCAGGGTTTTTCCCTTTTATATTAAGGAAAAACCCTTTAAAATACGTAAAATCTTGCACATTATTTGCTGTGGTGTAATAAGGTTCAGAAAAATGTATTTGTTTATTTTCAAAATCTAAGGTTGCCATAACTATAGGCACATTTGCACCTTTGGCAATATAATAAAATCCTGTTTTCCAATTTTCTACTTTTTTTCGGGTTCCTTCTGGTGATAAACCTAAGCGAAATTCTTTTTTGGCATTAAAAATTTGCACAATAGCATCTACCAAGTTTTCGCTTTTACTTCTATCTACAGGGGTACCTCCTAGCGCCCTAAAAAAGAATCCAAAAGGCGCTTTAAACAAAGAATCTTTACCAATAAAATTAACCATGACACCAGATGCCATTCTTGCTAAAATGGCAATAGGGAAATCTACCCAACTGGTATGTGGAGCTGCAATGATCACATATTTTTTGATGTTTTTAGGAAAATCTCCTTTAAATTTCCAACCTAAAATTGTGAATAAGATAAAACCTGCTACTTTTTTCATTGATATTTTAATGAATCAACGAAATTAAGGATTATTTATTTTTGAATTATAACTTATTTTAATTTATTAGAACAATAATTTTTCGATGTATCAAATTAGCTATTCGTCATAAAAAAAATATAATATTCACTACTTTTACACTATTAAAATTTATAATATGAATGAGATTGTAGCTTATATTATCATAGCATTGATTTTTAGTTTGATAGGTTTTTATATCGGAAAAATCTTATCAAAATTAAATTTCGAAAAAGAAAAAACCCATGTAGAAAAAGAGAAATCTACTTTAGAAGAACGTGTTAGTTTAGTACAACACTCTAAAGATATGGTTGAAAATAATTATATAGAACTTCAAAAAGAACTTAAAAACAGCCAGCAAGAAAAAGAAGATTTATTGAGGTTAAATACACGTCAAGATTCAGAAATTAAAACCTTACAAATCAAATTAGAAGAACATAAAGCTGAAGTTGAAAAACTACAAAAGAAATTTACCAATGATTTTGAAGTCTTAGCCAATAAAATTCTCGAAGAAAAGTCCAATAAATTTACGGAGCAAAACAAAGAAAACATCAAAAATATTTTAAATCCTTTACAAGAAAAAATAAAGGTTTTTGAAGATAAGGTTGATAAAACGCATAAAGAAAGTATCGATTATCATGCAGCTTTACGTCAGCAAATCGTAGGTTTAAAAGAACTGAATCAGCAAATGAGTAAAGACACATTGAATTTAACCAAAGCCCTTAAAGGTGATAGTAAAATGCAAGGAAATTGGGGCGAATTGGTGTTAGAACGTGTTTTAGAAAAATCGGGTTTAGAGAAAGATAGAGAGTATTTTGTACAGCAAAGCTTTACCACAGAAGAAGGCAAAAGAGTATTGCCAGATGTTGTGATTCATTTGCCTGACAACAAAAAAATGATTGTAGATTCTAAAGTTTCATTAACAGCTTATGAGCAATTTATTAATGAAGATGATGAAACCGTAAAAGCACAATTTTTGAAAGATCATATTAATTCTTTAAAACGACATATAGAACAATTATCAGAAAAGAAATACGAAGATTTGTATCAAATAGAATCTCCTGATTTTGTGTTATTATTTATCCCAATTGAACCTGCCTTCGCTGTGGCATTAAATGCAGATAATCACCTGTATAACAAAGCTTTTGAAAAGAATATTGTTATTGTAACCCCTTCTACTCTTTTAGCTACTTTACGTACTATAGATTCTATGTGGAACAACGAAAAACAGCAAAGAAATGCCTTAGAAATTGCAAGACAAGCAGGTGCTTTGTATGATAAATTTAATGGTTTATTAGCAGATTTAATTGGTATTGGAAAACGTATTGATGACAGTAAAAAAGAGTATTCTAATGCCATGAACAAACTTGTTGAAGGAAGAGGAAATATCATTACAAGTGTAGAGAAATTAAAGAAAATGGGCGCAAAAGCTAAAAAAGCACTGCCTGAAAAAATTATTGAAAGAGCAAAACAATAAATTATAGAAAATCCGTTATTTTTCGATCTCGTTTTATAAAATGCAATTTGTCATTCTTTTTAACTTTTTTTCGATATCCAAACAAATGAAAAATATCAGTGGCTAAAAATTTTGCAGTTTTGGGGTTTACAATTAATGTATATCGATTTGTTTTGCTTGATGAAACGCCTGGTAAAAGCTTTAAGAGATTATGTAACTGTAATTTTCTTAAAACTCTAGAAATCGTTAACCAAAATTTAGAAATTCTAGAAATGATAAAATAACCATCATCGCCTTTTTGTTGGTATAAAGGCATAAAGATTTTACCATTTGTATTGGCCATTATTTTTTTATCATCAGAAAAAGCTAAAAGTTCATTTTTTTTAATTTGTTGGAAATTATCAAAACCATCAACCATTTTAAAGTTTTCATTAGGCTTTATGGTATATTTATAATCAATTTTATAAAAATCTTGTGTTTCATGAAACTTGGCTAAAGATTGTTTGTGAAACTTATACTTTTTTACATCTTTCTTCTTTAAGCAATTTGCTGCAACCAAAGCCAACCAAAGAAATGAAATACAATTCGCTACAGAAGCTTCTTCATTGTGTTGCCCAGCCTCAAACCCCAATGAAACATGTCCAAAATCATTAATATAAGTTAGTAAAGGGCCATCCAAAAATTCTTCAATACCAAGTATGGTTGGTATAGAAAAATTAGCCGTAAATTTTCTATTATTTAAAGAATCACTAATGGTGATAAAAGGTTGTGTTGCTGCTGATGTTGTATGTAAATCTAAAAAATAAAAAGGACCTTTTTCTGTTTCTAAAATCGATTTTATTAGGTGATAAATTTCTTTTTGTTCAAGAGTTTCCTCATCAAAAGTATCTTCTAAATGCAATTTTAAGATGGCTTCTTTGGTCCAAATTCTATTTAAATCTACTTTTTCAAAACGAATATTTTTTGATAGGGCATTTAAATTCCCTGCTATTCCATAAAAATTACCTTGTACTAAAATAGTATCAGCCTTAATGGTTTCAAAAACGTTTAATAATGCATTTATACCCGCTCTTTCATTACCATGAATACCACCAAAAGCAAGCACTGTTGGCCCCTTTTTTTTACCAGTTATTTTTCCTAAAACTCTTTGAACAGAAATTTTTTTAGTAAAAGATTCAATTTCAAATGGTGCTGTCATGTGCCTTTTTTGTTTCTTCAATTTTATCAAAATCACTTTTCGTAAAAATTCCTACTAATTTTTGATCTTTAACGACTATAATGCAAGAAGTAGTAGACGATGTAATGATTTTTTTTACTTTATGATACGATGCTTCTGGATGCACAATATTAAAGTTTTTATTCATAAAATGCTTGGCAATTTTATTTTTAAATTGATGGGAAGAAAAATTTACACTTTCTAAATTTTTCTTTTCTATAACCCCCACAACACTATTTTTTGAATTGACAACAGGAATATGACGAATGTTTTTCCATTCCATGATTTTAAATGCCAACTGTAAAACATCATTTTCATGAACCACAAACAACTCTGTAGACATAATTTTATACACTTTATCATACTTATTATCAATATTATTTTTATGAAAATCAATAGCTTTCCATTCAGCAACAGGGATGTTTAACGCTTGATTTTTATACGTATGTTCTGTTAAAATAACGTTGGTTTCGTACCTAGAAACCTCTTTTCTTAGTTTACGTTTATTTCTAATTAACCATTTACTTCCTGTGGTACTTTTGTCTATTCTTTTTTGAATGATATTTAAATAATAATCGATTTCAGCTTCATTCACCTTATATTTTAACAAGCCTTCTTTAGCCATGGGTATTAAAATATGTTCTAATAGTTTCTTAGCAGAAATGCCTTTTCCGAACCAAGAAAAATAACTGTTAATACCTGTTCTTGCAGCGTTTATAAAGTTTCCTTTAGCATCATGAAAAGGCATCTTAGTCCAAATTTTTTCGTACTGTTTTGGCATTCCTTGCATTACCCCAATCCATAATAAGGTATTTGCAATTTCGTCTTTAACACTTGGTCCTGAAGGAATATACCTATTTTCGATGCGCAAATGCGCCACGTTTTCATGAACACCATAGCAAAGCCTATTCCATTTATATAAGGTGCCATTATGTAAATTTAACGCCTTAAGTTTGGGCATAATTCCATTTTTTACGGCCTTTAGAGAATCTTCAGTAAATTGAGAAGTTACTATAGGTTCGTATCTAGAAATATCATCTGTTAAAAGTTCTAAAATTGATTCTTTTACCCAATCTGTACCAAAAGAAACTCTAGATTTTTGCTCTCTAGATATGTGGCCTTTATTTCTTAAATCTACACTTTGTTGAAACAGCGCTATTCTTGTTTCGCTCCACAATTCTTTGCCTAAAAGTAAGGGAGAATTGGTCATTATAGCTAATAAAGGACCTGCAATGGCTTGTGACCAGTTGTATTTATCAATGGCTTCTTTTGGGCTGATTTGTAAATGCACCTGAAAACTGGTGTTACACGCCTCAAATAAAATCGATTTGTGATTTACAATAAGTTCATCAACACCCTGCATATATAATTTAAAATCTTTTCCTCTTATCTTTCTCATCACATTATTTAAGGTTTTATAACGCTTAAAAGGGGTAATGTTTTTAAAAATTAAATCTTTTTTTCTTAGTGTTGGTAATATGCCTGTAAGCAATAATTTATTATTTTCTGTGGCTTTAGCCACTTTATAGCCTTTCTCTAAAAGTAGGGTAAGTTGCTGTTCAAGCTCAGAAAAACAAGTATTCTTCAATTCAAACGGATCTAAATTAATTTCTAAATTAAAAAGGGCTAACTCTGTGGTAAAATGTTCATCTTTTATTTTTTCAAGAATTTCTAAGGCTTTGATAGAAGGTCTATAATCTTTATCAACAATACAAATTTCTTGCTCTGCTCCTATTCTTGCAATACCCGTTTCAAACAAATTGTGCTGTAGCATATACTCGAATGCTTCAATATCATTTAATAAATTTTGGATAAAGTCTTTACGATCTTTTTGTGTTTTAATAGCAATAATCGATTGTGATCCCATAAGTAAAAAGATTGTATAACAGCTAAGTACGTGTTTTTTGTAGAATTTATATATGATAAATATCAGTATAGCACATATATTCAATGCACCATGTATTAGTTTGATTTAGCTAATGAGTTAACATTACATTCGATGTAGTTAACCAAAACTTCATGATTGCTTTAATTTTATAACGAATTTAAAATCAACAATTAGTAATATGAAAGCAAAAGATACTGAGAAAAATTTTACTGATGAAAAAACTGATGGAATCTCTAAAAACAATGAAGGAGAACAAACCATACAAACAGAAAATACTGAAACCTTAAAAAAAGATGGAGTTGATAATGACAAAGAAATTTTAGTTGGTAAAAAGATTGAAGATGTAAAGGAAATTAAGGAAGGTAGCAATAATTTACAGAAAAAAATCTTAGAAAAATTAATGAAATAAAACTATGAATGATAAACATAAAAGAGCAAGTGCCGAAAATGTAACAAAAGGAAATTCGGGTGATCAACCAGAAGATGAGCTTCATCCTTTAAAAGGTACTGTTAAAGATAATGAGTACAAAGATCAAGATGCCTCTAAAAACAGATTAGATGGCGTTGATAAAGATGAATTAGAGAAGCAAACAAATACTGCCTCAGCTAAATCAAACAAAAAAATTGCAGATAAAATTCAGAATGAATAAATCTTGAATTTTAGAGCAATACATATTAATAATTAAAATAAAAAATGATGAATACAGACACTAATCAAGGAAAATGGAAACAAATTAAAGGTGAATTTCAAGAAAAATATGGAGAAATCACCAATAAAGATTCAGTAAAAGCTGAAGGAGAAAAAGAAAAATTAATTGGAGAAATCCAAGAAAAATATGGAAAAGCAAAAGATGAGATCGCTGAAGAAATAAAAAATTGGTAATTATGATCTCATAAAAAAGAAAGTATCAAATTAAAAGTTTGATACTTTTTTTATGCTTTAATAAAGGTAGGTAGATAGATACTTCTATAAGTTTATAATTTATGGACGAATGTCAGGTTGAGCGCAGTCGAAACCTACATTTATCAATCCAATAGTTCTCGACTGCGCTCTAACAGACATCCAAAATTAATTTAATCTATTAAAAATCAATTAATTAAAATGGTTTATCAATACGTATTTAAATACTGACCTCTATGCTTTAAATTTATTGACAAGTTTACCCACTGTTAACCCCTGAGCTATAATAGAAAAAATTACCACAATATACGTAATTACTAAAAATAAATCACGATGCATTTCAGCTGACAACCCTAATGCTAAAGCAATTGAAATTCCACCTCGTAAACCACCCCAAGTCATAATTAAATTAGTTTTTGGTACAAATTCTAACTTTTTAGCAAAAATTTTAATAGGTAAAAACAAAGAAACATATCTACAAAGTAGCACTATAGGTATAGCAATTAAACCTACAATAATGTATTTGCCTTCAAAAACCAAGACCAGCATTTCCATACCAATCAACACAAAGAGTATGGCATTTAAAAGAATATCTAATAATTCCCAAAACTTGTCTACATATTTCTCAGTAATTTTAGACATAGAAGAAGATCGTACAGTGTCATTACCCACTATTAAACCCGCTGTTACCATGGCTAAAGGTGCAGAAACATGCAATTTATGAGCAATAACAGTTCCACCCATTACTGCTGCCAAAGTAATAATTACTTCAATATCATAATCATCAATGGCTTTCATCAACTTATAACAGATGTAGCCCAAAATACCACCAAGAACTACTCCACCAATAACTTCTTGTCCAAATAATTTAAAAACATTAAACGTAGTTTGATCATCAATTCCTGATTGTGCGATTTGAAAAATAGTTAAAAAAACCACAACACCTACTCCATCATTAAATAAAGATTCTCCAACAATTTTAGTTTCTAATTTTTTAGGTACTCCTGCTTTTTTTAAGATTCCTAAAACAGCTATTGGATCTGTAGGTGAAATTAAAGCCCCAAATAACAGGCAGTAAATAAAATCTACAGAAAAATTAAACAATTCTAACAATACAAAAATAGCACCTCCTACTAAAAAAGTTGATGTTAAAACCCCTATTGTAGAAAATAAAAGTATTGGCCAACGTTGAATTTTTAACTGCTCGAAATTAGTATGTAAAGCACCTGCAAAAAGCAAAAAACTTAACATTTCATCTAACAAAACAGTTTTAAAATCAATTTTAGAAATTATTGATTTTTCAATATTTAACAACGTAGCATCAAAATAACTTAACAAAAATACACCTAAAGTGAACACTATTGTCATTACCATTAAACCAATGGTATTTGGTAATTTTAAAAAACGAACATTAATAAAACCAAAAATTGCAGAAAGAAAAATTAATATTGTTGCTATAAAATATGCGTCCATTAGTGTTTTTTTTCAAATTTAAAAAAAAGAAGCTTTATGAGTACTAACTCTAAAGGATATTTATTTTAAAAATTTGACAATTAATTGTAACGGTTATCCTTATTTTAGGTTTTGAGATAAGAAAAGTATAACAAATAATTGCTGTTTTTTATTTACATAAGTTGATAATTATCATAATGACAAGAGGTAAGTAATACTACTTTTGAACCATATTAAGCTCAGCATTAAAATTTGATAAATTTTATAGCTATATACAATGTTTACATGAGCTAAATTAAACTAATTATTTTATGAGTATTTTGTATTCAGTATTATCTTTAACACCAATACTAGTGCTACTTGTGGTGAGTTTGTTAAAAGGTGTAAAAACCGGAATTTATGCTGGTTTTATTGTAACTACCATATTATTTTTTATTTGGGATAGTAAATTAATTGCTTTTCCTGCTGCTTTAATTTCTGCTTTTATCAACACCATTTCAATTTTAATGATTGTTTTTGGAGCCCTATTATTACATTCTAATATGGAGCAGGTTGGCTTTATTGAAAAAATAAAAAGCTCTCTTAAAAAAGCACATCATAATACTAGTTTTCAATTTTATTTTTTAGCTTTTTTCTTAACGGCCTTTTTTGAAAGTGTAGCAGGATTTGGTACACCAGGAGCAATTGTACCCCTTTTATTAATTTCATTAGGTTTCTCGCCTATTTTATCTATTGTTGTGGTGCTACTTATTGATGGTTTATTTGCCATTACTGGTGCCATTGGCACACCTGTTATTGCTGGTTTTCAAGATTCATTAGATTTAGGATTATTTCAAGTTAAACAAATTTATTTATATGCATCCTGTTTTATGTTAGTTTCGGGTGCTATATTATTATTTTTTATTCAACGTTTTGTAGTTAAAGAACATCCTGAAATCTCTGCTTATAGTTGGAAATTGTACATAAGTATTGCTTTACCTTTTGTGATTTTATCTTTTTTTCTAAAAGAACTTACAGGTGTTATTGCTTCAACTATTATGGGAGCTATTTCCTTTTTCTTCTTTTTTACAAATAAAAAACTTGATTGGAAACCCTGGATACCTTATGGTGTTTTGGTTATTTTACTTTTGGTACCAAAAATTATAACTGCTATTCAACCCTTAGTCTCTTTTAAATTATCGTTTGAGAATATGTTTAATTCTGATGTAAATGCATCATTCCAGCCTTTTAGGTCTCCACTTTTTCCTTTTGCTATCGCCTCTCTTTTTGCAGCACTTTTGGGCAAAAATTATAAAATGAAACTAAAACCAGTATTCAAAAAAACATTAAGTATTTTTTTAATTTTATTTCCTTCGTTAGGTATTACGCAATTAATGCTATCTAGTGGAACAACCATGCCATCCATGATCGCTACCATGTCTGAGCTTTTTGCACAAACAGGCAGTGCTTATCCACTTATAAGTCCATTTATTGGTGTAATGGGTACTTTTATTACAGGTAGTACCACTGTTTCTAATATTATTTTTGGATCTGTTCAATACAATTCAGCTGAAAACTTAAGTCTATCTTCAGAAATAATTTTAGCCATGCAGTTAAATGGGGCATCTTTAGGAAATGCGATTTGTTTATTTAATATTATTTCTGCTGCTGCAGTTGCTGGCGTTACAAAATATACTAAAATTTTAAATAAAAATATTGGGCCTGTATTGTTAGCTACATTAGCAACCTCTATAATAGGTTACCTTATTTTGGCTCTTATTTAAAAAGCTTGTATAAAAAAACTGCTTGAAAAGTAACTTTCAACTATCATTTTTGATTTTATAGCGAAAAATGAATTACCAACAGTAATATTCAAATCCCATAAATTTTACTAAAATGAAAAAGTTGAATACTTTTCAAACAGCTCTTTTTATTTTAAAAAAAGAAAAAGAATTTACATCACAAATAATCTACGAGAACCCATCATATCTGCAACACGTTCTCCAATTTCATGTAAAGCCTCATCATTAGCTGCATTTTGAATCGCTTCGTCAATAAAATTAACAACGGCTTTCATGTCTTCAGTTTTTAACCCTCTTGTAGTAATAGCAGGCGTTCCTACTCTAATTCCTGAAGTTACAAACGGACTTTTATCATCAAAAGGTACCATATTTTTATTCACAGTAATATCTGCCTTACCTAAAGCAATTTCTGCATCCTTCCCAGATATATTCTTGTTTCTCAAGTCGATTAACATACAGTGATTGTCTGTTCCACCAGAAATTAAATCATAGCCTTTAGCTACAAATTCTGCAGCCATTGCAGCCGCATTTTCTTTCACTTGAATTTGATATTCTAAAAATTCATCGGTTAATGCTTCTCCAAAAGCAATGGCTTTTGCAGCAATAACATGCTCTAAAGGACCACCTTGATTTCCAGGAAAAACCGCTGAATTTAATAAAGTTGACATTTTTTTAGGTTTTCCACTTTTTAAAGTTTCACCAAACGGATTTTCAAAATCTTTGCCAACCATAATCATTCCCCCTCTTGGACCACGCAAAGTTTTATGAGTTGTTGTGGTTACAATATGACAATGTGGAATTGGGTCATTCAAAATCCCTTTTGCAATCATTCCTGATGGATGAGAAATATCTGCCATTAAAATAGCACCAACTGAATCTGCTATCACTCTAAAACGTTCAAAATCGATATCTCTAGAATATGCAGAAGCCCCAGCAATAATTAATTGTGGTTTTTCTTTCGTTGCAATTTCTTGAATTTTATCATAGTTTAAAATTCCAGTTTCTTTTTCAACCCCATAAAATACAGGATTGTATAATTTACCAGAAAAGTTAACTGGAGAACCATGGGTTAAATGGCCTCCATGAGATAAATCGAAACCTAAAATTTTATCTCCTGGTTGTAAACAGGCAGCAAAAACAGCTGTATTTGCCTGAGAACCAGAATGTGGCTGTACATTAACATATTCAGCACCAAACAATTCTTTAGCTCTATCAATGGCAATTTGTTCTACAATATCAACAATTTCACAACCTCCATAATACCTTTTTCCAGGATATCCTTCAGCATATT
>CBFIFR010000003.1:92472-121881 GCA_965661915.1 Polaribacter sp. | reverse complement strand
AGCCTGAAGGATACAATTTGTCTTTTGCACAAATGAGTTCTGATGAAAAAAATAAAATTTCTCATAGAGGGATTGCAATCCAAAAATTAGTCGCTTTTTTAAAAGCGTATAAATCCTAAATTTGTCCCCTCGAGCGCAGTCGAGAGGTTATTATTAAAACTCATCTTGTCTTATACAGACATTTATAAATGAAAAACAAATCGTACACAAAACACTTTATCTTTTTATCAGTTTTACTGATGGTTTTGTTTTTTGTCAATATAAGTTTAGGATCAGTTTCTATACCTTTACAGGATATTTTTAAAATTATTACAGGAAATATTCCTGCCAAAGAAAGTTGGGAAACTATCATCTTAAATTTTAGATTACCCAAGGCTATAACTGCAATTTTAGTAGGATCAGGTTTGTCTATTTGTGGTTTGTTAATGCAAACGCTATTTAGAAACCCTTTAGCTGGGCCTTTTGTTTTGGGTATATCATCTGGTGCAAGTTTGGGGGTTGCTATTTTAATTTTAGGTTCCTCTGTTTTTGGTGGTTTTTTGCTAAAAGCATCCATTTCTATTTGGTCATTACCTTTGGCTGCAAGTTTAGGAGCTTTTTTAGTTTTATCTGCTGTAATTATTGCTGCAAATAAAGTTCGGAATACGATGTCTATTTTAATTATTGGGTTAATGTTTGGTTCTTTAACTTCTGCTGTTATTAGTGTTTTAGCTTACTTTTCTGAGGCAGATCAAATTCAGCAATATTTATTCTGGAGTTTTGGTAGTTTAGGCAATTTATCTTGGAAAGAAATTACGGTTTTTAGCATCATTTATTTAATAGGAGTTTTAGTAACACTTTCTGTTATAAAACCCTTAAACAGTTTTTTATTAGGTGAAAATTATGCAAAAAGTTTAGGCATAAACATTAAAAAAAGTAGAAATATAATTTTATTAATAACCAGTATTTTAACAGGAGTAATTACTGCTTTTTCAGGGCCAATTGCTTTTGTGGGTTTGGCTGTGCCACATATTGCTCGTTTGTTTTTTACAACGTCAAACCATAAAATACTATTACCAGCAGTGGCTATTTTAGGCGCTATTATATTATTAATTTGTGATGTTATTGCGCAAATGCCATCAAGTGAATTTACGTTACCCATAAATGCAATTACATCGTTATTTGGTGCACCTATTGTAATTTGGCTTTTGGTTAGAAAAAAGAAGATTTATGTGTAAAAAAAGAAGCCCATCCTAATCTTCCCAAAGGAAAGGAACTAGCAAGTTTGTAGAGAAGTATTATTAAAAAATTAATGAAATTAGTGTCTGAACATATCATCTTAAAAACTGAAAATCTATCCATAGGTTATCAATCTAAAAAAGCACAAAATTCTGTGGCTTCAGGAATTAATATTTCTATAGAAAAAGGAAAGTTAGTGACGGTTTTAGGTAAAAACGGCATAGGAAAATCTACCTTATTAAGAACAATTGCTAAAGTTCAAAAACCTTTAAAAGGTCACGTTTTTATCAACCAAAAAAACATTGAAAACCTTAGCAATGTAAAACTTTCTACTTTTTTAAGTTTGGTATTAACAGAACGTTTACCAGAAAGCCAAATTACTGTTTTTGAATTGGTGGCTTTAGGCAGGCAACCCTACACCAATTGGATTGATAAATTATCACCAATAGATGTTGAAAAAATAAATTGGGCAATAGAACAAACTGAAATTCATCATTTAAAAGAAAAGTTTTTTTATGAATTAAGTGATGGACAATTACAGCGTGTTTTAATTGCACGTGCTCTGGCTCAAGATACTGAATTGATTATTTTAGATGAACCTACTGCGCACTTAGATTTACATCATACCATAAAAATATTTTCATTATTAAAGAAGTTGGTGGAAAAGACATCAAAAACAATCATTTTATCATCTCATGAAGTAAATTTGTCCATACAATTTGCAGATGAAATGATATTGTTTTCGGAGGATAAAATATGTATTGGAAGCCCAACTAAACTCATTAAACAAAATGCATTCGAAAACTTGTTTCCCAAAGATATTATCAACTTTAATAAAGAATTGCAACAGTTTGTAATCAATAGAAAGTAATTTTGAAAGTGGAAGAACTTTTTGCTATTTTTGAAATTAATTCAGTATTAAACTAAACATATTAAAAATCAATGAAAAAAATACTATTTGTTTTCGGAACATTAACTTTTTTTGCCTGTGGTTCTAGTAAAAACGTAGCAGAAGAAGCTAATATAGATCAAGCTGTGAAATACGCAACAACGATTACAGCTAAAGATCTTGGTGCGCATCTTTTTACCTATGCCTCTGATGAGTTTGAAGGTAGAAATACGGGAGAGCCTGGTCAGAAAAAAGCTGTAGAATATTTAAAGAATTTTTATGTAAGTCAAGAAATTGTGTCGCCTTTAGGGGGTGATGATTATTTTCAAGAAGTACCTGCAGAATGGATTAATAAAAATACACGAAGAGGAAAATTTAAAGATTCTGAAAATGTAGTAGCTTTTATAGAAGGTTCTGAAAAACCAGATGAAATTGTGGTAATTTCTGCACATTTAGATCATGAAGGTATAAAAAATGGTAAAATATACAATGGTGCAGATGATGACGGTTCTGGAACTGTAGCAATGTTAGAGATTGCAGAGGCGTTTCAAATGGCAACAAAAGCAGGTAAAGGTCCTAAACGTTCTATTTTATTTTTACACGTAACTGGTGAAGAAAAAGGTTTATTAGGCTCTAAATATTATGCAGATGTAGATCCTTTATTTCCGTTAGCAAATACAGTTTGCGATTTGAATATTGATATGATTGGTAGAATTGATGATAGGCATAAAGACGACCCAAATTATGTGTATTTAATTGGTTCTGATAAGTTAAGCACAGAACTACACAATTTATCTGAAGCCATAAATAAAAAGTACACTACTATTAATTTAGATTATAAATATAATGATGAGAATGATCCGAATCGTTTTTACTATAGATCAGATCATTATAATTTTGCAAAAAACAATGTGCCAATTATTTTCTATTTTAACGGAACGCATGCAGATTATCATAAACCAACAGATACACCAGACAAAATTAATTACGAATTACTAGAAAACAGAACACGTTTGGTTTTTCATACAGCTTGGGAAGTTGCCAATAAAGAAACTAGAATTATAGCAGATAAAGCTGAACCTAAAAAAGCAAAGTAAGTAAGATAGCGTTCTTATTTTAAAGAGATATAAAGAGGTTGTATGAAAGTACAGCCTCTTTTTTTATAAGGCATTTATATGTTTCATTAATTGATTTACAAATTTATGGATACAAATACAGTGGAATATCATTAGTAATAATCTAAAACAAAAAAGCCCAAGAAATTTATTCTCGGGCTTTTTTAATTATGGTATTTTTTAAACTTTTATGGTCTAAAATTAATTTTACGCATACGTAAACTAGCAGGTGTTACCTCTAAGTATTCATCACCTTTAATGTATTCCATACATTCCTCTAAAGAAAAGTCGATTTTTGGTGCAATTTTTACACTATCATCTGTACCAGAAGAACGTACATTACTTAATTTTTTACCTTTAATTAAGTTTACACCCATGTCAGTATCTTTACTGTTTTCTCCAACAACTTGACCCACATAAATTTCATCATTTGGATCTATAAAGAAACGACCTCTATCTTGTAACCTATCAATAGCATAAGCTGTTGCTTTACCAGCGGCTGCAGAAACTATAGCACCTTTAATATCTTCTGAAAACTCACCTTTAAATGGGCCATACTCAGAGAATCTATGATTTATAATTGCTGTACCAGCTGTAGCTGTTAAAATTTTATTACGCAAACCTATTAATCCTCTTGAAGGAATTGTAAATTCTAAATGTTGTAAATCTCCTTTTGGTTCCATTACCAACAAGTCTCCTTTACGTAAAGAAACTAAGTTGATTGCTTTTGATGCTACATCTTCTGGAACATCAATAGAAAGTGTTTCGTAAGGTTCTGATTTTACACCATCAATGTCTTTTAAAATTACTTGTGGTCTACCCAGTTGTAATTCGTATCCTTCTCTACGCATGGTTTCTATTAAAACCGATAAGTGCAAAACACCACGTCCAAAAACGTTAAACTTGTCTTCAGAATCTGTAGTATCTACTCGTAAAGCTAAGTTTTTTTCCATTTCTTTAAACAATCTGTCACGTAAATGACGAGAAGTTACAAACTTACCTTCTTTACCAAAAAACGGAGAGTTGTTAATGGTAAACAACATACTCATTGTAGGTTGATCTACCTCAATTCTTGGTAAAGCTTCAGGGTTTTCTAAATCAGCAATGGTATCACCAATTTCAAAACCTTCAATACCTGTAATTGCACAGATATCACCACTTCTTACTTTATCGGTTTTGGCTTTACCCATACCTTCAAAAATATGTAACTCTTTAATTCTTACTTTTTTGGTAGAACCATCAGCTTTACACAATATGTAATCTTTATTTTCTTCTAAATCTCCTCTAAAAACACGCCCAATTGCAATTCTACCTGTAAAAGAAGAAAAATCTAAAGATGTAATTTGCATTTGTGGAGAACCTTCTCTGTAAGGTGCTTCTGGAATAGACGCAACTACAGCATCTAACAAATCGATAATATCTGTTTTTTCATCTTTCCAATCTGTAGACATCCAACCATTTTTAGCAGAGCCATAAATTGTTGTAAAATCTAATTGCTCTTCAGAAGCATCTAAAGCAAACATTAAATCGAATACTTTTTCGTGTACCAAATCTGGAGTACAGTTTTCTTTGTCTACTTTATTTACCACAACAATTGGTGTTAAACCCAATTCAATTGCTTTACCCAATACAAAACGAGTTTGTGGCATTGGGCCTTCAAAAGCATCAACCAATAACAAAACCCCATCAGCCATTTTTAAAACACGTTCAACTTCGCCACCAAAATCGGCGTGACCAGGAGTATCTATTACATTAATTTTTACTCCTTTGTAGTTTACAGATACATTTTTAGATAGAATGGTAATTCCTCTTTCACGTTCTAAATCGTTGTTATCTAACAATAAATCTGTGCGCTCTTTACGATCGTCTAAAATTTTAGCTTGATCGATAATTTTATCTACTAACGTTGTTTTTCCGTGGTCAACGTGTGCAATAATTGCGATGTTTCTTATAGATTGCATGTGTACTTTCTTAAATTTCGTGCAAAAGTAGTTGTTTATATGCGATTTACACGATTTATCAGTATTTATTTTTTACATCAACCTTTTTGATTGCGAAACTATATTTTTGGAAAGATTTGATTTACAATTGATAGGTAAATAGATTTGTGAATCTTTTTTGGTATTGGTTTAGGGTATATTATGATTTTGAAATCGTAAAAAATTTCATATCAATAGGTTTTCTTTTTTGTGATAATTTTTTTTTGATAAAAAAAGAAGTAAAAATGTAGTAAAATACCTAATTTACGATTTGTTTTGCCATTCTCCAGAATAAATCAATAGCTTCTGTTTTTTTGGGCACACTTTTCGAGAAAAAATCAATACTTTGAGCAAATTTATCGATATAAGATTTATTTTTTTCAAATTCATGAAAAGCCATGCTCCAATTTGGATACATTCTTTTATCTATACTTTCTTCTATGATGAGCGTAACATTAGAGTGTCTTTCATCTTTTTCTATGGTTTTATATAAGGCAGAAACAGTTTCTTTTTCACCCTCTAATAATTGTAAGAATACTTTATTATGATATAACAAACACCCTGTAATATCTTTTTTAGCATTATTAATTCTAGATGGCTCTAAGATTTCAGAGATTGTATTATAAGTCATCTCAGTTTCTGAAATGGAATAGTATACAATTTGTTGTATCATAGGTTTTAGTTTTGTAAAATTGAATCACATCATAATTAGAAATTCTATACCATTAACTTCTATAAATTTCTTCGTATAAATGATTGTAAATCTTTCTGATAACTTCTCGTTTCATTTTCATTGTGGGTGTTAAATGACCACTTTCTATAGACCAAACATCGGGTGTTAGTTTAAAAACTTTTATTTGTTCCCATTTTCCAAAACTATTGTTGCACTTATCTACAGCCTTTTGTACAGCACTTATTACTTTTTTATTGGCTATAATTTCTTCATTTGAATTAAAAGGTATTTTATGGTCTTCTGCCCAGTCTTTTAGGTACTCAAAATTAGGTTGAATAATAGCAGCAGGCATTTTTTCATTTTCACCAACAATCATTACTTGCTCAATAAATAGCGATTGTTTGAGCTCACCTTCTAATAAAGGCGGAATTACGTATTTGCCTCCAGAGGTTTTAAACATTTCTTTGGTTCTACCTGTAATTTTTAAGAAGCCATCTTTATCAAACTCACCTTTATCACCTGTATGAAACCAATTATTTTGAAGTACTTTTGCGGTTTTTTCTGGGTCTTTGTAATAACCTTGCATTACATTTGGCCCTTTTACTAATATTTCACCACTTTTAGCAATTTTTACTTCAACATGATCAATTACTTTACCAACAGTACCAACTCTAAAGTTTCCATTTAATTGATCATTAACACTAATAACTGGTGAAGTTTCTGTAAGTCCATAACCTTCCATAATAGGCATATTTGCAGCAGCAAAAATTCTTGTTAATCTTGGTTGCAAAGCTGCACTACCAGAAACCATTAGTTTTAATTCACCACCTAAAGCCGCTTGCCATTTAGAGAAAATTAATTTCCTTGCTAAACCTAATTGCTTTTCATACCACCAACCATTTGCACCATAAGGCTTATAATTTAAACCAAGATTAACAGCCCAGAAAAATAATTTCTTTTTAATACCTGTTAAGTCTTCTCCTTTTAAAATAATTTTATCGTAAATTTTTTCGTACAAACGAGGCACAGCAGTCATTACATCTGGTTTTACCTCTTGAGCATTTTCAGTCAATTTTTCTATAGATTCCGCAAAATATACAGAAACACCACAATATTGGTAGAGGTACAGAATCATTCTTTCAAAAATATGACAAACAGGTAAAAAACTTAAGCCTTTAGAGTTTCCATATTCAAGAGGAACTCTATCTTTAGATGCAATTACATTGCTAACAACATTATTATGAGAGAGCATAACTCCTTTGGGTTTTCCAGTAGTTCCAGAAGTATAAATAAGCGTAGCCAAATCATTAGGTTGCACTGCATTTTTTCTTGCTTCTACTTCTTCTTGATTCGCATTGTCTTCACCAAGTTTTAAAATTTCATTCCAACTTTTTTCTCCTGTAATATCATCAAAAGTAAAAACTTCTTTTAGCTTAGTATCTCCTTTAATTTGATTTAGTTTTTCGAGTATTGTTTCATCGGAAACAATACAGTAAATCGCTTCTGAATGGTTGATTACATATTGATAATCTTCTTTGCAAATTGTAGGATAAATAGGTACAGTTTGCGCTCCTGTTTGTAAAACACCAATGTCGCAAATATTCCATTCGTTTCTGTTATTTGTAGAAATTATGGCTACTTTATCATTGGGTTGTAATCCCATTTTAAGCAAGCCTCTACTAAGTTGATTGGCTTTATTTATGTATTCTTGCGTTGATATTGTTTCCCATTTTCCATTATATTTAGTGGAAAAGGCATCTTTTAGATTGTATGTTTCTAATTGATAATATGGAAAGTCGAATAACCTAGTAACTTCTATTGGCATATGTTCTATTTTGATGTATGCCAAATTACTAAAAATTGTGTTATTTCACAAATAGATATTTATTTGCTTTTAATTTTAAGAATTATTTATAATTTGACGCTAAATTTTGTGTTTTTCTTGAAATTTTTGACGTTTTATTTCTACAACTTTTATCCAAACAAGAGCTTCATTGATCTATTTTTATAATATTTTTGAACACTGTTTAATTAAATTTTTTCAAAATTTGGGTTATTGTTCTTACAAATTATTGCTTAACTTTACTCAAATAATACTCTAAAATTTATTAAATAATTGCCTTTTTTATTTTATCATAAATTGATAATGTAAGTATTCTATAAATCACCTATTTACCATAAAATTTAAAATTAAGAATAGTACAAATATTATTCTTCTTTATCTAGAAAAATTGTAAAAGTATCAGTTTCTGAAATATGAAAATAGCCTAGAGGAAAATTACGATCATTTGTTGTATTAACCATATTACCTAATAATGATGTAGGGACTGTTTCAAAAGGACCACCACCTTCTTGACCACTTTGATCAACTAGAATTTGTAAATAGGTATAATAATCTTTAGATATACCCAACATTCTAATATTAACTGCGGTTGGTAAGATAATATCATCTTCAGTATAAAAATTAGGAACTTCATACTCTTGACCATCAAAAAAACGATCTTCTAATACTGAATAATTGTTGTTAGAAAAATCAAAATAATAATAATTATCAACACCTAATTCATCTTGAATTTTCACATTAATTTCAACTTCGCTCCCTGAAAACAAGGTTCCATCACCACGATTTACCTCGATAATTCGTGTAGATTTTACTTTGGTTGCTTTCCCTTTATAAGTTTCATTTTTATGAATTATAGTTAGTTCGTATTCAATACCATCAGCAGGTATAAAACTATTTGTAGGCTCATATTCACCATCTGCATTATCATCTGTAAAGTCTATTCTAGAATTATTTGATAAATTGGTTAAAAAAACAGTAGCATTTGTAACTTTTGGAATAGTTTCATCAAAATAATCTGCTGATTCACTTAATTTTACTGATGTTTTTGCACTTATTGGATTTTCATCAAAATAAACTTCAAAAGTGGCATCAATAATTAATTTTGGCTCAATTGAAGGCACATCAACATCTATTACTTTTTCACATTTAGAAAATAGAAGAACAAATAAAATTGGTAGTATATAGGTCTTTTTCATCACTTTAAAAATTAAAATTATAGGTAACAGATGGCACTAAGCCAAAAATAGAGGTTTGTACAGCTTCATTTCGCATTGTTTCTGGATTTCTGCTAAAGTTAATAGAAGCAGCATTTTGTCTTCCATATACATTATAAATCCCGAAAACCCATTCTCCTTGCCATTTTCTATTTTTATTTTTATCGGGTGTTAATGTTGCAGAAATGTCTAATCTGTGATAAGCAGGTAATCTGTCTGCGTTTCTTCTGTTATCATCATAAATAGGTACGTTTAAACCTTGCACTTCGTATTGACCCACTGGATAGTTGGTTGGTTGCCCTGTTTGCAACAAAAAGTTACTGTTTAAAGTCCATTTTTTAGAGATTTTATAACTCGCATTTATAGAAATATCGTGTGTTTTATCAAAAGGTGTGCTGTACCATTCCCCATTATTAATACCAGGTTCAATAGCGGTTCTACCTAATGTTTGTTGTTCTGATCTTGACAATGTGTAGGCTAACCAACCTGTAAAATCTCCTCTATTTTTTTTAAATAAAACTTCTAAACCATATGCTCTTGCTTGGCCGTTTAAAATAACAGTTTCAATTTCGTTATTAGCAACTAGATTTGCACCATTAATATAGTCTATTCTGTTTTGAATGTCTTTATAAAATGCTTCAGTTTCCAAAGAATAGTCACCATCTTTTATTGATTTAAAGTAACCAATAGCAAATTGATCTAACAATTGAGGTTGCACATATTTTCCACTTGGAGTCCAAATATCTAATGGAGTAGGAGAGGCAGTGTTAGAAAGCAAGTGTAAATATTGAACCATTCTATTATAGCTCATTTTTACTGATGTATCATCGTTGAGTAAATAGGATAATGAAAAACGTGGTTCAAAATTACTGAAAGAGGCAATAGCATCACTTCTTTTAAAAGATTCTACACCAATGGCTTCTGCAGACTCGTATTTTTTGAATTCCTCATTATAAATCACTGGTTTGTTATTTTCATAAACATTCAGTTCATCTTGTCCTAAACGTGTAAAGTTGCTAAAACGCATACCATATTGTAGGGTTAATTTATTGTTGATTTTATGTTCAGCATCAATATAAGCTGCAAATTCATTGGCATATTTGTCTATTAGTTTTTCAGCTATAATACCAGAATCGTCTCTACTTGGTATAATTTCTCCGGGATTAAATTTGGTGTAAATATTATTGATACCGTAACTTAATTTGATTTTATCACTCAAATAATGATTAAAATCGTACTTTAAATTGTAGTTTGTAATTCCTGAATCCCATTCAAAACCTACAAAATCTAAAGTTAATCCGTAAAAATAATCAGAATAAATTAAGGATAAATTTGAGAAAAGTTTATCAGAAAAAAGATGATTCCAACGTAAATTAGCAACTTGATTTCCATAGGTATTGATAAAACTATTTTGAATACCGAATACATCTTCACCAAAATATCCAGAAAAGAATACGTTATTTCTGTCATCTATTCTGTAGTTTATTTTTGTGTTTAAATCATAAAAATAGGCTTTGTTATCATTGTCAAAAAGTGGCAAAAATAAATGTGCATAAGAAGATCTACCACCAATTAAAAACGATATTTTTTCTTCTTTTATTGGGCCTTCAATCAATAATCTAGATGAAATTAAACCTATACCACCAGTTACATTAAAGTCTTTACTGTTTCCTTCTTTTTGATAAATATCTAATACTGAAGATAATCTACCCCCGTATTTTGCAGGGATTCCACCTTTATATAATTTTACATCTTTAATTACATCAGGATTAAAAACAGAGAAAAAACCAAATAAATGCGATGAATTGAAAACAACAGCTTCATCTAACAAAATTAAATTTTGATCTGCAGCACCACCTCTAACATTAAAACCAGAAGCTCCTTCACCAGCACTTGTAACTCCAGGTAATAAGATGATAGATTTTATAATATCAGCTTCACCTAAAACCACAGGAATTTGTTTAATAGTAGCAGAGGTCAGTTTATTCACACTCATTTGAGGCGATTTTACATTCAATTTCTCAATATCGGTTGCTATAACAATTTCATCTAAACTTTCTGCTTCTTCCTTTAATTTAAAGTTCTTGGTTATTTTTTCAGTTAACGCTATGTTTTCTAAAATAGTCGTAAAACCCAAATAACTTACTTGTACTTTATACATACCTTCAGGAATGGTAATTGAGTAAAAACCGTATTCGTTAGTAGTTGTACCTGTGTTAATTTCAGGAAAATAAATAGAAACACCAATTAAAGTTTCATTGCTAGAGTTGTCGTAAACAGTTCCGCTAACTGTAAATTTTTCTTGGCTAAAAGCAGTAATAGACCATAAGAAAAAAAGAATACCTATCTTTTTCAATGTTGATTTTTTTTGTTTGATTAATTTTAACTTTAAATAAACAAAAGTAGTATTATAAATTTCAGAAAAAAGATAAAAAAACGTTAAAAAGAACGATTAATCGTAAATAATATCGTCGATTTCTATTTTTTTATTTTTAATAAAGTCGAATAATGTGAGTCTTCTTAAGGTGTAATAATCTGTCCAAAATTTTTCTAATGAATTTAAATAACTCAGCACAGACCTGTCTTTTTCTTGCAGTGCTATATTTAAGTCTGTAATGGTAATTTTACCTAAAATGAATCTTTTTTTAGTTATTTCGTATCTTTTTATCGCAATTTCTTGAGCTTTATTTGCTGTTTGTAAAAAGTTTCGTTGATTTTGCCAGTTTAAAACATGCAAATAGATTTCTTGTTCAAACTCTTGTTGTTCAATTTCAATATTAGTTAGTACTAAATCTTTATTGGCCTCAACAAGCTTTCTTCTAGATTTTGAAACTCCCCAATCTAAAATAGGAATACCTAAAGAGATTACTAAACTCTGTTGTTGATTTAAGTTATCAAATAAGTTATTAAAAACAGCTCCTTGTTGCGATATTCCAAAATTAGCTCTTAAACTCATTTGTAATCTATTATTTCCTTTAACTTCAGCCACGTCTTGCTCGGCTTGTAAACGCCTTCTTCTAAATTCAATTACAGCTTTGCGATTAGCTTTAGCTTCTTCTAAAGCTTTTTCTACGGTAACAGTAAATGTTGTTAATTCTTTTGGAGTTGACAATACTATATTTTCAGTATCTAAAACCAAATACCTAGATAGATCTTGAGATGTTTTTTTGAAATTTATTTGATTGGTAATTAAGCTGTTTTCAGAATTTAAAACAGACAATTCTATTTGTAGCAAATCATTCTCTGCTATTTTACCCATTTTAAACCTACCTTTAGATATCTGAAATAAAGTATCTTGATTTGATAAATTTGATTTCGCTATTCTAGTTTGAACCTGTGCTTTTAATAAAGCAAAATAGCGTCTGCTTGTATTTAAAGATATTTGCTCCATTCTTTCTACAAATGTTCTTCTAGCTTCTTCATAGATTAAAGGTTCTATTTTCTTTTGCCACTTAAAGCGATTGTAAAATAGCGAGTTTTGTCTATAATTTAAAGAAAAAGGAATAATGGCAAAGCCAGTAGATTCTCTTGGTTCAAAGCGATCTACTCTTTCTAATTGAGAACTTACTGAGATTGTACCTCCTGTTAAAGCAATGTTTTGATTTAAAGACAAACTACCATCAAACCTAACTTGATTTGATCTTCTAAAATCATCAGAACCATCATCTAATGTAATTCTGTTTACAGAGTTTCTGTATTGTGGTAATGTAGCATCTAAACGTAATTGAGGTAAAAAACCAGCTTTAAAGTTTCTGAACCTCCAATAACTAGCCTGATTTTGGTTTAATAATGCCTTATAATCTGGAGATTTTTTTTGAGCAATAGTTATAGCTTCTTCTAGAGTAATTTTTTGTTGACTATAATTATAAATTGATAGTAAAAAGCAACATATAATGATTATTTTTTTCATAGTTATTCGTGTCTTATAGCTTCAATAGGGCTTTTATTTGCAGCAGATCTTGCTGGCGCAATTCCAAAAATTAATCCAATAAGTGTAGCTACAAAAAAGGATAGTAAAATAGAACTTAGTGATAAAATAGTTTCAATTCCGGTAGAAATTTCTAAAATATAAGAGGATAATACTCCAAGAGCAATACCTATTATTCCACCTCCAATACTCACTAAAACAGATTCTGTTAAGAATTGTAAAATAACATCTTCTTGAGTAGCACCAATTGCTCTAATAATTCCAATTTCTTTAGTTCTTTCTAATACTGATGCTAGCATAATATTCATAATTCCAATTCCTCCAATCAACAAAGAAATACCAGCGATAATACTTAATACTATATTAAAAATTTGTTTTGTTTTTTGCTGTTGTTTTAACAATTGAATAGGAATTGAAATTTCAAAATCTAACATACCATTGTGTCTTCTTTTTAGCATTCTGCTTAAAACATCTGCTGTTGCATTTAATTCTGATGAATTATTGACTTGAACAGTTAATTTATCAATTTGATGATAATTACCTCTTGGAATTCTTTTTTTTGGACCTTGTTGGTTGCCATTGTTTATAATGGTAACACCACCACCTAAATTTAAAGGTTTGTCGCTAATTATTTTGCGATCTTTGTAGCGAACTAAAAATGTTTTTATTGGAACATATACATCTTGGTTAAGATCTCTAATACCAAGGTTTTCTTGAGCATTTTCAGAAATAAACTTTTCTTCAATTACACCAACAACTTGCAACCATACATCTTTCACTTTAATTTGCTTACCTATAGCACTTTCTCCCGTAAATAATTTCTTTTCTATTTTCTTGCCAATAATACAAACAGGTAAAGATTTATTTGCTTGAGCTCGAGTAAAGTTTTTTCCACTTTCAATATTAATATTTGAAGTAGCAAAAAAATCTAAAGAAACACCAATTAGTTTTACAGGGTTTTGTCTTCCTTTCTTTATCACATAGGTTTCGAGAATAATTTCTGGACTTACCGTTTTTACAGAAGGAATATGATTTAAAATGCTATTAGCATCCAACATATCTAGTCCTTTTGAAAATCGTTTTGCGTTGATACCACCATTTTCTGTTTCCTCTTCTTGGTTTTCATTTTCTTTTTCATCGGGAATTGGAGTAATGACAATATTATTAACACCAACCAACTCTAATTGAGCTAAAATTTCCTTCTCTGCTCCATTACCAATAGCAAGCATTGTAATTACAGCTGCAACACCAAAAATAATACCAAGAGAAGTCAAGAGTGTTCTAACTTTATTGGCTAAAATTACACGAACAGCTTCGCTAAAATTAGATTTTAGCTTTTCGATATAGATTTTGTTAAACATAAACCTAATTTAATTTGGCTATTTGTTCTTTCTCATAACCTTCAGGTTTATTTAAATACACAATATCGCCTTCAGCTAACCCTTCAGTAATAATTACAGAATCATTATTAGAATCTCCTATAATGACTTGTTTTTTATTAATTGAAAAACCAGATTTTTGATAAACATAGGTAATTGAATCTTTCGAGAAAATAGACTCTAATGGAACACTGAGTACATCTTTACGTTCGAATGTTAAAATTTTGTTTGATGTAGTCATTCCTGGTCTAATATTACTATTAGTGCCTTTTAATTTTATCAAAACTTGAAAAACTTTAATGTCAGAACCACGTTTCTTTTCACCAACATTGGCAACACTTGTTACAACGCCTTCCATATAAACATCAGGAAAAGCGTCAAAACCTACTTTAACAGGTAGATTTTTTTTTATTTTTCTAATATCAACTTCATTGGCATATGTTTTAGATTCCATTTTTGTTAAGTCTGGTAAACTTGCAATTGTTGGATCCCAAGAGCTTATGCTAGAGCCAACTTTTTTCTTAGTTCCATCCCAATTTTTATCATAAGTTATCATTCCATTTCCATCAGAATGAATGGTAAAAGATTTCAATAATTTTAATAAGTCATTTAGTTTTTTTCTAATTTTAGAAACTTGAGTTCCTACTTGTACCATTTTGGCATTTGCTTGCATTTTCTTGATGTTATAATTTTCAAGTTTTTCATTCAAATCCCTTTCAGCTTTCTCTAGTTTTATTTCTAACTTTTTTATGGTAGCAGGAGGTTCATAAATTGATTGTTTTAATTCTAATTTAGTTTCTTGCATACTGAAACGTAAATCTTTAATAGAATTTCTTTCTTGTTTTAATGAAAGGGTTGTATCTAATTGTTGTTGGGTGTACCTAGATAGTGCACTTTCTAGGTTTAACTCAGCATCTAAAATTTGTTCATTAAGACTACTTGGGTCTAACCTCCCAACATAATCACCCTTTTTTACAATGGTACCTTCAGGAATTAAATCTTGAATTTTAACATTATTTAATCTAAATTTTCTAAGGTTACTAGGACCTTTTATTTTTTTTGAACTTGTAGATTGGGCTTCTCCAGAAGTTATTACTTCACTTAAAAAATCTCCCTTTTTCACCTCTGTAGTTAGATAAACATCTTCTTTTGAAGTAGGGTATAAGTAACTGTAAATAAGGTAAATGGAAATTAAACTAGCTAAAGTAATAATAGCAATTCTTTTTTTAGTCATTAGTTTTGGATTGATCAATTCAAATCTAATTAAAAAAAGAGTGCTGTACAGCACTCTTTTTGTTAATATTTTAAGAAAATAGTTGTTTCTTTTAACTTAAAACCTTGTTAAAACTTAAGTTAGGTCTCATAGCAGCGTTTGCTAAATCATCATTTGGTTGATAATATCCTCCAATATTAACTGCATTTCCTTGTATTTCATTTAATTCTGTAATAATTTTAGATTCATTGGTTTTCAAATAAGCAGCAATTTTTGTAAACTCTTCTTTTAATTCTGCATCTTTGTTTTGATTAGCTAAACCTTCTGCCCAATACAAGGCCAAATAAAAATGACTACCTCTGTTGTCCATTTCACCAACTTTTCTTGATGGTGATTTATCATTGTCTAAGAATTTATCTGTTGCATCATCTAAAGTTTCTGATAAAACTAAAGCTTTAGCGTTATTATTTGTGTTTCCTAAATGTTCTAAAGAAACTGCTAGTGCTAAAAACTCACCTAAAGAATCCCAACGTAAGTGGTTTTCTTCTAAAAACTGCTGAACGTGTTTTGGGGCAGAACCGCCTGCACCTGTTTCAAATAAGCCACCACCATTCATTAAAGGTACAATAGATAACATTTTTGCAGAAGTACCTACTTCTAAAATAGGAAATAAATCTGTTAAGTAATCACGTAAAACATTACCAGAAACCGATATCGTATCTTCACCTTTTACAATTCTTTCTAAAGTAAATTCTGTTGCTTTTATAGGTGATAAAATTCTTAGATCTAAACCTTCAATATTATGATCTTGTAAGTATGTATTTACCTTTTTTATGATTTCAGCATCGTGAGCTCTGTTTTCATATAACCAGAAAACAGCAGGAGTTTCAGAGGCTCTTGCTCTTGTAACTGCTAATTTTACCCAATCTTGAATTGGTAAATCTTTGGTTTGACACATTCTCCAGATATCACCTTCCTCAACATTATGCTCAATTAAAATATTTCCATCAGTATCAGTAACCACAACTTTTCCATCAGATTCAATTTCAAAAGTTTTATCGTGAGAACCATACTCTTCAGCTTTTTGAGCCATTAAACCAACATTAGGAACAGTTCCCATTGTTGTAGGGTCAAAAGCACCATTCTCTTTACAGAAATCTATAGTTGCACTGTAAATTCCTGCATAAGAACTATCAGGAATTATTGCTTTTGTGTCTTGTAATTCACCTTTTGCATTCCACATTCTACCAGAAGTTCTAATCATAGCTGGCATAGAAGCATCAATAATTACGTCAGAAGGAACATGTAAATTGGTGATTCCTTTATCAGAATTTACCATTGCTAAATCTGGGCCATTTGCATACACATCTGCAATGTCAGCTAAAATTTCTGCTTTCTTATCTTCAGATACTTCATCAAGATTGCTTAAAACATTCGCAAAACCAACATTAGCATTTACGCCAATCTTATCAAAAGTTGCTTGATGTTTTTCAAATAAATCTTTGTAAAACACTTTTACAGCATGTCCAAAAATAATTGGATCAGAAACCTTCATCATTGTTCCTTTCATATGTAATGAAAGTAAAACGCCTTGTTTTTTAGCGTCAGCAACTTGAGCTTCTAAAAAAGCAAGTAAGGCTTTTTTACTCATTACTGTAGCATCAATAATTTCTCCTTCTAATAAAGAAATTGATTCTTTTAGAATGGTTTCAGAACCATTTGAGGCAATATGTTTTATAGATACAGCTGTTGGATTAGCTACTGTTGTAGATTTTTCATTATGAGCAAAATCTCCAGCTGACATTGTAGCTACATGTGTTTTAGAATCTGAACCCCAAGCACCCATTGAATGTGGGTTTTTACGAGCGTAGTTTTTAATTGCTTTTGGAGCTCTTCTATCTGAGTTTCCTTCACGTAAAACTGGGTTTACAGCAGAGCCTTTTACTTTGTTATAACGCGCTAAAATTGCTTTTTCTTCATCCGTTTTTGGATCTTCTGGAAAATCTGGCAAGCCATAACCTAAAGTTTGTAATTCTGATATTGCTGCAGTTAATTGCGATACAGAAGCACTAATATTGGGTAATTTTATAATATTTGCTTCTGGTTGTTTTGCTAAATCACCTAAAACAGCTAGAGCATCTTCAACTTTTTGATCTTCAGTTAAAAAGTCTGAAAAGTTAGCCAAAATTCTTGCTGCTAAAGAAATGTCTTTGACTTCAATTTCTATGTTAGAAGATTTTGTGAATGCTTTTACAATAGGTAAAAAAGAACGAGTGGCTAAGGCAGGTGCTTCATCTGTTTTTGTATATACAATTTTAGCTTTTTTGCTCATTATTATTCGTGTTTTGAGTAGTTTTATTTGTTTTAGCTTTCTATTTATAAGAATTCATATTTTATGGATTCATATTTTAGAAATCGAGCAAATTTATGAATTTAAAGTGATTTTTTTAATGAAAAAATCTTATTAATTAGTAGGTTTTGTTATGATTTTGATAATTGTTGAAAACGATTTCGTAAAAGTGTAAAATAAAAGCCATATTCTGCAATTTCTTACAATAATATGGCTTCTTTGACATTAGTTTTTGTATCGATTTACATGGCTGTAAAATCAAATAAAAGTTATCTTTTATATTTCTTGATTCAAAAGAAATTACATTTCACTAATTCAGTTTTAAACATTTTTAATTTTAAATTGGGAATTACAATATTAAAAATTTAGTAATGTTTTGTATTGTTTTCCATCTCACTTTTATTGAGTTAACTAAAAAATAATTTTTATTCACAACCTTGATTTTAGTAACATTCCAAAAACTTTATTTTTGGATTGCTCATTTTTTTCTAAGTATGCGTTGACGAAATTTTATGTAATCTGTCAATTTTTTATTTTAGTAATTCACTGAACTTTAGTGTGATTTCCAACATTAAAATAAAGAACTTTATATTCACTGAAATTTGAAGTTTAGCTTATTATTACTTTCAACCCTCATTTCATGTAAATATCTAATAAATATAAAGGTATTTTACGAATATGAAAATAATTTGACAATTTAGAAATTAACATGTTATCAACTAGAGTTGTTAACATTTGTTCATAAAAAAAGCATTGTGAAATTTCACAATGCTTTTTTTGTATAAATATAAAGAGATTATCTTCTTTTTTCAGTAATTCTAGCTTTTTTACCAGTAAGACCTCTAAAGTAGTAAATACGCGCTCTACGTACTTTACCTCTTTTGTTTATTTCTATTTTTTGAATAGATGGTAAATTCAATGGGAAAATTCTTTCAACACCCACTGAACCAGACATTTTTCTGATTGTAAAAGTTTCTGAAGCTCCAGTTCCTCTTTTTTGAATTACAACACCTCTAAAGAACTGAGTTCTAGTTTTGTTTCCTTCTTTAATTTCGTAATATACTGTGATTGTATCACCAGCCGAAAATTCTGGTAATTCGTTTTTTGTTACAAATTCGTCTTGAACAAATTTTATTAAAGATTCCATATCTTTTAGTTTATTGGTTTTTCTAAAACAACATTCACGATTTTTTCGTCAGAGGTTAATTTAGCGGTTGCAAATTTAAAACTTTTTTTGAATAAATAAGATTATTAAATAATTTATTTTATGTTAAATATTGCTTATCAAAATTTAAGAAAAGGTCGTTTTTTAAAGAGTTTTTGTACAAAAGTTTATCAATTTTTAAACTTTGATTAATGTTACTGTTACAAATGTAAAATAGCTTTGAGTTGTTAATATATTTAAAATGCAACAGGCTATAACCATATCAAGTAAATCTACAAATAGATTTTTAAAATTATTAATTCAAACACAAAATAGATTAGTTTCTAGTTTATTAGTTGTAAAAAAAGAAGTGTTCTTAATTTACAGTTTGTTTTTTGCTTCTTCAATAGTTTTTATTTCTATTTATAACAAGTTTTCTTTTCACTTAGAAATAAATAAATTTAATTCCTCATTTTTTGATGTATTTTTTAAATACTCAACTTTTTTAGGTGATGGTGCTCTATTTGCAGTTCTTGCAATCGTTTTTTTATTTATCAAAAGAAAAATGTTCTATGTTTTTGTGGTAAGTGGTGTTTTAACTTTATTGATAACTCACCTTTTTAAGAAAATTTTATTTAAAGGGATTTTAAGACCAGCAGCTGCTTTAGGCGAAGAAAGCTTACATTTGGTTGATGGTGTAAAAATGGCAATGTTGAATTCTTTTCCTTCTGGTCATGCAACCACTGCATTTGCAATATTTACTATTTTATGTTTGTATTTTGCAAAATGTAAATCGCAATTTCTATGGGTTTCACTGGCAATTATTGCAGGGCTTTCTAGAGTGTATTTATCACAACATTTTTTAATTGATATCTTTTTTGGTTCTTTTATTGGTATCTTTATAGGTATAATTAGTATGTCAATCTTTTGTAAGCCAAATAAAGCGAATTAATGCAAATTTCTTATCGAAATTATACTTTGCTATTAATAGCAATTAGTACTCTTTTCAGAATATTTTGGGCTAGTCAGTTAGAGTTTGGTAACGATGAAGTTTATTATTGGTTATATGCAAAGTATCCTGACATAAGTCATTTTGACCATCCAGGAATGGTTGGTTTTTTTATTCAGTTTTTTTCTTTAAATCTTTTTTTTGATGCTGAGTTAGCCATTAGATTAGCAGCAATAATTCCAATAAGTATTTCAATGTATGTTGTTTTTTTAATTGGAAGATTTTTAAAAGATGATGTTGTTGGTTTTATAAGTGTGTTGCTTTTTAACATCAGTATTTATGGTTTAATTATTTCTGGAACATTTATTTTGCCAGATGCACCAATGGTTTTGTTTTGGTTGATGAGTTTTTATTTTCTGATTCAAGTAATCCTAAAATCACCAGAAAATTCAAGTAGTTTAAAACTTTTTTTAGGATTTTTATGTATTGGTTTGGCCATTTATTCCAAATATCAAGCAGTATATTTACTTTTAGGAGTAAGTTTGTATGTTTTGTTTTTTAATAGAAAATGGCTTCAAAAATGGACATTTTACTTAGCATTTATCTTTCCGATTTTAGCTTTTTTAGCGATTTTCTATTGGAACTACCAAAATGATTTTATCAGTTATAAATTTCATAATAATCGGGTTTCTTTTTTTAGTTTGTCTTTTAATAAGGACTCTTTTTTACGAGAAATCTTAGGTCAGTTTGTATATAACAACCCGTATATCTTTTTTTCAATTGTTTTAATGCTAATCGCTTATTTTAAAAAGAAATTTCTCTTTGACTCAAAAATAGTCAGTTTCTTTTTTCTTTTTTCTTTACCATTAATTGCAACCACCATTTATCTTTCAATTTCTAGAGATACTTTGCCTCATTGGTCTGGTGTTGCCTATCTTACATTATTACCTTTAATAGCTGTTTACATTTCAAATCAAAAAAATATTAAAAGAAATCTGATTAGAGGTTTTTCTTTTTTAACGATATTACTAAGTTTCATCACCTTAGAAATAAATAATGGTTGGATTTTGCCAACTCAGAAATCAGAGATAAAAGAAACTTTAGGAAGACAAGATGCTTTAATGGATTTGTATGGTTGGCAACAGGCATCAGAAAAAGTGAGTAAGGTTTTAGTGGATAAAAAACTAACGCATTTGCCAATTATTTCAGAAAAATGGTTTCCAGCAGCTCACATCGATTATTATATTGCGAGACCTAACAATATGTTGGTTTATGGGGTTGGAGATTTACAATCAATTCATAAATATTACTGGATAAATAAGGAACATCCAGAATTAAATAATAAAGTGCTCTACATTACGGATAGTAGAAACTATAAAAATCCGAAAGAAATTTTTGTAGATTTTGATGAATTTAGCTTAGTAAAAACAATACCAATATTTAGAAATAAGAAAGCTGTAAAAAACGTTTTTATTTATTTGTTGATGAAGAAATAGCTTTATAATTTTCGCAGTAAAATATCCAAAACTTGCGAACCTCTTTATCATTTATTTTGATGATAATAGGTTCTAATTCTCTTACTTTATCAAAATAATTATTGATGGAAGTATGATATTCTCCTCTTTTTTCTTTGTTTTTAAAACGTTTATCAGAATCAATAAAAAGTGCATTTTTTGTATTTAAGGTTGATAAATCATCATCCAAATAATCAAAATGTAAAGCTGGTTTTCCTAAAATATTTTGTGCATACACTTTATCATCCATAAAAAAGTTTAAACAAGCAGAGGTTTTATAGTTATCATCAGAAAACACAAAAGTATTCGGATATATTTCTTGTAGTTTTTCAGTTTCTATTGCTAATTCTTTCCATCCCACCCAAGTATCATCACTTTTAATGGGCACTACATAAAATAAAACTTGAACACTAACCAATACGTGAAGAACTACAGAAAATACAATTTGAATTTTCAACAATTTCTTATTAATAAACATTCCTGCTAAAATAATTCCTGTGATATACGAAGGCATCATCCAGTTGAGTTTTACCCAATAAATAGGAGTAAGTAGAAAGAATCCTACAAAAGTAGGAAGGAAGAAAGCTAATAAAAATAAGGTTTTTGCTTGTGGAAGTTTAAATTTTAATACAGCTCTTTTAATAAATTTAAAGGTAAATGTTATAAAAACTAAAAAAAGCACAGGTAATAATAAAAACATTTGATGCCCAATGGCACCAAAGAAATAGCTTGGGTTTAATTTAAATTCTGAAATAGAACTTGTTCTTTCTGAGGATTGGAATGCAAAAGAGGCAAAATCGTTTTGATAGTTCCAATACCAAACAGGAAAAGTAACTGCTACAGATAGTAGTAAGCAAATCCATAACCAAGGAGAGATCAATAATTTTCTGTATTTATTTGAAAATAAAAGAAATAAAATGAGTCCTATTTGTAGCACTAATGCTGTGTACTTACTGTTGAATGCAAGGCCCATTGCAATTCCGCCTAAAATCCAAAACCATTTTTTATCCTCAAAAATTGCCTTATACAAACAGATTAAACTCAGTGTCCAAAATAACAATAAAGGTACATCTGGAGTAGAATTAAAAGATAAAATTGAAATAAAAATTGTAGAAACCAATAAAACAAAAGCGTGTTTTAATTTTTCTTTGGATAAAAAATAAGAGGCTAGTTTGTAAAAACTTAAAATGGTAAGTGAAGTAATTATAAAATCTGCAAATTTGATAACAAAAATAGATTGCCCAAAAATTTCTGAAAAGATTCTTAAAATGTAGCCAATCATTCCTGGATGATCGAAATAAGATAATGATAAATTTTGACCATATAAATAATAATAAGCATCTTGAGGCATTAAGCCCATAAAAGGCAATAAAATCAATCTAAACAATTGAAACCCTAAAACCCAAGAAAGGGCTTTGTTGTTTTTTAGAAGTGATAGCATTTTAGTCATCCAATAAATCGGGTCTTATTTGTTGTGTTCTTTGGTATGCTTTTTCGCTTCGCCAATCTTCAATTTTCGGAAAATTTCCTGAAAGTAAAATCTCAGGAACTTTCATGCCTTCAAAATCTGCAGGTCTAGTATATACAGGAGGAGACAATAAATTATCTTGAAAAGAATCTGTTAAGGCCGATTGTTCATCGCCAATAACGCCAGGTATTAAGCGCACAACAGCATCAACCAAAACAGCAGCAGCTAGTTCACCACCTGTTAAAACATAATCGCCAATTGAGATTTCTTTGGTAATGTATTTATCTCGAATACGTTGGTCTACGCCTTTATAATGCCCAGTTAAAATTAATATATTTTGTTGTAAAGAAAGGGTGTTTGCTGTAGCTTGATTTAATGTTTTTGCATCTGGAGTCATATAAATAATCTCGTCATATTTTCGCTCATTTTGCAGTTTTTTAATACAGTTAGTTATAGGTTCTATCATTAAAACCATGCCAGCACCTCCACCAAATTGTGTGTCATCAATTTGTTTATAATTGCCTAAACCATAGGTACGTAAATCGTGAATTACAATCTCTGTTAATTTTTTTTCTTGCGCTCGCTTTATAATGGAGTGGTTAAAAGGACTTTTTAACAAATCTGGAGCAACTGAAATGATATCTATTCGCATTTTGCAAATGTACTTCTTTTCTATTATTTTAAATCATTTGATAAATAGGGTAAAAGGTATGCTATATTTTACGGCTACTGCTTTTCCATTTTGCTCAGCAACTGATGCCATTTTTGGCAGTAAACTCATCACTCTTTTTACTTCAATGTTAATTGCAGGGCTAGGTTGGCTTAGTTTTGTAGCTATTTTAGTTGCGTTTCCGTTTTTGTCTATTTTAAAACGAATCCAAACCTTTAGTTTTCCACGAGCTAACCCTAATCTATTGGGTAAATCAGCATTAAATTTTCTAGAAAAATGTATTTGAACATTTTTACTAAAACACTTTTTGATTTCCTTTAAATTAATTGAGTTTTCGCAACCTGGAAATAATGGTAGTTTTTCATAGCCTAAAATTGAACTTGTATTTATCATTATTTTATCCTCTTTAAAAGATAATACTTGAAGTATATAACTACAAGGTCCTTTTTTATCTTGGTAGTTTAATTTTTCTAAGGTATAGTTGTTAAAGATTTCTTTTATTTTTTTGTCTAGTTGATCTGATCTCGAATTTGTTTTTAAATTGATGATTTGTTCATTTTTATCTAGCTCAAAAAAGATACTTAACCTATTATTCAATCTGTTTAAGTTTGCCATTTGCAAATCAGTTTCTGTTAATTTACTTTTTACAAAAACCGAAAAATCATTAGTAGGGCTTGGTTTTGTAAAGGTTAAAAATTCGGTGTAAGACTCTTTAAAAACCGGTTTTTTATCTTTTTTAAACTGAATTTGAAAGCTATGTTTTGCTGGGAAAAAAGTGTTTTGTAAAGTTGAAGGAGATATAGAAGCAGGAAAAGAATGTAAAACCTCGCTGACTTCGGTTGTAAAAAAACTAGGTACATCAGATTTTTTATTCACTAGTTTACCATTTTTATCAACTTCAAATCGAATAGATAAACTTACCTCTTGGTTAAAAAATAAATCTAAATCTTTGTCATTTTTTAAATCTATTTGATTTTTTGAGGTTACATTGTTTAAAATATTAAAATTTACGTTGTTATAAAAATGCTTTTTTACCTCTAAATTTAAGCAATTTTTTATATCTTCAAAAAGGTCTAAATCTTTACATTCATTACAAATAGGTGGTTTTTCTGCAATAATTTTAGAGCTACAATTAAAAATTTTCTTTCTTCCTTTTTTGCTAATAATTTGTAAATGATATTTATTGCTACTTTTTAATGAATCATAACCAATGTACTTTTTATAATAGGCTTTAAAAGTATTTTTAATAGTAACATAATACTTTTCAGAGCCTTTGGCAGATACATTTAGTTTATAAGGTTCTCCTTGTTGATTTACATAAAAAGATAACAATACGTTTGTGTTATTTTTAAAAAACGTTGTTTCTTTAAGGAGCTTTTTGGGCACATGTTCTTTAAAAAATAATGAAAGTTGGTTCTTTGGATTTGGTTTTGAATATTTTTCATAATCAAACTTTTTAGTAGATTGAGATGATAATATTAAAACAGAAAAAAGCGTAAATAAAGTGGTGATGTATTTTTTTTTCATTTTCATATTTATTTTTTTAAAAATGGTATATCACTTTTAAATATTTTAAACCCGATTTAAATTTCAAATATACTTTTATTTTGATAATCAAAAATACATTAAGTTTTGTGGTATCTTATATACAAGATTAGTATGTTTCTTTTTTTTGCTTAAAATTGAAATGTTAAAACTTAAACATAAACTTTTTGAATTCTTATCTTTGTTTACTATCAAACTGTAACATAATGAAAAAAATAGTAGTTCTCATCTTATTTTTATCCGTTTCAATCTTTGCTCAAAAAGTAAATTTGTCGTATTATTTACCAAAAAGCACGAGCTATAACTCGGCTATTCCTACTCCAAAATCGGTTATTGGTCACGAAGTAGGTGAGTGGCATATTACACATGATAAGTTAGTGGAGTATATGAAAGTATTAGCTGCGTCTTCAGAAAGAATAACTATAGAAAATAGAGGTAAAACCTACGAAGATAGACCTTTGTTATTGCTAACCATTACATCACCCGAAAACCATAAAAATATTGAGGCAATTCGCAATCAACATGTTGACGCTACAAATAATGAAAATATTGATGTTTCAAATAACCCAATTGTGGTTTACCAAGGTTTTTCTATTCATGGTAATGAGCCAAGTGGCTCAAATGCAGCTTTGGCAGTAGCTTATTATTTAGCAGCTGCAGATAATATTGATGATTTATTAAACAATACTGTTATTCTTTTTGACCCCTCTTTTAATCCTGATGGTTTACAACGTTTTGCTTATTGGGCAAATACCAACAAAAGTAAAAATATTAACCCAGATCCAAATGACAGAGAATACTCAGAAATTTGGCCAAGAGGAAGAACCAACCATTATCAATTTGATATGAATAGAGATTGGTTACCTGTGCAACTGCCAGAAAGTACGGCTAGAATAGCAAGTTTTCACAAATGGTTGCCAAATATTTTAACAGATCATCACGAAATGGGAAGCAATTCTAGCTTCTTTTTTCAGCCTGGTATTCCTAGTAGAACAAACCCGTTAACGCCTCAACTAAATCAAGATTTAACTAAAGAAATTGCTACTTATCACGCAAAAGCTTTAGATAAAATTGGTTCGTTATATTATTCAGAAGAAAGTTTTGATGATTTTTATTACGGTAAAGGTTCCACATTTCCAGATATTAATGGAAGCATAGGGATTTTGTTTGAGCAAGGAAGCTCTCGAGGACATGCTCAAGAAACTGAAAACGGAATTTTAACTTTTCCGTTTACCATAAGAAATCAATTTACAGCGGCTTTATCAACTTTAGAAGCTGCAAAAAATATGCGTGTAAAAATTTTAAAATATCAGCAAGATTTTTACAAAGAAGCTAGAAATTCAGGTAGTAATAAGGCAATCGTTTTTGGCGATGAAAAAGATGCTGCTAAAAGTTTTCATTTGGCAGAGGTGATGCAAAAACACAACATAAAAATTCATGAAATAAAAGCTGATTTTACCGAAAATGACAAAACTTTTAAAAAGGGCTATAGTTATATGGTGCCTATGAATCAGAAAAATCAACGTTTGGTAAAAGCGATGTTTGATGTAAGAACAACCTTTAAAGATAGCTTATTTTATGATGTTTCTGCATGGACATTCAATCACGCTTTTGGTGTTGATTTTGCAGAAAATGTTTCTTTATCTAAAGCAGGTAATGAAATTACAGATTTAAAGATGAATGATGGTTTTGTTTCTGCTCAAAGTAGTTATGGGTATCTAATGCCTTGGAATGAGTTTTATACACCAAAAGCCTTAAATGCAATTTTACAAAAAGGAATTCGTGCAAAAGTATCCATGAAAAATTTTAGTAATGATGGAAACGATTACGAATATGGTACCATTTTTATACCCGTTCAAAATCAAAAATTAAATACTAAAGCGTTGTATCAATTTTTAAAAGAGGTTGCTGCTGAAAGTCATGTTAATTTTACAGGAGTTAGCACAGGTCTAAATGAAGGGATTGATTTAGGAAGCCGAAATTTTGCAGCGATTACCAAACCAAAAGTTGCTATGATTGTTGGTGATGGAGTTGCAGGAAATGATACAGGAGAAATCTGGCATTTATTCGATCAACGTTTCGATATGCATATTACACGTTTAGATACCCGTAATTTATCGAGAATGGATATTTCTAAATACACGCATATTGTGATACCAAGTAGCCGATTAGAAAAATCTGCTGTAGAAAAAATTAAAACTTGGGTTAGTAATGGTGGTGTAGTTGTGGGGTATAAAAATACTGCAAGATGGCTAGCAAGCAACAAAATGATTAATTTGAGTTTTGATAGCCCTAAAAGAGATTCTATTAAAGGTGTTTCTTTTGAAAACCGTTCTTTACAAGCTGGAGCACAATTTATTGGAGGTGCAATTTTTGAAGCCAATATAGATAGGTCTCATCCTATAAATTTTGGATATAAAAATGATAAAATTGCATTATTCAGAAACTCCACCATGTTTATAAAAGCGGATAAAAACAGTTATAATAACTCAATACAATATACTTCAAGTCCATTATTAAGTGGCTATATTTCTAAAGAAAATGCAAAGGTAATTCCCAATACAGTACCTTTTAAAGTACAACGTTTTGGTAGCGGAAAAGTAATTGTTTTTACAGATAACACTAATTTTAGAGCTTTTTGGTTCGGTACAAATAAGTTATTGATGAATACTATTTTCTTTGGTGATATGATGTAGAGCGTTATTGTTAAAAATACATTTTAAAAAAGAGCTGATACAATTTTAGCTCTTTTTTTATCTAAATTGCCTACCTTTTTATATCAACCTGAAAAGCGGTAGAAATTATTTAACAACAAAATTTAAGGGTGAAATTTTTTTTAACTATTTGTATTGATGTAAGATAAGAAAAATTGAAGGGTATTTATACATTACGTTAATTTTTTAAAATAATTATAATTTTTTTATTTTTTTTTAGATATTAGCTTTATATTTGGTTGCTATAATGTTAAATATTCATTTAGCTTTTAAAATTATAACCCCTATGAACCTTAAATTTACTTACTATATTGTACGTACATTATCCCTGTTTTTAAAGTACAATTACCATAGCTAATGCTAACTTAACTCCCTTTTTATTAATTTTTTTTACAGTTATTAAATTCTATGAAATGAAAGATGTATTTATATCAATCTTAAATTCATTTTTTATTTTAATACCCCACCTGCATGAATCCAAAAGTCAATTACAATCCTGCATTTTATACATGCAAAATATACAGTTTTAGTACAGCTATATTAATATTATTATGTTTTAATCTATCTGCGCAAACAGAAATAGTCAATTATTTTGAAGATTTCAATGCACCCGGTGCTCCAACTAATATACCAGCAAATAGTTACTGGATGTATTACAATGAAATAGATCCATCACAAGACAGTTGGCATAAATTTATTCCTGGAGATGGAAATGCTTATGTAACAGTAGATACTGATCTAAGTAATGATTTAGATTGGATTAATCCTTTCCAATCGCTTATATTTGGTGGTGTTGGTGAAAATCATCGTCTTGAAGTACGAATGAAAGGAGCTGTTGTAGATGGCGGTTTAGTGTCATTTTTATTTACTTATGAGCAAGAGGGCTCTATTTTTAATGAAGTAGATTTGGAACTGGTTGCTGATGATACAGCTACAGCTTCTCATTCAACCTTGCCTGAAGATGGAGGTTGGACAGATGCAAGGTTTAACACTTGGAGAAATGCCAACGAAAATACAAATAGGCCATTTACTGGAACAAAAAAAGCAGTAGTAAACGAGCAAAATGAAAAAATATCTTTAATAGATGATGAATTTCATATTTATACTATTGATTGGAGAGCAGATCGTATAGACTTTTTTATTGATGGTATATTACAAGAAACGCTTAACTCAAATGTGGCAACTGGTAAAGCAGAGGTAATATTTGGATTCAGAGATTTAAGGTGGGCAGGAGATTTTAATTGGTCAGGTAAACATACTATGGTAATCGATTATTTTAAAATTGAGCCTTTAGATCAATTTTTATTAGCTGTTGATGATTATTACACCATGTTAGAAAGTGAAACTATTTCTTTAAGACCATTAACAAAAGGTATTGATGACAGAGACCCTAATGATGAGAATATTCGTTTATTTTCTATTGCAGGCGTAGAAATAAACAATAATAATCTACCACAAAGTATAGTAGTTGAAGAGTCTGGAGAAATTGTTGGGAGTGTTTGGGTTTCTGAAAGAGGAATTAATTTCACACCATCAGTCAATACAACAGGGACAGTAACGTTTCCTTATGTGATAAAAAACACCTTAGGAGAATCAGCCACAGC
>CBFIFR010000003.1:0-92373 GCA_965661915.1 Polaribacter sp. | reverse complement strand
TACACCATCAGTCAATACAACAGGCACAGTAACGTTTCCTTATGTGATAAAAAACACCTTAGGAGAATCAGCCACAGCCAATCAAATTATAGAAGTTATTCCATCAACAATAAACAATCCAGTTGCTATTGACGATACCTATTCCTTACAACAAGGAACGAGCTTAGTGATAAAACCATTAACAAGATTTTATGATGATTATGATCCTAATGGTTTGGAATTATCCATTGCATTTATTGGAGGTGAGGAAGTTATAGGAGGTATCCAAGAAATTGATATTACAAATGCTACGATTTCAATAAATCAAGATAACGAAATTACATTTATACCAGATGCTAATTATTCAGGTACACTTGCTTTTCCTTATGTAATTAAAAATACAAATGGAGCTACAGGAACTGGAATGGTTACAATGATTGTGGATGCTGTAGTAACGAATGCTGCAGCACCACAGGCCGTTGATGATTTTTATACAATACCACAAAATACGAGTCAAAAAATAGCTCCACTAACTTATGGAACTGAAGATATTGATCCTAATGGAAAACAATTAACGTTGACATATATTAATGGTGAAGAAGTTTATGGAAAGCTTCAAACTATTGAAGTACCTAATGGAAAGCTACAAGTAAATGGACAAGATGATATTACTTTTATACCTGATACAGATTATTTAGGTGTAGCTATGTTTTCTTATGAAATTAGCAATGCATCAGGTATTAATGATACAGGTTTACAAACAATAGAAGTTGTTGCTTCAAAGACTTTAGGTACTGACGATTTTGTCTTGGCAGTAGAGGATTTTGTAGTATATCCAAATCCGTCAAAAGGTAATTTACAGATAAGATTAAAGAGTAAGATAAGTACCCATGCAAGAATTTCATTATCTGATGTAACAGGAAAAACAGTGTATAGCTCGAAAGTAGCATTAAAACAAGGAGAAAATAGACTGAATTATAAGTTTAATGTAAGTCCAGGTATTCTATTTTTAAGAGTTACAGCCAACAGTCAAAGTATTGTTAAAAAGGTTGTTTTTAAATAAGCCTTACCTAACTTAAACCATTTTTAAAAAGAGGTCGTCTAAAAAGCAATTTTTAGGCGATTTTTTATTGTATATATTTTGGATTTATTTTCATTCAAAAAAATACAATCAAAATAGAAAGAATGAAATTAGCTTATATGGTTAAACTATACTTTTTAAGGTTATGAGCTATTGCAATTAGTCCTATTTCAACATTTACTTTCTCAATACCTCTTAACATAATGGTTTAAAGTTCATATTTTGTTTGATATTTCCAAAAACAGCTTCCACATCCCAACAACGTTGTTTTCTCTTTGCAATACCTTGCTCACTTGTGAGTAGTTGTTTAGCTTGAGATTTTAATCTTATCAAATTATAGTTTCTTTCAATAATTCGATTCGTTTTTGATTTATGGCAGAGACTTCTTAAAGGACAACCTTTGCAGAGTTCTGTGCTTGATATTTATGTGTTTCTTGAGTAAATCCGTTTTTAGTATTTCTTTTATAGGTTCCAATATTGGTCATTTCTTGTCCCATAGGGCAATAATAAATTTCTTATTCTTTATTGTAATATAATTCATTAGGATGAAAAGGGTTTATTTTTCCTCTTTTCTTGTCTAGTTGTTCTTTGTGAAAGTAATTGTACTTTACATAAGCTGTAATACTTTTATCTTCTAAATCTGTATAGTTTTCTTCACTTCCATAACCTGCATCTACTGTAGTTTGTGCAAGTGTGTAATTGGTTAAGTATTGATTATTGGTAGATGTTTGAATATTATAAGCTAGTTTGTTTTGTCCACTCAGCCACACCTGTGCTGAAAACTTGATTCAGTATAAAATGAACGTTCTCTGATAAGGCTTGCTCTATTTTTCTTGAAGAATAAAAATTACGCAAATAAGCATAAATCAACACCTTTAATAACATTCTTTGATGATAACTCGAGGTGCCTCCTCCTTTATACCTTTCTTCTAATTTACAAATATCAACAGAATCGATAATCATATTTACAATTCGAACTGGATGATTCTTAAGAACTAAATCATCATAACTGGGTGGTAAAAGACGTAATTGATCTTGTGAACAAGTCTTAAAAACTACTGTTTTGCTCATTATTAGAAATACGAAATTCAACAAAATAAAGCAAAAAATAAAGTTGCCTTTTCAGACAGCCTCGTATTTTTATTAGCTATGTTTAAAATTTAATCTTTTAGGTTTGTTTTAACTCTGTATCCATTTTTGTCTAGAAACCAACCTTTTTTTGTTGTACCACCAGATGTTGCCCACGTAGCAAAATAGTTATAAGCCTCTGTAATAAGTACTTTTTCTTTTGGAGCTTTATATTCTCCTGTTATATTAATAGCCCAAGGTAAACCAGTAGGAGATTTAAAATCGCCATCACTATCTTTAACATCTCCAGAAGTTTCTATAGTTGTCGTTGTTGGGTAGTAAGTAGTTGCTTTCGTTGGTAAATGTACTTCTTTAAGTCTGTCTTTGTTAACGATTAAAAAAGGATTAAAAGGAGCAGTACCTAAAGCTGTTGTTGCTATAGGGGTTTCAAATACAATTGATATTGTATTGCTTATACCTACATTAATGTGCGAGTTATCAAAGAATATAATTACCGCATTTTGTTGAGATTGCTCTGTTCCGTTTGCGTTGTTTTGGATAAATCCTTCTGTTAAATTTTGTCCTGTAACACTTGATATCGCAGATGGAGAAACACCTTCTAATTCTAATCCAAATCCGTTTGTATAACTTGCTCCAATAGATTCAACCATATAACTATAGTCTAACTGAGTTACTTTGTTTTCTGCATCTAAAATAGTTTGAATATTGTAACTTATCACTAAATCATTAAAATCATAATCACCAGCATAAGGCCATAAGTCTTCAAAAGCTAAAGTTGCGTTTGTTAATTCTGTTGGATAGTACATTTTATTATTAACACTTGTACAGTCACCAGCAACGGTTTCTGTAATTACAATATTATCAATAAAATTACCATAACTTCCATTGTCAACAGCTTCAAAAATAAAATAAGTGTCTTGTTGATCATCAGGTACTGTGTAAGTTCCTGAATATTGTACCCAACCAGATGTACCTGTAGACATGTTTGCTTCTATGGTTGCAGTAGTTAAGTTTTCTCCAATTCTTACTACAGCATTATCTACACCAGTTCTACCTCTATGCCAAACAGACCAACTTATTTCTGCGCCTGGACTTGTACAAATACGCTGATATAAAGCAGAGCTTAGGTTTGCGTTTAATTCTGCAAAGTAAGTTCCGTTTTGAGCTTTTACACCATTAAATCCAGATTTCCATAACTCAATCTTATTATCTGAGGCAGTTGTAGACCACCCCTCAACATTAATTTCATCTGTTATCATATAATTATTTGGAAGTTTTGGTCCGTTTTCAAAATCGCTATTTAAAAAGAAGTTGTCTGTACATACAGAGCAAGCATCAGTGTTTGCTTTAAATGCACTTGTAGTTTTGTTTGAAGTTTTATTTGCAGATTTAAAATTAATTTGATTATTTATAATCGTTAAAATTTCTGATGTATATTCAAGACCATCTTTTCTTAAAACATATACTTTATCATAAACACTTGATAAGCTAAAAGAATGGTTAAGTTCACCATCAAATGGTTTACCAGAATATAACAAATAATTTAAGGCTTCAGATATATTTTCTTCTTCACTACTAGAGTTTTCTGGATATGCAAAAACTTCGTATTTTACAAAAGGAGTAGTATCTGTAATAGATAATGTTACTGTTCTTTCTGTTTCAAAGTTGAAATTATCTGGAATTGATAAATTTTCTAAAACATTTGCAGGAGTTTCTGTAATATCTTCAGCTTCTGGGTTTTGAATATCATCTGCATTGGGTACACAAGAGCTAAGAATAAGCAAGAAAGATAATACGAGGTAAAAGTGAAATGTTTTCATTATATAAAGGGATTAATGATTTTTATATATTAGATAGCAAAGATATACAGATAAAGATATTATTTTTTTAAATAAAGATTGGCTTAGCCTTAGTTGCATTTAATTGCAAGCAAGTGACGACGAATGGTATTTTACTTCATAATTTATGCATTTAAATATAAAAAAAGACTGCCTTTTTAGACAGTCTTTTTTATATAAAGTACCTTCTCTTTTTATCAACCTGAAAAAGGGAAAAAAATTTGATTTCCATTATTACAATTATATTGATAAATTACAATAGTTGAAAGTATTGTTGTAGGGTTCCATAATATCATCTGCTAAACAAAAGGCATTGTATTTGTTATGATGATGAATACCTAAAGTATTTAGAAGATCACTACCAGACAAGGCTCTAGCCACAGCCGCACGTAATATAATTTAACCATAATTTAAAAATAAATTAGGGTACAAACTATTGCGCTCTCTTTTAAACTCAAAATTAAATATATGCTTCCAGTAATACGCAGCAGCTACAGCTTCTCTATGATTACTATCTCCGCTTAATACTTTTGAAGCCTAGTATTTTAAAGGGCTTGTGTTTTTCTTAAACTTATTTAAAAGAAATGCTTGGTTTAAAATTTTGTGTTTTATTATTTGTTGCCATAACTGCTTTTTTAAAGGTTCTGAAGCATTAATTTGATATCTAAATAATTCTTGTTGTACATGATGTGCAATTAGATTAAGTAACATACTTTGAGGCATATGTTTGTTGTCATAAAATATTACACTAACATTATTTGAACTTAATTTAGATAAAGTAGGTATTGAGATATAAGTTTCTTGATTTTCAATAACCAAAAAATCAATATCTTCAATGGGTATTGTCTTAGTTTCGCGTTCTGTTGAGGTTACAACAAGTTGGTTGTTTTTTGTGGTTAAAGAAAATTTGTTGGCAAAAAATAAGGTTCTTTTTATCATATCGTTTTTTTTAAAATATGCTAAAAATCAAATAATTAAAAAATTTCAAAGGTTTATTAGTGCTTTTACAGATATGATTTGTTTTACTTTTCTGTATTTTCGTAACTATAAATAGTAATAGTGAATTTAAATTACCCAATAACATACATAAAAGGAATAAGTGTACAAAGAGCCACTTTGATTTACACAGAATTGGGTATAAAAACCTGTAATGATTTACTCAATTTTTTTCCTTTTAGATATATAGATAAAACACAGTTTTACGCCATTAAAGATTTACAACCCAACTCTAGCGAAGTACAAATTGTAGGGCAAATTACCCATGTAAAATCGGTAGCACAAAAAAGAGGTAGTAGGTTAGTGGCAACGTTTCAAGATGCTTCAGGAAGTATGGAATTGGTTTGGTTTAAGGGGCAAAAATGGATAAAAGATTCTTTAAAAATTGGAGTACCTTATGTGGTTTATGGCAAACTGAATCATTATAATGGGGCTTTTAGCATTCCACATCCAGAAATGGAATTGGTTACCGAATACAAAAAAAAGTTGCAAACCAAAATGCAACCAGTATATCCATCTACAGAAAAACTCACCAACTCAGGAGTTTCTAATAAATTGATGCGCTCTTATATGCAGCATTTATTGCAAAAAGTGTATGATGAGCTTCAAGAAAGTTTATCCCAAGAAATTATTGATGATTTTAAGTTGATGCATAAGCGAGATGCTTTATTACATGTTCATTTTCCGAAAAGTCAAGAACATTTGGCAAAGGCACAATACCGCTTAAAGTTTGAAGAATTGTTTTTTATTCAATTGCAATTGGTAAGAAAAAAACTTATTAATAAAACAAAAATTAAAGGTTTTATATTTGAAAAGGTTGGCAATAATTTTACCGATTTTTATAAAAACCAATTGCCTTTTGAGTTAACAAATGCTCAAAAAAGAGTGCTTAGAGAAATTCGAAAAGATGTAGGTTCTGGAGCGCATATGAATAGGTTATTGCAAGGTGATGTAGGCTCTGGAAAAACCATTGTGGCTGTATTGGCCATGTTGTTGGCAATTGATAATGGATTTCAAGCTACCATTATGGCACCTACAGAAATTTTAGCAAATCAGCATTATACAGCAGTTTCGGAATTGTTAGAAGGTTTAAATATTAAAGTTGATATACTTACAGGATCTGTAAAAACTAAAAAAAGAAGAGAAATTCATGCGAATTTAGAAGATGGTTCTTTACATATTTTGGTAGGCACACATGCATTGTTAGAAGATAAAGTAAAATACAAAAATTTAGGCATTGCTATCATTGATGAACAGCATCGTTTTGGGGTAAAACAACGCGCAAAATTGTGGAGTAAAGGAGGCCTATCCCAACCTTCTCAAAGAGAAGGAGCTAAAAGCCCATCCCTAGCCCTTCCCAAAGGGAAGGGAACAAACAATACTGAGAAAAGCCTTCCCTTTGGGGAGGTTGGAGGGGCTTTACCTCCCCATATTTTAGTAATGACAGCCACACCAATTCCAAGAACATTAGCAATGTCTGTATATGGAGATTTAGATATTTCTGTGATTGACGAATTACCACCAGGAAGAAAAGAAGTAAAAACAGTTCATAGATATGACAGTAACCGATTATCTGTCTTTAAATTTATGAAAGATGAAATTGCTAAAGGAAGACAAGTCTATATTGTATATCCTTTAATTCAAGAATCTGAAGCTATGGATTATAAAGACTTGATGGATGGTTATGAAAGTATTTCTCGCGAGTTTCCTTTACCAAAATACCAAATTAGTATTGTACATGGTAAAATGAAACCAGCAGATAAAGACCATGAAATGCAGCGTTTTGTAAAAGGAGAAACTCAAATTATGGTAGCAACTACAGTTATAGAAGTAGGTGTAAATGTGCCAAATGCAAGTGTAATGATTATTGAGAGTTCAGAGCGTTTTGGGTTAAGTCAATTGCACCAATTAAGAGGTAGAGTAGGTAGAGGTGGAGACCAAAGTTATTGTATTTTATTATCGAGCTTTAAACTTTCTGCAGAAGCCAAAACACGTTTAAAAACCATGGTAGAAACATCAGACGGATTTAAAATAGCAGAAGTTGATTTAAAATTACGTGGGCCAGGGAATATTATGGGCACGCAGCAAAGTGGAGTGTTAAATTTAAAAATAGCAGATGTAGTTAAAGATTCTCAAATCTTAGTGGCTGCAAGAAATACGGCTATTGCTGTTTTGCAAGAAGATGCTAACTTATCAAAACCAGAAAATTTACCTGTAAAAACTGCTTTTACAAAAATGACGCAGACTTCAAAAGTTTGGAGTAATATCAGCTAGATTAAAGCAAAAAAATACTCAATAAAAATGATTATTCATTCTTATTGAGTATTCTTAATTTTATAAATATTATTAATTAGTTAAGTTATCTTTTTTTCTATTTCCGTTTTTGTCTGAATACCAATCTAATCGTGGATTTGAAATTACAAAATCATCAAAATTTGGATAGGCTTCTAAAATAGATACCCCTTCTTTAGCCCAAGGTAAATCTACTGGTAAATCGTTAAGTACCCAAGGAAAGTTTTTAGAATTTACAAAAAGATTATTGCCAGACGAATTATCACTACAGTTTAAGAAATTGCTAGAATCGTTATACATAGTTGGTTTATTTAAAGCTGGGTACTTACTATGAAACGCATTATAAACAGGATGTATTTCTTGCCCTAATTTACCACTTTTAAGTATAAACTCATCATAAGCTCCATCAATTTTAGTAACCTTTCCAGAAATTACAGGGATGTTAGCATAATCTTTTTTTACCGTATTTATAATTGCCCCAGTATTATCTGTATAAATTGTTTTAAGGTTGTTAAAAGTAAATAAGGTAGTGTTGTTTTGACTGTCATGTAATCTCTCAATTTCACTATCAGAATATGCCTCAGAATTATTTAAGGTTAAAACAGCATTATCATCTTCATCAATAACTCTTAACACAAAGCTATTGTTAAAATTAGCACCCATTGCAGGAAATTTAAAGTCGAATGTAATTTCAGTAATCGTACCGTTTTTATTTATACCTTCTTTATAACTGTAATTGTGTACTAAATCATTTAAATCATAATCGCCCATACAAGGATATAAATCTTCGTATAAAGATGTAAAATAAGTATCTTTTCCTTGAGGATAATTGTAAGAAGATACATTTGGATTTAAATCATCAACATCTACACCTTCAATTACACCATCATTATCATTATCTGTAGCAGCGTTAAAACCAGGAGAACATGCACCAACAGATATAAATGTAGAGCAAGTGTTGATGACATCATTTTTACCCATACTCGCAGTATAATAATCAGAGCAAATATCTAAGCTTCCTTGAAAACTATTATTTCCGTTAAAAGTAATTTTACCAGTTTCAATTACTGAATATGCTTTATCCCCTTTTATTTTACCATTAGACATAATGTTAGAACACTTTAAAATAGAGCCTTCTTGTATTTTAATATCAATATTTGAGTTATTAATCAAACCTCCTGTAATGACAGTGTAAGATGCATTGCTAAATTCTGCTTTTTTGTTATTGATGAAGTTTCCAGAAATTATGGTTTTACACTCATTCTCAAACTCACCTCCATTAACCGTAAAATTACCAGCTACATTCATTTCTGAATTTTCTTTATTATGTAATTTTCCACCACTTGTAAGATGACCACCAATATTTACAACACCACCATCATTATCAAAGTGTGCATTACTATTTAAATTTAAAGAACCAGAAATGTTAAATACACCTCCATAAACATTTACGTCTTTAGAGTCTGTATTTAAACTACCAGTAATATTCGTAGTTCCCCAGTTGTCAATAGCACTATCTTTGCTCATTCCTAGATTCACGCCGTTAAAAGTACCTACATTATAAACGGTTGAGTTAAAATTACCTGAAAGTTTTAAGGTTCCACCCTCTGCAATATAAATAGTAAGATTATTTTTATTGTCATTTAAGTAAGATGGACTCCATGAACCGCCTTCACAGATGTAAATATTAGTTTTTTTGCTAATATTAATTCCTTGAGTAGTGGTGCTTGATATTTTATAATCACCATTATCTTTACCATTAAATTCTTTGTAATCATCACAGTCCCAACTTGGTGGATTATCTGACTTGGATTTTTCGCTTATTTTAGTGTCTGTAGAAGTTTTACCTTCTTCAGTATCAGCTCTTTCCTCGTCTTCTATACTAATGTTTTGTAATTCAGTAGGGGTAACAAGCCACTCTCTAGTGCCAGTTGCAAGGTCTGCTTGTACTGAAATTAGTTCCACATGGTTTGGTATCTTAAAAACATTGCTGATTGATTTTTCTTTGTCGATAAAACCTTCATATAATAATTTATAGGTATCGTTTTCAACCTTAAACATTTTAACATTTACCATTTCTGCACGAGAATTTTCAGATAAATTTATACTCGTATTTTGTAATGCCAGAGGTCTTAAATCATGACCATCAGGTACTACTAATGTAGTAATATCATCTTGAATGTATTCTACAGTTTCTTCAGGATTGTTTTGAAAATCCGGTGTACAGCTTTGTAGTAAAGCTAATAAAATAAGTGATAAAATAAATTTAGTTTTCATAATGGGGGTTTTTTAATGTTAATATTTAGCCCAATGCAAATTTAGTATTTACATTGCATGTAACTAGACTTGAAGCGTTTTACAAAACATACCTATCGATTAAATACAATTTCCCGTAGATTAATTGAATTTTATATACAATGTAAAAGCCATAATCTTGTAATTAAACCTTTTAGAGATATTAAATTTTAATTTCTTAAAAGATTATATTCTCTAAATATAATGATTATTTTCAAAGCATTGAATGATATTTATCAGTTTGGCTATTTACGAACCCTATATGAATCGTAGTATTTCATTTTTAAATCAAAAAAAATCATAGTTAATTTAAAATGTAAGAATTTGTTTTTTAGTAGTTTAAAAAGTCTGTCAAAGAAAGCCAATTTATATAGTATTTTGATTATAACGTAATGATGCTTACTTTTACAAAAAATTTAATTACTTATTTGAAAAAAAATATTCAAAATATATCTTTAGGTGTAGTAGTTCTTTTTAGCATCTCTTTTTTTGCTTTTAAGATGTCTGAACCTAAAAAACCAATTGTTGTACCTAAAAAGGTTGTAAAAACTAATGAAAAATCTAATCTGTTAGTTCCGGTTGAATATTATCCTTCAAAAAAAACACAAAAACTTAATCAAAAATTAGATTCCTTATTAAAACGTATACATAAGCGATATGATTTTCATGGATCCATTTTAGTGGCTAAGAATAAAAAGATTGTTTACGAAAATCAAATTGGTTATGCAGATTTTAGAAAGAAAATTCCGATTAAAAAAGAGTCTGCTTTTCAATTAGCATCTGTAAGTAAGCAATTTACAGCTGCAGCAATAATGCTTTTAAAGGAAAGAAATAAAATACAATTGACAGATACTGTTAATAATTATTTTCCAAATTTTCCTTATAAGAATATTACCGTTAAAAATTTATTGAATCATACCTCTGGTTTACCAAAGTATTTTTGGATTGCTGAGCATGAATGGAAAGAACAAAAGGCACCTACAAATAGGGATTTGATCAACGTTTTACCATTTTCTAAAGCACAACGTTTTTTTAAACCTGGTCGTAATTTCGATTATTCTAATACAGGTTATTTTGTTTTGGCTGCTATTGTAGAAAAAGTTTCAGGTACGTCTTTTAATCATTTTTTGAATAAGAATTTCTTTGAACCTTTAGGTATGCGTAATACTTATGTGTATAGTTATCAGAATGATACTGTTCGAAAAAATCAGTTAATTGGGTATCGTTTATACAGAGGTTGGAGGCATTTAAAAATTGGAGGTACTGTAAATGATGCTATTGTTGGTGATAAAAATGTGTATTCCACTCCAGAAGATTTATTTAAGTGGACTTATGGTTTAAATTCAGAAAAATTGCTCACTAAAGAATCTTTAGATTTAATGTATAGCAAAGGAAAAACCATATATGGCAGAAAAATTCCTTATGGTTTTGGTTTTCGAATGGGTAGATTTAACGATAAAAAAATCTATCATTATGGCAAATGGAATGGTTTTAGTACGGCTCTTACCAACTATTTAGAAGATGATTTAGTGGTTATTGTTTTAGAGCACACGAGCTATAATGCTATGAGGTCTTTAAATAGAAAAATTAAGAAAATAGTATCTGAAAATTTAGAAGTGTAAACTGTAAAAAAACAGCACTAGTCTAAGGCTTTAAAAATCTATAGAAAATACATTTTAAGCAAACGCTTAGCCGCATTAAAAGGCGTAGTTTTTCCATTTTCTAAATTTCTAATTTCCTTTTCTAAGGCATTTTTTATATTTGTTTTAGCATAAAAGTCTGCTTTTAATTGCTGTTCAATGGTTGCTAATAACCAATATTTATTTTGACTGTTTCGTTTTTTGGTAAAGTACTTGTTTGTTTTTGTGACATTAAAATATTCCTGAATCATAACATCTATTTTATCAATCCCGATATTTTGTAAAGCACTTGCTGTAAAAACTTTAGGTTGCCAATTACTTTCTTTTAAAGGGTATAAATGCAAAGCTCTGTTAAACTCTACTTTAGCAATTTTAGCCTGTTTTTCATTGTCACCATCAGCTTTATTGATCACAATAGCATCAGCCATTTCAATAATACCGCGTTTTATACCTTGCAATTCATCTCCAGCACCAGCTAATTTTAAAAGAAGGAAAAAATCTACCATAGAATGTACCAAAGTTTCAGATTGCCCAACACCAACTGTTTCTATCAAAATAGTATCAAAACCAGCAGCTTCGCATAAAATAATAGTTTCTCGTGTTTTTTGCGCAACTCCACCCAGAGAAGTTCCAGAAGGTGAAGGCCTAATAAATGCATTTTTATCAGTAACTAATTCCTCCATTCTAGTTTTATCACCCAAAATAGCACCTTTATTTACAGAACTGCTTGGATCTACAGCCAAAACTGCAACTTTTTTTCCTTGACTAGTTAAGTGTTTTCCATAAGCTTCAATAAATGTACTTTTTCCAACTCCAGGAACCCCTGTAATTCCTATTCTCACAGAATTATTTGCGTAAGGCAAACAACGTTCAAGAATTTCATTTGCTTTTTTTTGATGATTTGCATTGGTGCTTTCTACCAAGGTAATAGCTCTGCTTAAAAAAGTAATATTCCCTTCTAAGATTTTTGAAACAAATTCTTCTATAGAATTACTTTTGGTTCTTTGTTGTTTTATTCTTTTGGCACTTAAAAAACTGGTAGTTTCTGGTTGTGAAACACCTTTTTTTTCTTGTAAAGCAGTTTGTTTTTTGCGCATTGTAAAAGTTAATATGTAAATTTAAAAATAAAAAATGTAAAGTTTTTGCAACATCGCTAAAAATGTATCGTCTATAAAGTAAGAAAATTTAAATGCAACCCACCAAACAGTTACATCAACATATAATTGACCAATGCAAAAACAATAATGCAAAGGCACAAATGCAATTGTATAATTTGTATTGTAAGGCAATGTTTATGATATCTTACAGATATGTAAAAGATAAATGTGTGGCAGAAGATGTAATGCAAGAAGCATTTATTAAGGCGTTTAAAAATATAAATAGTTATAAAAATGAAGTAGCATTTGGGGCTTGGTTAAAAAGAATTGTAATTAATCAAAGTATCGATTATTTAAAGAAAAAGAAATTAGAATTCGTATCAATTAACGAAGAAGTTACCACTAAAGTGGATGAAGATGATTGGCAAGTTGAATGTAATATTTCTAAGGATGCTATTGTAGAAAAAATAAACAATTTAAAGGATAAATACAGATTGGTTTTAACATTATTCTTGTTAGAGGGTTATGATCATCAAGAGATTTCGCAAGTATTAAATATTACAGAAAACACGTCTAGAACTCATTTGTTAAGAGGGAGAAAGTTATTAAAAGAGCAATTAAAAAACACGAGTTATGCAGCAGGATATTAGAGAAAAATTAAAAGATTATAAAGAAGATCATATTGAATTATCAAAAAAACATAGCAATAAGTTTGAAGCTTTATTACAGCAAGAATTACATCCACAAAAAACTAAAAAGAATACAATTAAATGGTTGTCTATTGCTGCTTCTATTGTGTTATTGGTTAGTTTGGGTATTCAGTTTTATCCTTCAAAAAATAATATTAAAAATTCAAAAAGAGATACTGAAACAAGTTCAGCATTTATAACTTTAGGTAATATATCACCAGAATTTAATACTATAGAAACCTATTATGTAAACAGTATTAATCTAGAAATTAGTCAATTAGATTTATCCGAAGAAAATAAAGATATCGTAGATGTCTATTTAGTAAAGATTGCAGAATTAACAAAAGAATACAAATCATTAACCAAAGAGCTCAATACCAATGGGGTTAATGATGCAACTATAGATGCACTAGTTCGTAATTTACAATTACGCTTAAAGCTTTTACAACGTTTAAAAAAGCAATTAAAACAACTGAAAAATTTAAACACTACACAAAATGAAACACAGATTATATAAACCTATTCTTACTTTTATTGCCCTTGGTTTTTTAGGAACCACGTTTGCACAAAAGTTTGATAAAAAGTTTACCGAAAATTTTAAAACCAATAAAAATGTAGAAGTAGCTATAAATGCTTCGAATACTGATATTAATGTAACTACTTGGAACAAAAATGAAGTGCAAGTAGAAGCTTTTATAGAAATTGAAGGAATCTCTAAAGAAGAGGCAGAAAAATATTTTAATGACTGGGAATTTGAAGCTTTAGGAAATTCAAAAAAAGTAAAAATTACTTCAAAAGGAAGTAATGGCTTTAATTTTAAAAGTGATTTTGTTTTTTTTGATGATATGAATTTTGATATCCAAATACCAGAAATAGATTTATCAAATATTGAAGCTATTGTTTTACCTAGTATGGATTTTGACTTCGATTTTGATTTTCAAGACCTTGCAGATTTTGAAGATTTAGGAGAAAATATGGGCAAAAATGGCAAATATGAATTTAGATGGAATGATGATGATCATGATATTGAACTAAATTCTAAAGAAGAGTGGGAAGCCTTTAAGAAAACAAAAGAGTATAAAGAATTGAAAGAGAAAATGAAGGTAAATAAAGAAAAAATGAGAGAAGAAATAGCAAAGTCAAAAGAAAAAATGAAAAAAGCTTTTGCTAATGTCAAATATAAAATTAAAGAAATAGATACTGAAGAAGTAAAAAAGAGTTTAGCCAAAGCCAAAGAACAAATAAAAAAAATGAAGTTACATATCAGTTCTGGTAGTAATGATTTAAAAGTTAATGGTAAAAAAGTAAAAATTAAAAAAAGGTTAGAAATTAAAGTTCCAAAGGGCGCAACTTTCGATTTAAACACACGTCATTGCAAAGTAAATTTGCCAAATACTGTTGCTTGTGGTAACGTAAAATATGGTTCTTTTGATGCTCAAAATTTAAACGAAAGTAAATTAACTATAGATTATTCCCCAGTAAATATCAATAACTTAAACGCTTGTACTTTATTTTTAAACAATGTAACTGATGCTAAAATAGCATCAGTTACCAATACAACAATGAATAATAATTCATCTGGAGTAACTATTTTAAAAATTAATCAAAATGTAAATCTTTCTGATAAATTTGGCGAGTTAACGATTGATAGTTTTCATCCGAATTTTGAAGAGTTTATTTTAAATTTAAGTCAAACGAATGCAACTATTATGTTAGGCAATGTAAAAACCAATTTTGATTATGACATCAAGACAAGTAAGTTAAACAATTCATCGTCCTTAGATTTTATAAATAAAATTGTAAAGAATTACGATATAACTACAAAGTCTACTTTGACGAATGATAACATAAAAAATACTATTAAATTATCAGCAGATTACAGCAGTATTGTTATCAAATAGTACTTTTTAAAATTACCAAACTTCTAACAAGTTCCATTTCGTTATTCTTCTTAAAGTGTCTATATTTGAACCCTATAAATAGTCACTTATTTAATGGAACGCTACAAAGAAAATCAACTTAAAATATACAACTCCCTAACAAAATCTAAAGAAGATTTTAAACCAATTACAGAAGGTTATGTAGGTATGTACGTCTGTGGGCCAACAGTATATAGCAATGCACACTTAGGTAATGTAAGAACTTTTATGTTTTTTGATGTGGTGTATAGATACCTTTTACATTTAGGGTATAAAGTACGTTATGTGCGTAATATTACTGATGCTGGTCATTTAGAAAATGATGCAGATGAAGGCGAAGATAAAATTGCCAGAAAAGCACGTTTAGAGCAAATAGAACCTATGGAAGTTGTGCAACGTTACACTGTAGATTTTCATGATGTTTTAAAAAATTACAATTTTTTATCACCAAGTATAGAGCCAACTGCCACAGGTCATATTGTAGAGCAGATAGAAATGATTAAAGAAATCATAGAAAAAGGCTTTGCTTACGAAATTAATGGTTCTGTTTATTTTGATGTACATGAGTACAATAAAAAAGAAAACTACGGAATTCTTTCTGGTAGAAAAGTTGAAGACTTATTAAATAATACAAGAACTTTAGACGGACAATCGGATAAGAAAAATCCGCAAGATTTTGCACTTTGGAAAAAAGCCGATGAAAAGCATATTATGCGTTGGCCTTCTCCTTGGAGCGATGGATTTCCTGGTTGGCATTTAGAATGTTCTGTAATGAGCACCAAATATTTAGGAGAAAGTTTTGATATTCATGGAGGTGGAATGGATTTAAAATTCCCACATCACGAATGTGAAATTGCACAATCGCAAACTTGCTCTGGTGTAAAACCTGTAAATTATTGGATGCATACCAATATGCTTTCTTTAAACGGACAAAGAATGTCTAAATCTACAGGTAATTTTATTTTACCAAATGAAATTTTAGCAGGAGAAAACGATGTTTTACCAAAAGCATTTTCGGCTTCTGTAGTTCGTTTCTTTAATATGCAAGCCAATTATAGAAGTATTTTAGATTTTTCTGGGGATGCTTTAGAAGCTTCTGAGAAAGGACATGCTAAATTAATGGAAGCTGTTTCTTATTTAGATAAAATAGAAGCTGGTAAATCATCTACTTTTGATGTTCAACAATGGAAAAATGATTGTTATGCAGCAATGAATGATGATTTTAATACACCTATTTTAATATCAAATTTATTTGAAGGTGTAAAACTCATCAATCAAATAAAAGAAAAGAAAGCAACTTTAACTGCGGATGATTTAGTTGAATTTAAATCAACATTAAACGCATTTGTTTTTGATGTTTTAGGGTTGATGAATGAAGCGAGTCAAGACAATTCAGAGAAGGTAAAGGGTGTTGTAGAGTTGTTAATCAAACTAAGAAAAGAAGCAAGAGAAAATAAAGATTGGGCATTATCAGACCAAATAAGAGATGAGTTAATTGAGTTAGGTATTCAATTAAAAGATGGTAAAGAAGGGACAACTTTTTCGGTAAACTAAATTAATTACGAATTTTTAATTATGAATTATAAATATGTCAGTTCGAGTGATTTCGATTTTTCATCGAAATTGTGTCGAGAACTAATTTGTAATTCTTAAATTCTATAATCGTTGAAAAAAATACTTTCATTTCCATTTATTTTATTGGTTCGTTTTTATCAAGCAGCAATATCTCCATACACACCAGCAACTTGTAGGTATTCGCCAACTTGTTCACATTATACCATAGAAGCTTTGCAAAAACACGGTTTATTTTATGGAGGTTGGTTATCTTTGAAGCGAATTTTTAGTTGTCATCCTTGGGGAGGTAGTGGATATGATCCTGTACCCGAAAAAGAAGAATAAATTAAAAGTCTCCTCGAGCGCAGTCGAGAGGTTTTTTAAAGTATAGCAATATAAATTAGGTCTCGACTGCGCTCGACCAGACAAAGAAAAATATGAGTTTTTTAGCAATAGAATGGGATCCATCATTAGGAATCGACTTAGGTTTTTTTACCATTAGATGGTATAGTTTAATGTTTGTAGCCGCTTTTTTATTGGGTTTACACCTAATGAAAAAAATATATGTTGAAGATAAAATTCCAGCAGAAAAACTAGATACACTTTTTATGTACGTTTTTATATCAATGTTAGTTGGTATGCGTTTAGGCGATGTTTTCTTTTATAGTTGGGATTATTATCAAAATCATTTATTAGAAATTATATTGCCCTTTAAGAAAATAAATGGCGCTTGGAAATTTACGGGTTTTACTGGTTTTGCAAGTCATGGAGCAGCAATAGGAATTCCGATTGCGATGTATTTTTATGCCAAAAAACATCTACAAAAACCCTGGTTGTTTATTTTAGATAGATTAGCAATAATGGTGGCTTTGGCAGGTTTTTTTATAAGACTTGGTAATTTTTTTAATTCAGAAATTTACGGAAAAGAAACCGGTTCTGATTTTGGTGTAATTTTTAAAGGAGCAGGAGAAACTGTAGCAAGACACCCAACTCAATTGTATGAAGCCTTTAGTTACTTAGCTTTATTTTTTGTGATGTGGTTTCTTTACTGGAAAACCGATAAAAAACAAAAATTAGGGTATTTATTTGGCTTGTTTATGATTGTTTTATGGTCTTTACGTTTTTTTATAGAATTCTTAAAAGAAGCACAAGTAGATGGACGAGAAGATTGGGTTTTCAATTCTTTAAATACAGGGCAAGTATTGAGTATTCCTTTAGTTTTAATAGGAGTTTATTTAATGTTTAGAAAAACAAAAACAGCAAAAGAAACAGTATAATGGATAAATTAAAAGAAAGATGGGGTATCAATAGCAATTGGGCAGTTGTGGCTATTTTACTAGTTTTTGCACTAAATGGATCTTTTGCAGCTTGGGTAGCCAAACCAATAACTAATTTATTAGGTTTATCTCCAGATACTATTAGTCCGTTTATTTTTTGGCCTTTAAGAATAGTACTTATTTTCCCTATTTATCAGTTAACCTTGCCAATTGTGGGTTGGTGTTTTGGTCAGTTTAAATTCTTTTGGGCTTTTGAAAAAAAGTTTTTAAGTAGATTAGGGTTAGGGTTTTTATTTAAAGAAAATAATTAAACATCAATCGTTATTTTATTATTTTCATCCTCTACAAAATTTTTATCTTCTTTACTTATAAGATAAGTATAAATCCACATTAAGGTAAATGTAGGAACAACATCTGCAAAAGGAACAATTTCTTCAAAAAAACTAACAACACCAGCTACTTTACCTTTTGTACCCGAATACATTCGGGTCATTAAAAATCCAGAAATAGGTGCCCATGCAAAATCGATTGGAGTAATCGTGAAAAACCCGATAGCATCTAACACAATACTATACACTAATTTTTTATATTTTTTATTCATAGTAATATCATTTCAAAATTCTTGCCAAAAAATAAATTCTTGTCTTTGAAAACCCTAAGTTTGTTAAAAGTAAAGAATCAAAATGAATTTTAAGGACTTTCTTTCAAAAATTGATGGTTATAAAAAAATACAATTAGGAGGTTTAGATGCCCAGTTTAAAATGGCTCCAAAATTGCGGTTGCAATATGATAAAGATAAAATAGCTAAAAATAATCCTAGAAAAGCTGCTGTTTTAGCACTTTTTTATCCTAACAAACAAAATACTACCACTTTATTACTAACTAAAAGAGCAAGTTATAAAGGTGCACACTCAGCACAAATTAGTTTTCCTGGAGGAAAAATAGAAAAAAATGACTATAGTTTGCAGGAAACAGCTTTAAGAGAAACTTTTGAGGAAGTAGGTGTAAAACCTACTGAAATAAAAATTATTCGCGAATTGACAGATGTTTATATTCCACCAAGTAATTTTTTAGCTACACCATTTATCGCTTTTACTAATCAAAGACCAGCTTTTATAATAAATCATGAAGTAGCAGAAATAATAGAAATTTCTTTAAATGATTTATTAAATGAGCAACATTTAACTACTGTTAATTTATCAACATCATACATGAAAAATATTGATGTGCCTTGCTTTAAAATAAACAATCATATTATTTGGGGAGCCACAGGAATGATGTTATCGGAAATTAAAGAACTGTTAAAATAGTAAGTTGTTAAATTGTTTTGTAATTTTGTTAGCTAAATCCAGTAAAATTAACGTAAATGCCCTTATTTAAAAGGAATCCCTTTGGACATTATTTATTTATAAAAAAGTTTATCATCCGCCTTTTTGGAGTTATATCTCATGGACGTTATAGAAAATTTAATAATCTTACAATAGAGGGGTCTGAAATATTAAGAAACTTACCAGAAAAAAACGTACTGTTCATTTCTAATCATCAAACTTATTTTGCAGATGTTGCTGCAATGTTTCATGTATTTAATGCGGCTTTAAAAGGAAGAGATGATACTATTAAAAATATTGGTTATATCTGGAATCCTAAGTTAAACGTTTATTTTGTGGCAGCTGGCGAAACTATGAAAGCAGGTTTATTACCTAAAATTTTTGCTTATGCAGGTTCTGTTTCTATTGATAGAACTTGGAGAAGTGCAGGTAAAAATGTAAACAGACAAGTTAAAAATTCTGATATTTCAAATATAGGTAAGGCTATAAAAGATGGATGGGTAATTACTTTTCCACAAGGCACTACCACACCTTTTAAACCTATTAGAAGAGGTACAGCTCATATTATTAAAACTTTTAAGCCAGTTGTTGTACCAATTGTTATTGATGGTTTTAGAAGATCTTTTGATAAAAAAGGATTGAGTATTAAAAGGAAAAATGTTTTACAGTCTATGGTGATTAAAGAGCCTTTAGAAATAGACTATGAAAACGAAGAAGTGGCGGATATTGTAAAAAAAATTGAATTTGCTATAGAGCAACATCCTTCTTTCTTAAAAGTACTTTCACCAAAAGAAGCTGAAGAATATATTAAAACTGAAGAGGAATTGAATAAAAAAAGAGAGTTTTGGAGTTCTTAATTTAAAGGTTTAGAGAGTTTTAATCCATCAAAATTTTCTCAATAGTTGCTGTAGAATCACATCGTTTAACGTATAAACTTACATTTTTTAATTCGTTTTTCCCTGTAATATAATACCATGCACAGGGTTTTTCTCTGGGTTTACTTTTTCCGAAATCAACATCACCTGTATATAAAATTGTAGCTATTTTTAACGTATCAATAGCTGAATTTTGCATTACCTTTTTAGCATCCTCAGAAAATAATCGTTTCTTTATTCTAATTGTCTTTAAGGTTCTTGCATCCATTCCATAATCGAAAGTTGCATTTTTTTTCTGCCAAAAAAAATACACTCCAATTGAACTGATTGAAACTCCTACTAAAAAATACCCAATTCTTTTAAGTAACATAGTTATATTATGAGTTGCAAAAATAATTATTTCCTATGATAACTTCTCAAAAAAATACGTTCTTTTGATGCTAAATAAGATTTAAAAATAGTGGTGTTTTTTTTATTAAACGCATTAAGTTTTGGTAAGTAATTTGCGAGTTTTTATGAAGCTACACTTTTTTATGTTAAAGAATCAATAAATTGATATCTCTGTAAGGAATATCAAACCAATCTGCAACAGTTTTATTTGTTAAAATACCATGATAAAAATACATACCATTGCGTAAACTTTTATCAAAACGTGCTGCATTTTCAAAACCACCTTCATCAGCAATATTTAACAAATAAGGCATAAAAATATTACTGATAGACACTGATGCTGTTCTTGAATATCGAGAAGGGATATTAGGAACACAATAATGTATTACTCCGTGTTTTACAAAAGTTGGCTTGCTATGAGATGTAACATTTGAGGTCTCAAAACATCCACCTCTATCTATACTCACATCAACAATAATAGCTCCTTCTTTCATGGTTTCTATCATGGTTTCTGTTGCGCATATTGGCGATCTATTTTTACCTCTAATAGCTCCAACAGCAACATCACAACGCATTAATGCTTTTGCAACGGATTTAGGTTGAATTGTAGAAGTGTAAATAGGAGAATTTAAGCAGTCTTGTAGTTTTCTTAATTTAGAAATTGAATTGTCAAAAACTTTTACTCTTGCCCCTAAGCCTAGCGCAGTTTTAGCAGCGTATTCACCAACAGTTCCTGCACCAAAAATTACAACGCTAGAGGGTGGCACACCACCAATATTACCTAATAGCAAACCATTTCCTTGATGTGCACCACTCATTAATTCTCCTGCAATTAAAATTGATGCAATACCTGCTATTTCACTTAACGATTTAACAACAGGGTAGGTATTATGATCGTCTTTAATATAGTCAAATGCTACAGCCGTAATTCTTTTTTTAGCTAAAGCTTCAAAATAATTTTTAGACTGTGTTTTTAATTGGAGTGATGATATCAGTATAGTTTGTGGATTTAAGTAGCCTATTTCTTTTTCACTAGGTGGAGCAACCTTTAAAACAATATTACATTTAAAAGCCTCTTCAATATCATAAGATATTTTTGCTCCAGCTTCAGAATATTCATTATCCGTAAAATTGGCGCCATTTCCTGCACCAGTTTCAACTACAATTCTATGACCATGTGCAACTAAAGCAGCAACAGCATCTGGGGTTAAGCAAACTCTCTTTTCACTAAGGTATGTTTCTTTGGGTAGCCCAATAAAGAGCTCTCCTTTTTTCTTTTTAACCTCTAACATTTCTGTTTGTGGTAACAACTCTTCTTTACTAAAAGGAGAAAATTGACTCATTGGTACTGTTATTTTATCTTAATATTACGTTTGTTATCATCTAAAATAGAAAGATGAATTTCAACAACATCTAAAGGTAGTAAATTTTTGATGTTTTCTGGCCATTCTATCAAACACCAGTCATTATTATAAAAATATTCTTCTATACCCATATCTAAAGCCTCTTCTTCGTTGCTAATTCTATAGAAATCAAAATGATATACTTTTTCATTATTTATGGTTTGGTATTCGTTAACCAACGAAAAAGTAGGCGAAGAAATACTGTCCTGTACTTTTAATACTTTACAGATAGCTTTTATTAAAGTGGTTTTACCCACACCCATTTCACCATAAAATAAAAGTATTTTATTTTTAGCTTCAATTATTACCTTCGAAGCGATTTCGTTTAAACTTTCAAGGGAATAATTTCTATCCATAGTACAAAAGTAACAAACTATTGTTTTTGATTAATTTTAATTGCATAATTTTTAATATTTTGTTAAAATACCTATTGATAGGTATTGGTTGTTTCGGATTAAAACAACATATTTGCAATACAAACTAAATAAAATTATTAATTATGAAAAAACTAAACCAAATTAATTAAAAAAAAACTATGAAAAAAATTATTACTGCAATTATGTTGAGTATGTTGATGTATGGAAATCAATATGCACAAGAAGAAAATACTGAAGATGCACCTAAGGTTCGTAAAAACGCAATTGGGGTTTCTTTTGGTACAGGTTTTGGATTTGACTATTCAAGAGCTCTTAAGCAAGATAAACTTTATGTTACTGCTAGTTATAATACTCTTGTATATTCAATCGATGGAATAGAGCAAGAAGTTAGTGGAGAAGATTTGTTAGTAGATACAAGTTTAGATTTTAATAATATAGATCTTAAGTTAAGCTATCATCCTTTTTCTAATGCGTTTAAAATTGTTGGAGGAATAGGTTTCTTTTCATCGAACAACTTAAATGTTTTTACAACTTTTAAAGAAAATATTATGGTAGGTGAAGTTGAATTTAATGCAGCAGACTCTGGAAATTTAGATATTAATTTTAATTGGTCTCAGACTGCACCCTACATAGGTTTAGGGTTTGGTAGGGCAGTACCTAATAAAAGATTAGGTTTTGCATTCGATTTTGGAACGTATGTTTCAAGTTCTCCAGAAATAACTTTAGATGCAACTGGTGTTATAGAACAAACAGCTGACCAAGAAATTTTACTGAACGAAAGTTTTGAGAGTTTTAAGTTTATCCCTTATGGATCGTTTAGATTATCTTACTCATTTTAAAAAAAAACACATGAAAAAAATAGTACAATTATTCGCAATATGTTTAGTTATCATATCGTGCGATTTTCAAAAAGTAACAGACTTACAAGACAATTTTGAAATAAAGGTTTCAGCAGATCCTGTATTTAGTATTGTAAATTTAAAAGTTTTCAACGCTAAAGATGGTTCTGATATATCAGAAAGCTTAGATTTAAGCTTTTCTGGTGAAGGAGCAGATAAAATTTACACTGTTAACGGCACAAGAGATTATAAAATAGAAAATGGATTTGTAACTCTTGGTATTAATAGAAATACTATGGTTAGCGCAGAAAACCCAATAAGCGTTACTGCCTCTATTAGTGCAAGCGGTTATGTAGCCAAAAGTCAAGTTGTTAATTTTGATGGAAGTGACATACAAGAAGTTCAGATTTCTATGTTGAAAGAATCAGATTTACCACAATCTATTGCTATAGAAACTGTTACTGAGACTTTAACGGATAACAAAACAACTAAAGAAATTTTACTGGAAGTTCCTCCAGCAAACGACGAAGATGATGTTGTAGAAGTTTCTATACCAGCAGATACTGAGTTTTACGACGAAAATGGTAATACAATAACTGGAAGTAACGTAAGAGTTGAGTTACAGGCTTTTGATACGACTGTGCCAACTACTGATGAACTTTCTGAAACTATTTCAAACCCAGAAACGTTGGCAGGTGGTTTTAACGAATTTCCAGGTAGTTTAGAAATTGATGCGCCAGCTAAAAGTAATAATTCTAATTCAATAGTAGGCTCTTACTTATCACCAATAGGATCTTTATATTGTATTTACTATTATGTAAATGGTAGAAGAGTTTCAGGTGTTTCTAGACCAACTACTTATTCTTTTAGTGTAAGTAACAATACGATTAACCCAAATACTGGGCAACGTGTTAAAGCTGGAGATATTATTTCTTTTTATAGAACAGTAAACAATACAAATACTAAAATTGCAGACATTCCATTAACTAGCAGAACTTCTTGGTGGGGTCGTACTTATCTTTCTTTTACGGTTACTATACCTGCAGGCCCTGGTATTTATCCTTATGGGTTTGAACTAACACCTTCTTGTAATACATTAACAAGTGGAGGTGGAGTAACATTTAAAAATGATGGGAAAAGAACATTTTACTATTATTACGTAGCCAATAAATACAATCCACGTAGAGCTCTAAGATGGGGGTATATGAATTTCGATAAAACTTATAACGTAAATGGTAATAATATTAGATACTATAGAAATAGAGCTTTAGACATGTTGAAGGATGATATGATTTTAACAATGTATTATTATAGTTATCAAGAAAGAAGATATAAAGTCATTTATAGTGAAGAAGTTAGCAAGTGCGATTTGGATGGACAAACGATAGATATATCAAATCCAGATTGTTATCAAGAAAGAGATTTAGATTTAAGTTTAGAGTGTCCTGATGCTACCTATTTATTAAATAATTTATATGTATACTACAAAAAAGAAGGTGATAGGAATTGGTCTTATTTTGATAGAGTTTCAAATTCTAGATTAAATGGAAAATCACCTTGTTTAGAGGCAGGTGTAAAATATCAATTTGGTTTTTGGTATGGTAATTGGAAAGTAACCCCACCATTAACAGAACAAGAAATGTTAAATCTTTATCAAAACTTTGATTTGCCTACAATATGTAACGCAATTAGAGATTTATAATTATTTAGTTTTTTATTAAGTTTGGTAAACGAGTTAATTTTTAATTAACTCGTTTTTTTAAAATTTAATTTTAAAATATAAGCTGTTAGCTATTGTTAATATTGCTCTAAAAATAAATAGTTAAATTTTGTTCTGTAGTTTTTTATCATTGATGTTAAAATATCTTTCAAAATAGAAGAATAGAATTCAAATCGTTACTTTTAATATTTATGAATTACATAAATGTTTATGAACTTATTTAAGCATTTTATTTATTAATGATACTTCAATTTTGCTGAATTGTTATGAAATATTTCATCTTTTACCTTTTTATCTTTTTCCTTTATTTTAATTCCTTACACGCTCAAACTTTTAAGCAAATTCAAAATATTTCAGGTTTAAGTGTTTTAGAACAAAATAATGGTATTGCTGTTGCAGATTACGATGGCGATTTAGATTTAGATATTTTTGTAGTCGGCGCAAGAAAAGATGTAAATGCTGAAGAAAAAACTCACAGTAAGTTATTCAGAAATAATAATAATGGCTCATTTACTGATGTTACCAGTGAATCTGGTATCCTAAATTTGTTTCCTTCAATAAGTTATACACCTTCTAATCCTTCTTTAGAAGGGGTTAAATATGGGGCTTCATGGGGTGATTATGATAATGATGGTTTTCCTGATATCTTTTTTACACATCAATACAAAGTACAGCTCTTTCATAATAATGGAGATGGAACGTTTACAGAAAAAACAACAGAAGCTGGAATTACTAAAACCAATAATTGTTTAAATACTTCTGCAACTTGGTTTGATTTTAATAATGATGGCTTTTTAGATATCTATATATCAGATTGGGGGGAATGTGATTTCAATAGCTTTTACATCAATAATGGAGATGGAACGTTTAAAAACGAGTCGCTAAAATTTGCAAGCTCGAAAAAAAACAAACCTTCTTTTTTGGCTTTTCCATACGATTTTAATAAAGATGGTTGGTTAGATATTTATATATCTAATGATCTTGATGAGCCTAATGAATTGTTAATTAACGTAAATGGTGTAGATAGTTTTGAAGATGCTGAAAGTTATGGTTTAAATCATGCAAAAGATGACATGGGGATTACTATAAACGATTATAATAATGATGGTAATTTCGATTTTTTCATCACCAATATTAACGAAAATGTATTACTTAAAAATAATGGAAACAACACTTTTACAGATGTAGCTCTAGAAAAAAATGTGAAAGAAACAGGTTGGGCTTGGGATAATATTTTTGCAGATTTTGATTTGGATGGAGATGAAGATTTATTTATCGTTAACGGATTTCAATTAAGTGGGCCTCAACAAAATTTTTATTTTAAAAATTTGCAAAATCAAGGTCAAGATATTTTTCAAGATATCTCCTCAGAAATACAATTAAACGATATTACTAAAGGATATAGTGCTTGTTCATTTGACTTTGATAATGATGGTGATTTAGATTTATTTGTTTCTAATTCAGATAGGGCATCCTATTTTTATAACAACCAAATTATTGAGCCTAATCAAGCAAATAATTTAAGTTGGTTTAAATTGGCTTTACAAGGAACAAAATCTAATCGAGATGCAATTGGTACTTCAATTTCAGTTGAAACAGACAAAGGTACTTTTCACAGGTATTATACAGGTATAGGTTTTTTATCGCAAAGTTTACAAGCCGTTCATTTTGGTTTGGCAGAGGCAACAACAATAAAAAAACTAACTATAAATTGGCCATTAGGACTAACTGAAACCTATAAAAATCTTGAAGTAAACCAATATTTAAAAGCTACAGAAGGTAATGGTATAGAAGTTCTTAATGTACAACCAGCCAACTATATTTACGGATGTACAGACCCTAAATCTTGTAATTATAATCCTTTAGCAACTAGAGATGATGGTAGTTGTGAATATTTATCGGCTACAGAAATTACTGGAAATACAGAATCTGGTTTTAATAACATAGATACCTATACTAATGATCTTCAAGAAAAAAATCAAATAAATTGGACAGTAGAAGGTGGGCATATTACAGATGGTCAAGGTACGAATACAATAGCTGTAAACTGGGGTTTAGAAGCCTCAGGTGTTATTACAGCACAAGTTTTTAACGAAAATTGCATAAGTGATAAGACGCATCTCAATGTATCTCTTAACATAAATAAAGCATCAGAAAATGTTTCAATTGCTAGAATCTGGAATGAAGCACTTTTAGAAGCTATTCGAAAAGATTTTGCAAGACCCACTGTACATGCCCGTAATTTATTCCATACCTCAGTTGCTTTATTCGATAGTTGGGCAATTTATAATAATACAGCAAGACCGTATTTTATAGGTAATACAATTCATGGTTTTAGTACTGATTTAAAGGAATTTACACCATTAGAAGCTGAAGAGGTTTCTCAAAAAAAGACGATGAGTTATGCTGCTTACAGGCTATTAATGCATCGTTTTAAAAATTCGCCAGGAGCCGAAAAAAGTTTAGCTCGATTTAATTTAATAATGAATCAATTAGGGTATGACACCGCTTTTACTTCTATTGATTATGAAACTGGAGATGCTGCAGCTTTAGGAAATTATATTGCTCAAACACTTATTGAATATGGTGAAAATGACGGTTCTAATGAAGCGAATGATTATGAAAATACTTTTTATAAACCAATAAATCCTGCCTTAAATTTAAGTATTTATGGTCAACCTACAGGATTATTAAATCCAAATCGTTGGCAACCTTTATCGTTTAACACTTTTATCGATCAAAGTGGAAATTTATTTCCTGGATCTGTACCAAGTTTTCTAGGTCCAGAATGGGGCAACGTATTTCCTTTTTCTTTAGATGAAGCTGATAGTGAACTCTTTGAAAGAGATGGAGAAATGTATCGTGTTTATCACAATCCAAGACAGCCACCAGAGTTAGACATTACAACTCAAACAACAGCAAGCGAAGAATATAAATGGAATTTTTCTTTGGTTTCAGTTTGGAGTTCACACTTAGATCCTTCTGATGGTGTAATGTTAGATATTTCACCAAATACAATTGGAAATATTGAAATAGACAACATTCCAGAAAAGTTTTCAAATTTTCCTGATTTTTATAATTTAACAGATGGTGGTGATATTAGTAAAGGCCATTCTATAAATCCATCAACAGGTAAACCTTATGATGTGCAAATGGTACCAAGAGGTGATTATGGGAGAGTACTTGCCGAGTTTTGGGCAGATGGCCCAGATTCTGAAACTCCACCTGGTCACTGGTTTACGATTTTAAATTATGTAAGTGATCATCCACAATTAGAAAAACGATTCAATGGTGAGGGAGCGATTTTACCACCTTTAGAATGGGACGTAAAAACCTATTTTATTTTATCAGGAGCAATGCACGATGCTGCTATTGCTGCTTGGGGTATTAAAGGTTGGTATGATTATATACGACCTATTTCTGCTATAAGATATATGTGTGAACTAGGACAAAGTTCAAATCCTAATTTAGATAATTATCATGTAGGAGGTATTCCATTAATTGACGGTTTTATTGAAACAGTAGAGGTTGGTGACGCTTTAAGTGGATCAAATAATCAAAATGTTGGAAAAATAAAATTGTATAGCTGGAAAGGCCACGATTTTATTTCAAATGCTCAAACAGATGTGGCTGGAGTAGGGTGGATTTTAGCTGAAAACTGGTGGCCATATCAAAGACCATCTTTTGTAACTCCGCCTTTTGCGGGTTATATATCTGGTCACTCTACATTTTCTAGAGCAGCTGCAGAAGTTATGACACTTGTTACAGGTGATGAATTTTTTCCTGGTGGAATAGGGCAATTTGTGGCTAAAAAAGACGAGTTTCTTGTATTTGAAAAAGGGCCATCAATGGATATTGTGCTACAATGGGCAACCTATAGAGATGCTTCTGATCAAACGAGTTTGTCAAGAATTTGGGGTGGAATTCATCCACCTGCAGATGATCTTCCTGGTAGACTTATTGGAGAAAAAGTAGGTATTAAAGCTTATAATTTTGCGATACCATATTTTAATCCTAAGATTCCTATTGTAGAAAATTCTCAAGATATTTCCGTATTTCCAAACCCTGCAGAGTCCACTTTAACCATTTCTGTATTTAATAATTTAGAATTTAAAAGTATAGAAATATATAATTTATTGGGTAAGAGAGTTATAAGTTCATATAGTGATAACGTAAATATTGAATCTTTAACTAAAGGAATTTATTTAGCTAAGGTGCTTACAAGTAATGGAATAAGTAATCAAAAATTTATAAAACAATAATGTTACCAAAAATGGTTGGTAGTATTCTAAGCATATTTAGTTTAGTATAAAATTAAGTTTATGCACTACAGATTATAAAACTCCATACTTTCAATAACCAATTGTAAAGGTACTTTACAATCTAATTTAAAATCTTCATAATCGTTAAGCAATACAAAATTTACTTGACCATTTACATTTTTCTTATCGTGTTTTAGTAACTCTAAAATTGCTGAAAAATCTTGCTCTAACAAATTGGTTTTAGTGTAGATAGATAGCACTAAATCTTTAACCTCATTAACCTTTTTTAAAGAAAATCCTAAAAGTTTATAAGACATATAACTTTCACAAACCATACCAATAGCAATGGCTTCTCCATGTGTTAAATTCTCCTTATCTTCAGATTCTAAATAAAAAGATTCAATAGCATGCCCTAAAGTGTGTCCGAAATTTAAAATTTTACGTAAGTTTTTTTCTTTGGGATCTTGTAAAACTACTTCATTTTTAATTTCAACAGACCTAAAAATCAAATCACTAATTTTTAAATCAGTATTATTTTTAATTTGATTAAACAGCTTAATATCATAAGTTAAACCATATTTAATAATTTCTGCTGTACCAGATTTTATTTCTCTAGGAGCTACAGTGGTTAAATAATCGGCATCAACAATTACCATTTCAGGATTGGCAAATAAACCAATTTGGTTTTTTAAGACCCCTAAATCTACACCTGTTTTTCCACCAACAGAAGCATCAACCATAGAAAGTAGGGTAGTTGGTATATTTACAAAATCAATACCTCGTTTAAAGCAAGAAGCCACAAAACCACCTAAATCTGTAATTACACCACCACCTAAAGTAATTAGTATGCTTTTACGATCGCCACCTAATTCTGTAATAGCGTTCCAAACCCCAATACAAGTTTCTAAATTTTTATTGATTTCTCCAGATTCGATTTCTATAAGTTCAATTGTTTTCTCTGTTTTTAAATTTGGAATAAATTTAGGATAACAATGCTCTAACGTATTTTCATCAACCAAAATAAAAATTGTTGAATAGTTTTTTTTATCAATTAAATTAGAGAGTGCTGCATAGCTTTCCTTTTGAAAATGAACAGGATACGAAATGGCTTGTATGGTTTTCATTTGTATTAATATTTAGAGTGCAAATTAAATAGAAATTCTAAAATAATAACTATTCTAGTGGTATATTTGTAATAGCTAAATCGATGTAGTATGAAACTATTTGATAACACAAAAGTTGCTTTTGCCTTAAAAACAGATTCACAGTTAGACCGTGCCTATTTTTTATTTAGGATTATACAATATCAAAATTTAGTAAAAATAGGGAGTGCTGTTACCAACTTTGCACTAAAAGCCTATTTACCAGTAGAAGGTTTAATTCGTAGTACAGTTTTCGATCATTTTTGTGGGGGCGTATCAGAAGACGATTGCTTGCCAATTATAGACAATATGCACACTAATGGAAATGTGCATAGTGTACTAGATTATTCTGTTGAGGGTAAAAATCAAGAAAAAAGTTTTGATGGTGCCTTAGAAAAGATATTACGCATTATTAATTTTTGCGAAGAAAGAAAATCGATACCTTATGCTGTTTTTAAGCCAACAGGTTTTGGTCGGTTTGCATTGTATCAAAAAATATCAGAAGGAAAATCATTAACTAATGATGAGCAAGATGAGTGGAGTAGAGTGGTAGGGCGTTTTCATAAAGTGTGCAAAATAGCACAGCAAAGTGATGTGCCCCTTTTAATTGATGCAGAAGAAAGTTGGATGCAAAGTGCCGCAGATGAATTGATTGAGGAATTAATGGAAATTTATAATAAAGAAAAGGCTATTGTGTTTAATACTTTACAGATGTATAGACATGATCGGATGCAATATTTGAAAGCATTGCATAAAAAAGCACAAGAAAAAGATTTTTATATTGGCATAAAAGTGGTAAGAGGTGCATATATGGAAAAAGAAAGAGAAAGGGCTGAAGAAAAAGGATACCCTTCACCAATTTGTAAAGATAAAAAGGCTACTGATGAAAATTTTGATACCGCTTTAAAATTTATGATGGAGCATAAAAAAATGGCAATTTTTGCGGGCACACATAATGAAGCAAGTTCTTATTTATTGATGGATTTGGCTCAAAAAAATAAAATTAAAGAAAATGATAAACGACTTTGGTTTGGCCAATTATTTGGAATGAGCGATCATATTAGTTATAATTTAGCAAACCAAGGTTATAATGTAGCCAAGTACTTACCTTTTGGACCTGTTAGAGATGTAATGCCCTATTTAATTCGTAGGGCAAAAGAAAACACTTCTGTAGCAGGACAAACTAGTAGAGAATTGAACCTCTTAAAAACAGAACGAAAACGTAGAAAATTGTAATGAAAACGGTTGACGAGATTAAATTATTATTACAAAGAAATAAATTAAGATTGTATCAAGAATTGTCTCAAAGTAAAGAAGCAATGCAGTTGATACGTAAGTCTACCCATTCAAAATTATCTGAAGAAGAAAAAGTAAAAGTAAAAGAACAATTGTTAGATATTTGTAAATCTATACCAGCTTTAGCTGTTTTTTTATTACCAGGAGGTGCATTGCTATTGCCGCTTTTAATTAAATTAATTCCAGATATTTTACCATCAGCTTTTAGAGAAGATCCTCCTAAAAATTAAATTTTTTACGTATTATTCTTAGTTTTAGCTTTTAAATTTTCTTAAGTGATTTTGATTTGATATTGCATGTAAACGATATCAATAAACATTATCTGAAAAGTAATGCAACTTGTCAATTTTCAAAAAAGCAACGAATTAAAGGTTAAAAAGATAGATTAATTTACTTTTTAGTTGCCTCATTTTAATCAAAAAAAAAGTTGTCTGAAAAGAAAATTTAGCTGTGATTTCGACTATATGGAGAAATCTTTTACTATTGATAATCAATTGTATAGATTTTTCGACTGCGCTCAAAATGACATCACAAAAGACTTTTCAGACAGTCCTTTTAGTAAAAACTATCTATACATATTACGTGTTAAGTTGTTCACTTATTTTACTGCTAAAATTTCTTAATTATTTTAAACTTCCAGTCATTTTCTCTGGTTTTACCCATTCATCATATTCTTCTGGAGAAACATACCCTAAACGTACAGCTTCTTCTTTTAACGTTGTTCCGTTTTCGTGAGCAGTATTAGCAATTTCAGCAGCTTTATAATAACCAATTTTTGTATTAAGTGCAGTCACTAACATTAAAGAATTATTTACAAGCTCTGTAATTCTTTTTTGGTTAGGTTCTATTCCTGTTGCACAATTTTCATCAAAAGAAGCACAAGCATCACCAATAAGTTGTGCAGATTGTAATACGTTTGCAGCCATCATTGGTTTAAAAACATTAAGTTCGTAATGTCCTTGAGTACCGCCAATAGTTACAGCAACATCATTACCCATAACTTGTGCACAAACCATGGTCATAGCCTCACATTGTGTAGGATTTACTTTTCCTGGCATAATAGATGATCCTGGCTCGTTAGCAGGAATAATAATTTCTCCTATTCCAGATCGTGGACCAGAAGCCATTAATCGAATATCGTTTGCTATTTTATTTAACGAAACTGCAATTTGCTTTAATGCTCCATGTGTTTCCACTAAAGCATCGTGTGCTGCTAATGCTTCAAACTTATTTTCTGCAGTAATAAATGGCATTTCTGTAAATTCAGCAATATATTTTGCAACCAGAACATCATAGCCAGCAGGTGTATTTAAGCCTGTACCTACTGCTGTACCTCCTAAAGCCAATTGTGATAAATGTTCTAAAGTGTTTTTTAATGCTTTTAAACCAAAATTTAATTGTGCTACATAACCAGAAAATTCTTGCCCTAAGGTTAGTGGAGTAGCATCCATTAAATGAGTACGTCCTATTTTTACAACGTCATTAAAAGCTTCAGATTTTTTTTGTAAAGTATCTCTTAATTGTGTAATACCAGGTATGGTAGTTTCTACAATTTTTTTGTAAGCTGCTATATGCATTCCTGTAGGAAAAGTATCATTAGATGATTGCGATTTATTTACATCATCATTTGGTTGTATGGTTTTTTCCCCCTCACCAATTACTTTACCAACAATTTCATGAGCTCTGTTTGCAATAACTTCATTCACATTCATGTTAGATTGTGTACCAGAACCTGTTTGCCAAATTACTAACGGAAATTGATTATCGTGTTTGCCTTCTAAAATTTCATCACAAACTTGTGCTATTAGGTCTCTTTTTTCTGATGACAAAACTCCTAATTCACAATTTGCAAATGCAGCTGCTTTTTTTAAAAAGGCAAAACCATAAACCACTTCTAAAGGCATCGATGCTGATGGACCAATTTTAAAATTATTTCTTGAACGTTCGGTTTGTGCACCCCAGTATTTGTCTGCAGGCACATTTACTTTACCCATGGTATCTTTTTCTACTCTATATTTTGTCATTTTTACTATAAATTTTTAGATATAACAAATTTACAAAAAACAATTAGCAGTTAAAGTTGATAAATATCATTTTTAAGTGCTAAAAAAAAGTTTTTTTGATATGAATTTTTAAAAATAAATATTATTTTTGTGAGAAATAATTTTTAAAGTACACAAATGTTAGATTTTTCAGAATTTTCAGGATTAGTTTTATTTATGTTTATTTTTACAGCTGGCTTTTGGTTGTTAATCTTTTTATTAACATTTGTAGTACCTTATTGGATTGGTGGTACAATCTTAGAAAACTTAAAGTTAAAGAAAGAAGCTAAAAAGGCTGCCGAAGGCAAATAATTTTACTTTTTTAAAATATATTAAAAAACCTCGTAATGCTTTTGCTTTACGAGGTTTTTTTATGATTGTAAAATTTGCGTTAGGGATTGAAATGGAAATCCTTTTGTGAAGCATGAGCAAAAGATTGGAGTGTAAAGCCCGCTCGAACGCCCAAAAAATTATCCTTCAAATTCTTCTCCACCACCATTATCTTCTCTACCACGTCTTTGTGCTTTTTTCTTTTGGTTAAAACGATACACTAAACTTACTCTAAATTGTGGTTCTCTCCACTGAAATTCAGAATATTGATTTAAAAACCCTGGAATATTTGTGGTTCTTTGACTTATTCTACTATTAAAAACATCACTAAAATTAACACTTAAAGATGCTCTTTCGTTAAATAAATCTTTACTAGCAGCCAGATTCAAACTAAAAACACCTTCATTTTCTGTTTGTGCGTTTTGTGAAGGGCCTCTATAGTTTGTATTTATTTGTACATCGGTTTTACCAGGTAGAGTTATTTTTTGGTTGATTCTTATAAAATAAGACGTGTTTTGAAAATCGAAACTTTGCGTTAGGTTTGTGTTTGGATTTGTATAATCTCCATCACTAATAACTCTAAATAAATTAAAATCGCTATTGATATTCCACACTTTAAATGGTCTATAATTTAAGGTAAACTCAAAACCTAATCTTTCTTCTGTTGATAAATTAATTGGAAATCTTCGTGTAATTGGGTCTCCATTATCAGTAATTTGTCCTGTTGCTTCTTGAATTCTTTCCCAGTTATCGTTACTAATATTATAGTATAAAGAGGTGCTTAGCGTAAATTTTTCCCATCTTTTTAAATAACCAACATCTACAGCATCTGTAATTACTGGGTTTAAATCTACATTACCCGTGTAAATATTTGCTTCACTAGATCTGCTTGGAAAAGGGTTTAAACTTCTACCTCTTGGTCTTCTAATTCTTCGGTTATATCCTAAAGTTATATTTTCACCATCTTTAAATTCATATCCTAAATTTAAAGTAGGAAATAAATTTCCGTAACTTCTTTCATCTCTAGTAGTACTGGTTTGCTGCACAATTTCTATAGAGGTATACTCGTATCGTAAACCAGCTAATAATGATATTTTATTAAATTTTTGACCATATTGAAAGTAAGCTGCATTTACAAATTCTTCATAGTTAAAAGAATTGTTTAGGCCAGCATCTGGAACTAAAGGGCCACTTGGAAATACCAATCTTTCTTCTAAATAAAAGCTATTAAAAATATCTCTGTAATTACCTCTATAACCAGCCTCATATTGAATGTCTTCTCCAACAGGATGCACATAATCAATTTGCAGTAAAGCACGGTTTTCGTCTTGATCTTCTAAAACTTGTTCTAAGTCATTTAAAAGATTTACTTGAGTATCAAATTCTGTAATATCATTCAATTTGTCTTCAACCTCAGTTGAGTATTGTAAGTTTATAGATAATTTTTTTCCTTTATCATCAAAATTATTTACGTAATCTAAGGTATACTGAATTCTTTCTTCGTCTTCGGCTTCTTTTTCAGTTCTTGCTGTAGCTTCTTTTATATTTCCGTTATTAAAATATCTTAGAATATCATTTGAATTTACATCATCATCATTTCCTCCATTAAAAATAATATTTCCGATAATACTTGAGTTTTTTGAGATGAAATATTCAGCTCCAAAACTTGTAAATAGTGACCTTCCTAATCTATCAAAATTTCTACTTTCTACAGTTCTTGCTACATCTGTATCAGATCTATTTGAGTATTTTGCATCACTAAAAGCATTACCAGGAGTTTCATTATAACGAAATCCTGTATTTGTAAATAAATTCCATTTTTCTGTTCTCCAGTTTGCATTGAAAGCAGCACCAACTCTTGCAGGATATCCTAGATCTAATTGGAGTGAACCATTAAAACCAGTTAATTTATTTTTTCTTAATATAATGTTTAAGATTCCTGCTGTTCCTTCTGCATCATATCTTGCTGAAGGAGATGTGATAACCTCTACTTTTTCAATAGCTTCTGCTGGTATTTGTCTTAACGCTTCTGCACCATTTAAGCCTACTAAAGCACTGGGTCTACCATCAATTAAAATGGTTACATTCTCATTTCCTCTTAAACTTACAGCACCTTCAACGTCTACTTGAACAGAGGGCACATTGCCTAAAACATCACTTGCATTCCCTCCACGAATGGATAAATCTTTACCTATGTTAAAAACTTTTTTATCTAAACGAATGTCTACAGTTGTTTTTTCTGCAACAATAACTACTTCTTCTAAAGAACTTGTGTCTTCAGATAATTTTATGGTTCCTAAATTTATGTCGGAATTTATCACCTGTTTAGGTAATTTTTTTGAAGCAAAAGAAATAAATTCAACACTTATTTCATAAGTACCTTTGGGAGTTTTAATATCAAATTCTCCTTTTGCATCAGTAATACCTCCAGATATTTTTTGTGTTGATACATCCTTTAAAACTATAGTTGCATACTCTAAAGGTTGATTAGAATTGGCATCTACTACTTTACCTGTAATCGATACTTCGTTTGTATTGTTTTGTTTTTGAGAAAATAAAGTGTTATAGAGTAATATAAAAAAAAATAGAATTGTAATTTTTTTAGTCAAAACGAGTTGGGTTTTCAGTTAAGACTGCAAAGTTTCATTTTAGTTTAGTTTAATTGAGTTAAAAAAAAGTTAAACAAATTATCTAATGCTTATTTAGATGATTTCTAAAATGTTGGTAGTGGGTCTGCCTATAACAGCATTGGTTTTATTGATAACAATTGGGCGTTCTATTAGCTTAGGATTGTGAGCCATAGCTTTTATAATTTCGGCATCCGATAACTCTTTTCCTTTGTAATTTTCTTTCCAGATTTTTTCTGTTTTTCTAACCAATTGAATAGGAGAGATGTTTAATAATTTTACAATAGTAGCCAATTCTTTTTCAGTTGGAATATTATCTAAATACTTTACAATTTCGAATTCTTTACCTGATTTTTCTAAAATTTCTAAACCCTCTCTCGATTTTCTACAACGTGGGTTGTGGTATATTTTTATCATTTTTCTTTAAGTTTAAAAGTTAAAAGTTAAAAGTTAAAAAGTTTAAAAGTTTCAAAAGTGTAGATTTTTTCATTTTGCAAACAACCAACAACCAACAACCAACAACCAACAACTAACTACCTTTTTGCCCATTCAACATTAAATAAGCCTTTAGAAAAGCGTTGATATTGCCATCCATAACTGCATCTACATTTCCAGTTTCTTGAGCGGTTCTAACATCTTTTACCAGTTTGTAAGGATGCATTACATAATTACGTATTTGACTCCCCCATTCATTTTTCATTTTGTTGGCTTCAATATCGTCTCTTGCTGCCTGTTGTTTTTTTAACTCAATTTCATACAATTGCGATTTTAGCATTTGCATTGCTGTTGCCCTATTGTCATGTTGAGAGCGTGAGTTTGAGCACTGAATTTGAATGCCTGTAGGCTTATGAGTTAACTGCACTTTAGTTTCAACTTTATTTACATTTTGCCCTCCAGCACCACTAGAGCGTGCTGTTGTAATTTCTATATCAGCAGGGTTGATATCAACCTCAATAGATTCATCTGCAACAGGATACACATAAACTGATGCAAAACTTGTATGACGTTTGGCATTACTATCAAAAGGAGAAATACGCACCAGTCTGTGTACGCCATTTTCACCTTTTAACCAACCAAAAGCATAATCACCATCAACTTCAAAAGTAACTGTTTTAATTCCTGCTGCATCTCCTGCTTGGTAGTTGAGCGTTTTTAATTTGTAGCCCTGTTTTTCAGACCACATGGTATACATTCTAAAAAGCATTTCTGCCCAATCACAACTTTCTGTTCCCCCAGCTCCTGCTGTTATTTGAATGGTTGCTGAAAGCGAATCTCCTTCATCAGAAAGCATATTTTTAAATTCAATATCTTCTAAAAAACTACTTAATTTTTCAAATTGTTCTAAAATTTCAGACTCTTCAACTTCACCCTCTTTAAAAAAATCATAAAGTACATGTACATCTTCATTTAAGGTAATTGCTTTATGGTAATCTTCAACCCATTTTTTTTTGAAACGCAATTCTTTCATCATCTTTTCAGCTTCTTTTGGGTCGTTCCAAAAGTTAGGATTTGCTGTTTTTTCTTCTTCATTCGATATTTCAATCAATTTTTTATCAATCTCTAAATAATCCTTTAGTTTCTCGATTCTTGTTGATATATCTTTAAGTTGGTCTTGTGTAATCATAAGCATCACAAAAATAAATGAATTTTTAAGATTTATGGTTTTAAAAGCTGATAGTTATTTTATAGATTTATAGAAAATATCATACCATGAAAAAATCACTACTTCTTTTACTTTTTTTATCAAGTTTTTTTAATGGATTTTCTCAATTTTTTATCGAAAAATCTGGTAAAAAATTGCAAAAAGGAATCATGAAATACGAAGGTTATTTTACATTTTATTATGATGAAAATCAAGATAAAGTTTATTTACAAATTGATAAAATAGAGGATGAGTTTTTATATGTACGCTCACTATCAGAAGGAATAGGTTCTAATGATATTGGTTTAGATAGAGGCCAATTAGGAGGTGGAGTAGTAGTGTATTTTAAAAAGGCTGGAAACAAAATTTTATTGGTACAACCTAATCAAGATTTTAGAGCAATTACAGATAATGAAGAAGAAAAAAAATCGGTAAAAGAAGCGTTTGCAAAATCGGTTTTACATGGGTTTGTGATTAAAGAAACTAAAAAAAGCACCTATTTAGTAGAGGCAACTTCCTTTTTTATGAGAGATGCGCACGGAGTTGCATCAAGATTGGCAAGAAATAATCAGGGCAATTATAGTTTAGATAAAAGTAGAAGTGCTTTTAATTTAGAACGCACAAAAGCGTTTCCAAAAAATGTTGAGTTTGATGTGATGCTAACTTTTAAAGGTACTCCAAAAAGTTATACAATTAGAAGCGTAACACCAGATGCTAGTGCTGTTACTGTGCATCAACATCATTCTTTTGTAGCATTGCCAGATAACAATTACAAACCAAGAAAATACGATCCACGTTCTGGTTCTTGGCAAATGAGTTATTTAGATTACGCTACACCTGTAAATGAATCGATAACAAAACGTTTTATATATAGACATCGATTAGAAAAAAAGAATCCAGAAGCAGAAATTTCTGAAGCAGTTGAACCTATAATTTATTATTTAGATAGAGGTACTCCAGAGCCTGTAAGAAGTGCACTTTTAGATGGTGGTCGTTGGTGGAATCAAGCTTTTGAAGCTGCAGGTTATAAAAATGCTTTTCAGTTTAAAATATTGCCAGAAGGAGCTGATATGTTGGATGTTCGTTATAATGTGGTACAATGGGTACATAGATCTACTCGTGGTTGGAGTTATGGTGCAAATATTTCAGACCCAAGAACTGGTGAAATTATTAAAGGGCATGTTAGTTTAGGGAGTTTACGAATTCGTCAAGATTTTTTAATTGCACAAGCCTTGCAAGCACCTTATGCAACCGAAAAAGCGAATGATGATTTTGCCTTACAAATGGCAATTGCTAGAATTAGGCAATTAGCAGCGCATGAAATTGGACATACATTAGGATTTTCACACAATTTTGCTGCAAGTACTAATGGTAGAACTTCTGTGATGGATTATCCACACCCAAAGTTTAGGTTAAAAAATGGTAAAATTGATTTTTCTGATGCTTATGATGATAAAATTGGTGCTTGGGATAAAGTAACTGTTGCATATTCTTATCAAGATTTTCCTAAAGACACAAATGAAAATGAGGCTTTGAATAAAATTTTAGTTGATGCTTATGCAAACGGATTAAAATATTTGTCTGATGCTGATGCAAGACCAAAAGGTAGTGCAAGTGCAACAGCACATTTATGGGATAATGGAGGTACTATTTATGACGAATTAGATAATCTTTTAAAGGTTAGAAAAACAGGGATAGACAACTTTTCTACGGATAATATTAAAACAGGGCAACCTTATTCTGTTTTAGAAGATGTGTTTGTGCCTTTGTATTTTTTGCATCGTTTTCAAACAGAAGCAACAACCAAATTAATTGGTGGTTTAGCATATAGTTATGCTGTTAAAGATGGTAACCAAACAGTTGTAAAAAGAGTTTCTGGTGATGTAGAAAGACAAGCTTTAGATGCAATTTTAAAAACTATTGCTGTGGATGAAATTGCTATACCTAGAGAAAAATTAGCATTATTCCCACCAAGAGCTATGGGTTATGGTAGAACAAGAGAATCTTTTCAAAGTAAAGTAGGGGTTGCTTTTGATGCTTTCTCTGCAGTAGAAACAGCTTCCGAAATGACCTTGAATTTATTATTACATCCACAAAGAATGTCAAGACTAATTGCTCATAAAAGTTTAAACAAAAACCAACTGGGTTTAGTTGAGTTAATTGATGAATTGATTGCCAAATCAATTGAAAAAAATCATAAGGATTCTTATCATCAAGAAATCCAAAATGTGATTAATACACAAGTTTTAGAACAGTTGTTTTATTTAGGTGCAAATAAAAATCAATACAAACAAGTTAATGCAATTGTTATGGCTAAATTATTAGAAATTAAAACTTTAATTTCTAATAAAAAATCAGAAGGTATACAAAAAATCTACGACGAAGCGATGCTGAAAAGTATTACAGGGTATTTGAAAAATCCTAAATCCTATAAAAAATCATCAGCACCAAAAATTCCAGATGGTTCGCCTATTGGTAGTGATTATTAATACAAATTAAATCAATTACAATTAAGGTTTTTGGTAATTATTATAATAATAGTTAGTGAGAACCTTAAAGTTATGTGTTTGATTGTATCTAGTTGGATTAAATATAAGCGAACATTTGAATCCTACTATAATTCATTGAAAAGGTAGTAACTGGAGAAATAAGCGATTTGTATAAACTATTAGTCTGATTTTCTTTTCAATGATATTGCACTACAATCACTTTTTTAATCCTATAACCATCTTAAGTGTTTAGATTTAAAATTGTGGTTGTTGTTTTTCTGCTCTAAACAAGGCTAATATTTGGTGTCCTGAGTTCGATTAAAAACAATGTAAATTAAGTGTATGCTTGTTTATTTTTTTTAAATTTGATTTTTTAAAACTTAAAAGTTATTACTTTTTTAAAGTAGATCTTTAAAATACAAAAGCTCTAAAGTACAACCTTAGAGCTCATGAAATGAATCAAACAATTAACTATAAACATTTACACTCTTGTAATGCTTAATAATTTATTTGTAGATTTTATGTAATTATTATACACTGTTGTATACTTTATTAACTTATTGAAAGAATAAGAAGCCTTATTGTTTTCTTTAATAATCTTATCGCCATTTTGTAGTTCTATCCAACTACTGTTTTCAGTTTTTATGTGATTATCAATTACTGTATCTTTATGATAAGGTATTACAATATAGCCACTACTTATTTCAGTAGATACTCCAGAAATTCGATCTAGAACATATATTTTGGCATTAATTTCAGAAAAACCACGATATTTTTTTATAATTTCTGTCTCAACATAAAACATCACTTCATTAGAAGGTCTGCATCCCGATTCTAGCTTAGAGAGTTGTGCAATAACATCTACTTTTTCTAAGTTTATGTTTGAGGTTAAATTTTTATTTTTTTTAAACTTGGCAAATGAAAAAATAGCCACCAAAAATATACTGAGTAGTATAGTTCTTTTTATGGGTTTCATATTCAATGTTTTAGGGTTTTAATTATACTCAAATTTACTAGATTTATAAAAAAGATGAAGTGAAATTACGATTACAAGTCATAAAGTTTAGACGAATAAATATCTAGCTTCGCTAAATATAAATAATGTAAAGAGAAAAACAGGTAATTAAGTTTTCCAGTTTTAGGATTTCTATAAGAATAATACACGTACCAACTTTTAGATAAGGCTCCATTTGCGATGTAGATTTTGGGTGTGGAAAATTGAGTAAAATAATCGAATCGTGTTCCAAATCGTGTTCATTTGCAGTGTTTAGGGTAATGTATTCGTAAATTGAAGGCATAAAAAAACAGTTTAGAGGTATAAACTGTTGTTTTGTAGTGATTTAAAATTGTAGCGAGGAGCAGATTTGAACTGCCGACCTCAGGGTTATGAATCCTGCGCTCTAACCAACTGAGCTACCTCGCCATTAGGTTTTGAGGGTGCAAATATAATTTTTTTTTATATACTGGCAAGTAGTGTTTTTATTTTTTTTTATATAGAATTAATACCTATATTGTCAAACAAAGTTACATCAAATGGATAAAGTACAATACGAGCTAGAAATACCAATTCATGCTTCCCCAAATATGTTATATCAATACATATCTTCTCCATCAAATTTACAAGAATGGTTTGCAGATAAAGTAAATTCAAGAGGTAAAATATTCACTTTTGAATGGGAGGGAACTGAAGAGCAAGCCAAACTAATAGCAAAAAAAGCAGACGAAAGAATTCGGTTTAAATGGTTAGAAAGTGAAGATGATGAAAGTTATTTTGAAATAAGAATTCAAGTTGATGCCTTAACAAAAGATGTTTCTTTAATAGTTACTGATTTTGCTGAAGATGAAGATGAAGTAGAAGAATCTAAACAATTGTGGGAAAATCAAATTGATGAACTTAAACATACCATAGGTGCGTAAATAAAATATTTATTATAGTAAAACTCAACTTTTAGTTGAGTTTTTTTATGCTTAAAATCTAACAAAAAGCTTTAGTTTTGCAATCATAAAAAAAATAGAAATGGTTAATTTTAATGGCGAGTTGTTATTTAAAGAAAATGTAAAATTCACAATAGAAAATAGAGGGTTTAAGTATGGAGATGGAATTTTTGAAACCATTAAAGTAAGCCATAAAAAAATTATTTTTTGGGAAGATCATTATTTTAGATTAATGGCCTCAATGCGTATGTTGCGTATGAAAATTCCTATGAATTTTACACTAGAATATTTAGAAAAAGAAATATTAAAAACGATTGCTGTTCAAGATGATGCTAATTCGTTTAGAGTACGATTAAATGTATACAGAAAAGATGGAGGTTTATACACTCCTGTAACCAATAAAATTGATTATTTAATTGAGGTGAAAGCATATAGTTATACAACAAAAAAAACGTACAAAGTTGATGTTTTTAAAGATTTCTACAACTACTCAGGGTTGTTATCTACAATAAAAACAAATAACAGAATGGTAAATACTTTAGCGAGTATTTATGCTAATGAAAATGATTTAGATAATTGTGTATTAATCAACGAAAAAAAAGGAGTAGTAGAAGTAGCAAATGCCAATATTTTTGTTGTAAAAGGAAACCTTGTAAAAACACCAGCATTAACAGAAGGTTGTATAAAAGGTGTGGCAAGAAAAAAAATAATAGAGATTATTACTAAAAATCCAAAGTATGTAATTGAAGAAACTAATATTTCACCATTTGAGATTCAAAAATCAGATGAAGTATTTATTACCAACGCAATTATGGGTGTACAACCTGTAACACATTATAAAAAGAAAAAGTTTACAACTGCATTTGCAACAAAATTGATGCAAAGTTTAAAAGTTTTAGCAGTAACTTCAGTTTAATTTAATTGTATATCGTTTGGTGCGTTTGCCCAAATCTTATAACCTCCTCCTTTTTGCAATATCTTATTACGCCATAAAGTTTCGCTGCTATTAGAAAAAATATCATCAATGTCATTTTCAGAAATAAACCAAGAATTTGTATTCACTTCATCTGCCAATTGATTACTTCCCCAACCAGAATATCCTAAGAAAAAACGAATATCTGTTTTCGATAAAGCGCCAGTGTTTAATAAATATTTTAAAGAATCAAAGTTACCACCCCAATATATAGTATCATCAATAGCAATACTTTCTGGTATTAAGTCAGGTATTTTATGTACAAAATATAAGTTGTCTTGTTCTACAGGGCCTCCTTGATAAATTGTAAAATCTGACTTAATTTCTGGAATTAAATCTTGTAATGTATATTCAAGAGGTCTGTTTAAAATAAACCCTACAGTACTATTTTCTGAATGTTCTGTAATCAATACAATAGCTCTGTTAAAAGAGTTGTCATTTAGTATAGAAGGTTCAGCAATTAATAACCTACCTTTAAGTGGTTTTAAATAGTGCATAAGTAAATATATACAAATTATAGGAATAAAAAAAACTCCCTTAAAAAAGAGAGTTTTATAAGAAATTATACTGTAATTATTAATTCACAGCGTCACTTAATCCAGCACCAGCTTTAAATTTTGGTACGTTTTTAGCGGCGATTTCAATAGTAGCTCCAGTTTGTGGGTTTCTTCCTGATCTTGCTGCTCTGTGTGAAACAGAGAATGTACCAAAACCAACTAATGCAACTTTTCCACCACCTTTTAAAGCAGAAGTTACATTATCTGTAAAAGATTCTAAAGCTGCCTTAGCTGCTACTTTAGATATTCCTGCGTCTGCAGCCATTGCGTCAATTAAATCTGACTTGTTCATAATAAATAGATTTTAAAATTAATTGTATATTTTTGCTATTAAGCCTAACAAATATAGGTGTATTAAGGGTTTGCACAAATTAGCCCCTTAAAAAAGTGCTGTTTTGTTGATAAGTACTACTAAATTGTTAATAACACAAGTTGGTTATTTGTTAAAAAACAGAAAAACCTTATCAATAAAGGGTTTATAGTACTTTTGCTTTGTCTGAAAATGTAAATCCATTTAAAAGACTTATGGCATCCATTTTTTTCTTTCCTGTTAATTTGATTTCTTTTATGTTTATAAAACCATCTTTTACAGCTACTTTTAATTCTTTTTTTGTGGTAATAATTTTACCTGTTTTATATTTATGAGATTCTGGTATTTTTTCTACGTGATAAATTTTAGCATAAATTTCATCTTTATCATTTTTAATGGTAGTCCAAGCTGCAGGAAATGGGTTGAGACCTCGAATCATGTTATAAATATTGTCTAAAGAAGATGACCAATCAATTTGTGTGTTTTCAGAATGTAATTTTGGAGCAAATTTTTCTTCTAAATTCGGCTGTTGTGTTGTTTTAACAGTTCCTTTAGCAATTAAATCTACAGTTTTAATTACCAATTCAGCACCTAAAAACATTAATTTATCATGCAAAGAACCCACAGTTTCAGTTTCAGAAATGGCAATATTTTCTTGTAAAATAATGGCTCCAGTATCAATTTTATCATCAATAAAAAAAGTAGTTACCCCAGTATTTTTTTCACCATTAATAATAGCCCAATGTATAGGAGCTGCACCTCGATATTCGGGTAATAAAGAAGCATGTAAATTAAATGTGCCTAATTTTGGCATTTGCCAAATGGTTTTTGGTAACATTCTAAAGGCAACTACAATTTGTAGTTCTGCCTGTAAATTTTTTAATTCTTGCTGAAAATTTTCATTTTTTAAGTTTTTAGGTTGTAGAATAGTTAAGTTCTTAGAAAGTGCGTACTTTTTTACTGCAGATTGATTTAACTTACGTCCTCTTCCAGAGGGTTTATCAGGGGCAGTAATTACACCAACTATATTGTAATGATGTTCAACTAAATGCTTTAAAATGGTAACTGCAAAATCTGGAGTACCCATAAAAACAATTCGTGTATTTTTCATATCTTATTTTTTTAGTTGGTATTTATTTTGATAATTTATTTGGATTTTATCTTCTGCTAAAAGCATGCGCAAATGTATTAAAATGTCGTTTTCATTTGCGCTTAAATGTTGGTTTATTTCTTGAGATGTAAGCGCTTTCTTTTCTTTTAAAAGTACTAAAATTGTATAGGGTATATTCTGAGAACTATTTCTTTTTTCTGATAAGCAGACGTCACAAACTCCACATTTTTTTGTGTTTTTTTCATCAAAATAATCTAAAATTTGTATGCTTCTACAAGTCGAATTATTCTCTATATACAATATAAAGTCATCAGCTTTTTTTTGTTTCTGATGTAAAAATTGTTTAATTTCTTTAGCGCATAAATTAATGGTTCTGTCATCTTCTCTTGGCACTAAAAACTGAATTTGAGCATCACTATTTACCCGCTTATAATTAAGTATTTTATCTTGGTGTAGCTCTTTTAAAGTACGGATTACTTGTTGTGATGTTGAATTGGTTTTTTTTGCTAATAGAAATTCATTGATGTCAATTTCTTGTTTAAATAAACCTGAATAAGTTCTTAGTATTGAGTTTATTAAATTTTTAGTATAAGTTTTACTTATGGCATAAGAGAGGACTTTTTTACTACTTGTATTAAAAAGTATTGTAGATTTTTGGTTGAATGTATTTGAAATCTCTAAGATACCATTATTTGATAAAATTTGTATAACAGAAGTAACTTTCCTTGCAGGAAAATTGTAAGCGTTACAAAATTCTGAAATTTGAAATTGATGCAATTCTTCAGAGAATTCACCTATTGCAATCCTAAAATATTGATATAACTTTCTGTGAATTTCTTTTACCTCTATAAGCGCTGGTAACGATTTTTTTAATTGCTGTTTGTATACAGAAATATCGTGTTCATTTTTTAATAAAACAGCAAAAGATTTTTTTTCGTTCCTACCAGCTCTACCAGATTCTTGTATGTAGTTTTCTAAAGAAAATGGCAAATCGAAATGAACAACAATACCCACATTGGGTTTGTCAATTCCCATTCCAAAAGCATTTGTTGCCACAATTATAGGTGTTGTTTCAGACATCCAATTTTGGTAAGCATTTTCTTTTTCCATTAAAGACAATCCACCATGGTAAAAACTACTTTTAAAATGATTGGCATTTAAAAAATTTGCAATCTCTTTGGTTTTTTTTCTAGAACTTACATAAACAATTGCAGGTGTTTTTGTTTTGGTAAAAATTTGTTTTAATCTCAATAATTTATCTTCAACAGTAAAAACTTGATACGCCAAATTTTGCCGAAAAAAAGTTTTTTTAAAAACTTTTGGAGATACTAATTCTAAATTTGTAGCAATATCATCGAGTACTTTTTTGTTTGCAGTGGCAGTTAATGCAATAAAATTAGTATTCGGCATTAACTCTTTTAAAACTTTAATTTTTCTATAAGTAGGTCTAAAATCATGGCCCCACTCAGAAATACAATGTGCCTCATCAACAGCTACAAAAGCAATAGTAAGTTCTGTGATTTTTTGCTGAATTAATTGGGTTTGTAGACGTTCTGGAGAAATGTAAAGAAATTTAAAACCACCAAATTTTATACTGTCAAAAAGTGCTACAATTTCATCTGGTGTAGCTCCAGATTTAATCATTGTAGCTTTTATCTTTCTTTTTTTTAGGTTTTCTACTTGATCTTTCATCAACGCGATTAGTGGAGAAATTACAATACAAACTCCTTCTGTAGCTAAAGCAGGCACTTGAAAACAAATCGATTTTCCACCACCTGTTGGTAACAAAGCAATTACATCTTGTTTGTTTAAAACGGCTTGTATAATTTCTTCTTGAGGTTTTCTAAATTTAGGAAATCCCCAATAGTGTTGAAGTATGTTTTTTACATCAATCATAAATCGCAAGCAAGCGAATTGATAATAAAGTTAGCTCTTTCATTAACAGAACCAAAAGGTATAGTTGTAATATTATAACCTAAACTTTTGTAAGCATCTAGTAAAAAAGCATCAATACTGCTAGCTTCATTAAAATTTTCATATCGCTCATTATCAGTCGTGTGAATTTCTTTCCAGGGTGAAAAATGAAAAACATAATCATATTTATAGCGTTTGCTTTTTTCAATAAAAACATCGGGAAAATCTGTTTTAAAATAATTTAAATATGCAAAAACATCAGGTATCCCTCTATCAAAAAAAACAACATTTTCTTCTGTTTCTTTCGCTTTTAAATATTGTTGTTCTCTACCTTCTAAAAGCATTTTGCTAAATAAAAAGGGTTCTTTTAAAAAAAGTTGATCAATACCTTTTTCGCGTGCTTTTAATATTATGTCTCTAGAAATCTCATTAAAACAACACATGCCTTTTTCTTTTAAAGCATTTAATACACTTGTTTTCCCTGATGATGGGCCACCTATTAAAACGATTTTTTGTTGATTTTTAAGCAAGTATTTTATCTTAAAATGATTAATTTTGATGTGTATTTTTTAGCAATTTTAACAAAAATAAATCATTCGCTTTATAAAACTAAATTTTAATGTAATTTTGTGTTTCGTTAATTGTAAAATAATTTTTAATTATGAGCGATAAAAATGCTTTTTATATTAAATTAAAAGGTCAGTTAGAAGATACTACAGCTTTTCCTTCGGATTATATGTACAAATTTATTGTGCCTACTGATGGCAATCAGTTAAACGAAGTTCAGGCTGTTTTTGATAATAAAGGAGCAGTAATTAAAACAAAAAAATCTAAAACAGGTAAATATATCAGCATTACAGTCGTTTTAAAATTAAAAAACGCAGATGAAGTTATTGAGTATTACAAAAAAGTTCAAAAAATTAAAGGAATTATATCATTATAAACTTATGAAAAAATTAGTTATTGTAGTCGTTTTATGTTTTACAAGTGTTGTGTTTGGTCAAAAAAAAGACAAAGTTTTATTAACTATTGATGGTGATAAAACTACCATTTCAGAATTTAAAAGAGTTTATGAAAAAAACTTAGATGCTATTGATAATGAGGAAGCCAAAGATGTTCAAAAAAATTTAGATTTATTTATAAATTACAAGTTAAAAGTTAAGGAAGCTTATAAAATTAAGTTAGATACTTTACCTTCTTACATTAAAGAAATGGATGGGTATAAAAATCAATTAGCTGCACCTTATTTGCAAGACTCTAGTTTTGTGAATAAGTTGGTTAAAGATGCGTATTACAGAACCAAAAACGAAATTAAAGCAAAGCATATTTTGATTAGAACACCAAGAATTTCTACACCAAAAGATACTTTAGAAGCTTACCAAAAAATTACAGAAATTAGAGATCGAATTGTTAATGGTGAACCTTTTGAAAAAGTAGCTGAAGAAACTTCTGAAGATCCATCTGCAAGAGATGACGAAAAAAGTGGCAGAAAAGGTAATCAAGGAAATTTAGGCTATTTTTCGGCTTTTAAAATGGTATTTCCGTTTGAAGAGGCTGCTTACACTACCAAAGTTGGCGAGGTTTCTAAACCATTTAGAACTCGTTTTGGTTATCATATTTTAAAAGTTGACTCTATAAGACCTTCTAAAGGCGAGGTTGAAGTGGCGCATATTTTACTAACCAGAGAAACAAAAAATGCAAAACAAGTAATTGATTCTATTTACAATCGATTAGAAAAAGATGAGCAATTTAAGGCTTTAGCAAGAAAGTATTCTAATGACACTGGCTCAAAATCTAAAGGGGGTAAACTTCGAAAATTTGGTACAGGAGTTATGGTAAAATCATTTGAAGATGTAGCCTTTAGCTTAGAAAAAGAAGGGGAATACTCTAAACCTTTTCAAACTCGTTTTGGTTGGCATATTATTCAATTGATAAAAAAACATCCAGTCCCTGCTTTTGAAGATTTAAAAACCGACTTAAAAAGTAGGGTAAAATCTGGAGCTAGAGCACAATTATCAGAAAAAGCTGTTATTAATAAATTAAAAAAGCAATATACAATTTCTGTCAATGAAAATGCAAAACAAATTTTCGACAATAAAAAAATAAGAGAAATAGCTAAAGATTCTTTGCAAACGGTAATTTTAACGATTAACGAAAAAGAAATTAAGCAAGAAGCATTTGTGGCTTTTATTAAAAATAAAAGAAATAAGTCTGTTTTTGATTTATTTACAGATTTTAAAGACCAAGAAATTTTAGCCTATTACAAAGATAATTTAGAAAAAACAGAGCCAGAATTTGCTCATACATTACAAGAATACAAAGATGGTTTGTTATTGTTTGAATTGATGCAGCAAAAAATTTGGCATAAATCATCTAAAGACACTTTAGGTTTAAAAAAGTATTACACTACGAACATTGCTAAGTATAGTAATAAAGAATTCAAAAAAGTAAAAGGTCAGGTAATGAATGATTACCAAAACCATTTAGAGAAAAATTGGATTGCAGATTTAAGAAATAAAAGCGCTATTGAAGTAAACAAAAAACAACTTAAAAAGCTAATTAAATATTACAAAAAATAATATGCGCAACTACTTTGCAGTTTTTTTTTGTGTGAGTATCTTTCTCATTTCTTGTGATTATTTAAGTGTACAAGAAAAGGAGGATACTACATCCGAAATTGTTGCTATAGTAAACACCGAGAAACTTTTTAGAGAAGATTTAAAAGATGTTTTACCTAATAATATTTCTAAAGAAGATAGTATTGTATTGGTAAAAGGATATATAAACGATTGGGCAGTAAAACAATTGTTATTAAATAAAGCCGAGACAAATAGCTCACAACAAGACATTGAAGAAATTAATGCACTAATCAAAGATTACAAAGAAAGTTTGTTAATTAATAGTTATAAAGAAAGGCTCATTAAACAGCAATTAGATACTATTATTAATGATGAAGAAATTGAAGCCTTTTATGAAGAAAATAAACAAAACTTTAGGCTGAATGAAGAATTATTAAAAATTAAATATTTACATTTCGATAACAACATCATCAACAAAAAAGAATTTATCAATTTATTTAAATCTGATAATATTGATGATTTAGAAACCTTAGAGAAACAACAATTAAGTTTTAAGTTTCATCAGTTTAACGACTCTATTTGGACACGTTTAGATAAGGTTTTGTTAAAACTCCCTTTTTCTAAGGATAATCTGTTAAAAAAAACAAAATATCTCCAAAAACAAGATTCAATAGGTTTATATTTGGTCGCTATAAAAGACGTTTTACTCAGAAATGATATAGCACCATTAAGCTATATAGAGCCAACGATTACACAAATGATTTTACACAAACGTAAAATTGAATTAATTAGAGACATTGAAAAAATATTAGTAAAAGATGCCACAAAAAACAACAATTTTAAAGTTTACTAAAACCGCACTTTTTGCAACCTTACTTTGCTTGATAAGTATCAATACTTTTGCCCAAGTTAAAATAGATGGGGTAGCAGTAGTTATTGGTAAAAATATTGTTTTAGATTCTGATATCGACAAGTTTAAACAAGAAATCGAACTACGTTCTGAAGGTAAAATTAAAATTTCTGATTGTGAAATGTTAGAAGAGCTAATGCAACAAAAATTATTAGCGCATCATGCAGTTATTGATAGTGTTGTAGTTTCAGACCCAGAAATTGATGCAAGAGTAGATCGAAGTGTACAGTATTTTACACAACAGTATGGCTCTGTAGATAAAGTAATTAAAGCCTATGGTTTTAATGATTTAGATGATTTAAAAAAAGAATTATTTACAGTGCAAAAAGAAAATTTGTTAATCGAAAAAGAACAACAAAAAATTACTGAAAAAATTGATGTAACACCAGAAGAAGTGCGTTTGTTTTATAATGGATTAAAAGAAAAAGGCGAATTGCCAGAATTTTCTGCTGAAATAGAATTGGCACAAATTGTTATTAAAGCGAAACCAACCAAAGAAGAAACCGAAAGAATTCTTGATAAACTAACCGAGTTAAAAAAAGAAATTGAAGATGGGGCAAGTTTTAAAATGAAAGCCATTATCAATTCTGATGATCCAGGAGTTACCAATAATGGTGGTCAGTATGAGGTTACAAAAGAGTCTCAATTTATAAAAGAATTTAAGGAAATGGCCTTTAGTTTAGATGTGGGGCAGGTTTCAAAACCATTTAAATCCGAATTTGGTTATCACTTAATGCAGTTGCATCAAGTAAAAGGAAATATGAGAGTGGCTTCACATATTTTAATGCAACCAGATGTTCCAGATAGCAAACTTACTGAAACAAGAAACAAAGCCGAAAAAATTGTAGAAGATATCAAATCTGGGAAAATAACTTTTGAAGCTGCTGTAGAAAAGTATTCTGATGATGATGAAACCAAAAACAGTGCTGGTTTAATTGTAAATCCATATACAGGTGAGTCTACATTTAACTTAACAGGTATGGATCCTGCTTTATATGCTAGAGTAGCAGAATTGCAAAAAGGTGAACTTTCAGACGTGTTTTTTGATGAAAACAGAAGTGGAGAAAAAATGTATAAGTTTATGATAATGCGAGATAGAACCAATACGCATATTGCAGATTTGGTAAATGATTATGTAAAAATTCAAGAACTTGCATTAACAAAAAAGAAAGAGGAAACCATTGATAAATGGGCAAAAGAAAAAATACAAGATACATACATAAAAATGGCAGATGTGCATAGAAAATGTAATTTTGTTAAAAATTGGAAAAAAGAAACAGGTAAATAATGTCAGACGTTAAAGCTGTTAATGATTTAGTTGTAAAATACAATTCATTACAATCAGAAATAGGCAAGGTAATTATCGGTCAGCAAGAGGCTGTAAATTTTACACTTTTATCTATATTTTGTGGTGGTCACTCTTTATTAATTGGTGTACCAGGATTGGCAAAAACATTGCTAGTAAATACAGTTTCTGATGTTTTAGGACTAAAGTTTAATAGAATCCAGTTTACGCCAGATTTAATGCCTTCTGATATTTTAGGGAGCGAAATTTTAGATCAAAACAAGCAATTTAAATTTATAAAAGGGCCAATATTTTCTAATATTATTTTGGCAGACGAAATTAATAGAACACCACCAAAAACACAAGCAGCTTTGCTAGAAGCCATGCAAGAGCGTTCTGTAACCGTTTCTGGAAATCATTATAAATTAGATTTACCCTTTTTTGTGTTAGCTACACAAAACCCTATTGAGCAAGAAGGTACTTATCCTTTACCAGAGGCACAATTAGATAGGTTTATGTTTTCTATCAATTTAGAGTATCCTACTTTTTTAGAAGAAGTTGCAGTGGTAAAAAGTACAACAAGTAGTGTTTCTCAAAACATCAGCGCTATTTTGTCAGGAGATGATATCATAGCCATACAAAAGTTAATTCGTAGAATTCCTGTTACAGATAATGTAATAGAATATGCAGTGGCTTTGGTTGGTAAAACAAGACCAAAATCAAGTGAGGCTACAGCAATGGTAAAAAGTTATTTAGATTGGGGTGCTGGTCCAAGAGCATCTCAAAATTTAATTTTGGCAGCAAAAGCACATGCAGCAATTCATGGCAAGTATTCACCAGATATAGAAGATGTAAAAGCGGTTGCTATTCCAATTTTATCGCACAGAATTGTTAAAAATTACAAAGCAGAAGCAGAAAATGTTTCAATTATAGATATTATAAACTCATTGCTTTAGTTAAATTTTTTAAATATTTAGTGTGAGATTTTATAAATAAATGATTTTATTAAATCAATATTAAAAATCATCTCCTCCAGGTTCTATAGGATTACTCTCAGAAAAGGCTTGTGATTTTTGCGGATTCAAAATAATATACGTTCCCAAAGCAGTTAACGCTGCATACTTACCATAGCTACTTATTTTTTTAATTGCCTGTTTTCTGGATATGCTATTGTCATTTTTTATCATTTAAAATTTTATTTAATTAATATTTTTTTATGAAAAAGGTTATGATTGGAATTAATCCTTAGAATATAAGTACCATTCGTTAAAATTGGGAGGGTTATACTATTTAAATTATTACTATTTAAAGTCGATTTGAATACTATTTTACCTAAAATATCATATAACTGAATATAAGATCTTTCAGTTTGTATACCTTCTATGATAAGATTGGTTTTGCTTGATAGGTAAGCCTTTATTTTATTTAAATGATGCGTATTGACATCGAGAGCATTATTTTTTGTGTGCAAATAAAAACGACCTATGCCATCACTTGGCTCATCCAAAGTAACAGTATAGCTAGCATTAGGTTCAGTTAAATCAATAAAGTTAGCTGTGATCTTGTCCTCTAAAAATAAATTATTGCCATCTGGTAAGTTTTTTGAATTGATGGTAAATTTGATAGTTCCTTCAGAAGAAGTTAACCCAAGAGGAATCACCATTTCTTTATAGTTAGTTTTGGGTAATGATTGGATGCTTAATTTTTCTCCATGGCTATTGGAAACTAATGCAGTATAGAAAGTCAATTCATCTGTAACACCACCAAATATGTTACTATCGTAACCATTATCGAAATTAATAGTAGCATTATTCAAATAATAAATATCTGTAGTTCTTGTTTTTATACCATTAGAAACTTTCAATTCTATTTGTGATTTATCGTTTTTCTGAAATGTTTCCATTTGATGAGATTGTAATTCTTTAGATATGCTAAAGGAGTTTGTATTACCATTAGTTTTTACAAAAAATCCTTGAGTAGGTGCTATATAAAAATTAGAAGCAAAATTGTATGTATCATAACTATCTTTATTTTGATTCCAAACCCAAATTGTAGACTCTTTTAATATATCATTATCTCCACTATCATTGGCAATTAATAATGAATTTGCTGATAAAAATGAAGGGTAAGGATTACCCACTAAATTAAATGCACTACCAGAGAGCAAAGAATTATCAGTTAAATTAATATTTAAGAAATCTGTAGTTGGCATAGTTCCCGTAAATTCAATACTTCCAATTGTATTTGGTTTTATGATATGTCCAGTACCAGAAGAAAAATTACCAGAATTAATAGCTCCATTTTGATAATAACTCCATGAATTAGAAGTATTCAGATAACTACCTAATGCTATATTGTTACCCTGACCCATTGCAAGATTTGAATTACTGACAAATGAATCTATATTTTGACCAATAACAGGAGATGCTATAGCATACCAATTTGTTGAATTTAAGTCTCTAACATAAGTAATATTTCCTGAAGATTCTCCTTTAACTATTAAGGAAGCACCAGATTCTATAACTAAGTTGTTTCCGTTATTTGATAAATTATCCTCTATAATTAAACTACCACCACTAGAAATACTTATCGAACTTAAATCTTGAATAGTAATATTTCTTGCTAATGCATTTGTTGAAACTCTAATAATTGGTTTATTGGTTGTATTTGGAATAATAATATCATCCGTATTTGTTGGCACTTGATTTGTACTCCAATTCGATGGGTTATTCCAATTGGTATTCATACTTCCATTCCATGTTATTATCGGTAACTTTAAATGTAGATAAAAACGACCTAAACCATCAATAGGATCAGTTAAAGTAACAGTACACTCACTTTCATTTATACTTAAATTAATAAAATTTGTTGTCTCTTTATCTTCCAGATACACATCATAACCTTCTGGAATATTTTTTTCATTTACTTTAAAAATTATAGTTCCAGCATCAGCAATAAGACCAATAGGTATAACCATTTGATCAAAATTGTTATTAGGTAAAGATTGAATAGCAAGTTTTTCTCCATTATTGTTATCAACTAAAGCAGTGTATAAAGAAAAGTTATTGTTAACTCCATCAAAAATGGTACTATCATAACCATTATCAAATTCTGTAGTTGTACCATTGATGTAGAATATTTTTGTATCTCTAGTGACTGTTCCACTTGTCACTTCTAAATTAATTTCTGGTCTTGAATTTTTTTGAAATGTTGCAGATTGATGAGATTGCATTGTTTCTTTTATCGCAAATGTGTTGGTGACACCATCCGTTTTAACAAAGAAACCTTGTGTAGGGGCTATATAGAAATCTGATGTAAAATTATATGTATCATAAGTATCTTTGCTTTCGTTCCATACCCAAATTGTAGATTCTTTTAATAAATTGTTATCACCACTATCATTATCAGATAAAAGAGTATTCGCAGAAATAAAGGAAGGGTAAGGGTTACCAATAAAATTAAATGCACTTCCAGAACTTTCAGAATTATCAAGCAAACTGATTTCAGAAAAATCGTTAGTAGGCATAGCACCAGTAAATTCTATATTACCAGGATTACTTAGTTTGGTGATGTAACCTTCACCAGAAATAAAATCTCCAGATGCTGTGCTTCCATTTTGATAATAACTCCAAGAATTTGTGATGTTTTGATAACTTCCTAAGGCTATATTATTATTTTGTCCCGTAGCTAAATTTGAGTTCAGTACAAAAGAATCAATATCTTGCCCAATTACGGGAGATGTGATTGCATACCAATTGTTTGAAGGTAAATTTCGAATGTATGTAATATTACCTGTTGACGAGCCTTTAACGATTAAAGAACTACTAGAATTTACAGTTAAATTATTTCCATTATTAAAAAGGTCTCCATTAATTGTAAAACTTCCTCCTTCTGCAATAGTAATAGAAGAGGACGGTTCTATGGTAATAGAATTAGCAAAAGCATTTGTATTAGAGCCAATTATTGGTTTATTTTCAACAAAACCTGGCACAAGAATATCATCTGTTGATGTAGGTAATTCATTTGTATTCCAATTAGATTTAGTTCCCCAATTTGTGTTTGTAAAGCCTCTCCAAATTATACTTACAGTTTTAAAATTATAGTTAGTTCTACTGAAACTATTTGCCAAATTATTACCTGAATTGTCTTCAATAAAATTAATAACAAGAACTGCATAATTGGTATTATATTCTAAGTTAGATGAAGGGTTCAGGTAGATTTTGTCATTTAAAATACCGAATTTCCCTGAAGCTGGGTTACTAGTTAGACCATCATAATCAGCATCTTCGAATTTTTCATAAGTGCTGTTTTCAGCAACATCGAAAATACGAATAACGCCATTATTATTGAGCTTTATTTTTATGTCTTCAGTAAAATCTATTATAATATTTCTATTGATAGCTACACTTGTTGCATTATCATTCGGAGTTGAATTTAAAACATCAAAACTTGGTGCAGTAGCATCAAGAGTAGTTTCATTTATATTTAGCCCTGTTGTTTCAAAAGTTTCTATATCTGAGCAATTATTATAGGCATAAATTTGAAAATAATATGTGGTCTCGTCTTCTAAATTAGTAACCGTAATATTTGGTGTTGAAGATGTACCAAAATAAATTGCTTGTTGTCCAGAACTGTTCCAACTTAAAACAGCTGTGGGTGTATTACCATCAGTTGGTGGTGTAAAAATATTAGAGTTGTTCATATAAATAACATAACCATCAGCACCATCTATAGGTGGCGTAAAACCCGTTAATGTAAGTTCAGTGGCTGCTGGTGCTGCAAGAGTTCCTTCAGTTACTGTACTTGTTGGTGCTGCACATTTGGCATTAACAACAATTGTAAAGTCTTGTTCAGTAGTATTTCCATTATTATCATTTGCGAGTAAAGTAACATTATGGTTTCCTGTTTGTTCAGCACTATCTCCCGATAATTGATATTCTAAAACTACTTTACGAATTTTATGATTGGTTTGGTCTGCAATTAATAAATTACCATCATTATCAATTGCCACACCTCTAGGTGCATTAAGTTGAGCTTCATTTACATTTCCATCAGTATCTCCTATAATTCCATTACCTATAAATGAAATTACATTCCCATCAGGTGTTATTTTTTTTATTTTATTATTGTTCATATCAGCCACGTATAAATTATTAAACTGATCTATTGTTATACCTCTAGGAGAATCAAAACGAGCAGCTGTCCCAATTTCGTCAACATCACCAGAATCTCCATTTCCAGCAACTGTACTTACATTACCATTAGTATCTATTTTACGTATTTTGTGATTATCTGAATCAGCAACATAAATATTTCCATTTGTATCTACTACTAAAGCTGTAGGTGAGTTGAAACGTGCTACAGATGCAATGCCATCAATATCTCCTGAAGAACTATTTGAGGTACCACCTGCTATTGTGCTTACATCACCTGAAGGTGATATTTTACGAATACTATGGTTACCTGTATCTGCAACATAAACATTTCCTAAAGCATCCACAGCAACACCATCAGGAGACCTAAAGCGCGATGAAGTACTGTTGCCATCTGCGTAGCTAGAAGATCTAGTTGTACTCCCAGCAAAATGAGTAACAACACCTGAAGGAGATATTTTACGTATTCTGTGGTTATTTCTGTCTGCCAAATATAAATTATCAGTTGCATCTATAGCAATACCATAGTTGCTATGAAATCTAGCAGATGTTCCAGTGTCGTCTATATTTCCAGTAGAGGGATAACCAGCAAAAGTAGTAACCTCATTATTTGTACCAATTTCACGTATTGTGTGATTTCCATCAACCACATAGATGTTTCCTTTTGAGTTACTTGCTATTGCTCTTGGAAAATTAAACTCCGCTTCATTTACTGAAGCGTCTTTATATCCTCTAATAGAACCTGCAATTGTAGAGACTATACCATTTTCATTAAAATTTAAGCTTAACCAAGAAGGTAAAATAGTAGCAGTAATACTTATATTATCTTCATCTAAATCAGATACTGTTGGAATATAATTATATACATCACCCTCAGTAATAGATAAAGTTGGCAATGATGTGAAAGTAGGGGGAAATAGGTTAACATTATGTAAATAATCACCAATTTTAGCTAAAGGAACAGAATTTGAAGCTTCATCTTGAATATTAGCCAATTCCTTTAGGTCCAATCGCAATGTACCTCTTCCAGAAATTCCTGAAATAGGAATTAACCAAGTAATATTATTACTTGTTGTTGGTGTGCCAATGGCAGCAGTAGCTGTTTCTGTAGTTGTTAAGATAAAATCGTCTGCAGAAACTAGAGTTACAGCTTCAGAAAATGAGGCAGTGTATGTAATGGCTGTTGCATTGCTTAAAGGAGTATCGTTAATTGTTAAACTATTTAAAACAGGTATGGTATTATCGACAGTGTGTATTTCATCACCTGTTTTTGCATCTGGACTTCCATTTTCTGATGCGTCTATAATATTTGTAGAACCGTTTAAATCGAGACGTATAGTTCCATCACCAGAAATTTCTGTAATGGTAATTTCCCAAGTGGTATTATTACTTGTTGTAGGTGTACCAATGGTAGCAGTAGCTGTTCCTGTAGTTGTTAAGGTAAAATCATCATCAGAAACTAGGGTTACAGCTTCATTAAATGAGACAGTGTATGTAATGGCTGTTGCACTGCCTAAAGGAGTATCGTTAATTGTTAAAGTATTTAAAACAGGGTTAGTATTATCAACAGTATGCGTTTCATCACCTGTTTTGGCATCTGGACTTCCATTACTAACATAATCTTGAATATTTGTGGAATTTTTTAAATCTAAACGCAAGGTACCATCGCCTGTTATATTAGTAATTGTAATCTCCCAGCTTATATTATCTATTGTTGTGATTGTACCAATAGAGGCATTTGCAATACCTGTTTTTGTAAGTATAAAATCATCTATACTTACCAAAGTTACAGCTTCGCTAAATGTTGCAGAGTAAGTAATAGAAGTTGAATTACCTAAAAAAGTATTGGTTAAAACCAAGTTATTCAGCACAGGAGCAATAGCATCTGTTGCAGAATGCGTTCCAGTAATTCTAAATCCAAAATGATCATTACCTCTGTCTTCTTCATCATAAAATCGTACAGAAGATTGTAAAGTTGCTTCATGATAATTCCATGCACCCCCTCTCCAGGACCTTATGGTAGAACCATTTTCTTCAATTAATGGATCTATAACTATAGAAGTATCATAAGGCGCAACATAATTATCAGCTATCCATTCCCATACATTGCCTGCCAAATTGTAAAGACCAAATGGATTGGCATTTCCACTGATAGCAGATCTTAGATGTCCTGTTGCTAAACTATTAATACCAGCTTGATTCCAATTGGCATCATTAACACTTTGTCCATCATAAACTGCATATTCAAAATCTGCTCCTCCTTTTGCAGCATACTCCCATTGCGCTTCTGTGGGTAAGTTTACGTTATAAAAATCGGCGAAAGCTTTTGCCCCTCTCCACCTTATAAAAGTTACTGGCCAGCCCGAAACTTGAGCTTGGGTAGGTAAATTTACTGCTCCAGCAGGATTGTTTTCAGTCCATCCTTGTAATTCGTTTGAATAATTTAGTCCAGCACCTGCCCAATCATTAAAATCATTTAAAATAGGTCCCTGAAATATTTTAGGGGTTGCCCCATAATCTTGGTAATTACAAATGTCGTTCCAATTAAAATCATCTACATTAAAAGGATCTTTAACATAGAAAGTTTGCGTACTAGAGTTAAAACCGATGTATGAAATATTCAAAGGATTTTCTGGTTCTACGCTTCCTGTAAATTCATTATTGTCACCATCTTCATTTCCATGATCTTTTAATACCCTTATACCATCAAGCGTATACAAAACTTCACCATTAAAATTAGAAGTGGGGCTACCAACTATTAATTCTTTGTCTTTATCAGGACCTGAATCTCCTGTTATAATTTGTAGTATACCCTCACTAAAAGCTGCATTTAGAAATTCTACATATTGTGCATTTGTTATTTCTGCCTCGCTCATAGCAAAAGATGATAGCGTTACTTGATATTCTGGAGCTGCTATTTTTTGATCTGTAGAACCGTCTAAATCATTACTTCCCAGGGTAAAAACACCACCAGAAATATCTTTCATATTAATACCATTTGGTAAAGATTTTTTGGGTAATGTTACTTCTACTAAACTTGGATTAGCCTGTAAGTTTGGCGTATTTTCTAGATCTTCGGCCACTACATAGATATCATATGCTGTTCCTTTAGTAAGTGATGTTACAGTAAAAGTATTTGAAAAGTCTCCAGAATTTGTAACTGCACTACCTGAGGCAATAACAGATGCATCTGAACTTCCTGTACCATTTTTTACTTCTAATGCATTTGGTGCTGTTGCATTATTAGCTAGAATCACATAATAAATAGTTCCTGCTAAATTAATATCGGTATTTAAAGTAAAACTAGTCTCCACTATATTTGATGCATTTGGAGTATTATTTTCAAAGAAAGGTGCAGCATTATTATTTAAATAATAGGTTTCAAAATTTTGTTTTACAATCGGATTTGTTGCTAAATCAGAGATATTAGAGTTATTATCAATTTGAACATATAAACTCCCTATTTCATTGGTAATCCCTGTATAGTTGATGTTATAAACAGCGTTAGATATTTGTTGTACATCACTCAACACAAAATAAGACTTAAGACTTCCTGATAACAAAAAATCGCTTAAAGTAACATTTGAAACACTTTCTGAAAAAGTAATTTGAAAATATTTCTGTTCAGAAAAGTGTTCTTGATTTTGTAAAATGGGCTGTAAATTATCGTAATTAAATGACAAAGTATTTGATACTATATTACCAATACTATTTGTATTTATTACTTCATTTTCTGTTAGATACACATTTGCATTTCCTTGATTGATAAAAGTTAATGTAGCAGTATATGTTGTGGTATTTAGTTGATTAATATTACTTATTACGGTATTTGTTGTAATAAAATCTGAATCTGATAAACCTGAAATAGCTTCAGAAAAATTTAGTGTAGTTGGTATTTGTTTTTTATTAGTGTTTGTGTTTTCTGCTGATGACAATACAGTAGATGGAGGAGCTGAACTAGAAGCAACAGTAACATTAATGGTAAACTCATTTAAAACTTTTTCATTTTGAGATAAGACTTGATAGGTAACTGGGTTTGTAAAGTCTAAATTAGTACTGTTTGAGTTCTGTTTTACAAAATTAATAAAGGCATTTGCACCAGAGCTTACATTAAAAACTGGAGTTAAAGTATTTACAGCAGCACCTTGAGGTAGCACAATATTATACTCATTTCCAGATTTTGCGTTTGAAACAGCTTCCACACCTTGAAAACTGAAACTTGTTATATCAGCTTGATTATTGAGTGTATTGTTAGAAATAACAAAAGATTGAAAAATACCACCAACTTGTTCGTTAATTACAAACTGTTGTGTTTGAACTGCTTCGAATACAGTATCTTGGGTACTATCATATATTTTAAAAGATAAGGTTTCACCTATAGTATTAGCATACGCAGAAAAGAAAGAAACATATTTTTGATTTGTACTGTTAAAAGTTATATTTCCTAAACCTCGTAGTTCATCCCCAACAAATACAGCTACTTGGTCATTAGCATTTGTTAAAGTAAGGCCATCAATTTTTAAAGATGCTGTAAATTGCATTTGATAATCAAAACTCCTTGAGTTAAAAACCCAATTAGGATTTTGTCCTTGAACTTTTTGACGTAGTAGTAAGCTCAGAAAACAAATTAGTATGAATTTTAGTTTTCTTATCATAACTTAAAAATCTATAGAATTTGTTATTCTTACTGTGTTAGATGCGTTGTCAACAATGGAGTTACTCGATTTTAGTTTTAATGAAACTGTACCAACATAGTCATCAATATTGGTAATGGTTATATCGTAAATACGATTTGACTGTTTCGTAAGGTTTATTGTAGCATTAGAAACAGACTCAAAATTATTGGCAGTTACATTTTTTACATCCTCATTAAAAGTTATCGTAAAAACAAGGGTGTTACTATCAGTAACTTCCTCTGTAGGATTATTGCGAACAATATCAGTAATATACGGTTTAACACTATCATAGGTAAAAGACAAGGTGTTGGATGTTGTATTGATACTTCCATTTGCATCTTGTATTTTGTTTTCATCCATCGAAATTGAAATACTACCTTGATTTATGGGAATAATTTCTATGTTGTATAATAAGTCATTTTGCTTTACAATAGATTTAACAATACCATTTAGAAGTGTAAAGTCCTCTTTTTCAACTGCAATTACTGAAGTATTTAATGCTAAACTTATTTCAATTAGATTATTATTGGTAATACTATTGTTATTGGATTGTAGAGTAGTAGTAATACTTCCACTACCTCCAGAAACGGATACTGAAACCGCGTAATTTTTAATTACAGTTTCGTCTGCAGACAATACCCTATAAGTAACTGGATTTGTAAAGTCTTGTGTTGTAACTCCACTTTCTTGTTTTACAAAGCCCACAAATAATCTTGCATTTTCAGGAATTGTAAAAACAGGAATTAATGACGATACATCTGTTCCTTGAGGCAGAACAAAATCATAAGTTGTACTCCCAAAAGATTGAGATATTTCTGTAATGCCTTGAAACGAAAACGTATCTAAAGAAGCTTGATTACTTAATGTTGGGTTTGCTATACTGTAAGATTGAAAAACACTACCAACAAAGGCATTAATTTCAAAAGGAATTGTTTTAGGTATGTTTACAACAGCATCATTTATGCTATCATAAACTTTAAAATCGATAGTTTCTCCTATCGTATTTGCATAAACTCTAAAAAAGACTACATATTTATCGTTGTTATTATCATAAGTAATGTTTCCAACTCCTCTTATTTCTCCATTTACAAAGGCAGCAACAAGATCATTTTCATTGGTTAGTCTATTACCATTTACATTTAAAGCTGCTGTAAAAGACATTGAAAATTGATATGCTCTAGGATTAAAAGACCAATTTGGCTCTTGTCCTTGTATTGATAAACCAGATACAAGGAATAAAAAAATGTATACAAATGGTTTCATATTTATCTTTTTATGATTTTTTGAATCATAGATTCACCATTTACTGTGGTTACTTTTATCAAATAGACACCAATTGCTAAGTCTTTTGTATCAATTTTAGTTTTTATAAGCCCTTTAACATTTTGTCTTTTTATAGAAATACCTAAAACCGTATATACTTCTATCGTTTCTATAATTGTATGGTTAGAAAAATTAACAGTGATTTCATCCTTAAAAGGATTTGGAAATAACGCAAAAGAATGCAAACCAAAATCAGTATTATTTAATGAGTTCAAGTTAATTTGAAAAGGATTTTTCATAGTACCTAGAATAGCATTACTTATAAATGTTGTGGTTATAGCTGTATAAATAGTATCTGTTGTATTTTCTAAAACAAACTGTAAAGGCTCAGTATGATTTGAAAAAGTTGTAATAAAACTATAACGCTTGCCATTTAAATCTACAATTTCTGAACGTCCACGAAGTTCTCCTTTGGTATCATACACTAAAACATTATCAAAAATTTCTTCTGTGGTTATTTCTGCAACAATATTCATGTTGTATTCATATTGTCTAAAGGAATTATCCCTTTTTTTGGCAACAAATTGTTTTTGATTTGTTTTTGCTGCTGTATCGCTTGCATCTGGATAATTGAAAACTTGCGTTTCTCCCTTGTTTGAGTACAACATATACCCTTCATCTGCTATTAAATAATCTAAAGTTCCACTCCAACCGGAACTAAGATCATAAATTGCAAAATTGAATTGGTCTTTTATAACATCTCCATCTGTAGGATCATAGAAAGCTAAAGCATCTAGTAAACTAACGTTTTTATGAATAGGAAATGGCAACCAATTCCAACCATCATATATGGTGAAATTAATGTTAGTTTCATCAACTTGGTTTCCAAATAAGTCTAATTGATAAGGTTCAGAAAGTTTAATTTTATACATATCTGCAGAGGTCAAGGAATTTAAACTCCCATTCCATACTTCATCTTCTAAAAATGTAAACTCTGAAAAATTAAGTATTCTAGCTTCTTCGTAATCAGAAATATCAGAGAATAAACCAGAAATGTCAGAAAAACGACTATCATTCACAAAAAAGGAAGTCCAAGTCCAACCTGTATTCAAAGTAATACTTTGTTCAGTCAATGCGTCTCCTAAAAACTTTAGTGGTACAGATTTAGTTCCAAAAATTTTATTTGTTATAAATACTATGGATGCTGCTGGTGTTTCAGGTTCAATTCCAGTTCCAATAATTTGTGCAATCAGAGATTTTCCTTCAATGGCATCCCAAATTTTAAAAGTTACTTCATCTCCTGATGCACTATTACTATAGGCTGTTAAAAACACAAAATAACTGTCATATATTTCATCATAAGTTAATATAGCCTCACCACGTTGTTCATTGTTTACAAAAGCGCCAACTTTGGTGTATTTATCTCTTGAGAGTGTACCATTTATTTGAATTTGACCAATTACATTAATACTATAATCAAAATCTCTTGGATTTACAGACCAATCTGGTGCAGGTTGCAGTGCTCTTAAACTAAAATCTAAACGATCATTATAGCCAGATTCTGTTTGTAAAACAATATCTGCAGTATAATTACCCATTGCTAAATTTTCATCGATAAGAAAGGTTATTTCACGAGATGAATTGCCAGGTACACTGCCAGAGGCACTCTCTGTTTGCATCCAAACAGGTATTCCAGAAATAGAGTAGGGTTGTGTGCTGCCACCAATATTATTGATGGTCATTGTAAAACTGTAGGCTTCACCAACATTTTTTTCTGTGTCTATTTCTTTACTATTGTCTTCAGTATACCATTCTAATTCTTGTCTGTTGACTAAAGCTGTCCAAGTAACTGGAGAAAGTTGTTTGTTAAAGTATTGATCTGTTAATCGAGATACTGTAAAGTTGATTTCTTGCCCTTCAAATAAAGTCCATTCCTCATCTGTTAAACTTGGTGTAATAATCATTTCATCACCATTAATAACTGTACTGTAAGGAATATTGGTAAACTGTAATTGCGGTTTTAATGCAGGTGAATTTTGTGTATAAGATTGTGAAACTCCGCTTAAAACTGCAAATGTAGTTCCTATGGTTTCATTAAGATCTGCGTGATAATATGCAGGACCAGCAGAATTATTATTTGCATCTTCGTTAAAATCAACATATAGCATTAACCCATCTGTTTCTTTATCAATTTCGAAATACCGATCTCTTAAAATTTGAGCAGTGCTTCTTGCAGTATTCCAAAGTCTTACTTCGTCTAATAAACCCTTGAATTGATTATCTATGGTATCTGCATTCAGGTTATCTTGATATAATCGACCTCCAACAATATATTTATTACCAGTTAAACCTCCCAAATTCCTAGAGGATACAGAGGTTATTTCTTCTCCATTGATAAACGATTTTAGAGTTCCACCACGTCTTAACACCAAAGCTACATGTGTCCAAGTACCTGTTGGTATTGATGTTACCGTTAATGGATAACTCACATTTTCTGCTTGTAATTCTAAATTACCATCATCTTTTAGGTTTACAGACCATTTATTTCGATAGCCATTAGACAGAATTGTTTCATCATCTTCTCCAAAACCATTTGAAATAATAGTTCCACTTTCTATATTGTTTACCTGCATCCAAAAAGATAAGGTGATGTCTTCAGATTCGGTAATTTGCACCGAATTTACATTGTCTAATGTTAAATATTCATTATTTTTAAATTCATATCCTGTTCCTTTTGGAAAAATATCCCAATTTAAACTTATAATGGCATTTTTTCTTTTTACAATGTCTAAAGCTGTATCTCCATACCCTTCATCTAATTTCCAATAGCCTGTTAAATTTAATTCTCTTCCTGTTAATGTTAAATCTTTAGCTACTGTAGCTTCTGCAGGTGTAAAAGCACGAGTCCACATTCTAACATTGTGTATATTTCCTAAAACATTATTACCACCAATAATTAATGAGGCATCAGTATTGATGTCTAAATCGTTTTCAAGTTCTACATCTCTTAAAATTACCCCATTCTCAAAAATCAACAATTTTGCAGGTACAGTAGTACTCTTTTTTTGATATACAAATGAATAGAAGTTATATTGAGAAGCATCCATAGCTTGGTTAACAGTTGCAGTAGAAATTGTTTCGCCACCAAGGCTAAATTCTAAATGATTTCCATCTACTATAATATTAAATCCATCTTCTTGGGTAACTAAAGTTCCTCTTCCTGTTGTAGCATTTTTATACCAAAATTGTATAGCAAGTGAACTACCTTGTTGTAATATTTGATTTGGTAATTCTATTTGGTTTGCACTACCATTTAAATATACAGAAACACTATTGTCTACATCTTGTTGGTTCTTTAAACCAGTAACAGTAATACTTGTAGTTGTACCTTCAAAAATATCCTCATTAAAGCGTACAGACACATCTTCGCCCACATCTAAAATACCATCAGAAGGTTGAGGTGTACCAAAAACTACGGGAGCTGTTAAATTAATAACGCCACTGCTAATTTCTGATGCATTACTAATATCATCAGTACAAAAAGAAACTGCTCTAAACTCATAATCACCATCAGGAATATTATCACCAACAACATCCCAGTTGAAAGTAAACTCTGAGTCTGAACCCGTAATTACAATACCTTCATTATCCCCAGCATTATCTTTTAACGCTTGAGAACCATAATAGCTTTGTAGTTTGGTCCAACTAGATGAATTTGCGTTTCTATACTGTAAAGAAATTCTTTCAAAACCATTAAAATCAGTATTAAAATCTGTAAATGTAATAGGCAATTTATTGGCAATAGTATTGCCATTAACATCTACAGAATAGGCTTCATTTGCATTAAAAATCCAGTTGGTTTCAGGTATTGAAAGAGAAACATTTGAACACGATTTTTTAAATTCTGCAGAAAGGTCTATAAAGATCTCGTGTTTTTCATCTTCTGTAGCACAACCTCCATAGAGGAAAATTCTTATATTTTCATAGAGATACGTACTAGAGCTAGATGTTTTTGAGATCTCTATTGGAAATTCAATAGTTTGATTATAAGTTAGATAAACAGTAGTACCATTGGTTTCTAAACTAATTTCTGCTCCGTTTAAAGTAGTTGGGTCGAAGTCTAAAACAAACTCAAGGTCTGATTGTGTTTGACTTGTATTTTTAAGCAATAATGTAAAAACTGCAGCATCGTCTTCTGGTACATTTACAATATTATTTTTAATAACATTTAGCTCCATATCGTAAACCTTATTGGTAGCCTCAGATAAAGCTTCGCCTCCAGTACCTATGGCATCATTATCATTTTCATAAGTCTCTGCATTAAAAAATACAGAAATCTCTTCACCTTCATAAGGGCAAGATGTAGCGCCACCTGCAGTAATGAATACAGGACCATTTCCATCAAAAAGATTAACAATATCTACACTAAACAAGTTATCATCATCATTATCTTTTAAAGTATAGGTTATTGTTGTGGTATTTTCTGATATACTTGTATTTATATTGTCGGTAATAGCGTTAGTTGTATTGCTGAAAGAAGCTGTTGCTCCAACACCATTAAAAAAAGATCCCCATTCTTGAGTAAATTCTTCTTCAAAATCAATAACAGTTTGATAACTTGAAGAATTTACAACTGTTGTAGTAACACTATTCGTAAATTCACCTAACCCTGAATCAAAAGATCTGTTTGAATAAAATTCTTGATCTAATAAATCAATTAATAACTCCTTGTTATCACCATCAAAATTTGCTGTAATTGTATTTAAAATATCGTTTTTTAAATTATCTCTGTTCGTTTTTGCAATGTATTTTGACCTTTCATTATCTTGTATTACCTTTTTCCATAAATCTATTTGAGCTCTATAAAATTCTGGAGACCTTTCGTCTCCAGGGTCTGCATTAGATGGATTCTCTGCTAAAGCTTCTAAGTTAGGAATTAAGGTTCCTAAAATATAATTTTGAGAATAGGTGAAAAAAGTATTTGTTTCTTGTTCTGCTATAAAATAGTCTTTGTAGGTAGAAACGTATAATGTTCTATTATTTCCTTCGTTGTCAACTACATTTAAATCTATATTATCAATAATATTGTTATTATTATCTCTAGGTTCTTCTTCAGTAATGAACATATTATCAAAAAGACCGTAGTAAATATTTTTTGCATTTCCTATAAACAAATCTCCACTTGCTCCAACATAATCAGGTTCATCACTTGTAGAAACGGTTTGATTAAATGTAAATGTATTACTGGTAACATTTTCATCTATATTTTCTGTTGTAGTTGAGAAATTTCCAGATATATCAGCTACTACATCTATTTCAGTTCCAACACTAAAAAACGGAGTTCCAGATGTAGCTTCGAAATCTGGTCCAACACTTATAAAATAACCACCACTGTTATTAACAACATCATTTGTTGTTTTAATTACTTCATAAGTTATAGAAGTTCCTCTCTCAATAGATGCAAAACTATTAGTACCTGGAGGATCTCTTAGAATAATACTAGGTGCTTCAGGGGCAGTAGTCACAAATGTTTTACCATCAGAAGATTTACCACCTTTTATAATACCATATTCTTTAAAATCACTAGTATTTTCTATTAGTATTGGGTTTTGTCCTGGTATAACATATTCTATGCTTATACTTTTTTTAAAACCTTCTTCAAATGTTATGTTAGGAATACCTGCAGAAAAAGTATATGTGTATTTGTTGTTATTATAAGTTACAGTTTCTAAATTGTTTCCTGATTCAGCAATATTGTTGGTAATATTAAATGTTCCTTCTGTAAAATATTCTTTGGTTTCAATTTCGTTTTCATTATCATCTTTGTTAATGTATTTTTGCACAACTTCAAAAACAAAATTATATTGCTTTTTTTGTTCGTAAATAGGAATATCTAAATTGCTAATATCGTAAGTAGTCCCTTCAATTAAAAGTTCAGTTTCATGCCCTTGGCTTAAAAGGATTAAAGAAACATCTGAATTGTATCTAAAACTTTTTTCAAAATGATAGGCTTCTGATTCTAATGTTGTACCATCTGTAGTGGAAAATTCACTTATGCTCGTTGTTGGAACTTCTCGTAAATCTAAACTTTCATTTTCTTCCCCTAAAACAACAATATCTTCATTAGATGTTATTCTAATACCCTGATCTTTATCTATGCTGTATTGATATGGAATTAAATCTACTTTATATTCTCCAGTTTCAGAATTTGTGGTGATAATTTTATCTAAATCAGTAGAGTTTACATCACCTTTAAATGTAATTTGCGCTACACCAATATTATTAATAGAAGATATCACCTCTGTTGTTTCATCAGTTTCACCTTCATTATTTACATAAGTGCTTTTACCATCAAAACCAAAGCCAATTGGTTTTTCAAATTCATTCTTACCACCTACAACACGTCCTACCAAAGAAACTCTGGTTTTATCTATAAAATATTGAGTTTCAATTTGGTCTTCGAAAAACGAAAAAGTATCTTCTTCTGGAAAACGACCATCTAATTCAAAAACATGGCCATCTTTAACCACTTCTATTTTATGATTTCCAATAGGTACGCTTACCAAAAACTCTCCATTACTATCGGATAAAACGAGTTGATTATCGGCATCAAAAACAAGATTACCATCAATAAGAATGGAAGCTCCTTCTAATGGAATTACAGGATATTGCTGTAAAGTTCCACCTTCATAAAAACCATTATCAGGATTAATACTTCCTCCTTCATAATAATATTCTCCTTTATTAATGATGACATCTCCCAACAAATATTTATTATACCCATAATCTCTTAAGTTAGATGGGTTAGTGGATGCTATAGGATCAAAGACGTCTTGAACATTATACAGCACTTTACCTCTAAAGTTAAAAGAGGAAACGTCTTTAAAATTTACTTGATTTACAACAGATTCTTCTTTACCTAAAAACAGCGTTTGGCTTGCGGGTTCAAATTGATGTACACCTAAAGAGGGTGTTATTATAAAAGATTCTCCTGTACCTTTAAAAGGGATTCCAGAAATGATATAACTACCATTGGCATCTGTAACACCAAAAACTCCTAATTGTTCTTGGTTTGGTCTTACATCATCAAAAACATAATTACCACTTAAAAAAGCATTATTGTTATTTTGGTTGAACCCAACTTTAGACAAATCATATAAAAACTCACCAGAACCTTCATCCATTCGTAAATAAATGGCTAAATTTCCTTCACTACCATCTAAAGTTCTTCTATAATCTCTTCTTATTTCTTCATTGGTTAAAACTTTGTTCCAGGCTCTCAACTCGTCTACACGAAAATCTTTAGCAGATCTCTCGTTATTAGTTGATAAATTAATCCAGTTTTCATTAGATTCTGAGGTATGAATATAATCCATATCTGTTTCATCAATTTCAATTGAATCCTCGAGCCCTTCTACATATTCTTGGTTCATTTCTCTACCATTGATAAAATAACGAATGGTTTTTCCTGTTTCTATGATAATACTTACATGTACAAACTCAGTATCTCCAATATCTATAGTAGGTTTTAAAATATCATTACCTGCAGCATCTAATTCTCCTGAAGGGAAGTAATTATTAATTTTAAGCCTTTGCAATGTAATTAAAGGCGATACAGTTTCAGATTCATATCTGGTAGCAAAATGTAGGTTATTGGTGCCTGTATTTCTACCAAAAAGAAATTGATAAAATTGCCCTTGATCACTTCTTAAATCAAAAAGAGGAATTTCTCCACCACTCACAGTTACCCATGCTTGTAATGTTATTTTGTCTGCTGAGATATTTGTAATATCATCTATCGTCAGCGCTCCTTTAGCATCCTCTTCAAAATGAATACTTCGAGCAGTAGTATTTTCTGAACCAGTAGCTTCTGCAAAAACAGTAACATCTTGCACTGGGCTACCACTATCAAAACTAACGCCACCTGAAACAGTTGCTGTTGGATTTCTATACCCAATACCATCCATATAATTTATGGCTCTTTCTCCTAGAACATCGCCCACAACAGGAATACCATTGGCAATTACCTGATATTCAAATAATACACCACCTTCTACTTGGGTGTCGAAATACTCGAAAGTAGTGGAGCTTAAATTTGCAATAGTTTTATATGCGGAAGTCTCATCGCTTAAAATACGTCTTCGAATTTCTATACTACTTATTAAATCCTCATTAGCACCAATTCGCCAACTTAACTTAATATGTTCTGAGAAATACCCTTTAGAAATTTCGAAGTCGTCTACTACAAACGTAAGTGGAATATACAAAACATTAAAAGGGAAACCAACTTCTATATTGGTGTTTTCTGCTGTAATTCTGCTATATGGTAAGGCACTACCAATTTGCATTTGTAGAAATCTTGGGTTTTGTGACCCTGTAGCCGTAGTTTCAGAATCAACAACGGCATTTCCTGTAAATATTTGTGGTTCGCTATCGGAAACTTGAGCATATGAGTGCAGTATGCACAGCAAAAAACCAAGTAAAATATGTAGTCTTTTTTGCATAATTATTATTTTAAAAAGACTATAATTTTATGATATAATTTACACCATAATTCACAGGTCTAGTTTCTTTAATTGCACTTCCTTTACTTGTTCTTGCGTTTCCTCCCCAACCTTGAACATCATGTTCATGGGCTCCACTGTCTTCCATGAAACGAGAATTCAATATATCTAGTTCACCACCGCTATCGGAAGCATTGAAACCATCAGGGGAAGTACTGCCACTTACATAGAGTCTTAAAACTCTACCAAAACTACCATCATTATGGTTATGCTCTCCTTGTACGTCTGTTTTATAATCACCACTAGAATGTTCGTGTTCCATAATATCATCACCTTGTGTACTCATAAGATTTGGACCCACATAATCAGCTCCAAGAGAAGAAGTACCTGTACCCCTTAAAAACATACCTTGAAGGTCTGGTGCGTTATTACCTACTATAGCAATTAAAGAAGAAGAACCAGAAATATTGGTTAAAGTTCTGCCATCACAAATAACCCAGCCTTCTGGGGCTGTAGAGCCTATATAAGGCATAATAGCGCCTGTAGGTACACCATCTTTAGCCGTTTCTGCTGCTTTTGCATAATGTGCATAAGGCGTGTATTGAAAAGGTTGGTCGTAAACTTCGGTAACTGGTGGTAAATCTACATATACTTTTAGGTGCATATTTTGCTCGCTAAAATCTATATTACTAAAGGTTACTTTATCTCCAGATGTATCTGCAGTACCTGTACTTACAATATGAGAGAATACACCAAAACCATCTGTTTGAATGGTTTCTGTTTCAGAAAAAACTACTGAATTGTCAGATTTTACAATTTCGAAAGTAAATGTGAGTTGTTTATTTGTAATTGCTGCATTTTCATCATCTCTTGCAATACCTTGTACAGCTATACCTTGTGCGTAAAATGAAATAGATAATAGTAATGCAATAAATGTAAGTTGGAGTTTTTTCATGATATTTTATGTATTGGTAGTTTTTTAATTTTTATATAAATCAATAAAATTTGGTGGTAAATCTATTACACTATTAACACAAAACAAAAAAAAAGGAGGGTACAATTGGGGTTACATATAGGTGCAAATCAACGTATAAGAGGTGTTTTTGATATATTGATATTTTTTGATAATGTATTTTAAATTAAATTCAATATTTAATTTTTCACAAAACCTAAAAAAATGAAGTATTTTTTTGATATTTTTTTAAATGCTCATTAAAGAAATTAAATAAAGAAATATATTTCTAATTGAGGTAAATAAAATGAAGTAAAAAAGATTTTCTTAATAATCTGGATTACAAAAAAGAATTTAAATAATCATCTAACAACTCTTCTTTTGAAAGCGCTAACTTTTTACGCAATCTACTTCGTGATGTTTTTACAGATGAACTTGACACCCCTCTTAAATCAGCAATTTCATTTCGTGATTTTTTTAGTACAATAAATATGGCTATTTCCAGATCTGTTTTGGTAAGTGTAGGGTGCAAGGTTCTTAATTTTTTGGTAAACTCTTGATAATCTGCCACAATCTGAGTTTTTAAGATTTTAGATTTTTCATCTTCACCATTATTTTTGTTCATATCTGCTAAAATACTTTTAATCTCTACTGTTTTATCTGGCATTTCTTTGAGGGAAGACTTGAACCGTTGTTTTTCTCTAATTCTTCTTAGGCTTTCTAGTTTTAAGTCCTGGTTTTCTTCCTTTTTATTTTTTATTTCAGTAGATAATACAAATAACGTGTTATTTTTATCTTTTTGAATTTTAGCATTAATATACATATGTGCTAGTAAAAACAAGAAGAGGGCAGTAACACCCACATAAGCAGTATTTATAATAATAGCTGATTTAAAAACTCCATTAATAGCAATTACTAGAATAAAAAGTGTAGTTAATCCAATTTCTTTGGCATATCTTACTTTTTTTATGTTTGCTGCAATCGTTAAATAAACTAAATACAACATGGTTACTAAAAACAGCAAACGCATTACTACTGCAATTCGTGTCGCTAAATAAGTACTAACAAAAAAATAGAAACCTAAACCAATTATTTGAATAACTGTAAGAAATCTAAACCAATATTTATGAACCTGTTTTGGAAGTAATTCTCTATAATACAATAGCATTGAAATGCAGCCCATATAAACTGTCATTAAACGTAATTTTTGTACTACATAAAATGGTACTGGAATTGGAGATATTCTGTAAATAATATGCTGTTGAATACATAAAGCTCTCAAACAACCCGTTAAAAAAGCCAACATTAAGTATAAATATCTTTTGTCTTTATAAATGTAGAATAAGTAAAGTTGATATAAAGTTAAAATCAATAATAAAAAAAAGACCACATAATCTTTAGCAAGTTCTTTATTCAAGTAATTATCTAGAATAGCTTCTTTTCCTATAGCTAAAAAATAATCAATACCACCACTAACAAAATTATCAGAATTACTGGTTAAAATAGTTACTGTAATTTTTTCTTCTCTTGGTAATTTTATTAATAAAGGTTTTGCAAAAGAGGTTGATTTTTCTAAATCTTTACTGTAAAAACCATGTGTGATTTGAAATGTATTATTAACCCAAATTTTACAACCTCCTGTAAATCTTGGTGTATATAAACTATATGTATTTATGGTGTCTGGTAGTGTTAGGTGATATACAAAAGTACCATAACCTCTAGGAGTTGTGTTTTTAAGCTGTTTCCAATTGGCTCTGGGTAAATTTAAAACTTCTGGATTCTTTAAAGCTGCAGTATCAAATTCGTTTAAGTCGTTAAAAGGTTCTTGCTGCCAGTAAAATTCAATTTCGTAATTAAGCTTTATAATATTATCTTCTAATTCAGCAAAATCAATTTTATTTTGTGCATTTGAAATGTTAAAAATAAATACTACAATGATAAAAAATTGTTTCACAGTTAGATAGAAAAATTAAAAAACTAAAACTACAACTTTTTAAGACCTCCACCAAACTAAAAAAAATATTAAAATTTCTCCACTTGGGGTTTTCATCCAGCAGAGAGGAGAAAATCTTCTAGATAAGTATTTTTCTGAAATTGTTTTGAATTCTGTTGCGTTTAACCAATTTACATGGGTATGTGGTAAAACCAACCAATCTTTTTTATTAGGGATAAAAAACTTACAGTCTATAAATCTAGATAATTGCTTTTGGTTGATGTAAAACCCAGAAATACAATTCGTATTTAATGTTTTTAATTGTATGTTTCTATCAGTAAATGGCACAAACAATTGTGCTTTAAAATACACTTTTTGAGTAATATTTTTCGAAGTTAGATTCTTACTTTTTAAGAACTTTTCACATTCAGCAGAGTAGAGTAGAGGCAGTTGTTTTTCCTTTAATTTAGTTAGTTTTTCTATTAATGAGTCTTTTCTATTGGGGCCAATACAATGTTCAATTTCGGTTGTGCCCACAGTTTTATCAATCAAATAAAATTTGTAAACAATCTCTAAATGAATTGTGGTATTTCCTTTTTTTAAGATGCAATCTAGCTCACCTAATGTTCTTTTTTCTTTCTGAATTTGAACATTTTCGCACAAAATAGTAATATCATTTTCTTGGTTTAATTGATAAGAAACAAAAAGTTCAATATATTTACCAAGTCTTAATTTTTCATCTATTTCTATGTCTATTTTTAATGATGTATTTTCAATTTCAAATTGCTGTAAATTATAAACGGCATTATTTTTCCATAAATTTGGTGTTTGTAAAAAGCCCTCATACCTATTTTGAATGTCTTTATTTTTTTGATGCATCTCAAAATCGAAGTTACAAATCTATTTTGTAACTTTAACTTTTAAATACTTAATTAATGCAGATAGAAAAATCAACATTTCAATTTTTAAAAGATTTACAAAAAAATAACAATAGAGATTGGTTTGCAGACAATAAAACTACCTACACAAAAGCGCAATCAAATGCCAAAACGGTTTTTTCAGCGATTCATCAAAAGTTAGAAGTTCATGATGAAATTGAAAAATCTAAAATGATGCGAATCTACAGAGATGTACGATTTTCTAAAGATAAAACTCCTTATAAAAGTAGATTTGCCAATTCATATTCACGATTAGGAAAATCGCTTAGAGGAGGCTATTTTATTTGTTTAGAGCCTGGAAATTCTTTTTTAGCAGGTGGTTTTTGGGAACCCAATAAAGAGGATTTATTTAGAATTCGTAAAGAAATAGAGATGGATGCTTCAGAAATTCGCGGTATTTTAAAAGACCCAAATTATCAAAAGCATTTTGGAACTACTTTTGAAAGTTTTGGGGAGTTAAAAACAGCTCCTAGAGGTTTTGATAAAGAACACCCAGATGTTGATTTATTACGTAAAAAAGGCTTTATAGCCACTAAAAATTTGACGGATAAAGAAGTATTATCAGTAAATTTTGCTGACAAAGTAGATGAGAGTTTTAAAGCATTAAGACCTTTTTTTGATTTGTTTAGTGATATTTTAACCACCAATTTAAATGGTGAACGTATCTAAAATAATATCAAAAAACTGTACATATTAAAAGAAAAGCTCATTGAAATTGATTTCAATAAGCTTTTTGATTTAATATCTAGGTATAAAGAGACTGTAAACTCAACTCTGTCTGAATAAAAAAAAGTATTAATTTTATTCAAACAGAAACCATGACACAAAAAGAACAAGAATTATTAGAAAAGAAAGTTTTAGACCAGTTATTATCTGGCAAGAGTTTATTGGTCTCAAAAATAGTTAAAACTGAGGCTGTCTGAAAAGAAAATTTAGCTGTCATCCTATGTTTGAAAAGTATTAAATTAGAGAAATCTTTTACCATTGATAATCAATTATATAGATTTTTCGACTATGCTCAAAATGACATCTCTAAAGACTTTTCATACAGCCTCTTCGCTTTAGCTTCTAAAAACTTACCTTTGTTTTTATGTCAAATCAACGAGTTAATGGACACACAGTTTCTCGCTTAACAGTTCATCTAGTATGGAGTACAAAGTATAGGTTTTCAGTTTTAAAAGGAGATATTCAAAAGCGATGTCGCTCGTTATTGATCCAGATTTGTGATTCTGAAGATATAGTGATTTTGAAAGGAGTTGTATCTAATAACCATATCCATATGCACATTGAATATCGTCCATCCCAAGATATTAGTATCATCATAAAGAAATTAAAGGTCGAACTTCAAGAAAAATTCAACAAGAGTTTCCAGAACTTCGGAAGAAATATTGGGGTAGACATTTTTGGGCGATAGGTTTTGGATGTTGGAGTACAAGGTAATATTACAGATAAAATGGTCAACGAGTATCTAGAGCATCATCAAAAATCAGATAATGACAATGATAATTTTATACTTGTGTAAGCCAGACAGATTCCATACAGCTGACTTTAGTCAGATTTAAAAACCTTTGGACTTCCAGTTCATAGTGGTTTATTTTGAAGGTATAAACTTTAAAGCAACACCATTAATACAGTGACGTTTTCCTGTGGTTTCCCTTGGGCCATCATCAAAAGAGTGTCCTAAATGACCACCACAAGTATTGCATTTTAACTCTGTTCTTGCATAACCAATTTTATAATCTACATCTTTCTCTACATTTCCTTTTATAGCTCTATCAAAGGATGGCCATCCAGAACCAGAATCATATTTATGTTTCGATTTGTATAAAGGTGTTTCACAAGCTGCACATACAAAAGTTCCTTCTTTTTTCTCATTATTTAAAGGGCTTGTAAATGCTCTTTCTGTACCAGCTTCTCGTAAAACGTAATATGCCTTTGGCGATAATATTTTTTTCCATTCAGCATCTGTTTTTTCCACTTTGTATGTTTTCTTTTTTTCTTCAGATGAATTTTGTGCATTTCCTACACAACTTATCATCAATATTAAAATAAAAAGACTTATTATTTTTTTCATGTTTTTTGTTTTTTAAAAGCTACTATTTCTTTTTTCCTAAAAAGGATATCTCAATCACTCAATCACTTTGTAATCATAAGTACATCTTATCTTTAATTTTAGACGGATATTTGCTTAAGCACTTACATTTACCTCAACATTAATTTAGAAAAAACGACAATAAATTTTATTTTTTAAATATAAATAGAATACGTAATTTTAACAAAATTAAATATTCTCATTTTGTGACTAAATTACATATTTCGTGTCTTACAATGCAGAATCTAAAAGTTAAAAAATGAAAAAATTAATTGTATTACTAATAACTGTTTTCCTATTTTCTGAATGCAGTACAGTACCTATTACAGGTAGAAAGCGTGTTAATTTTGTGAGCGATGCTCAAGTATTACCTGCAAGTTTTGCTCAATATAACAGTTTTTTAAAGGATAATAAATTATCTACCAACAGAACAATGCGCAATCAGGTAAAAAATGTGGGTAAAAATATATCTGCTGCTGTAGATCGGTTTATGCGTGCTAATAATATGGTTGAAGAGGCAAATGCCTATAAATGGGAATTTAATTTAATTGAAGATAAAACTGTAAATGCTTGGTGTATGCCAGGTGGAAAGGTTGTTTTTTACACAGGTATAATGCCAATTTGTGCTAATGAAGATGGTGTTGCAGCTGTTATGGGACATGAAGTTGCTCATGCTTTTGCAAAACATGGTCAAGAAAGAATGTCTCAAGGACAATTGCAGCAAATTGGTGGTTTGGCTGTAGCTTTAGGAGCATCTGGAAAAAGTAATGAAAGTCAAAAAATTTGGAATACAGCTTTTGGAATTGGTTCTGGTTTAGGAATGCTAAAATTTAGTAGAGTGCATGAACAAGAAGCAGACAGGTTAGGGTTAGTTTTTATGATTATGGCAGGCTATGATGGTAGAGAAGCAGCTGAAGTTTGGGTAAGAATGAGTGAAAAATCTGGAGGAGGTTCTACTCCAGAAATATTAAGTACACACCCATCAAATGCCTCTAGAATTCAGGATTTAAGAACTTATTTACCTACTGCAAAAAAATATGCAGCTCAGTATAATGCAAATGGCGTTGTAAAATAAATAGATAACAAAATAGATTTCCTATCTTGTGACCGTTCAAAATATTTATTTTTGAACGGTTTTTTTCGTTTTAAATGGACTGAATTTGATTCAGTTCAAAAAAAAATATCAACATTAAAAAAAGCTTCATGTTAAAAATAGGAGACAAAAAATTAATAAATGCTTGGGCATTTTATGATTGGGCAAATTCTGTATACTCTTTGGTAATAGGTACAGCTATTTTTCCTATTTATTACGCTAGTTTAACAACTTCAGAAAACTTTACAAATGAAGATGGAAAAATAGCTTTTTTGGGCACTGATTGGAATCCGATTACCTTGTATGATTATGCTTTAGCGTTTTCTTTTTTGGTGGTTGCGTTTATGTCGCCAATGTTATCAGGTATCGCAGATTATGCAGGAAATAAAAAGAAATTTTTAAAAGGATTTTGTTTGTTAGGTTCTATTTCTGTGATGTGTTTGTTCTTTTTTTCAGGGAAAGAAACACTTTGGGTAGGTATTGTTTTTACTATTTTAGCAAGTATTGGTTTTTGGGGTAGCATTGTGTTTTATAATGCCTATTTGCCAGAAGTTGCGCATCCAGAACAACAGGATAATGTGAGTGCAAAAGGTTTTATGTTAGGCTATACAGGTTCTATTATCTTATTAATTTTATGTTTAGTTTTAATTGAAACAGAAGTATTTGGTTTTTTTGACAAACAGTTAGGTTCGCAACTATCTTTTGTTTTAGTAGGAATTTGGTGGCTAGGTTTTGCACAGATTACTTATGCAAGACTACCAAACGAAGAAAAGAAATTATTGCCAAAAGATAATTATTTTAAAAAAGGATTAAAAGAAATTAAAATTGTAGCTCATGAACTTTTTCAATATAGAGAGTTAAAAATTTTCTTGATATCATTTTTTCTACTAAGTATAGGGGTACAAACTATTATTTTAATGGCAGGTATTTTTGGAACTATATTAGGTTTGGCTACTTTAAATTTAATTGGTACAATTTTAATAGTGCAATTTGTAGGTATTTTAGGAGCTTTTTTATTTTCGAGATTGTCTAATAAAATTGGGAATATTGCCACCTTAAAATTAACTATTGCAATATGGGGTTTGGTATGTTTTATAGGATTTAATTTAACAAAAGATACTCCAAATATCGAAATGTATTTTTACATTTTAGGCGGATTGATTGGTTTGGTAATGGGGGCAATACAATCTTTGGCAAGGTCTACGTATTCTAAATTATTGCCAGAAACAGAGGATACAACTTCTTATTTTAGTTTCTTTGATGTAACCGAAAAAATTGCTTTAGTTGTAGGTATGATTACTTTTGGCTTATTAAATTCTATATTTACCATACAATCTAGTGTTTTAGCGTTGGCAATCTTTTTCTTAGCAGCTTTTATATTTTTAAGTAGAATTAAAAAAACAAAATATGTACAATAGCTTATTTTGAAAAAAGATTATTCATATAATCTTGTTCAATTTGTAAAACAAAATCAATTAAAATTTCTTGGTCTTTTTTGGTAAGTTTGTTTAGCATTTCTTCACCTTTGGTAATGGTTTCTAAGGCTAATTCTAAACCAAAAATTTCTTTTTTAGAGAAAACTTTAGGTTTTTTCTTCATTTTCGAAATCAAAAAAGTAATGATTTCTTTAATTTTTTCAACCAATTCTTTATCATAAATAATGTTAAAGAACGTTTCAGTATTTTTCATAAATTCTTCAATTTCTTTAAAGGATAAAAATTGAATTAAAGTATTTATATTATCAATAGAATAGGGAGGTGTAATCTTTTTATTGTAGGCTTTAATTACTAAAGCATTTTCAAATTTTGTGGCACCTCGAAAAGATTTCATGGCTTTTAAACCAGCATTGAATATTTTAGGTAAATGCCTACCATGTGTAAAAATTAATTGGAAAGAATCTAAAACTAAGTTTAATAATTTTTCGGGATGTTTTATAAAATCATCTAAAGTACCAAAGGCTTCATTTAAGGTTGCGCGTTTCTCAACATCAGGATATACATAGGTTAAAAAGTAATTTTTTATGCTATTTACAACAGCTTCATTTATTGTTTCAGGAAAATCATAATCATCCTTTAAAATCTGATATTGATAACGTTCTTTTATAAGATTTCGATAGCCTGTAATAATTTCATTTAAGATGATTTCTTTAGACATGTTTTAGCTGAGTTATCATAAAAATACTTTTGTAATATAGGGTTTTCAGAATAAGTGAGGTTATTTAAAAGAAAAAGCAGCTAATTTTAGCTGCTTTTTAATTTAATAAAGTTTAATTTTATTGTATAGAAACGTTAAAAGTTATCATTACATCTGTACTTCCTCCTGCATTTGAAAGACCTGTATTTGGTTTTGTAGGTTCGTGAATTAATACTACTGTAATGGTTCCTGTTCCTACGTTTCCTGTTACTACAGAAGTTTCAATCCCTAAAAGATTTCCATTAGCATCTGTATCTGTCTTTTCAATAGTTAAACCAGAAATATTAGTTGAATAGAAAAATTCATGTTCATCGCCTTCTGTTTTTACTTCTTCTGTAATATCCTCTGCAGGTGATTCACTTTCGTTTAATAATTCTATTTCTCCTGTATAAGTTGCGTTTGCAGTTAAAGGTCCAGAAACATCATAAGTTCCATCATTACCACCTTCTCCATCAGGATCACTAAAAGTTAAGGTTACAACATCATTACCATTAGTTAAGGTGTAGTTTACAGTTGTAATTAATTCCTCTTCATGGTCATGGTCATGATCATCATGATCGTGATCATCTTCACAACTCGTAAATGATAATACTGAGATAAATAATATGGCTAATATTTTTGTAATTATATTTGTGTTTGAAATTTTCATAATTTTAATTTAATAGTTTATTTTAATTTTTAGGTTATAGTTTCTTCCTAAATCATCTGCAAAATATCGTAATCGGTTTAAATGTTCTCTGTAAGCTACATTAAATAGGTTATCTATGTTAATTGCCACTTCTAAACTACTTTCTTTAAAAATAGTAAACATTGCAGAGGTGTTTAATCCAAATAAGGAATATGTAGCTGGTGTTGAACTTATATCTACAAAAACATCTTGTTGTATAGTAGCATTATAGGTGTAAAAGTTGTAATCTGGAAATCGGTTTTGTTGTAAAATAGTGGTATGACTCAGGCCAATTGTTAACTGATTTAGATTAGTATTAGTATATGATATTTGGTTTTTAAAATTAGTTGCAGGCATGTGAATTAAAGGAATATTATCTGTTAAATTATCTCCCTGTAACCAACTTAAACTTCCAGAATATCGAAAATTGGTACCGAGTTTTTTATACACATCAACATCAACACCAAAGAGTTGTGCAGCTACTTGAATGTATTTCCATTCAGGAAAAGCACCTCTAATATTGGTATCTACACCAAAGGGTATCAACTGAATAAAGTCATTAATGTATTTATAATAAGGACTTACTGTAAAGCCAAAATCAGCACTCTTTTTTTCGAGGGAAATTACAAATTTGTTGGCAACTTCTTTTTTCATCGTTAAAAAACCATATTCTAATCTAGCTGCACTATGGTGTAAACCGTCGCTAAATAATTCTGACGGATTTGGCATTCTTGAAGCCAAACCATAATTCACAAACAAAGCTAAATCGTTCTCAAACTCTTTACTGTACCCTAAACTCGCTGAAATGTTGTGAAAGGTAAATTCAGGATTGGTTAAAATTCGCGTATTATTAATGGATACCTCGAATTCAGGAAACAATTCATCATAATTATAGGTTTCATTCCAATCAGTAAGGTTATAGATTTTACTTGCCTTGATGGATGAAAAATCATAACGAATTCCTGCGCTTATTTCACTAGTTTCATTTAAGTTATAATTGGCAATTGCATACATTCCAGCTTCAAACTTATCAAAATCGGGTATTAAAGCTCTTGTACCAGTTCTAAATGCTGAATTTTTTTGATAACGAACTAACAAACCTGTATTTATTTTTACATCATCTAAATAATCTAATGTAAGATCAGTTTGAATGCTATTGGTAAATAATTGTAAATCGATAACAGGTGTGTTTTTTAAATCGCCTCTTCTGGTATCGAATTCTTTTCGTCTATTAATTTGAAAATCGTATTGTAAGGTTAATTTTCCAAAGCCTTTAAAACGTTGGTAAGCTTCAATTTTTCCCAAATGATGTAAAATAGACTGCCTAGGATTCGTAATCGAATAAGAAAAATCTTCAATAATTCTTGGTTCTGGACTATTTATGGCATTGACCAAATCATTAACATTACCAATATGAGAAGCGCGTAAAATAGCAAATTCATTATCAACATAACTGTAAAAGGCGTCAAACCCTTTTTCGAAACTATTGAATCCAAATCTAAACGAACCATTTAAACTTTTAATGCCGCTATTGGTTAAACTGTAATTTGGTGTTTTAAAATCTCCAAATTGTTTGTAATTCATTTGAAGTTTGGTGTAAAAACCTGATGCATATGTTTTTACAATTTCAGAATTTATATTACCTCCTAAACCATTAGAATTAAAAGAGGTAACTGTACTACCAAATACATCGTTTACAAGGGCATACTTTCTTGGTTTTAATATAATTAAACCACCAATAGCATCACTACCATATTTTAATGTATTTGCACCTTTTATCACATCAATTCTATCGCTAGCATTAATATCTATATTGGGTGCATGTTCATCTCCCCATTCTTGGTCAAACATTCTTACATTATTATTAATGATTAATAATCTACTACTATGTAAACCTTGAATCATTGGTTTTATGATGGAATTACCTGTGTTTAAAGATGATACACCACTAATTGTATTTAAGGCATCACCTAAAGATTTATCTGTAAATTCTGCAATAACCCTTTTTGTAAGCGATTGCTCAACACTGGTTTGTTCAGTTTTTGTATTGGTTTTAACAACTACTTCATTCAGTTTTTCTAAATGATGCTCTAAAAATATTTCTTTAGATATAGATTTGTCTAAATCAAGAGTGATTTGTTTTGTATCACAAGCAATATGACGTACTTCTACAATAATTTTTCCTTGGCATAGATTATTGATTTCAAAACTACCGTTAATATCCGATGTTGTGTATTTTTTTAGATTTAAAATAGCAACAGATGCACCAACAATTGGTGTTTTATCGTGAAAATCAATAATTTTACCTGTAAAGGTAAGCTTACAGTTCTGTGCAGCTGTTTTTGTACTTATAGCACATATCAGCAAACACAAAAGAAAAAATTTATGCATTTAAGTTATCTTCTATGTTCAAAAAAAAAAGAATTTTTAGGCTTGAACGTAAAGAGGAGGCCCTCTTAAAGAAAACGATAATTGATAATGATTTTTTAAGAAACTATATTGTGTGCTAACATCTTTAGAAATGTTAGTGTTTATAAGGATAGAATAATCTAGGCTCGTTAAAAAAGAACTACTTTGTTTTAGTAGATGTAAAGAACAATCAATATCTTTTTGGTGGATATGTTGTTCAATTTTAGAATTACATACAGTATGTTCGTGATTCAGAGCATCATGAATGGAATTAATTGTTATAGGCAATAAAAATATTGCCAATAGAAAAATACAGATATGTTTTTCAAACCTTTTGATATTATTTTTTCTTTCTGATTCTTAAATTTAACAATTCTACACTTAATGAAAATGCGATGGCAAAATACAAATATCCTTTAGGAATCACTCCAACAGTTTTGTTAAAAAATGTAGTATGTGATAAATGGGCACCTTCTGCAATTAGCATAAAGCCGATTAATATCAAAAAAGATAAGGCTAACATTTGTATTGTAGGATTTCTTTCTACAAATGTATTGATAGGCTGAGAAAAAATCATCATAATTATGATAGAAACAATCACTGCAATAATCATAATAATCAATGCACCATCAATTCCGTTTGTCATTCCAACTGCTGTTAAAATACTATCAAAAGAAAAAACAATATCTATGAGTATAATTTGAAAAATTACACTGTTAAAAGAAATTATTTTTGGCGATTTTAATACTTCATCTACATTTGTTTTTTCAACTTTTTGTCTTATTTCATTCGTACTTTTGTATAATAAAAAAACACCTCCTAAAAATAAAATAATACTTTGGCCAGTTAGCCCTGTTTTAAACCAACCTACATCTATAGATAAAAACGGGTTTTTTAATGCAATTAAGTAAGATACACTAAACAAAAGTAAAATTCTAGTAAGCATTGCCAAACCTAAACCCAGTAATGTTGCTTTTTTAACTTGATGTTTAGGGAGTTTGTTTGCTGATATAGAAATAAAAATAACATTGTCTATACCTAATACAATTTCTAAAAAAGTAAGCGTAACTAAAGAAACCCAAGTTTCTGCTTGTAAAAATAGTTCCATTTACTTTAATTTATAAATAGTTCCTTTTTTAGAAAATTTCGAAAAACCAATTTTTACGGTAAAATCGTAAGAATCTTCACGAATTTTATTAATTTGAACAAACATTGGGTCTTCTTGCAAACTATTTTTTGGGTTGATGTACTTTAAGGTATAAAAGAAATTATTTTTCCATTTAATTGATAAAGTATCAATTTGGTCTCCATATTTACTAATTTGTATGGTATCTTTTCTGATGATGGTTTCTTTTACAAAGTCTTCACCAGCAGGAATTTCAAAAACTCCTTCTTTAAATTGATTTGAATTGTCCTTAAATTCTGATTTACATGACAAAAAGATAAAAGAAGAAAGAATAATGAAAAAAGACCAAATCGTTTTTCTAATTCCTAATTTAACTAAAAATAAAAAGTTATTTTCTTGTTTCTTGTTTCCTGTTTCTATCATCATAAGTCTAAATTCCTGTATAATTGCTTGGTGTAATTGCTTTTAATTCATTTTTAATTTCATCAGAAACTTGTAAAGTATCAATAAAATTGGCAATTGAATTTTGATTGATTTTCTCGTTCGTTCTCGTTAATCCTTTTAAAGCCTCATAAGGATTAGGATACGCTTCTCTTCTTAAAATAGTTTGAATAGCTTCTGCAACCACTGCCCAATTGTTTTCTAAATCTTGCTCAAACTTTTCTTTGTTTAACAATAATTTATTCAATCCTTTTAAGGTTGATGTAAAAGCAATAATGGTATGGCCAAAAGGTACACCAACATTACGTAAAACAGTACTATCTGTTAAATCTCTTTGTAATCGTGAAATTGGTAATTTAGCAGAAAGATGCTCAAAAATAGCATTTGCAATGCCTAAGTTGCCTTCAGAATTTTCAAAATCAATAGGATTTACTTTGTGTGGCATTGCAGAAGAACCAACTTCACCAGCTTTAATTTTTTGTTTGAAATAATCCATAGAAACATAGGTCCAGAAATCTCTGTCTAAATCTATGATAATTGTGTTGATACGTTTTAAAGTATCAAACAAAGCAGCCATATGATCGTAATGTTCTATTTGTGTAGTTGGAAAAGAATGTTGTAAACCTAATTTTTCTTGTACAAAATCTGTTCCAAAAGCTTTCCAATCAATTGTTGGGTAAGCCACTTTGTGTGCATTATAATTACCAGTTGCTCCTCCAAATTTTGCAGCACTTGGTATATCATTCAATAAATTAAATTGCTCTTTTAAACGCGTTACATAAACATCAATTTCTTTCCCTAAACGTGTTGGTGATGCTGGCTGTCCATGTGTTCTTGCCAACATAGAAATGTCAGCCCATTCTACAACCAATTCTTGTAATTTTTCCAGTACTTCAAAATAATGAGGTACAAAAACATCATTCATAGCTTCCTTTATCGATAAAGGTATTGCTGTGTTGTTAATGTCTTGAGAAGTTAAACCAAAATGGATAAATTCTTTATCTTTTTGCAATCCTAAAGCATCAAATTTTTCTTTGATAAAATACTCAACAGCCTTAACATCATGATTGGTAATTTTCTCGATATCTTTTATTTTTTGAGCATCTTCAGTTGTAAAATCGGTATAAATTTTACGTAAATCTGAAAATAAATCGGTATTGAAATCAGCCAATTGAGGCAAAGGGATTTCGCACAACGCAATAAAATACTCTATTTCTACCCGAACTCTATATTTTATTAAAGCTTCTTCAGAAAAGTAGTTTGCTAATTTTGATATTTTACCTCTATAACGTCCATCAATAGGAGAAATGGCATTTAATTGTGTTAAGTTCATTTTAATTCTGTTGTTAACTGCAAAAATACGTATTTCAACAGATTTATGAATCCTATTTTTGATGTTTTTCTATCAATTTAAGGATGTGTTTACCTCTTGCTTTTGTGCCTTTGCTTTCGTGAATTATTTTACTTTCAATTAAATGTTTTAATTCGGGATGAACCCAGTCTTTTTGTAATCCAAATACATAAAGTGTGTTCATAGTATATGCTCTAACCGCAATTTTTTGAGGTGTTATTAACCAATCAAAACCAGTCTCTATAATCGCATCTATATGTTTCTGATGCAATTGTTTTTGAACTTCATTTCTCAGTTTTGCATCATATGCACTTGCTAAATGTTCGCAAATTTTTGCACATGGCCTTATTGCTCCATCAAATTTTAAAGTGTTTATTTTTGTTGTAAATTCATCTAAATAGGGTAAGATATAGTTTAGATTGTGGTGTGTACATATCCATTCTAAAATCCAAGCAGCTTTTATAGAAATTTTATCATCAACCTTAAATGTTAGCTTTACTAAATCTTCTATTAAATTTTGATTTTCTAACACAATATCAGCCACTCTTTGTCGGTTTTCCCTTTTAGGATTTTCCATATTATTGAGTTGTTCTGATAAAAAATTAATGCTCATTTTTGATATGATTAATGTATATTTACTTCAAAATTTCTGTAATGCTAAATATAAAAAGATTGGGTTTTGTTTTTGTGTTTTTAACTTGTTTTTTTACGGGTATAAGTATCAATGCTCAAAAAATAAATCAATTTGATGCCAATAAAAAAAGAACTGGAGTTTGGAAAAAATACCATCCAAACAAAAGAATTCGTTACACAGGTCAATTTATCAACGGTAAAGAAGTTGGGGTGTTTAAATTTTATGACATCACAGATTCTAAAAACCCAACTATCATAAAAAAATTCTCTGCTACAAGTGATTCTGTAGATGTTTCTTTTTATTCGGTAAGTGGCGTGTTAAAAAGTAAAGGTTTTTTTAAAGGGAAAAAAAGAGTAGGAGAGTGGAAATATTTTTTTGCTGATGGTACATTATTGTCTAAAGAATTTTATGTTGATGGTAAGTTAGAGGGCGAATTGATAAATTATTATCCAAATAAAAAACCAGCAGAAATTACCCAATATAAAAATGGTTTTAAAAATGGTGTTTCTAAAAAATATTCTAGTGATGGCATTTTAATTGAAGAGGTTGAATATAAAGACGGAAAACCAAATGGATTGGCGAAATATTTTGAATTGAATGGAGATTTAAGAGAAACAGGAATGTACAAAAATGGTAAAAGAGAAGGTAAATGGGAGTTTTATATGGATGGAGAAGTAGTTTCTAATCAAGGTTTAAAAAAGAAGAAAAAATTTATCAATAATAAAGAAAATTAAATCCACTGAGCAATTATCAAAACCAATTTACGCATTGAATCTTTCAATACTATAATCAATAGCAAAGTCGTAACTTTGCACCCTCAAAATTAAAAAATGAAACGAGTAGTTGTTGGTCTTTCTGGTGGTGTAGATTCTAGTGTAACAGCCCATTTGCTAAAAGAACAGGGTTATGAAGTTATTGGGCTTTTTATGAAAAATTGGCACGATGATTCTGTAACGATTTCAAACGAATGTCCTTGGTTAGAGGATTCTAATGATGCAATGATTGTTGCAGAAAAATTAGATATTCCTTTTCAAGTTGTAGATTTAAGTACACAATATAAAGAACGTATTGTAGATTATATGTTCGATGAATATTCTAAAGGTAGAACCCCAAATCCTGATGTTCTTTGTAACAGAGAAATTAAGTTTGACGTTTTTATGGATATTGCTCTAAAACTAGGAGCAGATTACGTGGCTACTGGTCATTATTGTAGAAAAGGCGAAGAAATTATAGCTGGTAAACCTGTTTATAAACTGCTAGCTGGTAAAGATACTAATAAAGATCAATCTTATTTTTTATGCCAATTATCGCAAGAACAATTGGCTAAAGCTTTGTTTCCAATAGGTGAATTAACAAAACCAGAAGTTAGAGCAATTGCAAAAGAAGCCGATTTAATTACTGCAGAAAAGAAAGATTCGCAAGGTTTATGTTTTATTGGTAAAGTACGTTTACCAGAATTTTTACAACAAAAATTACAACCAAAAGAAGGTGAGATTGTTTCAATTCCTGCGGATTTTAATGCGTATGTAAAAGAACATCCAAAGTTTGAAAACAAAGAAGAAGAGCTTCACTATTTTGCAACAAAGTTTTCTTACAATAAAGAAGATGGTAAAGTTGTAGGCAAACATCAAGGAGCACATTATTTTACCAAAGGACAACGAAAAGGCTTAAATGTGGGAGGTACAAAAGAGGCTTTGTATGTAATTGAAACAGATGTTAATGAAAACATAATTTATACTGGTGAAGGTAAAAATCATGCTGGTTTGTACAGAAATGTGTTGTTTGTTACTAATGATGAAATGCATTGGATTCGTGAAGATTTAACTTTAAAAGCTGGAGAAACAATGCAAGTTGATGCCAGAATTAGATACAGACAAAAATTAGAAAATGCTACTTTACATAAAGTTGAAACTGGTTTGTATGTAGCATTTGAAAACAAACAATCAGCCATTCAAGAAGGGCAATTTGTTGCTTGGTACAAAAATGAAGAATTGTTAGGATCTGGTGTAATTTCTTAACATTTTAAAATATAAAATTAGTATTTTAGACAGATGAAAAAAATACTACTTTTTTTGTGTGTCACTTCGTTTTTGAATACTTTTTCACAGACAGAGGATGCCTGGGTTTTCTTGAAAGATAAACCGAATGCAACTACTTTTTTACAAAATCCCACTACTATTTTGTCTCAAGAGGCATTAGAGAGAAGAGCAAATTTAGGAATAGCTTTAGATGAAAAAGATGTTCCAATTCACTTAGATTATTACAATCAACTTAAAAATGAAGATAATATAGTTATACTAGGAAAATCGAAATGGTTAAATGCCATCCATATTCAAGGTACTGTTTCTCAGATTAACAACTTACCATCAAGCTTTACTTTTATAGCATCAATTGAATTTGCCAACAAATCGTTAAATGTTAACAGTAAAAAGAGAGGCAAAAAGGTTGTTGCAAACCATCATCATAAATTTTCGAATACACTAACCGATTTTAATTATGGTAGTGCCGAAAATCAAATAAAAATGTTAAAGGGAGATAAGCTGCATCAACAAGGCTTAACAGGCAAAAATCAAATTATAGCAGTTATAGACGCAGGTTTTCCCAATGTAAACACATTAGCCGCTTTTCAAAGAATTAGAGAAAATAATCAAATTTTAGGAGGTTATAATTTTGCAGATAGAAATACTAATTTTTATACCAGAGACAGTCATGGAACTCATGTATTATCATCAATTGCGGGTTATATACAGGATGAATTTGTGGGTACAGCACCAGATGCTAAGTTTTACTTATTTATATCAGAAATAGCGGAGTCAGAAACTGTTTTAGAAGAAACTCTATGGGTTGAAGCAGCAGAAAGAGCAGATAGTTTAGGGGTAGATGTTATTAATACTTCTTTGGGATACACCACTTATGATAATCCAAATCATAGTCATACTTATGCTGATATGGATGGAAAAACAACATTTATTTCTAGAGGTGCAGAAATTGCGGCATCAAGAGGTATACTTGTTGTAAATTCTGTTGGAAATAGTGGAAACGATTCTTGGAAATATTTGGGAGCTCCAGCTGATGCACCTTCTGTAATTGCTGTTGGTGCCGTAAATTCGTCCGGAAATATTACATCATTTAGTTCATTTGGACCAACTTCAGATAATAGAATAAAACCAGAAATTGTGGCTCAGGGTTTAGGTGCTGCCATTATCAATTATACTACAGGATCAACTTCAACATCAAATGGAACGTCTTTTTCATCGCCAATTATGGCTGGTTTAATTGCTTGTTTGAATCAGAATGAAGTTTTTAATTGGGCATTAAAATCTTTAAAAACGAATACTAATTTTAATACGTTGTTAAAATTTTCTCTATTTGAATCTGCGGATAGATATGAAAATCCGGATAATCAATATGGTTATGGAATTCCGAATTTTGAAAATGCCCTAAATCTTTATATTGGTTCTACAGGAACTGTTAATGATAATTTTATATCAGATTTAGAAATTTATCCAAATCCTGTAAAAAATACATTTAAAATTATTAGCAAAACACAATCATTAGTTGATTATCAGATTAGAATTTATTCTGTAGTTGGAAAAAAAGTTTTTGAAAAAAATAACTTAATATCTCAAAAAATAAATATTTCTAGTTTAAACAAAGGACTTTATTTCTTAAAGTTATTTAATGGAAAGCAATCTAAAATTGTAAAAATCATCAAAAATTGAATACAAATCGAATCACAGAATTGTTTAACATACAATACCCAATAATTCAAGGAGGAATGGTTTGGGTGTCTGGTTGGAAATTGGCTTCAGCAGTTTCTAATGCAGGTGGTTTAGGTTTAATTGGTGCAGGATCTATGTATCCAGAGGTTTTACAAGAACATATTCAGAAGTGCAAAAACGCTACAGATCAACCTTTTGGAGTAAATGTACCCATGTTATATCCAGAAATTGAAAAAATAATGGATATTATTATTAAAGAAGATGTAAAAATTGTGTTTACATCTGCTGGAAATCCAAAAACTTGGACATCATTTTTAAAAGAAAAAGGGATTACAGTAGTTCATGTTGTGAGTTCTGTAAAGTTTGCATTGAAAGCAGAATTGGCTGGAGTTGATGCTATTGTTTGTGAAGGCTTTGAGGCAGGTGGACATAATGGTCGTGAAGAAACTACTACATTTACATTAATACCCATGGTAAAAGAAGAGGTTAAAATTCCTGTAATTGCAGCAGGTGGAATTGCTTCAGGTAGAGGCATGTTAGCAGCCATGGTTTTAGGTGCAGATGGTGTACAAATTGGTAGTAGATTTGCAGCTACTCAAGAATCGTCTGCACACATCAATTTTAAAAATTCGATTGTAGCTGTAAAAGATGGTGATACGCAATTAACCTTAAAAGAATTGGCTCCTGTTCGTTTGATTAAGAACAAATTCTTTAATGATTTAGAAGCATTGTATCAGCAAAACCCAACTAAAAAAAATTTACAAGAATTATTAGGCAGAGCTAGAGCTAAAAAAGGAATGTTTGAAGGCGATTTAAAAGAAGGAGAACTAGAAATAGGCCAAATTGCAGGATTAATTCATAAAATAGAGCCTTTAAAAGAGGTTATATCTAAAATAATAAACGAATTTATTGAGGTTAAAGCCTTTATTCATAAGATGTAAGCATTTAATTAAAAGAAAATCAATTATTTATATAAAGTTAACTTTATTGGTAGTATATTTGCACTTTAACATAACGTTGCTGTAAAAAAGCAGTAACAAATTAATTTTTTATAATGAATAAAGGTACCGTAAAATTTTTCAATGAATCTAAAGGATTCGGATTCATCACTGAAGAAGGAACAAACAAAGAACATTTTGTACAT
>CBFIFR010000002.1:0-139443 GCA_965661915.1 Polaribacter sp. | reverse complement strand
AACCAATTAGCCAAAGCACATACCCTAAATTTCTATTAGACAAAGAAAGAACTGGAGTTTATAAAATTTTAACTGAGTATTGGGAAAATGAAAAAGTTCAGGAAGCTATAAAGAAAAATGGAAGCCTTTCAAAAATTGGTCAAGATTCTTTATACACAGAAGTTGCTGGTGGTGTAAACCCTCAATTTGCACAGCGTTTAAAAATGGTAAATGTTGATACTAAAATTAATATCAATATGACTGATGAAGAAGTTGAACGTCTTAAAAAATATCCGTTAACAGCATCTATTACAAAAGTTACTCATTCAAAAGATAACGCAATATTTCCTCATGTAGAAGAATTAGGTTGGAGCCAAGATAATTTTGGTCCTATTTATATTCCAGAAGCTGGAGCTACAGTAAAATTAGATAAAAACTCACTGCCTTTTTATGAACAAATCATCAAAAATTATGAAAATAACGACTTGGCTGTTAATGGTGATGACATTTTTATCAATGGAGAAAAAGTAGATTCTTATACCTTTAAACAAGATTATTTCTATTTAATTGGAGATAATAGACATAACTCTTTAGATGCTCGTTATTGGGGTTATGTTCCTTTCGATCATGTTTTAGGAAAACCAGTAATGATTTGGTTCAGTTGGGATGCAGATGCACCTAGTTTGGGTGCTAAAATAAAATCTATTCGTTGGGACAGAATGTTTACCACTGTTGGTGGAGATGGAGAACCAGTCTCTTACAGATACGTTGTTTTTGCCCTAATTGCATTATACATTGGGTGGAGTTTTTATAAAGCAAAGAGAAAGAAAGCTTAAATAGTTTACAGTTTCAGTTTTTAGTTTATACTGAACTCTAAACTCTTAACGAAATAAAATGTCATTATTTATTCCAACTTACTTCTCTCCTATTTCTCAATTTTCTCAAATTGTAAAAGCTGATGAAGTTATTTTTGAGGTGGAAGATAATTTCCAGAAACAAAGCTATAGAAATCGTTGCTACATTTACAATAGTAATGGCAAACAATTATTGAGTATCCCTGTAAAACATCCATTAAAAAACAAAAGAAAAGCTACTAAAGATACCCTTGTAGAGAATAATATAGCTTGGCAAGATCAGCATTTTAAATCTTTACAAGTGGCTTACAGAACATCTCCTTTTTTTGATTTTTTGGAAGATGATATTGCTACAATTTTCTATAAAAAATACAAATATTTATTAGATGTAAATATTGATACATATCTCTTTATTATGGATGCCTTACAGTTAAACGAAAACTTTAGCAAAACCACTAGTTATCAACCTAAAAATACTAAAAACGATTTTAGAATTTTAGCAGATAGAAAGTACAAACCTGAAAAACAATTTGATACATACATCCAAATGTTTGATGATAAACATGGCTTTATTCCTAATTTATCAATTTTAGACCTATTATTCATGGAGGGGCCAAATGCAATAAGTTTTTTGTAATTTCTTTTGAATATTAAACATTTTTATTTATACTATTATCAGATAATTAGAAAAAATGTTTTCCCTTGATCAATTTATCGATAAATTCAAAGATTTTCCATCAGAAAGTAAACATTCGTTTACCAATTTGGCTACTGAAGTACCGTTAAAAAAAAATAGTTATATTGCCAAAACAGGAGAGGTTTCAAAAGATTTTTATATCCTTAAATCTGGTATTGCTCGTTCTTTTTTTACTGATGAAAAAGGCAAACAATTTACAAGAACTATTTTTACCTCCAGTAAAACCACTGGTGCTTTAAGCTCATTAATTTCAGGAAAACCAAGTAGGTTAAGTTATGAGTGTTTGACAGACTGCGTTTTATATAAATTTAATTATCAAAGATTTTTAGAGCTTACCCATACAGATCATCATCTTTTAAGGTTTTATAGTCAACTTTTAGAAAACGTTTTCTTATTGATGGAGACTAGAGTCTATGAGTTATCGGTTTTAAACGCTACAGAACGATATTTAAAATTGAAAAAAGAGATTCCTGCTATAGAAACCCTTATTCCACAATATCATATAGCCTCATATTTAAATGTATCTGCTGTACAATTGAGTAGAATTCGTAAAGAAATTTATTCAAAATAAAAAAACTTCATTCTATTTACATATGTAAATAATAAGATAAAAATAATTACATACTTTTGAATAGATTAATTAAAAGTCCCCCACTTATTTAAACTAAATAGTAGTTGAAAAAGACTTATTTTTACAATAAGTCTTTTTTTTATGCTAAAGTTTATCATTCATTATTCACTACACTTTATAATTCCCTTTTTTATTGCCTTTTTCTTTTTTAAAAAGAATTGGAAAAAAGTATATCTTATTTTTCTATTTTCTATGTTAGTTGATTTAGACCATCTTTTGGCAAATCCTATTTTCGATAAAAATAGATGTAGTATTAACTATCACCCTCTACACTCCTATATTGCTATTGGTGTGTATTGCTTTGGTTTATTTTTTAAGAAAACAAGAATTTTAGCCATTGCCTTGCTTTTTCATATACTCACAGATTGGATAGACTGCTATTTATAGTTTTATGTATTTTTTCAACAAATCGTTTACTTGAGTAGAGATGCCAAGCTTAATGGTTATAAAAAGGTACACTATTGTTATAAGTATTGCTTTTGCTACAAGGTTAAAAGCTGGTGAAATATCAAAATTGTAAACGTGAACAGTTGGAAAAGAAAAGTTCCAAAAATAAAATGCTGAAAATAAAACAATTAAAACTCCCATCAATTGCCAAGTTTTTTTAGAAAATGGATTTATTTTAAATTTTTGCTGCACAAAAATAATTTTAATCGTATTAAATATAATCCAAGTTATTAGTGTTGCTAATGCTAAACCATTTGTACCAAATTCTAACTGAAAATAAAACAATTTATTTAAATAATAAACAGCTAAGGCAGAACCCATACCTAATGGTAACGTAATTTTATAAAATTTAGAATTCACAATAATTGCACCATTGCTACCCATTAACATTACGTATAATTTTGCTAAAGAAATCATCAGTACCACTAATTCTCCACCTGCATATCCTTTTTCTGGCATTAACTTAAAGAGTTCTTGTACACTGCAATTTATCAACAGAAAAAACAAACCACCCACCAAAAAAAGATTGATTGAACTTTTCTTGTACAAACTTTCTACTTCATTCGTATCAGCTTCATTTAAAGATTTAGAGGTTAATGGTTGTAAAATTTGTGCCATTGCTCTACTTGGTGCCTCAATAAAAGATCCTATAAAAACAGCCACTGTATAATAAGCAGCTGTTTGAAATGTTTCTTTACCAGGAATCATAACTTTATCTATATCTAAGATAATAGCACTTGCACTACCAGCTAAAATTATAAAAAGAGAGTACTTTATAATTTCTAAAAAATTGTCTGGCACTTTAAAATAAAACTTTGGCAAATACACATAAAATGCATAAACCATCATAATAATTACCCTTAAAACGTAGGCAAAAGTTAGCCAAAAAATATAATCTTCTTTAGAAATTACATTAAAATAAACGAATACTAAAAGCAACATTATGGCCAATCTGTTCCATAATTCTTTCATTAAATTACCAAAAACAGTATTCATTTGCACCTTGGTCCATGAATAAAACAGTTCAAAATACGCACAACATACAGCTATGATGTAGATTGATAAAGTATACGCTTCTATACTACTATTCTTTTCGTTAATACTACTCATTATCCAAGTATGGGCATAATCCCAAAAAAAACCTAGTGGAAGTGCAACCAACAAGGGTAAAAGTATAACTGATGACAAAAATTGATCTTTTTCTTTTTTTGTTTGATAAGAAGAGAAAAACTTTATAATCGTAAACTGAACTCCTAAAGCAGCTAAAGGTGTGATGATATTTGACGCCGATAGTAAAAATGTTACTAAACCATAAAAATCTGACTGTAAAATGGAAGGATAAAGTACAATTACGTTGATGCCACCCAACATAAAAGCCAAATAGATAATTAACGTATTTCTAAAAGATTGTTTTAATACAATTCCCATTTTTTTATGCTAAACTTTTTATGATAGTTGCTAACTTATGCGTCAATTCTTTTCTGTGAAATTGTTCTATATTTTTGGAAGCTACTTTTAGGTTTCCTTTTTTGTACGCATTGTATAATGCAGCAATTTCCATTTTTAATTTCTTAGGATTATCAAAATTAACTACCACCCCTGAGTTTGTAATTTTTAATACTTCAGATAAATCTCCTTGCTCTGGACCTAAAGCTAAGATAGGTCTTTTTGCAGTTAAATATTCAAAAAGCTTACCTGTTAAAATACCTTCTGATTTTATTACATTCGGAATTAACAACAACAAAACCTGAGCTTTTTTCTGATAGACGATTGCTTCTTTATGAGCAACATAACCTTTAAACTGAGTATTATCATTTAAATTATTGAACTCAATTTCTTTTTTTACCTCATCAGAAATATCACCAATAAAATTGAGTTGCAAATCATTTTTAAAACCAGAATCTTCTAAACAAAGTTTTTGCAATACTGTAAACAATAACTTTGGGTTGCTTTGTTTTGGCAACAAACCGATGTAAGAAATCGTGAATTTTTTATCTAATCTTACAATGTTTTTAGTAGCAACTTCATCATCAAACCCATTGGTAATAACTTCTACTCTTTTGGTCTTGTTTGTGAATTCCTTTTTTAAAGTATTGCTAACAGTTAAAAGACAATCTGTAGATTTAAAAACGGAGTTTTCTAATGCACTATTTCGTTTTTTAGCAAATGAAAGCTGATTAAATTCTTTGTTATAATACAAATCTGACCAAGGATCTCTAAAATCTGCCAACCATTTTATATTATTTTTTTGGCTAATTTTTTTTGCAATTAAATGCATACTGTGAGGTGGACCCGTAGAAATTATAACATCAACAGGGTTTTCTTTTAAAAATTGATTTAAAAATTTAACAGAAGGTTTTACCCAAAATATTTTAGGATCTGGCACAAAAAAATTACCCCTAACAAAAGATAACAACTTACTATTTGTACTGTTAGAAATATCTTTTTTTTGTTGATTCTTTTTTTTCCAAAACAGTAAATCTGTAGGTTCCCAAATGGGTTGTTTTAAAATTTTTATGTGCTCTGGAATTTCATGAATTAAGCTTTTATCAACTTTTGGATAATTAGCGTTTTCAACAGTATAAACAATAGGTTCAATACCAAAATTTTGCAAATATTTTACAAACTTTAGCCAACGTTGCACGCCTGAACCACCTGCAGGAGGCCAGTAATATGTTATGATGAGTGCTTTCAATTCGTTTAATTAATGTATAAACTTACTAATTTTAAGCTTTCATTCTCCCAATTTTCTGCTTTATTCATAACAGCATCAAAAGCATTAGTTGTTTTACTTTGAAAGGTATCATAATTTTTGTGAATAGAAATTACTTTATTAGCAAAATTATTTGCATCATTAGCCTTAAAGATAATTCCTGCATCATATTTAGAAACAATTCTTTGTAAAGGTTTGCAAGAACTAACTAACAGTAAACTTTTACTCATCATTATTTGAAATAATTTATGGGGTATTGTGTTGTTGGTGTGGTCATTAGCTAAATGCGGAATAATATTGATATTGGTTTTTTGCATAATGGTAGATACTTCAGCAAATGGCCTATACCCTACAAAAATTACTGAATCTTCTACTTTAAACTTTTTTACAGTTGCTCTTAATGTGTTTTCTACATCATAACTTCCTTTACCAATTAGAAAAAGTTTTGCATTTGCTATATTTTTTACAATTTCTGGCATTGCTTCTATAGCTGTTTGCAAACCTCTGTGAGGTCCAAAACCACCAACATAAGTAATAGAAAAATCATTTTTATGAATAATATTTTGCGCTACTTCTTTCCTAAAATTATCCGCAAAACTTATTTTTTCATGATTTGAAACTACTATTAATTTTTCACTATTAATTTTAAAATTAGTAATTAACTTAGTTTTCATTTCTTCAACTACGCAAATTACTTTATCATATTTTTGACAGTATTTTTTTTCTTTTTTTGACCATCTTTTTGGATTCATAAAAAGCTTATTCTTTAGTTGTATGATGCTGTTTTGCTTCCATAAAAACCAAGTTTTTAAGGCTTCAGGATAGTTTTCATGTAAATCTAAATAGCATTTTTTTACTTTAGTTTTAAACATGTAACCTGTACCTGCTAAAGGTAAATCATGAACATGTAAATAATCAATTTCATACTTTTGAAATGCTTTTTTTAAACCTTTATAAAAAAAAGGATTAACATCTGTAACACTTTCTATAATATCATAAATTCCTTTTTTGGTAGTAGTATAGTTTTTACCAATTCTAAAAATAGCAACCTTATTAATAGTTTCAGTTTCTAAATCGCCCTTTTTTCTAGGGCAAACTACTACTACTTTTTTACCATTTTCTGCTAAAGATTCTGCTTCTTTTCGAACTCTAATATCATTTGGGTAAGCACCATCAACAATCATACAAATGTACCCCATATCTAAAATTCAATGATTTTTTTTAGGACTCTATCTGTTGCATTTCCATCCCAAAATTTTGGTATGGTTCCTTTTTTAAAAGCACCATTTGAAATACTTTGAATAGTTTCTACAATTTTTTGAGTATCGAAAGTCATCAAAACATTTGTTCCCTGCTCTATGGTTGAAGGTCGCTCTGTGTTTTCTCGTAAAGTGATACAAGGAATTTGTAAAAATGTAGTTTCTTCTTGAATACCTCCACTATCAGTAAGTACACAAAAAGAATATTTTATTAATTTTTGAAAAGAAAAATAATTTTGAGGTGCAATAAGTTTTAAATTTTCAATTTGATTTAAACTTTCAAATAAATTAAATTTATTGAAACTGTTTTTTGTTCTTGGGTGTATTGAAAAAACGACTTGATGCTCTTGAGTTATTTTTTTAAGTAAATCAATAATTTCTAAAAGTGCATCTTTACCATCAACATTTCTGGGCCTATGCATTGTTAGCAAAATATATTGTTGTTTGTGCTGTTCAATTTCCTCTAAAATAGTTGATGCTTCTATTTCTTTATTAAAATGAACTAAAGTATCTATCATTGTGTTGCCTACAAAAGCAATTTGTTCACTTGTTTTACCTATATCCTTTAAATTTTGAATACCGCTTTTTTCTGTTACAAAACAAATATCAGAGATTTCATCTGTTAAAATCCTATTCACCTCTTCTGGCATTTGCCTATCTAAACTACGCAAACCACTTTCTAAATGCCCTAATTTTATGCCTAATTTATTAGCAGAAATTGCTGCTGCTAATGTTGAATTTACATCACCTACACAAAGCAATATGTCTGGAGAAAAAGTATGAATTACTTTTTCTAGCTCTATTATAATTTCACCAATTAAACTATTTGCTGATTTACTTTTAATACCTAAAAAATAATCAACCTCAATATGAAATTGTTTTAAAAAAACTGATGACATTTTATCATCATAATGCTGACCTGTATGCGCAATTTTAATTTCTATTTCAGGATAATTTTCAGCAACTTTTTTAAACTGAGTTATTTTTACAAAATTAGGTCTTGTACCAACTACTATTAAAATCTTTTTTTTCATTTATTTTCTTGTGGCATAAATTGCATAATATCTTGGTGTAAATTTTCTTAAAATTGGTCTAAAACCTATTTTATTGATTGGGCTTGTCCATTTTTCTTTTTGTTGAGTTTGCCAACCAGATTTTTCTAATAACCAATCAAACTGCCAATCTTCAAATTCGTGATAATGCCTATCCCACAAATCGGTTTTACTTCTATATGCTTTTGCAAACCATAATTTTAAAGGAACTGTTACAATTATTTTAGTAGCTTCTATGGCTCTTAAAACATTAAAAGGCGCTATTAAATGCTCACAAATTTCAAAAGCAGTAACAGCATCTACCTTATGTTTTTTTACAATTTCAGGTAATAAATCTAAGTCTTCTCCTTCTGTGTTTATTACAGTGTATCCATTTTCTTCCATAATTTCCGAAAATGGGTTTCGAACTCCTAAATCTAAAATGGTTGCAGGACTTGGCAACGTTTTTTGTAAAAAGTCTAAAGTTAATTGATACCTTCTATGTGGAATTTTATTATACATTTTTTATTTGTTGACGGTAAAATTAATAAATAAAAAAAGGAGAGCGTAATATTAATCGTTCCTTTTTTACTTTCTAAACAATGTTTATTAAGAAAATACTATTTACATAAAAAAAAAAATCAATTGAAAATTCATTTCTGGAAAAGTATAAAGCCTAATTTTGAGCTTTATAAAACATTGTTAAAAGAAGTTATCAAAAAACAAAATAAGATTATCTTAAAAGACTAAAATGACCTTTCTTTATGATTACCTCGTTATTTAAATTAATTGCAGTTAAATGAAACCAGTAATCATTAGGTGGCATTTTTTTTCCATTATACAATCCATCCCAACCCTCAGCTACTTCAGGTTTAGCTAATAATTTACCATATCTATTGAAAATTAGTAAACTTATATTGCTGTAACTCTCTAGGCCTTCTATTTTCCAGTAATCGTTTACGTTATCATTATTTGGTGTAAAATATAAGGGTATAGTTAAATGATTAATAGTTTGAACTGTATAAGTGAAAATATTTGTACAATCCATATCATTTGGTGTAAATGTATACGTAATTATACCAACTTCTGAATTATCAAAAATAGGATTCCAAGTCCCTAAAATCCCATTATCTGACTGATTAGGTAAATCATAGGATGTGTTTTTTATTAGAAAGTTTGGTAAACTTAAAAATATGGGGGATATTTTTTGATTAATAGTAATTGAATGGTTTATAAAACTCGCACATTGTTCAACATCTGGTGAGAACGTGTAAGTAGTAACACCAATTCTTGTACTGTCAAAATTAGGTGACCAAGTACCCGATATTCCATTTGATGAAATTGTTGGCAAAATATATGTGCTATTTACACATAACGTCGTTTCTAAATCAGTAAAAATTGGTAAAACTTCATCAGTAATTTCTAAAGAATACCTAAAAGTATTTGCACATTCACCTGAATTTGGAGTGAATGTATATACTGTAGCTCCTATTTTAGTAGTATCAAGTATTGGTGACCAAGTACCCGATATTCCATTTGATGAGTTCATTGGCAAATTATAAGAATCTCCAACACAAAGTTTTGTTTTTAAATCAGCGAAACTTGGCACAATTTTATCTATAATTTCAAGAGTATAACTAAACGAACTTGCACATTGATCTAAATCTGGTGTAAATGTATATCTTGTATTTCCAATGGTAGTATTATCAAAAATTGGAAGCCAAGATCCTTTTATTCCATTTGAAGAAGTTGTAGGCAAACTATAAGAACTCCCCAAACATAAAGTTGTTTTTAAATCACTAAAACTTGGTAAAACTTCATCAGTAATTTCTATAGAATAACTAAAAGTACTAGCGCATTCAGCTGCATTTGGTGTAAATGTATACACCTTTTTTCCAATAGTTGAATTATCAAAAGCAGGCAACCAAGTTCCTATTATTCCATTCCTAGAAATTGTAGGTAAATTGTAGGAACTCCCTACACATAAAACAGTTTCTAAGCCTTCGAAATTGGGCTTCAATTTAGCTGTTATTTCGATGGAATGTTTGTAACTTATTGCACATTTAGCATTATTAACTGTAAACGTATATTCAGTAATTCCAATTTTTGTATTATCAAAAGTTGGCAACCAAGTTCCTGTTAATCCATTTGACGAGGAAACAGGTAAAGTGTATGAAGTACCCTCGCATAATATTGTTTCTAAATTAGTAAAACTAGGAACTAATTCACTCTTAATTTCTATTGAATGCTTATATGTATTTGCGCAAGAACTTGATGTAGGTGTAAATGTATAGGATGTAATTCCAATAACGCTACTATCAAATTCAGGAAACCATGTTCCAGTTACACCATTTGATGAAATAGTTGGTAAATTATATGAACTACCTTCACATACAATAGTTTCTAAACTTGAAAAGGTAGGGTTTATTTCATTTGCAATTTCAATGGTATATTCTAAAAAAGTTGCACATTGGTTTGCATTAGGAGTAAACGTATATTTAGTTGTACCTATTGTACTACTATCAAAAGAAGGAGACCAGCTACCAGTAATTCCATCAGAAGAAGTTGTTGGTAAATTATAAGAATCTCCAACACAAAGTATACTTCGTAAGTTTGTAAAGGTTGGAGGTTTTTTTTCTGTAATCTCAATAGAGTGAGTAAAAGTGTTTGCACATTGACCTGTATTTGGTGTAAATGTATATTGTGCTATCCCCAATAAATCACCATTAAAAACGGGCAACCAGCTACCTGGAATTCCGTTTGTTGAAGTTGTAGGTAAATTATAAGAACTCCCTTCACATAAAATAGTTTCTAAACTTGAAAAACTAGGAGTCAATTTCGATGTAATTTCAATATCATGATTAAATACACTTGCACATTGATCTGTATCTGATATAAAAGTATAGGTTGTTTTGCCAGTTTTAGTATTATCAAAAGCTGGAGACCAAGTTCCAGTTACTCCATTTGTAGAAGTTGTTGGTAAATTATAGGAAGTTCCTTCACATAAAGTGGTTTCAAGATTATTAAAAACAGGAGACAAGTTCTTTGTTATCTCAATGGAATGGCTGAATTTCTCTATACAATCGCTCTCATTTGGTGTAAATGAATAAACGGTTGTTCCGATTTTAGTATTATCAAATTCTGGAGACCAAGTTCCAGTTAGTCCATTTGAGGAAGTTGTAGGTAAATTATAAGAACTCCCTTCACATAAAATAGTTTCTAAACTTGAAAAACTGGGAGTCAATTTCGATGTAATTTCTATATCATGCTTAAATACACTTGCACATTGATCTGTATCTGATTTAAAAGTATAGGTTGTATTGCCAATTTTAGTATTATCAAAAGCTGGAGACCAAGTTCCAGTTACTCCATTTGTAGAAGTTGTTGGTAAGTTATAAGTAACACCTTCACATAAAGTGGTTTCTAGATTATTAAAGACTGGAGACAAGTTCTTTGTTATCTCAATGGAATGGCTGAATTTCTCTATACAATCGCTCTCATTTGGTGTAAATGAATAAACGGTTGTTCCTATTTTAGTATTATCAAATTCTGGAAACCATGTTCCAGTTAGTCCATTTGTGGAAGTTGTAGGTAAATTATAAGAACTCCCTTCACATAAAATAGTTTCTAAACTTGAAAAACTGGGAATTGACTTTTCCTTGATTTCTAAATCATGACTAACAATACTTGCACATTGACCTGTATTTGGTTTAAATGTATACTTTGTAATTCCTATTTTAGTGTTATCAAAAGCTGGAGACCAGACTCCTTGGATGCCATTTGAAGAAATCGTCGGTAAATTATATGAAGTTCCTTCACATAAAGTTGTTTCTAGATTATCAAAAATAGTATTATTTACAGTAGGTGTAATTATCCCTTTATAATATTTAAAATCATCTAAAACTCCTTTAAAATAGTAGCTATTAACTGCACTATTATTTTGATCATGCCTACCTAGTGAACCTGGAAGTGAAGAATATACCAGGTTACCACCTGAACCTGAGTAAGCCCCACCAGTTTCAACACAATCAAGATATACTTTCATATTATTACTAGATATAATAACGATATGAATTTGATGCCAACTGTTCGATTGGATAACATTATTACTCAAATAACCTCTTCTATTTGAACTGGTAAAACTGGAAGAACCATCACCATACCCAACAGCCAATTTACCTGTAGAACTTTGTGTGGTTAAATAAATACCAGAATTTACATCTTCTTCAAAGGATGTATTAAAAACAACTCTATCTGTAACAAGATTGCTTTCATATTTTATCCAAAAAGAAAATGATACTGGTAAATTGGGTTTTAATTCACTTAGATTTGGTAAATCTATAAAATCATTTATCCCATCAAAAGACACAGCTGAGTTAGGGTTGCCATTTCTATCTTCTACAAATACAACTCCTGAAGGTGAACCATTATAATTATTACCACTAGAATCATTTGTATTATTATCAAAATTATAATGCAACAGCAATTCTTGAGAACTTAGTTGCATACAACATATAATCAACCAATAAAACAATAACTTTTTCATAGCTAAAAAATAAGTTATAATTTCATTTTCTTTCTTTTATTAAAATACAACCAACCTAAAACAACTATTATTAAAATTGTATAAGACATTAACGAAATATAACCTCCTGTTTGTATAACTTTTGGTTCAAATTTAAATACAATTTTATGCGCTCCTGCAGGAACTTTCATTCCTCGTAAAACATAATTCACTCTAAAATGTGGTGTTAATTTACCATCAATATAGGCGTTCCAACCATCTTTATAATAAATTTCAGAAAACACAGCAAATTGTTCTTTTTGTGTTTTAGATTGATACGTTAGCGTTGTAACATCATAATTGACTAATTTAATGGTAGCTAAGGAATCTTTTTGAACAATAAAATCGATATTTTCTAATAATTTGCTTTGATCAAGAACAGCTGTAGTTTTTGTATTTAAAGAATCTAAAGCTTGTATTTCTTTATTAGCAGAATTTACCACCATAACATTTTCTACAAACCAAGCATTTCCATTAGCATCAGGATTTAATTGTGCTTGTTTTACACCATTCTTATCAGGAACAATAAAATATTTGGTGTTTAACATATTCAACACTTGCATGTTGTTTTTTGCTATTTGAAAGTCGAACAATTCACTATATCTACCCATTTTTGCAGCATGATAACCACCAATAGATTGATGAAAATAAGAGGTAGCTCCATCTTGCATTGGATCTGTTGTAAAATTAGCTACTCTAAAATGCCCTTTATCTTGTAAAATTTGTTTGTCTGCATTGGAAGCTATAAAAGGTTGCTCAACGTTTCTTGCAGGTTTAAAATCGGTTTTATTAACATACTTTTTATCCACAGAAATTAAATCAAATAATACCAAAACTCCTAATCCAATTATAGCAATTTGTTTGTTTAATTTGTTTTTTAAGAAAAACCATAAAACCACTGCTGATGCTATAAGCAAAGCTAAAGAACGTAAGGTATCCATGAGTAACATCGATTTTCTATCGGCAATAACAGCATCCAATAAACCTGGTAAATCTTTATAATTGGCATCTCTTATCCCCTCAAAAGTTGAAAACATATGAGCTAGTAAAAACCCGACTATAATCAATCCTCCAAAAACATAAACTGACTTTTCTAAGGCTTTACGTTTCTCTTGTGATGAGATTTCTGAGTTAAAAAATTCTTTTAATGCTAAAACACCTAAAATTGGCACACATAATTCTGCGATAACTTGTATTGATGAAACTGCTCTAAATTTATTATACAAAGGAACATAATCAATAAAAAAATTGGTGAGACCTTCAAAGTTTCTGCCCCAACTTAATAAAATTGAAAATACAGTAGCTGCTACCAACCATTGTTTTAATTTTCCTTTCACCAAAAATATCCCTAGAAAAAAAAGAAAAAATAGCACAGCTCCAATATAGGCAGGCGCTTCAATAATAGGTTGATCTCCCCAATAGGTAAGCACTTGTTTCGAGTAATCGTCTGCCACTTTTCTGCCCGCTCTTTTTGCTATTAATTGATAAAAGTCAGAATTCTCACCCAATTCTTCTGTGGTACCACCACCCATAAAACGAGGAATAAATAAATTAAAAGTTTCTAATTTTGCATAGCTATATTGTGTAATATAGCTTTTATCTAAACCTTTTGTAGCTTCTTTTGGAGTACCATCAGCATTTATGGTTAATTCAGATTTACCTCTTGTGCTATAATCTGCATACTCTTTCATAGCCATTAAACGAGGTGCATTTGCTCCAAGTCCTAAAATTACAGCAGCTATAATAACAGCTGTTTGTTTTAAGAAATTTGGAAAACTGTTTTCTTTGATAGCATTGATACATTCTACGATTCCTAAAATCAACAAACATAGCCCCAAATAATAGGTCATTTGTATATGGTTGGTATAAATATCTAAAGCCATAGCAACAGCAGTAACTATGAACCCTAAAACATATTTACGCTGAAAAACCCACAAAATCCCTGCTAAAACTAAAGGCATATAAGCTATTGCATGTGCTTTTGCATTATGACCAGGAATAAAAATAATGATTAAGTATGTAGAAAAACCAAAGGACAGCGCTCCTAAAATTGCCAACCTCCATTTTACTTTAAGCGCCAACATTAAAACAAAAAAGCTTAAAAAATATAAGAATGTATAATCTGCAGGTCTAGGTAAAAAACGGAATGCTCTATCTAAAGTTCTTACAAAATCATAAGGATAATAAGCACTTATTTGATAAGCTGGCATGCCACTAAAAGAAGCACCTGTCCAATAAGGTTCTTCACCATTATTAGCTCTATAATCTTTAATTTCTTTAGCCATACCTGTAAACTGTGTAATATCAGACTGGGCTATTTTTTGTCCTTTTAAAACAGGATGAAAATACAATATAGCTGCAACTATAAAAATAAGGATTGCAAGGGTATAAGGAAATATTTTTTTAAGTTTCAAGTGATAAAATTATAAATTTGTTTGTATTGTAATTGATGCTAAAATCGATGTAAAAAAAGTATTAATCTACCTCTTCAAAATCTACATATTCCCCAACAGAATTATTACTTTGTTGTTGTTTTCTAGGTGCTTTATCTATAACTGTTTCACCTTCTTTTACAGCACTTTTAGTTTGCTGACTACCATATTGTTGTTCGGCTTTTTTTTGTACAGTATCTGCTACTTTTCTCATTAAAAAAGGTGCTAATAATTTTGCTAAAAACTTAAAAGCATAGTAGAACAATAAGATGTAAACTAAAGTTTTTAATAAACCCATTTTGTATTTTATTAATAATTATCCAAAAATAACAATTTGTGCACAATTGCAGCGTTAACAAAGTATAAAACTTTAAGAAAGGTAAAAAAGTATGCTATCCTTTTAAAAACAGCATTTTTATACTATGTTTGTTAAGTAAATCAATTTAAAAATAAAATTATTTTTTATGATGAATAATTCTATTCAGAAATTCTTCTCAATCGTATTTCTTTTCGGGTTTTCATCAGTTTACAGTCAATATACAGAAGTAATAAACTCTAATAAACCTGGCTTTTCTGAAAGTCCTTTTAGTGTTGGAACTGGTGTATATCAATTAGAGACCAATATTTTTTTTAAAGATACACGAATTGACCCTACTTTTTCCAGACCTGAATCTTCAGGTTTTGATGTACTTTTTAGAACCAGTTTTTTTCTTGAAAAGTTAGAGCTAAATGTACAAGTTACCCAACAAAAAGACAAAATAGCTTTTAAAAATATATTTACTTCACATTATTTTGAAAGTAATATAAGCAGGCTCAATGTTGCTGCTAAATATTTGATCTATCAACCAAAATATAAAGATAAAAGCAAAGAAATAAGAAGCTGGAAAAAAAGATTTGCTTTTGACAAAAGAAGGTTAATACCTTCTGTAGCAATTTATGTTGGTGCAAATACAGACTATGTAGGCGATTATTATAAAACAGGTACTATTTCGCCAAAATTAGGAATCCTATTGCAACACAACTTAACGAATAAATTTAATATTATTACGAATGTATTTTATGATAAAATTGGAACAGATTTCTCAGAAATATCATACATAGTAACAGGAACTTATAATTTTAGCAATAAATGGTCTACCTTTTTTGAAAATCAAATGCAATTTCAAGAATTTCAAAACAACATAAATTTTGGTACAGGTTTAGCTTTTTTATACAACAACAATTTGCAACTAAATGCATCTGGTAGAATATTAACAGAAGGCTCTACACCTGGTTATTATGCTGGTTTTGGTGTTTCTTACAGAATTGACAAACATAAAGACTCCTTCAAAGAATTAGATGAAAATGGCAGGGTTAAAAAAGAAACACCTATTTCTAAATACAATAAAAAACAAAAAGGTTTTTTTAATAGACTTTTTAGTATTTTTTCAAAAAAGGACAAAAGGAAAAAATCCAGAAGACGTTCTAGAAGAAAAAGGAATAATTAAAATGCCCAAATAATTATGATTACCTTAAAAGAAGTTAAAACCAAAAGAGATATTAAAAGTTTTGTTTTATTTCCTTTCTCTCTTTATAAAAATAGCAAATATTGGGTACCACCAATAATTAAAGACGAAATTGCCAATTTCGACATCCAAAAAAATCCTGTGTTTAAAAATGCAGATGCTCGCTTTTTTTTAGCTTACAAAGGCAAAAAAACTGTAGGTAGAGTGCTTGCCATTATCAATTGGTACGAAGTTAATAAGCAACAAATTAAAAAAATGCGCTTTGGTTGGTTTGATGTTATTGATGATATTGAAGTTTCTAAAATACTTTTAGATAAAGTACATGAAATTGGAAAAGCCAATAACTTAAACTATATTGAAGGTCCTGTTGGTTTTAATAATTTAGACAAAACTGGAGTTTTAGTAGACGGTTTTAACGAAATGGGCACTATGATTACTTGGTACAATCACCCCTATTACAAAGATCACCTAGAGCAATTAGGTTTTGTAAAAGAAAAAGAATACCTCGAAAATAAATTTAAATTTAAAAATGTAGATGCTGTTTATTACAACAGAATGAGCAATATTGTAAAAAGACGCTATAAACTTACTGCATTAGACTTTAAAAAAACCAAAGACATTCTACCTTATGTTGATGAAATGTTTGAAGTTTTTAGTGCTTCTTACTCAAAGCTATCAACGTATGTACCCATTTCTGATGAGCAAATTGAATACTTTAAACGAAAATATATTACATTCATAAATCCAGAATACATAAAATTTGTTACGGACCAAAATAAAAAACTGGTGGCTTTTGCCATAGTAATGCCTTCGTTTTCTAGAGCATTACAAAAAGCAAGAGGCAAATTATTTCCATTAGGCATTTTACGATTGTTAAAGGCCAGAAAAATGGCAAAAGACGTTACTTTTTATTTAATTGGGGTGCATCCAGATTATCAAAATAAAGGTGTAACTGCCATAATTTTTGACCAATACTCAAAAACCTTTAGTAAAAAAGGAATTATAAACTGTATCAGAACACCTGAATTAGAGGATAACGAATCGATACGAAAAATTTGGGAAGATTTTAACCCTGTTACTCATAAAAGAAGAAGGACGTATAGAAAGCGTATTGGTTAGTGGTTTGTATGTTTAAAATTTTAACAACTACAACTTTTTTATTTTAAGGTTTTATTACTTTTTTTCTCTGTAACCCTATAACTTTGCTATTAATTTTAACTTTGAATCTTTACCAATGCAACTTTTTTATAATGCTGATGTTGATCTAAACACAACTCAAATTACTTTTGATAAAATTGAAAGCAGACATATTGTGCGAGTTTTAAGAAAAAAAGAAGATGACATTCTTAAAATCACCAATGGAAAAGGATTTCTTTTTGATGCAAAAATTACCATTGCAAGCGATAAAAAATGTTTGGCAACAATTATTAATGCAACAGCAAAACCAAAACCTTGGAATTACTATATACACATTGCAATAGCACCCACAAAAAATAACGATAGAATGGAGTGGTTTTTAGAAAAAGCCACAGAAATTGGTATTGATGAAATTACACCAATCATCTGCAATAATTCTGAACGAAGAGTTGTGAAATTAGAACGATTAGAGAAAATCATTCAATCTGCTATGAAACAATCTTTAAAATTTACGCTACCAAAACTAAACTCTCCTTTAAAGTTCAATGAGTTTATCAATCAAAATATTGATGGCAAAATTTGTATTGCACATTGTGAAGACGAGAAAAAAAACGAATTAAAAGAAGTTGTAAATCCATCAGAAAAAACCACGATTCTTATAGGTCCAGAAGGTGATTTTTCATCACAAGAAATAGTAAAAGCATTGGCTAAAAATTACATTCCGATTTCTTTAGGCGAAAGTAGATTAAGAACTGAAACTGCGGGTTTGGTTGCCGTAAATACAGTTTCATTTATCAATCAGTAAAATCATTTTTACTATATTGCTATAATTTCTTTTTAATATTATATGAGGCAATTTACAACCCTACTTTTTATTTCTTTTATTATCCAAATAAATGCACAAGATGTTGCTATTTTAAAATACAATGGTGGTGGAGATTGGTATGCTAACCCAACTGCAATTCCGAATTTGGTTGCCTTTACCAACAAAAATATTAAAACCAATATTTCTGAAAACCCACAATCAGTGGCTGTAAATAGTGAAGATATTTATAACTATCCTATTTTATTCTTAACAGGTCATGGAAATGTATATTTTTCTGATGAAGAAGCCACCAACCTAAAAAACTATTTAATTTCTGGCGGATTTTTACATATTTCCGACAATTATGGTTTAGATAAATTTATCAGAAGAGAACTCAAAAAAGTGTTTCCGAATTTAGAGTTTCAAGAAATACCAAGCAATCATCCTATCTATAATCAGACGTTTAAATTCCCAAACGGAATTCCTAAAATTCACGAACACGATAAAAAAAATGCGCAAGGTTTTGGACTTTTTTATAAAGGTAGATTGGTTGTTTTTTACGATTATGAAACCGATTTAAGTGATGGTTGGGAAGATCAAATTATACACAATAACCCCAGAGAAGTAAGAGAAAAAGCTTTAAAAATGGGCGCAAATATTATTGAATATGCGTTTACAAATTAATGTTTAAAATTGATGCAAGACTTTTTTGATTCAAGAAACAAGAAACAAAAAACCTCAATTTAAAATGTGAAACTTTGAATATTAAGCCCTGAACCATCAACCAAAAACTAGAAACCAAAAACCACCCTATGCAAAACGAAATAAATATTGACGCCATAAAAATAAACTTCGATTCTAGTGGTTTGTGGGTGTTAAATATTGCCATTGCTATCATAATGTTTGGAGTTGCTTTGGCTATTACTGTTGATGATTTTAAACGATTGTTTAAAAATCCTAAAATAGTTTTTGTTGGTGTTTTATCGCAATTTTTTTTGTTACCAGCCTTAACTTTTCTGGCAATTATAGTAATAAAACCTCATCCTAGCTTTGCTTTAGGAATGATGATGATTGCTGCGTGTCCTGGAGGAAATGTATCCAACTTTTTCAGTAAAATGGCGGGTGGTAATGCAGCACTCTCTGTAAGTTTAACCGCTTTTGCAACATTAATTTGCATTTTTATGACACCTTTTAACTTACAGTTTTGGGGAAGTTTATATGAACCTACAAACGAAATTTTAAAAACGGTAGAACTCAACTGGGTAGATTTGCTAAAACTAGTTTCGCTAATTTTAGGAATTCCGTTAATCTGTGGCATGTTGATAAAGCATTACCATTCAGAAATGGCAGGTAGAATTGAAAAAGTTTTAAAACCACTTTCTATGTTGGTATTTATTGCGCTAATTTTTATAGCTTTTTCGCAAAATTTAGATGTTTTTGTAAACCATATTCACCACGTTTTAGCCTTGGTTATTTTTCATAATATTTTTGCGTTTATCTTAGGTTTTTACACGGCTAAAAGTTTTGGATTAAACAAACAAGATACCAAAACTATTGCAATGGAAACTGGTATACAAAATGGTGGTTTGGGTTTATTACTAGTTTTTGGTTTTTTTGATGGCTTAGGTGGTATGGCCCTATTAGCTGCTTTTTGGGGAGTTTGGGATGTGTTTTCAGGAATGGCTTTAGCTACTTTTTGGGGCAGAAAAAAAAGTTAATTTGTATTATTTTATAGGGATAAATAATACAAATTAACTTTTAAAAAATAAGACTACATTAGGGGGAAATAATGCTGGGGGATATTTAAAGTTTATATTTTATTTATTTTTATATAACGAAGTTAAGTGATTATAAATGTATAGTTTATGACTTTTATCAGTTTTAATAATTTAAGTTTAAAATGAAATTTATACAAAAAGGTTGGTATAAAAGTGTAAAGGTTTTTCTAAAAATCAGCCTAAATTTTTATGCTAAAGAAATTAATATTTTAGGTAAAGAAAACATCCCGAAAAAAGGTGCTGTTTTGTTTGCCATAAATCACCCAAATGCATTGATGGATCCTTTATTTGTAACTTCTTTTAATCCAAGAGAAAATCATTTTTTGGTAAGGGCAGATGTGTTTAAGAAACCATTGATAAAAAAAGCCTTAGGGTCTTTAAACCTAATGCCAATTTACAGAATGAGAGATGGTAGAAGTCAACTTTCTAACAACGAAGAAATTTTTAAAAAGTGCTTTAACATCTTAAAAAGAGAAGAAACCTTAATTATCTTTCCACAAGGAGGACACTCAAGAGACAGAAACATAAAACCATTAAGTAAAGGGTTTACACGAATTGTATTTGGTGCTTTAGAGCAAAACCCAGAATTGGATATTGCAGTAATTCCTGTGGGAATTACCTATCAAAATTCTTCTAGTTACCCAAGTAAAGTATGTGTTCAATTTGGTAAAACTATTGATTCTAGAACAATTTTAAATTCAACCGAAAAACCTAAAGCGATTAACATTTTAAAAAGTGAGGTAAGTAAACAATTACAAAAATTAACCGTTCATATTCCAGATGATGAAAATTATGAAACGATTTTAAACCAATTAAATGCTGCAAATGTAGATTTTACTGAAGTTGATAAAGTGAATAAAATGATTGCCGAAAACAACCTCCCTAAAGTTGTAAAAAAAACCACAAACCTCTTAAAACCGCTATTTTATATAATTCTTTTGAATAGTATTTTTCCTTTTTTAATCTGGAAAAAAATGTCTAAAAACATTAATGAAATTGAATTTGTAGATACTATGAAATATGCCGTAAACGTAATTGCTTTTCCTATTTTTTATGTATTACAAGCCTTAATTCTCTCTTTTTTCTTTGGATGGAAAATTGCAGCAATTTACTGGTTAGTTTCATACTTTTTAGTTTTTATCTACACCAAATTTTCACCTACTAATGCTGAAGATATTTAACTTTTAAATTGCTATCATTAAACAGGAAGAAAAAATGAATACGCTGATTTTCTCATTAAATCTTATAACATAAGCTCTCATTTACCTTAAAAAAAAGAGGTTTTTCCTATTGATATTGTACCTTAAAAAAACTAAATTAATAACTCAATAATTTTTTCATCAAAATTACCAACTATTTTTAGCACCATTACCAAAATTTAATCTAAGGCTTTTTTAAAATCTAAGAATAGTTTTTGCACTTTTGGGTTTTGATAAACTGATGGAAAGAGTTCATTTAAAACAGTGTGATAATCATAATCTATCTTCATGGCAACAATTAAATGATTTAACCCAGCATTTTGTTTGTTTAGTACAAAAAACAAACCTGCCAATCGATACTCAATTTCAGCAAAGTTTTTATAAATTTTTTGAGCATTAAACAAAACAGTAACTGCCTGGTTAAATCTGCCTAAAAAAGATAAAACATCTGTAAGTGAAATGTAAATTTCTATAGAATCATCATGTAAAGCCAAGCAACGTTCTAAACCCTTTACAGCCTCTCCATAAAGATTTTGTTTTATTTTTATTTCAGAATATCTATGCCAATACATTGCATTATCCTCATCAATCTTTATTGCCTTAAATATATAATAAGATGCTTTTTCATAATTTGCATCATTATAATATAAATTCGCCAGCAAAACCCACCCTCTATCTAATAAAGGATCTTCATGTACTGCTTTTTTGTAATAAGAAATTGCTACTGCATAGTTTTCTAACTGTTCATAGCACTCACCTATTCTAATATATGCATACGCAGTTGGATCACCTAGTTCTAAACTAATTCTGTAATTTTCTATAGCCTCTTCAAACTCTGCTAATGCTTCTAAAGTTTTGGCTTTTTCTAAATAACCACCAATAAAATGTTCATCAATTAAAACAGCATAATCAAAAGCGCGTAAGGCTTGTTTAAATTGATCTAACATAAAATGTTGTCTTCCTAATTGATGCCAAGCAACTTCACAATATGGATTTTTATCAATGTAAGCATTTAAATAATTAATTGCCTCTTCATGCTCATTTTCCATATCAAAACAATACACTATATTATATAAAGCAGAATAATCTTCATAGTCAACATCAATACACTTTACAAAATTTAAACGAGCATTTTCAAAATCGTCTAAATACAAAAATTCCATACCCATTAAAGACCAAATATCAATTTTATCATCTGTAAAAGACAACGCTTTTTTTAAATTAATAATAGCGCCTTTATGATTCCCAGATTTAGATTGTATGGTTGCTTTTTGAATAAATACCTCATCATTATTAGGCTCTAAGCGTTCTATATTTTTTAGTAAAAGTGATGCTTTATTTAGTTCATTCTCAAAAATGTACAATTCTACTTGCAGTAATTTTAAATCTATAGATTGGGGGTGTTGTTCTAAGCCTAACTTAACTGCTCTTTTAGCCAAAGAATGTTTACCAGCATCTAAATAATAAATAATAATCTCCTCAAACTCAACCAAATCAAAAAAATAAACTGAATTGGTTCTAAGCATTGATTCAAATTTTGTTAAAGACATAGCTATCTGATCTGAATAATTATTTAAATGTACTATTTCTTAACTTGTAAAAAGGGCATAATGGTTCTTTGTTTTCAACAATTTAATTAACAAATTTAAGTTCTACAAGCTTTACTGTTTCAATACTAAAGGTTTACCACAATAAATTGTATTATTTTATTACTTAGGTTTTCATTTAGTTGATTTTTTTTAGGTTTAAGATGTATTTTAAAAAACTTATTTGTAGCTATAAATTTTTACAGAACCATTTATTTTCCTAATTTTGATTTTCAATAACTATCAACTAAAATTTGATAGGTTTCTTATGAGCAAAAAAACCTTACTTAACTCAAAAGATATTGAAATTATTCTTCACAGATTGGCTTGCCAATTAATTGAAAATCATAATGATTTCTCAAATACTGTTTTAATTGGTTTACAACCAAGAGGGGTTTATTTGGCCAATAGATTAGCAACTATATTAAAAACAGAATACAACATAAAAGACCTGCAATTAGGGTTGTTAGACATTACTTTTTATAGAGATGATTTTAGACGAAGAGATGAACCTTTAGCAGCCACTTCTACAAAAATTAACTTTTTAGTAGAAGATAAAAAAGTGGTAATTATTGATGATGTATTGTTTTCTGGTAGAAGTGTAAGAGCAGCTTTAACAGCTATACAATCTTTTGGAAGGCCTAAAAACATTGAGCTATTAGTTTTAATTGATAGACGTTTTAGTAGGCACTTACCCATTCAACCCAACTATAGAGGTAGACAGGTAGATGCCATTAACGAAGAAAAAGTTTTGGTTTCATGGAAAGAAACAACTAAAATAGATGCAGTTTATATAGCGCAGAGATAGTATGGATAAACTAAGTGTAGATCATTTACTAGGTATAAAATATCTAAATGCAAACGATATCGATTTGATATTTAAAACTGCAGATCATTTTAAAGAAGTCATTAACAGACCAATAAAAAAAGTACCCTCTTTACGAGATATCACTATTGCTAATTTATTTTTTGAAAATAGTACACGAACAAAACTCTCTTTTGAGTTAGCCGAAAAAAGACTTTCTGCTGATGTTATTAATTTCTCTGCAGGACAATCTTCTGTAAAAAAAGGAGAAACACTTATAGACACCGTAAACAATATTTTAGCAATGAAAGTAGATATTGTGGTAATGCGTCATGGAAATGTTGGTGCAGGTGTATTTTTATCAAAACATGTTGATGCTAAAATTATAAATGCAGGTGATGGCACTCATGAACATCCAACACAAGCTTTACTTGATTCGTATTCTATCAGAGAAAAATTAGGAAATGTTAAAGGTAAAAAAATAGTAATTATTGGTGATATTTTACATTCAAGAGTAGCACTTTCTAATATTTTTGCTTTGCAATTGCAAGGTGCAGAAGTAAAAGTTTGTGGCCCAACTACACTTATACCAAAATACATTTCAAGCTTAGGGGTTACAGTAGAAAAAAACCTTAAAAAAGCCTTAGAATGGTGTGATGTTGCTAATGTTTTACGGGTACAACATGAAAGAATGGATATTAAATATTTTCCATCAACAAGAGAGTACACCCAACTTTTTGGCATTAACAAAACAATTTTAGACAATCTTGGCAAGAAAATTGTTATAATGCATCCAGGACCAATTAATAGAGGTGTAGAAATTACAAGTGATGTTGCAGATTCAAAACAATCAATCATTTTAAATCAAGTAGAAAATGGTGTGGCAGTAAGAATGGCAGTAATTTACTTATTAGCACAGCAGATTAAAAGGTAAAAGTTGTAAATTGAAATAAAAATTATAGAGATGCAAATAGAAAAAAAAGAAAAATATACCCTAATTTCTTCAGATGAAAATTCGTTTTCAGATTTCTACTCTTCATTTTTAAATACCTTATCTCAGTTAAAAGATGAGCACATTATATTAGAAATTTCTGATAAGATTAACGTAAAAAAAGAAGATTTTTTCTTATTTTTATCAACATCAGAAGAAAAAAAAGAAAATAACAAATCATTTGTAATCATTAATACCATGATAAATGTGAATGATTTTCCTGAAAACTTTAATATAGTTCCTACTTTAATTGAAGCTGAAGATATTTTAGAAATGGAAGCTATTGAAAGAGAGTTAGGATTATAACCCCCTTATAATGAAGAAAAAATTACTTTTTATATTAGTTTTCTTAGTTACAATGATAGGTTTTTCACAACAAAAACCTATCGTAAAGTTATCAGCCGTTCCAAATCCATTTACGAATTCTACAAAAATAACATTTAATGCCAGTAAAAATAGTTCTGTTATTTTTAGTGTAAAAAATGTTTTAGGAAAAACAGTTCATACTCAAAAAATAGAAGCCGTAAAAGGAAAAAATTCAATTCCGTTTAATAAAGGCAACTTATCAAAAGGTATTTATATCTATACATTACAAGACAAAAAACATTTTACTTCTAAACGTTTTGTAATTCAATGAGTTTAAACCTCACCATTTTAGGGTGCCACTCAGCAACGCCAAGAGCCAATGCTTTTCCAACAGCACAGTATTTAGAAATAAATAACAGACATTTTTTAATAGATTGTGGTGAAGGTACTCAGCGTCAAATGCGCAAATACAAAGTTGGTTTTACAAAAATTAATCATATTTTTATTTCTCATTTACATGGCGATCATTTTTATGGTTTAATAGGCTTACTCTCTACATATGGTATTTTAAGTCGAGAAAAAGAGTTGCATATTTTTGGCCCCAAAGGCATTAAAGAAGTAACGCTTTTACAATTAAAGGTTTCTCAATCTCATGCAAAATACCCCATTATTTTTCACGAATTAACTTCTAAAAAAAGTGAGTTAATTTTTGAAGACGAAAAAGTTATGGTTAAAACAATTCCTCTCAACCATCGCGTTTATACAAATGGATATTTATTTACCGAAAAAGAAAAACCCAAAAAACTGCATATTAATAATATTCAAAACTATTCAGAAATTGATAAAGCAGATTATAATAATATAAAAGCAGGTAGAGATATTACCTTATCTACTGGAGAAATTATTCCAAATTCTGAATTAACATTACCACCAAAAAAACCGTTAAGTTTTGCATTTTGCAGTGATACTGTATACAAGCCAGATATTATTCCGATAATTAAAAATGTTGATTTATTATATCATGAAGCTACTTTTTTAGCAGACAGAACAGATTTGGCTAAAAAAACAAAGCATACAACTTCAAAACAAGCTGCACAAATTGCAAAAGATGCAAATGCCAAACACTTGGTAATTGGTCATTATTCTGGACGTTACAAAGACATTTCTGTCTTTCAAAAAGAAGCTCAAGAAATTTTTACACATACTGAATTAGCTGAACCTGGTAAAAAATTTAAAATTAATGCAAGTCAACAAGATAAATGCTTTATATAATCAAATTTTTGAGACCTATCCTACAGTAGAAATTGAGGAACACATCAAAAAATTAATTGAACTAGATTTTTTCTATCCATATAATTCTACATTTTATTGTATTACCAATACAGTTCATCAAAATTTTGAGTATATCAGTAAAAATTTTAAGGCGTGTACAGGTTTATCTAGTGAAAAAATGATGGAAGGTGGAATGGATTATTATTGGTCACTTTTTCATCCTGAAGATATAAAACTCTGGCTTAAGTGTTTACATAATTTAATGACGTTTACCATGACTGAGTTAGATGATGAACAACGTAAAAGAATGAGTTATACTTGGAATTATCGTATAAAAAATGCCGAAGGTGAATATATAAACATCATTCAAAACACAACGCCTTTACAATTTGACGATACAAAAAAGCCAATTATTGGTATGGCACATTACACAGTTTTAAATGGAAATATAGCCATGGATATTTGTGCTAGTGCAAAATACTTGAATGATAATAATGAGTATGAAACTTTATTTTATCAAAATGTATCTAATGCCAAGTTATTAGACCTCATTAGCAATAGAGAACGAGATATTATTCGATTAATTATTACCAAAAACACAAGTGAAGCTATTGCTCAAAAACTAAACATAAGCATACATACTGTAAATACACATAGAAGAAATATTTTAAAGAAAATAAACATCGACTCTACCTACGAATTGATTAGTTATTTTAAAAACAATCCTAAATTATTGTAAAAAAATCAACTTACAATCTATAAATCAATATCCTATATATTTATCAAATTAATGAAATTGTAAACTAATGCCAATACAGTTTAAGATCAATTAAATGCATCCAAGAATTTAATCAAAATTTAATAATAGTTTGGTTGAACAAAAAATAGCATACAGGTAAGATTACTCAATATGAGTATTGTTTTATATTAAACAAACCATTAGTTTTGTGTAAAATTTCACAAGATAGATTGGTTTATTCTATAAAACAAAAGCGATTTATATAGAAAACACAATATTTTGAAGAAGAAAAATGAAATCTCCCAAACAACCAATCTATCTTATTTTATATTTTAATACTGATTTGTAGACAATAAAACCAAAGTACACGCAACTTCTGATTCAATATTATTTTCTTGCAATAATTTTATAAACTCCATATTTTCTGTACCAGGATTAAATATGACTCTTTTTGGTTTTAAACTAATAACATAATTATAATATTCTTCTTGCCTTTTTGGATTAAGGTACAAAGTAACAGTATCAATATTTTTATACGGTTGCTTTTCATTATCAATAATCATATCTAAAACTTTCCCTTTTTTTAATCCTAGAGCAACAGTTGGTACATTTTTACCAAGTAATCTTTTAATGGCAATATTAGAATATCTATTAGGGTTTGTTGATGCACCAATAACTAATGTATTTTTTTTCATGATGTTTAAAGTATTATCAAAAGCATTATAATTACAAAGATAAACTTTTGATAAATTAAAGAATTGCCTACAAAACAAGTTCTTTTTTTAAACCTAGCATTTACAAAACTACATCAGCTAAAATCGTCACCTTTCAAAATATGTTTACAGTTTTGTATGTTGATTTAAAAAAAAACACCAATCAACATGGTTCTAAAACTTATTATGTAATGAGTTAAATTGCAGTTATCTTTAAAATGATAACTGGATATCTGATATAAATAAAGATCACTAAATACACATTTTTTTTATCAATTTACATTTTAAAATATTAAATATAAAAAGTACATTAGCCATGATAAAATTGATGAAAAAAGAGCTTAAGTAAGGTTCTTAAATTATTGAAATATAGAATTATGAAAAAGATTGTAACGTTATTTACTTTATTAATTATCGTTTTAGGCTGTGGTGAAGACAACAAAGAGCCCGAAAAAAAAGGAGACTTAAATGTAAAAGTTGTACTGAATAACTTTGAATTCATTGAAAATGCCGAAGTTTACACAGACCCAATATCACATCAAGGCAAAACAGATGAGTTTGGTAGCGTTTTATTAAAAGATTTAGATGCTGGTAGCTATGAAGTTTTTGCAAGTTATGAAAATATAGGTACAGGTAAATCAGTTGTAAATATTAAAGCTGATGAACTTTCAGAAATTACAGTTAATATAATTCCGGGAATTAATGTTGGTATAGCACCTATAATTGAAGTTATTTTACCTTCAATACCCGCAGAATTTTCAGAAAATGAAAATATAAACTTTAGTGCAGTTGTTCAAGATAGTGATACACCAAATGAAAACATTAAGGTAAGTTGGGTAAGTAATTTAGATGGTGAGTTAAATTCTGACTCATCAGATACATCTGGCAATGTCGCCTTTTCTACCAATTCACTTTCAAGAGGCATCCATAATATTACTTTAACTGCTACAGATTCAGATGGATATAGCTCTACCAGAACCATAGAAGTTAGCACATTAGCACCAAATTCAATTACATTATTAAGTGCTGTTAAAAACCAAGGTAAAATAGATTTAGCATGGGAAAAATATACCAATTCTGATTTTTTAAAATATGAAGTTTACAGAACAAATGCTGATTGTAACATAGAAAATGCCCAATTATTAACCACAATTGCAAATTCTGAAACTACTAGTTTTACAGATAAACTTCCTCCTTTTGAGTTTAAAGTTTGCTATTATGTTAAGATAATTAACTCAGAAAACAATTCTAGAAATAGCAATATAATAAGTGTAGATTCACCAAGTGGTTATATATTTAATTTTATACCATATGATATGGTGAAACATCCTACAGAAAATTTTATTTATCTGTTAGATCAATCAGGAAAAAGACTTTTAAAATTTGATTATATCGATTTAAAAGTTGTAGAAGAAATAAACTTACAGGGCAACATTGGTTTTATTGATATTGGTGATAATGGTTTTGGTACCGAAATTTACACCCCTAGTGATGATGGTTGGGTTTACGTTTACGATGCTAATGATTTAAGTTTAAAAACCTCAATTAGTACAGGACTTGCAAATGCTAGTGTGGTAGTTAATGGTTTAGGTCATGTAATTGTTTCTGTTGCACCTTCTCCATGGTGGGAAAGACCCGTAAGAACCTTTTTAAGAAGTAATGGTATGTATATTGATGGTGATGGAGGCTTTGAAAGAGATAGGTTAAGAATGATACCTGGTAAAAACGAAATTATATCTATTTCAACTTCTGTTAGTCCTATAGATATGGAATATTTTAAGCTCTCTAATACTGGTAATATTGATATTCATAAAGACGATAATTATCATGGAGATCATCCTCTAGACCCAAGAATATTTAGAATAGCTAACGATGGTAGATATGTAATAACATCTGCACAAGGCGCTGTATATTTAGCAAATGACTCTATGGAATATAAAGGGCAACTTCAAAGAGGCGCTTTAAATTTTTCGGATTTTGCTTTTAGTGATGACGGATCTATAATCTACGCTGCAACTAGTAACAGAAATTCGATACAAATTGGCAATTATCCTTCGCTGATTAGAAATGATGAAATTTTAACAAAAGGATTTCCTCATTTTATTATCAAAGATGGTAATCGAATTATTTCACTTAGTAAACAAAACCAAAACTCTACTAATGCTGGTGTAGAAATTATAGAACTTTAAAACCTAGAATAAATACAAAAAGAGGCTGTCTAAAAAGCGCTAAATTTTCTCAATTTTACAATATTGAAATCAAAATATATTTTGATAAAAAATAGGTTAAAAAATACACAAACGAGTAAAAAGTATTTCCACTAAATTTTAAAAATTTATAGTTTTTTATAAAGTTGTGACATAACAGACTAGAAATACTTTTTTAAACAGCTTCTTTTTTTTATGATTTAACACATTTTTTTACCATCTAATTACAACAGAACCCCAAGTAAATCCGCTACCAAACGCAGCTAAAACCACTAAATCATTATCTTTAATTTTACCTTTTTCCCAAGCTTCTGTTAGCGCAATAATTACAGAAGCTGCAGTTGTGTTTCCGTATTTCATGATATTATTATGCACTTTATCATCAGACAAGCCAAATTTCTTCTGAATAAATTGTGAAATACGTAAATTGGCTTGATGTGGAATTAACATATCTATATCTTCTTTCTTTAAATTATTAGCTTGTAAACCTTCTACAATAGCTTCCGAAAAACGAACAACTGCGTGTTTAAAAACAAATTGTCCATTCATATAAGGAAAATAAGATTGATCTTCAGGATCATTCTCAGCTAAAATTTCTGGCACCCATCTTCCTGTACTTGGCCCATCTAACATTAATTCTCTGGCGTGTTTACCTTCTGAATGTAAATGAGATGATAAAATTCCTTTTCCTTCTTCTTCAGATCTTGATAAAATTGCAGCTCCTGCTCCATCACCAAAAATAACGGTTACTCCTCTACCTCTAGTGGATTTTTCTAAGCCCCCAGAATGATTTTCAGCACCAATGACCAAGATGTTTTTATACATTCCTGTTTTTATAAATTGATCTGCAACAGACATTGCATAAATAAAACCAGAACATTGATTACGAACATCTAACGCACCAATTGTTGGCATATCTAGCATATCTTGTACACGAACTCCACCTCCAGGAAAATACATATCTGGACTTAAAGTAGCAAACACAATAAAATCGATATCATCTTTAGTTAAACCTGCTCTTTCAATGGCTATTTTTGCAGCTTTGGCTCCCATTGATGATGTATTATCTCCTGTTTTAGGATCTATCCAACGTCTTTCTTGAATACCTGTTCTTTCTTGAATCCATTCATCAGAAGTATCCATGAACTCTTTTAAGTCGTTATTACTAACAACATTTTCTGGAACGTAATATCCTAAACCCGTAATTTTTGAATTATACATATTTAAAGGTACTAAATTTTAATTATTTCTTACTTGTAACTAACAAAAATAATGATAAATTAACACCTTAACAAAAGCTTATTGGTCTCAATATTTAATTTTTACTGCAAAAATGAAGGTTAACTCGATATTTTTAAGAGCTGAATTAGTTACAAAAAACAAGAACCACAAAAAATAATTCATAATAAATTCATCTAAATCATCAAGTATTTAAAAAATAAATTAGATATTTAGAATACTAAAAAATATGCTTATTAATTGCGATAATTGAGTTTATAAATCATCTAAATTATTTAATCAATTAATAATATTATATAAATTTATGAAAAATATATTGATCACTGGAGGTGCAGGTTTTATCGGATCTAATCTTGCATTGGAATTATTAAAAATTGGTTTTAAAGTAAGAGTTTACGATAATTTATTACCTAAAATACATGGTGAAAATTCAGAAAACTCATATCTCTACAAATCAATAAAAAACAAAGTTGAATTTATTAATGGTGATATTAAAGATAAGTCATCTTTAAAAAAAGCATTAATAGATCAAAATATAGTAGTTCACCTAGCTGCTGAAACTGGAACAGGAGAATCTATGTATAAAATAGGTAATTATTGTGAAACCAATATAATTGGTACATCAAACCTATTAGATTTACTTGCCGAAAACAATAATTATAGTATCAAAAAACTTGTCATAGCTTCTTCTAGATCAATCTACGGAGAGGGGAAATACAATTGTATAGTTCATGGGGAGGTATACCCAAAGGCTAGAAAAAATATAAACATGGCAAAAGGTGATTTTAATGTTAAATGTCCTGAGTGTGGAATGAATGTAAAATCTCTTTCAACTGACGAGAATAGTAAAATTCAACCAGAATCTATTTACAGTCTTACAAAATACAATCAAGAAAAAATGTGTCTACTTTTCGGCAAATCATTTAATATTCCTGTTGTCGCTTTTCGATATCAAAATGTTTATGGACCTGGACAATCACTCTCAAATCCATATACTGGAATTTTATCCATTTTTTCTACTATTATAAACAACAACAATAAAATTAATATTTTTGAAGATGGCAATGAAAGTAGAGATTTTGTATTCATAAAGGATGTAGTTGATGCTACCATTCTTGGAATAATAAAAGACGAGGCAAATTATAACATTTATAATGTTGGGTCTGGGGAAGCAACATCTGTTTTAAATGTAGTTCAAAAACTATCCAAGTATTTTAAACAAAAAGTAAAATATAGAATTTCTGGCGATTATAGATTAGGCGATATTAGGGATAATTATGCAGATTTAACAAAAATTAAGAATGACCTAAATTTTGAACCTAAATTTACCTTAGATGAGGGTATAAAGTTATTTATTAATTGGGTATCTACACAAGAAACAAAACAAGATAATTTCTTAAAATCTTATAATGAAATGAAAAATAAAGGTTTTTTAAAGTAATGTTTTTAAACAAAAAAATTCTACTATTTTCTGCAAGCTTTTTTGGTTACCAAAACGAAATTAAAAACAGACTTGAAACACTAGGTGCCACTGTTGACTTATTTGATGAGCGACCAAAAAACACTTTTCTTTACAAACTAATTATTCGCAAAAGAAAGAATATATTAAGAAAAAGTATTTATAATTATTATTTAAACATTTTTACTGATGTAAAATACAATAATTATGATTTTGTTTTTTTTCTTAAAGCAGAAGTTATAGACGTAAAATCACTCCATTTATTTAAAGACAACTTTAAGAATGCAAAATTTATTCTGTACATGTGGGACTCTATCAAACATTATTCCTATATAACAAAACTTTTTCCACTTTTTGATCAGATATTTTCTTTCGATAAAGAGGACGCAGAAAAAATTAAAGAAATAAATTTTCGTCCCTTATTTTACACAAATGAATATTCAAAAATAAAAAAAGTTGATTCGAAATTTAAATATGACACCTTATTTATCGGAACCGCACATTTAGATAGATATCCTGTTTTACTAAAGATTAAAAATAACTGCATAAAAAACAACATTAATCATTTATTTTTTTCTTACCTACAAGACCCTAAAGTTTATTTAATTTTTAAATTAATTTCTAAAAGCTTTAGACAAACACCTAAAAGTTATTTTAAATTCAAGTCAATTAGCAAAATTGAAATTATTAAATTAGTTGAGCAATCTAAATGTATCATAGATATTGAAAAAACTGAACAAACAGGACTAACAATGAGAACTATAGAAACTCTTGGGGCTAAACGTAAATTGATAACTACAAATTCAAGAATTGAAGGGTATGAATTTTTTAATGAAAATAATATTCTTGTTATAGATAGAGAAAATCCTGAAATTCCAAAAGAATTTTTAAAATCTAATTATATAGATTTAGAATCAAATATTTACCAAAAATATAGTCTAGATAAATGGCTTGAAGAAGTTTTATTAACTAATAAGTTAATTTGATATTTGTTAAAACTAAACGCTGTCATCTTGTCATAGTATCCAATTTGGTATTTTTTTTGACTATTGATTGATTAGAAAATAATAAATAAACAAAACTTAATATTATGAGCAAAGGAAACATTAATGTATCAGTAGAAAATATTTTTCCGCTGATTAAAAAATTCTTGTATTCTGATCACGAAATCTTTTTACGTGAATTAATTTCAAACGGAACAGATGCAACTACCAAACTAAAACACTTAATTGCTATTGGTGAAGCGAAAACTGAATTGGGTGATGCAAAAATTGAAATCAGCATAGATAAAGATGCGAAAACGTTGACGATTAAAGATCAAGGTTTAGGAATGACTGCTGATGAAGTTGAAAAATACATCAACCAAATTGCATTTTCTGGTGCTGAAGAATTTTTAGATAAGTATAAAGATGATAAAAACGAAACTGGTGTAATTGGGCACTTTGGTTTAGGTTTTTATTCTGCTTTTATGGTGGCTGATAAAGTTGAAATCTTTACAAAATCGTATAAAGAGGAACCTGCTGCTCATTGGACTTGTGATGGTTCTCCTGAGTACACGATAGTTGAGCACGACAAAGCTGACAGAGGTACAGAAATCGTTTTACACATTGCAGAAGATTCTACTGAGTTTTTAGAAGAAGGTAAAATTCGCGGTTTATTAACAAAATACAATCGTTTTAACCAAGTGCCAATTAAATTTGGAACTAAGAAAGTAAACGACCCAACTCACGAACCAAAAACTACAAAAGACGCTGAAGGTAAAGAAACTACTGAACCTCACAGACAAATTGAAGTTGATGATATCATCAATAATACAAATCCTGCTTGGACAAAAGCGCCAGCAGATTTAAATGAAGAGGATTATACGAATTTCTACAGAGAATTGTATCCAATGCAATTTGAAGAGTCTTTATTCCACATTCATTTAAATGTAGATTATCCGTTTAATTTAACAGGAATTTTATTCTTCCCTAAGTTATCTCAAAACTTAGATATGCAAAAGGATAAAATCCAATTGTATCAAAATCAAGTATATGTAACTGATAATGTTGAAGGTATTGTCCCAGACTTTTTACAGATGTTAAAAGGTGTGATTGATTCTCCAGACATTCCTTTAAATGTTTCTCGTTCGTATTTACAAGCAGATGGAGCTGTAAAAAAAATCTCAGGTTACATCACTAAAAAAGTTGCGGATAAGTTATCTTCTTTATTCAAAAAAGATCGTGAAGATTTTGAGAAAAAATGGAATGATATTAAAGTGATTATTGAATACGGAATGTTGTCTGAAGATAAATTCTTTGACAAAGCGAAAAAATTTGCTTTGTACCCAACAGTTGCTGATACCTACTTTACATTTGATGAGTTACTAGAAAAAACTAAAGACACGCAAACTGACAAAGATGGTAATCACGTAATTTTATATGCAGCTAACAAAGATGCACAACACAGTTACATTCAAGAAGCTACTGCAAAAGGTTATGAAGTCTTAGTTTTAGATTCGCCAATAATTTCGCATTTAATGCAGAAATTAGAAACTTCTGGTGATGGAAAAATTAAATTTTCTAGAGTTGATGCAGACCATATTGACAACTTAATTAAGAAAGACGATAATGTAATTTCTAAATTATCTGATGAAGAAAAAGAGAAATTAAAGCCTGTTATTGAAGGAGCTGTAAACAATTCTAGCTACACAGTTCAGTTAGAGGCTATGGACTCTAATTCTTCTCCATTTATCATAACTGTGCCAGAATTTATGCGTAGAATGAAAGAAATGCAAGCTTCTGGTGGTGGAGGAATGATGGGAATGGGTAACATGCCAGACATGTACAATTTGGTTGTAAACACCAATAGCCCATTAGTTTCTGAAATTTTAGCTGCAGATGAAGAAAAACAAAAAGGCTTAGTTTCTCAAGCTTTTGATTTGGCAAAATTATCTCAAAACCTATTGCATGGTGAAGAGTTAACGAACTTTATTAAACGTTCTTATGAACTAATTAAATAAAAACTCGTCATTACGAATGAGGAACGAATGAAGTAATCTGTTTTTTAATGATATGATTGCTTCGTTAAATTAGCAATGACAGATAATTTACAAACCTCTTTGTGCAAACAGAGAGGTTTTATTTCGATAACTTATCTTTTAAATTAGACATTAAAAATCTTAATCTATTTGTTAATAGTTTTTTTAATTCTGAATCAAGTATTTCCTCATCATAATATTTTATTATTTTGTTTTTACCTATTATAATCTCAAAATAATATGTTTTAAAAGTTATTGTAAATTGATATGAAACAGATACATTATTTTTAAACATATGATTTCTTAAAACGAAATCATAAGTTACAGTTTGTAAAGACTTACTTTCCAATTTAGAGATACTTTTAAATTCATCCAAATTTAAATTAATTTTATTAGCTAAATTTATACCTCTGTTAGGCGAACTGACATCTAATTTTTCTGAATAATAATCAAACATATCTATAAATTTTCTTAATTTAAATCTAATGTTTGTAAAAATTTCAAAAATAATCTTGTCAAGATCTACTTTACTTTTTGTTAGTTTAATTTTAGTTTTAACCCCAATTTCTTTCCTAAACAACTCAATTTCTTTATCCAAATCATCAGGATCATTTATATCTTCACCATTTATGCCTTTGATATAAATATCTAAAGAGTGGTTTATGGTTTCAGACATCAATTCTATAAAAGGTAAAATCTTTCCTCTGTCAGCTTGAGATAATCTTGCATAGTAGTTTTTCTTTTCTTCATTTTTTATTACAGAAATAGGATAACCGAATTTCATCAAAATAAAATTGGTTAGAATTCTTGTCATTCTTCCATTTCCATCATCAAAAGGATGGATAGCAACAAACTTATGATGAAAAATTGAAGCTAAAACTACTGGATTTACTGATTCTTTTTTTGCTTGTTCATTATACCAAGAAACCAATTCCGTCATTTTTGCAGGAGTTTCTTCTGGAGTCGCATAATAATGTATTTCTCCTGTCCCTGTTTTTACGTGATTTGGCATCGTTTTGTAAGTACCAATATTTACTTTCTTGTCAACAATATTTCCAGAAGCATTTAATGAAGGGTTTTTATATTGAGTCCCTAAAATAATTTTGTGTAAACTTCTAATATCATTTTCATTCAAATCTCTTTCACCTTTAATCATTTCTAACATAAACTGAATGGCGTCATTATGTCCTTTAATGTCTAAAGCATCTTTCAAAGGTTTTCCTTTTGCAGTAATCCCTTCCATTAAAAGCGCAACAGTTTCTCCAAAAGTAAACGTATTTCCTTCTATTGCATTTGAATTAAAATTCCAATCCAATTTTAATTTTTGAAAAATTCTATTTTCTAAATCTTTAGATAAAGGTCTATTTTTATCTACAACTTGCTTTTTTTGTTCAAGTTGTTTGATAAAATCTAATTGACTTATTTTTTGTAAATCTTGACTCATAACATAATTACTGTTAGTGCTTTTTCAAATTTACGATTTCCTTTTTAAAATTATGATATTTTAAATTCAATTAAACAATACTTGCAATTCAACTACCTTTACAAAAAAATCACAAATGCAATTTACAGAATTACCACTTCATAAATCCATACAAAAAGCAGTTGCAGAAGCTCGTTTTCATAGACCTACATTGGTTCAAGAAAAAACAATTCCTTTAGTTTTAGACAAAAAAAATGTAATTGTAGCTGCACAAACAGGTACAGGTAAAACTGCTGCTTTTGCATTACCAATATTAGACTTGTTGTTTGACAAACAAGATGCTGAAAAAGGAGCAAAAACCATAAAAGCTCTTGTAGTTACGCCTACTCGTGAGTTGGCGATTCAGATTTTAGAAAACTTTAAAAGTTATTCTAAATATTCTAATTTAAGAACTACTGCTGTTTTTGGAGGTGTTTCTTTAGAACCTCAAAAAGAAGTTTTGGCAAAAGGGGTAGATATTTTAGTGGCAACTCCAGGTCGTTTAATTGATTTGCAAATGCAAGGAAATATCGATTTGAGTCATTTAGAAATCTTTGTATTAGATGAGGCTGATTTAATGTTGGATATGGGTTTTATCAACGATGTAAAAAAGATTGAGCAACTTACTCCAAATAAAAAACAGACACTTTTATTTTCTGCAACCATACCTGAGAAAATTGATGAATTGGCAAAATCTGTCATTAAAAATGCAGTGAAAGTTGAAATAAATCCAGAAGAAACCACAGCAAAAAACATTGGTCAGCTGTTGTATTATCTCCCAAAAAAGAACAAAACCGATTTGTGTTTGCATTTGTTAAGAAATACCATTAATGGTAAAATTATCATTTTTAGACGTACCAAATTTGGAGTGGATAAATTAGAGCAAACCTTACTGAAAAATGGGTATAAAGCAACAAGTATTCACGGAGATAAAACACAAGGAGTTAGAAACAAAGCCATAGAAGATTTTAAAGATAAAAAAGCCACTATTTTAATTGCCACTGATGTTGCTGCAAGAGGAATTGATATTACCAATGTAGATGCCATCATCAATTTTGATATCCCAAACATACCTGAAACCTATGTCCATAGAATTGGTAGAACAGGTAGAGCAGGAAAATCGGGTATTGCGTTTTCTTTTTGTTCTCCTGATGAAAATAATTACATCAAAAGTATTGAAGCTTTACTAGAAAAATCAATCAAAGTCATTGAAGATCATCCTTACCCAATTAACAAACCCAAACACAAAAAAAAGCAACCGAACACTGTTAGTAAACACAAAAAGAGTAGAAAATCTGCAGCTTCAAAAAAGAAGAAAAAACGTTGGTATTAAAGTATAGAAAAGGTTAAATAACGTTCAATTTAAGTGTTTTTAAAGATTTATACACATAATATTTGTATGATACTAAATGTTAAAATATTATAAATTAATTGTTTACAGTTTTTTAATATCTATATACATTTTGCCTTTTACATATTAGATAACATTTATCATTTTCATGTAAAAAACTTAATAATAAGTTTGTGCTTTATAAATACTTAAGCACTTTAAAAATGAAAAGAAATATTGTTATAATCATTATCATTTTAATAAGTTTCGGAAACTATGCACAAAAAGATCACGATAATTTTAAACATTTTAGAATTAGCCCAGTTATAAGCCACACTTATATCCCCATGGGTTCCATAAATGGTAATGAAACTGTTATTGTACCATCACTTGGTTTAGATTTAGAATATTGGTTTACTAAAAAATTAGGTTTTGGTTTTCATAATGATTTAGAATTGTTAACTTTCGAAATTGAGAAAGATCAGCAACTTTTAATTGAAAAAGAATTTCCTGTAGTGGTTACTGTAGATGCGCTCTGGAAATTGTACAAAGATTTGGTATTGGTTTTAGGAACTGGTATAGAGTTTGAAAAAAATGAAAATCTTTTTATCATTAGAACTGGTTTAGAATACGAAATTGAGTTTGGAAATCATTGGGACATAGCACCAACCGTTTTTTACGATCATCGTTCTAAAAATTTTGGTACTTGGTCTGTAGGGTTAGGAATTGGAAAACGTTTTTAAAATTACATTGAAAGTAAAAGATATTATTGGAAAATATACTATTGTAGGTAGCAATCAAGATGCTTCTGAAGACACCTATAAAGGCGAACTTTTTTTATCTTTAGACGATGATAAAAGAGTTATTGCTAAATGGATTATTCATAAAAATCAAGAACAATTTGGCAAAGGTTTTTTTAAAGATAATATTTTGGTGATTAACTTTTATTATTTGGATGATAACCTTAAAATGTACACTGGTACTGTTGTTTATAAATGCTTAACAAAAGATGTCTTAGAAGGTTTCTGGTCTGAGGAAGAAGGCAACCCACTGTGCTTAGGATATGAAAATTGTTTTAGAGTTAAAGAAAACCTACTTCATTAAATACTATCACTTATTTTTATAAGCTCTTTAAACGGAAAAACATTGTTAAGTACATTTCTATCTGATCTTGTTTTATATTTTGATAATACTTCTTTTTGAAGTTTTATACGAGAAAAGTATTCTTCTATGTGTTTTAAATAAAAGATTGTATTAGACTCTAAATATATTATATTTTCAAATTCTGCTTCATTTAGTAAAAAACGTGCTCCTGCTTTTACTGCATATTTTAAGCCTTTATTACGGCTGTTGTCTACAATAAATAGGTTATCGCTCGTGTTTGCCTTTAACTGTATTTTATTTAAAGTATCAATTGTATTATCTGTACTTGCATTGTTGACCAAACATACCTTAAAATTATGGTTTTCTAAAAAATCTAAAATAGGATTTGTATCTATGGTTTGCTCGTCATTATTAAAAATAATAATTATTCCAGAATGCATTATGAGAGTTGTTTACTAGTTAAAATGATTGTTTTTTTATCCATAGCTTTTTGTTAAAACTTCAATTTCATTTTTTTTAAATCGATAAGTACAATAATACTAATCAAACTAAAAGACGTTGTCTTATACTTTTAAAAGTGTAATGATCAACAATAGAATTCATTTACTTTTTTGTATAGCTTTTCATCTTATGTATAACTACTTTATTGATGACATTAGAATTTTCAATAAATTTACTGAAGTGAATAATCTAATTTTACTGATACTTATTTCTTATATCACAAAATTAAATACTAGAGAGGGTATTTATAGGCTTATTCGACTTTTCCGTTTAAAGTGTAGACGAAATGAAGGTAACTTTAGACTAGCTATAACAAATCTAAACGTTTCATTAATTCTGGTCTTTTTGATCTACTTACTGGGATAACATCTTTCTTAATTAACACACTATTATCTTCGATATCAATAATTTTTTTTACGTTGATGATGTAAGACCTGTGTACTTTTAAGAACAAAGAATCTGGTAGTTTTTCTTCAATTTTTTTTAAGGTAGAGTGTACCGTATAATTTTTATCTTCTGTTTTAATTTGTATATAATCTCCTTTGGCTTCAACCAAATAAATACTAGGCAAATCAATTTTAATTAAACGCCTATCTATATTTACATAAAAATCATTAGAAATATCTTCTTTTTTAGCGCTTGTTTGTATCGTTGTTGTTGTTTTGTTTTCGGCCTTTTGAATCGCTTTTTGAAAACGCGAAGATTCTATTGGTTTTAATAAGTAATCTACAATAAAATCATACTCAAAAGCTTCAATAGCAAATTTTGGATCTGAAGTTGTTAAAATAATTTTTGGTGGATTTTTAAGGGCTTTAATGAAATCTAAACCATTAAAATCTGGCATGTGAATATCTAAGAAAATTAAATCTACAGTATTCTCATTTAAAAATTTCATAGCCTGAATAGCATTGGGGAAATCTGCCAAAATTTCTAAACTATTCAATTCATTGCAGAGCGTTTTTGTAATAACTCTTGCCATTTTTTCATCATCTACTATAATACATTTCATATAGCTATTTTTTTATAAAACAGGAAATAGAATTTTTATTTTTAGTATTGCAACTCTTTTTAGATACTTTTAACTAGATGCAATTAAACAAGTAAATACTTCATTTAATTACACTATTTAGAGTTCTAAAGTACAAAATTTTAACTTTATAGTAGGTGTTTTATTAAATTTTAGAAATTTATTTTTTGGATTATCTCTCTTGCTTTACAAACTTAGCAACTAAAATTAAAAAATATACGACTATTTTTTTAGGGTAAAGTAAAATGTAGTGCCTTGATTTAGTTTAGATTCTAACCAAATTTCACCTCTGTAAATATCTACAATTTTTTTTACAATTGATAAACCAATTCCTGATGAATCTTTAGATTTCTCTAACGATTGAAATATTTTAAAAATTTTATTGTAATGTCTTTTTTCGACACCTATACCATTATCTTGAATAGAAAATTCGTAAAAAGATTGACGCTCTTTAAAATTGATAGTAATGATTCCTTTTTCTTTATTTATAAACTTTATGGCATTGCTAATTAAGTTTTGAAATAGCTGCTCGAACTTTATACGATCTCCTTTTAGGATAGGTAACTTATTTAGAATTTTTATCGAAACATGGTCTGGAACATATAAAACTTTTATCAGTTTTTTTACTAATTTATGTAAGTTAACCTCTTGGTCTTCTCTAATTTCAGAATCTATACTCGAAAACTTTAATACATCAGAAATTAAATTCTCCATGGTTTCTAAAGTCAATTCGATATTTGAAAAATTTTGTATAGTATCCTCATCAAATTTGCCTTCATTGTCCATTTTTATCCAACTGGTTAAAGCTGCAATACTTCTTAATGGCGATTTTAAATCGTGCGAAACAATGTGTGCATATTCTTTTAACTCTTCGTTACTTCTACTTAATTTATCTACTAAATCTTTATTTTTTTGCTCTACTTTAATCCGCTCTCTTAAATTTATAGCGCTTTTTAGCTGAAGTGATACTAAATTTGCAATATTTTCTATAGTATTTACATGATCTTTAGTAAAGTAGTTTTTCGTTTCGTGTTCGGCATTTATAACACCTATTACCTTGCCATCATTAATGATGGGAACAGTAATTTCTGAAAAACCGATAGTATCAAGTAATAGATATCTATTATCTTTAGATGTATCTGCAATAATTTCAGACATCCCCTTAAGTGCAACACTACCTACAATACCTTCGCCAATAGGCAAAACAGTTTTCTTTTTATGAGTACTATTTGTTTTCTTTTTATGTCCATAAGCAGCAATTTGTTCTAAAGTATTATTGGCATTATTTACCAAATAAATTAAACAATCATCTGTATCTAAATAATTGGCAATGTTTTTAGACATTTCCCAAGCAATTTCGTTAATGCTTTCTTTTCCTAAAACAGATTTTGCTGTATTATTAACTAAATCTAAAACAAGTTGTTCTTCTCTTTGTTTGGTTACATCTCTTATAATGCCTTGAGCTGCTATAGGTGTATTATTCTTATCATAAATAATACTGGCATTAATATTAACCCATTTTATTTCATTTCTTTTGGTAATAATTCTTGATGAATAGTTTGAGAATTTGCCTTTTTCAACAAGTTCTAAAAAAGAATTCATTGCATATCTGTAATCTTCTTTATACACAAATTCTGGAAAACTTATAGGTTCATTGGCTAGTTTAAAACCTAAGAAATCTTCGGCAACATCGTTCATTTTTAAGATATTCCCATTAATATCCATAATCAAATAAGCATCATTAATATTTTCAAAAACCCCCTTTAATTGCGAGTCTTTTTCATCTAATAACAATTCTAATTTGTTGTTGGCTTCTTGTAATTTTTTTGAGGTATTGAAAAGTGCTAAAGACTTATCTTCAAGTATTTTTTCGGCTTGTTTACGCGCTTTTTTTTGACGTAAAAGCGCTCTTTCTAAGATATCTATTTTACTTTGATTCACTAATTTTTATTGATTAAAAACCGAACTTCAGTACCATCTTCTTTAATTTTTTCTAAAACAATTTTTGCAGTACTATTAAAATGTTCAAACGTTTTATTCATTAAGCCCAAACCAAAATGATGCATAGCTCTGCTAGATTTGTAAACCATTTTTAAAGAATTTTCTGTTTTCTCTTCTACAATAAAAGTTGGTAATTCTGCATCAGGATAAATTTTTCTAACCTCAATGTGAATGTGGTTTTCTATGGATGACAACATCTCTATAGGATCATTATAAGTTGCCAAAAGGCCAGGATAACTGGTTTCTATAATACTAAAAAAATGCTCTGCATACACTAATAAAAGGTCATCAATTGATGCACCAGTATTGGCACTTAAATTTTGCAGAAGTTGCAACATTTCAGAAAATTTATAGGTACCAATAGCAGTATAAACCCCATCTGACTCGAGTTTAGATTGTAAAATAATCTTATCAACCATTTCTACTCCAAACTTATCTTCTACTAGCTCTAAAAATTCTGTGAAAATAATTCCTTTCATTTTTTTTGTTATGGTTTTAAAAATTCGTTAAGGCTCCAATAATGCATTACTGCTTGGATTTTTGCTTCATATTCTTCATATTTTAAAGGCTTAACGATGTAGCCTGCTATACCTAATTTATAACACTCTTTTATATCTTTGTCATGATTAGAGGTCGTTAAAACTATTACTGGAATATGCATATAATCTTGATTCCCTTTTAGTATACTTAAAAATTCGTTACCATTTGTATCTGGCATATTTAAATCTAAAATAATTAAGTCTGGCAACTCCTTTTCTATTACAGAAAGTGCTTTTTTACCATTACTTGCAGTAGATAAATTATAGTTATCAAACTCTTTCGAAATCGATCTTTTTAATTTCATTACTTCTATATGGTCATCCTCTACCAATAATATTTTTATTTTATTGTTCACGATCTCAACGAATTTAATTGCACAAAAATAAATGAATTTTTAAAAATTATACTTTTGATTGGTTAAACTATAATGAAGTGTAGATAAAAGTGAATTTAATGTAGACGAATGCAATTGTAGTTGTTAATGACAAGTTACTACAGAATCTGCAGCAACTTCAGTAATTGCAGCTGGAGAAATGTAAGGTATACCCAAACCTAAGCCTCTTATTATGAAAAGAGCACCAATAAAAACAACCATGGCTGGAATAACTTTTTGAATATTTTTTCTAAAATTACCTTTTGTAAAGTTTCCAAGATAAACAAAAGCAGTCATTAAAGGAATAGTACCCAGCCCAAAAAGAAACATATACAAACTACCTGTAAATGCATTTGAAGTAGTCATTGCACCAAAAACGGCCATATACACTAAGCCACAAGGTAAAAATCCGTTTAAAAAACCAATGGTAAAAAAGGTATCATTGCCTTTCTTTTTTAATTCTTTACCTAAAGAATTTTTTATTTTAAAGATAACTGTACTTATCTTTTTAGATACCGATAATTTTTGTAGAATAGTTGGAAATATTATTGTTAAAATCATTAAGACTCCAACAATAATAGAGAGTTGTTGTTGAAAACCAAAAAAATAAAATCCTTTTCCAAGAAAACCAAATAACAAACCAATTAAACTATAGGTAAACAACCTACCCAAGTGATAGCTTATAATCTGAAAGAAACTTTTTACGGAGTTTTTTCTATCAACAGGTAACATAAATGCTATGGGTCCACACATGCCTATGCAGTGAAAGCTGCCCAATAACCCAAATATGATTGCTGATATTAACATTACTTTACTTGTTATTACAATAGTTTTCTCAAAATTAAAATATATCTTATTTAAATTAATTTTTGATTGTAGTATATTAATAAATCAATTCTTGTTTTACCAAATAATTAATATTTTTATGCTTCCAAAGTATTTTAATGTTCCAGCGACCATCTAGTAAACGTTGTTCAGGCACGAGCAAATATGATTTAGAAGTTGAAATAGGAATTTCAAAATCTAATTGTTTATTAGATGGTCTATATAGGAACACTTTTCCTTCTATTTTTTGTGATGCAAAATCTTTAGGTAAATTAATTTTTATCCCTTTTTGATTTCTTTCAATTGTTATATTTTCTTGTAATGCATTGGCATTTTTTTCTGCATTAATTTCTTCTTGATAATTTAATTCTGCTTGGTAATATTTATCAGTAACTAAATCGTGACTATAAGCATGGTCTGTGCTCATGGTAATTACAAAGTACATTATAAAACTTATAAAACCAATGATGGCTATTGCTATACCTGTTCCCCAATTAAATTTCATAATTTCTTGTTTTTTTTAATGGTTGATAATTTTGCTTTATACCTACAAGGTTTTGAAAACCTTGCAGGATATGAACAATTATCTCTACTATTTATCGATAACTTCTTGGTCCTAAGAAATTTGTTACTGTGGTTTCTAATAATTTATCACCACTAAAAACTCCTATTTCTATATCTATATTATCATCTTTTAAAACAGCTGCATTGAGTTCAATAAATAAAGTTCCCTCTGCCAAGCCTTGTTTAGGCACTGTAAAGCTATGGTTTGACACCAATTTTATTTCACCTTTATGCGAAAGAATTTTATAACTTACATCTTCAATATCCTTTGTAGTTTTGTTGATGACTTTATAAGTATATACATTACTTATCACATTATTCTCTTTGTGTTCATACAATTGCCCTGGTAATCTTAAAATGGTAGCTTCCACATTATTTCTTAAAAATAACATGCCCACTAAAACACCAGTTAAAATAAGTAAGACAGCAGAATAGCCTTTCATTCTTGCACTAAAACGAAACTTTTTCTTTTCAGCTATATTTTCTTCACTAGCATAACGAATTAAACCTTTTGGTAAGTTTACACTTTCCATTATATGATCGCATTCATCAATACATGCAGTACAGTTTACACATTCTAATTGTGTACCATTTCTGATATCAATACCAGTTGGGCATACAACTACGCATTGTTTACAATCTATACAGTCTCCTTTTCCTAATGCTTCTCTATCTTCATTTTTCTTAAATTTAGATCGTCCTTGTTCTCGTTCACCACGTTTGTAATCGTAGGCAACATTTATGGTTTTGTTATCTAATAAAACTCCTTGAAGTCTTCCATAAGGACAAGCAATAATACATACTTGTTCTCTAAACCAAGCAAACACAAAATAAAAAACACTTGTAAAAATCAATAAGGAAATAAGGGTGCTAACATTATCCAAAGGATTACCTGTAATGTAACTAATTACAGTATCACCACCTATTAAATAAGCTAAAAACACATTTGCAATTAAAAAAGAGATTACAAAAAAGATAAACCATTTTAAAAGTCTTTTTTTAATTTTTTCGGCATTCCAAGGTTGTTTGTTTAATCGAATTTGTTTTCCTCTATCACCATCAATCCAGTATTCTATCTTTCTAAAAACCATTTCCATAAAAATAGTTTGTGGACAAATCCATCCACAGAAAATACGACCAAAAACAACTGTAAAAAGAATTACAAAAACAACACCTGTAATCATAGAGATAACTAACAAGTGAAAATCTTGTGGCCAAAATGGAAATCCAAAAATATTAAATCGTCTTTCTAGAACATTAAATAATAAAAATTGATTGCCATTTATTTTGATAAATGGAGAGGACAACAAGATAGCCAGTAGCAAATAGCTCACATAACTTCTGTATTTGTAAAACCTACCACTTGGCTTTTTAGGAAATACCCAAGAACGTTTACCTTGTTCATTTATAGTACCAATACTATCTCTAAATTGTTCGTTCTTGGGCGCTTCCATACTTACACTAACTATACTTATTACTAACTTAATTAATACATTTATTCTTCCCAGATTTCACCTTGAGGTGCTTTTGCTTTAGCAGGTGTTGTGCCTTGTAATGACAACACATAACTAGATACTTTTGCAATATCTTCTGCTTTTAAGGTTTTGTTCCAAGCAATCATACCTTTACCATCTCTACCACCTTTAGCAACTGTATTATATACGTTTTTAATTCCTCCTCCTAAAATCCAGTATTCGTCTGTTAAATTAGGACCTATTTGTCCTCCTCCATCTGCTAAATGACAAGAAGCACAGTTTAAATTAAAAATCGCTTTTCCTCTTTTTAGGTCTGAAGGATCTGTTAACAGCGTTAAGTTTGCAACATCAAAAACATCTGGAGAAGAGGCTTTATATTTATTAATTTCTATTCTAGCTTCTGCAACTGCTTGTTGATATTCCATTTCTTGCGAATCTCCTCCCAAAACATGAAAACGAACCAAATAAACTACAGCAAATACAATAGTTGCATAAAACATATACACCCACCAAGGTGGAAGTGAATTGTCTAATTCTTTAATTCCATCATAATTATGGTCTAAAACAATCTCTTCTTCTTGTTCTATAGATTTTGCTCTAGTCCATTTTACCAATAACTTTTTAATCCAAAGATTTGGATCTTCAGGAATAATCCCCTCTTTTTCATTTTGTAAATCTTTGGCTTTGTTCATAGCCATAACACTTACAACTTCTTTTAACACCAATACTGCTACAAAGCCAATGAGTGCTAACCATACTAATGGATTTTCATAAATATTTAACGGATTTTTATACGCTGTAAATGCATTTACCAGTGCAAAAAATGTTACTAAAATAAATAGTATATAAACTGTTGATTGAATCTTTTTTTTCATTTTTAATAATTTTAATGATCTAAAGGAATGTTACTAACCTTACTGATATAATCTTTTCTTGCCGTAAACACCCACCAAAATAAGGCTACAAAAAAGGTAAAGAAAATAACTAATGATATAAGCGGATATATTTCTATACCTGTTATACTTTCCATGTGATTTTTTACAAATTTTAACATCGTCTTATTTTTTTGAAAGTTGTTGTTCGTCTTTTACTTTAATATCTGTACCTAATCTTTGTATATAGGCTATTATTGCAACAATTTCTCTGTCTTTCATTTCCACAAAATCTTGTCCATTTTCTTTGGCATATTTTTTATCATCTTCATAATTTTTTGCAAAATCAGGATCTTGATATAAACTCTCTTCGATTTTCTTTCCTTGAGTATCCATTAATTGTTGTGCATTCGCAATTTCTTCTTCGGTATATGGAACACCTAAACTTACCATTGCCTGCATTTTGCTTTCTGTATCTGACTTGTCTAGTTTATTTCTTATCAACCATTTGTAAGAAGGCATTATAGATCCTGGAGACGTACTTTGCGGGTCGTACATATGATTCAAGTGCCAACTGTCATTGTATTTTTGACCAACTCTATGCAAATCTGGCCCAGTACGTTTACTTCCCCATAAAAATGGATGATCATACACATATTCACCAGCTTTAGAATACTCTCCATAACGTTCTACCTCACTTCTAAAAGGACGAATCATTTGCGAGTGACAACCTACACAGCCTTCTCTAATATACAAATCACGCCCTTCTAATTCTAAAGGTGTATAAGGTTTTACACTGCTAATTGTTGGAATATTTGATTTTACTAGTAACGTTGGAACAATTTGAACCACACCTCCTATTAAAATGGCTACTGTTGCATACAGTGTTAATTTAACAGGTTTTCTTTCTAACCATGTATGATATCCTTCTCCTTTAGTTCTATACTTAGATACTTTTGTTAATGCAGCAGCTTCAGCTAATTCATCCTCTACATTACTTCCAGATCTAACTGTTTTTACTACATTATACAGCATTACAATGGCCCCAAGAATAAACATACTTCCTCCAATTGCACGCATCCAATACATAGGTATTATCTCGTTTACGGTTTCTAAAAAGTTACCATAGGTTAAAGAACCATCTGGATTAAATTGTTTCCACATAGAAGCTTGCACAAAACCTGCAACATACATTGGTAATGCATATAGAATAATACCTAAGGTACCAATCCAAAAGTGGAAGTTTGCTAAGGCTTTAGAATACAAGGTTGTTTTAAACATTCTTGGAATTAACCAATATAACATACCGAAAGTAAAGAAACCATTCCAAGCTAAAGCACCCACATGAACGTGCGCAATAATCCAATCAGAAAAGTGTGCAATTGCATTTACATTTTTAAGAGATAACATTGGGCCTTCAAAAGTTGCCATTCCATAACCCGTAATTGCAACAACCATAAATTTTAAGGTAGGGTCAGTTCTTACTTTATCCCAAGCTCCACGTAAGGTTAATAAACCGTTTATCATACCTCCCCAAGAAGGTGCAATTAACATTACCGAAAATGCTACACCTAAATTTTGCGCCCAGTTTGGTAATGCTGAATACAATAAATGATGAGGTCCAGCCCAGATGTAAATAAAAATCAATGACCAAAAGTGCACAATTGATAAGCGATAAGAATATACAGGTCTGTTTGCTGCCTTAGGAACAAAATAATACATTAATCCTAAAAATGGAGTGGTTAAGAAAAATGCCACAGCATTATGTCCATACCACCATTGCACAAGTGCATCTTGCACACCAGCATAAACAGAATAACTTTTTAAAGCTGTTACAGGTAATTCTAAACTATTAAAAATATGCAAAACAGCAACAGTTACAAAAGTTGCTAAATAAAACCATATAGCCACATATAAATGACGTTGTCTTCTTTGCAAAATAGTCCAAATCATATTGGCGCCAAACGCAACCCAAACCAATGCAATAGCAATATCTATTGGCCACTCTAACTCTGCATATTCTTTTGATGTTGTAATTCCTAATGGTAACGTTATTGCAGCGGCTACAATAATTAACTGCCAACCCCAAAAATTAAAATTACTTAAAAAGTTGCTCGCCATTCTTGCTTTTAAAAGCCTTTGTAACGAGTAATACACTCCTGCAAAAATTGCATTACCTACAAAGGCAAAAATTACTGCATTTGTATGTAATGGTCTTAAACGCCCAAAACTTAACCAAGAAATTCCCTCTGTAAGATTAGGGAACAAAAACATAAAAGCTAGTAGTAAACCTACTGTAAAGCCAACTATACCCCACAACAAGGTAGCATAGATAAACTTTTTAACGATTTTATTATCGTAATAAAACTGTTGCATTTCCATAATTTAGTATTTAATTCTAGTTGATTTTCTTATTTTCTTTTATTAATTCATCATCAAACAGCATTCGTACTGAAGGTGTGTATGCATCATCATACTGCCCTTTTCTTACTGAATAAATAAATGCAATAAAGAATACAATGGCCACTATAATACTTAGTGATAGTAGTAGGTATATTACGCTCATATCTTGCCTGATAATTTGATAGTTCAAAGATAAATGTGAAGGTTTTCTTAAAATATGACAATTGTCATAATTTAAAAATTATATTTAAATTGTTTAATTCATTTTAATAATGAACAAAAACCACATTTAAAACCTGTTAATCAATTATAAATAAATCTTTAGAGTCATTTTTTAATACTTTTTCACAAATAACCATCAAAACTAATTCATAATAAAAAATCATGACACAAAGTATTACTTTTTAAATCGTGACAATTTTATGTAAATTAGTAGCAATAAAATTTAAAACATCTTGAAATTATCTCATACTTTTTTAGTTAAGCTAATAAGCCTATATTTTTTTTGTATTACAGCTTGTTCATCAAACTTAGAAACAAACAACTCACAAAATATTGAAGAAATAGAAGAACAAATAGCTTTTTATTCAGGCGCTGATTTATCTTATGTAAATGAAATGGAAGATTGTGGTGTTTTGTATAAAAATAACAATGATATTACAAAAGATGTTTTTCAAATTTTTAAGAATAGTGATGCTAATATAATAAGAGTTAGAAAATGGCATACCCCCAATTGGACGAACTACTCCAACCAAATTGATGTGGAAAAAACAATTAAAAGAATTAAAGACGCTAAAATGTCTACCCTTTTAGATTTTCATTATTCAGATGATTGGGCAGATCCTCAAAAACAAGTAATTCCTAAGGCTTGGTTACCTGTTGCAGATAATTTGCCTGTTCTCGGAGACTCCATTTACAACTATACTTATAAAACATTAGAAAAATTAAGCTCTAAAAACCTTTTACCTGAAATTGTGCAAGTAGGCAACGAAACCAATATTATGATTTTACAAAAAGATACGACTTATACTAAAATGAATTGGTCTAGAAATGCTTTTTTACTAAATAAAGGAATTCAAGCAGTTAGAGATATCTCTAAACAAAAAAACAAAAAAATTGAAATAATGCTTCACATTGCACAACCAGAAAATGGCTTATGGTGGTTTGAAGAGGCTACTAATAATGGAGTTACAGATTTTGATTGGATTGGACTTTCTTATTACCCAAAGTGGTCTAAATACAATCTCAATCAAGTTTCGGAAGTTTTTAAAACATTAAAAGAACGTTACCATAAAAAAGTAATGGTTGTAGAAACAGCTTATCCTTTTACTTTAGAAAATGCCGATAATGCAGGTAATATTTTGGGTAAAGATGCATTAATAACAGGATATGAAGCTACACAACAAGGGCAACTCGATTATCTCATAGATTTAAAAAGTGCTATAAAAAAAGGCGGTGGTTTAGGATTAATTTATTGGGAACCAGCATGGGTTTCTAACAATTGTTCTACAAGATGGGGACAAGGATCACACTGGGATAATGCAACTTTGTTTGATAAAGCAGGAAAAACAACTTTAGGTATGCATTTCTTTTCAGCAAATAATTAAAAACATTTTTGTTAAATCATTCTTAAAGTCATTTCTATTTTTAATTCAATAAATTTTGATTTGATTTTTTTAGTAACTTACAACAATATTAAAATTATCTCTAATGCCAAACTACACTTTACACATTAATGGAAAAACACGAAATATTACAACAGATTCAGACACACCCTTACTTTGGGTTTTAAGAGACGAATTAAATTTGGTAGGAACCAAATTTGGCTGTGGTATTGCACAATGTGGAGCTTGTACTGTGCATATAGATGGAGTTGCAACAAGAAGTTGTCAAATGCAGGTATCTATTTTAGATGATGTAAAAATAACAACGATAGAAGGACTATCTGATGATGGTAAACACCCTGTGCAAGAAGCTTGGAAAGAATTAGATGTACCACAATGTGGATATTGTCAAGCAGGACAAATCATGACAGCCTCTGCTTTTTTATCAGAAAATAAAAACCCTTCAGAAGAAGAAATTAGAGAGGCAATGCATGGAAATATTTGCAGATGTGCATCGTATAATAGAATTGAAAAAGCGGTAAAAGTTGCTGCTAAAAAAATGGCTTAATCACTAAAATTTAGAAAAATGAAATCAAAAATCAACACAAATTTTAGTAGAAGAAATTTTTTAAAAACATCTGTTTTAGCAGGTGGTGGTATGCTTATTGGGTTTAACTTTTTAACAGCATGTAAAGCAGAAGCTAAAATGCCTGTAGATATTGCAAGTCTAAATTTCAATGATTTTAATGCATTTATTAAAATTTCTGATGAAGGTTATGTTACCATATTCTCCCCAAATCCAGAAATTGGGCAAGGTGTAAAAACTTCTATGCCCATGATAATTGCAGAAGAGTTAGATGTGGAATGGAAAAATGTAACAGTAGCCCAAGGTATTTTAGATACTAAAAATTACAGAAGACAAATGGCAGGTGGTAGCCAATCAATAAGATCTAGTTGGACTGCATTGAGAGAAACAGGCGCTACAACAAAACAAATGTTAGTATCTGCAGCTGCTAATAAATGGAACGTAGACGCTTCCACTTTAAAAGCATCAAAAGGTATTATTACCAATGCAAATGGTGAAACATTAGGCTATGGAGATGTAGTAAAAGAAGCTGCTTTATTAGAAATTCCTGAAGATGTAAAACTAAAAGAAATAAATGATTTTACCATTATTGGTAAAGATGCTATTAACGTAGATGTTGATAAAATAATTACAGGAAAACCATTGTTTGGCTTAGATTATAAAACACAAGGCATGCTATATGCATCTGTTTTAAGACCACCATCTTTTGGTCAAGTTTTAGAATCTTTTGATGACACAGCAGCAAAAACCATTTCTGGAGTTGTAGATGTAATCACAATTGGTGATAAAACAAGAAAATTTTTAGAAAAAGGCTATGTAAGTTGGACAGCAGTGTTGAGTGAAAGTGATAAAGTTGTTGTTATAGCAACTTCTACTTGGGCAGCTATTAAAGCTAAAAAAGCAATTAAAGCTGTTTGGAAAAACACTTCTAAATTAGAAAGTACAGCATTACATAACAAAAAATTAACCACAATTTTAGATGGCAAAAAAAGTAATGTATTACGAGAAGATGGCAATATTAAACAAGCATTTAAAGAGGCTGATACTGTTTTAGAAAAAACATATTCCTCTCCTTTTTTACCTCATAATTGCATGGAACCCATGAATTTTTATGCAAATGTAACTGCTGATAAAATAGATTTAGTTGGTCCCACTCAAACACCTAGTGAAGTACAAAAATCGGTAGCAGTACTCTTGGATAGAACAAAAGATGAAATTAGTGTAGAAATGACCAGAATGGGAGGAGGTTTTGGTAGAAGATTATATTCTGATTTTGCTATAGAAGCTGCAGAAATATCAGACAAAGTAAAGAAACCCATAAAAATGGTTTCAACTAGAGAAGATGATATGACTACAGGTGTTTACAAACCTTCTGTAAAGTATAGAATTAAAGCAGCTTTAAAAGATGGTAAAGTTATAGGCTATCATTTAAAAGAAGCCGCAATAAATAATAGTATGTATGGCTCTATTGCTAACTTTTTCCCTGCAGGATGTATCCCTAATTTTAAAGTAGAAACAGCAACGTATAATTCTAATATAACTACTGGAGCTTGGAGAGCACCTTACACTAATTTTTTAGCATTTGCAGAACAAAGTTTTTTTGATGAATTGGCTTCTGAATTAAAAGTAGACCCAATACAATTACGTTTAGATTTACTACAAAACGTAAAAAATACAAGCGATAAGAAAATTCAATATTCTGGTCAAAGAATGGAGGATGTTATTCAATTAGTACAACAAAAAGCAAACTGGGGAAAATCATCAAAAGGAATTTACCAAGGATTTTCTGCGTATTACAGTCATAATACACATGTTGCAGAAATTGCAGAGATTGAATTGAAAGATGGCTTCCCCATAATACAAAAAGTTACTGTTGCTGTAGATTGTGGAATTGTAGTAAACCCAACAGGTGCTAAAAACCAAGTTGAAGGTGGTGTTTTAGACGGAATTGGACATGCCATGTATTCAGGTTTTTCCTTTAAAAACGGAAAACCAGATTCTAAAAATTTTGATACCTATAGATTAATCAGAATGCAAGAAACCCCAAAAGTTGAGGTTCATTTTGTGCAAAATGAATTATCTCCAACAGGATTAGGAGAACCAGGTTTACCACCTGCAGGAGGTGCAGTTGCCAACGCCATAAATGCTGCTTTAGGAAAACGTTTGTATCGTCAGCCATTTATCAATCAACTTAAAAAAGAACGTATTTTAGGATAACTTTTTAAGAACAGCAAAGAGTAACACTTCAACTTTTTCATTTAACTCGTGATAAAAGTCATTATTTTTTTTAGTATTAAGTTATAGTTTTGTAGTATAATTTACAATCGATGACTAAAAACAATCAAGTATGTATTGGCAAACAATTTAACTATTTAAAGAGTTTATCTGCCTCAGAAAACAAATCTTTTTTTGAGCATAGTAAGCTCATCAAACTAAAAAAAGATAAAATTGTTTTTTTAGAAAATGATCGTTTAAAAGAGCTGTACGCCATTTGTGAAGGCGCTTGTAAATTAACGTTTTTAGATGATAAAGGTAAAGAGCACATTACCAAAATAGTAGGTAAAGGAGATATTATGGGCAGACATTCTGTAATTCGTAAAAAAGGAGCATTATTTACTGCTACTGCAATTTCAGATACCTTAATTTATGCCATTCAAAAAAATATAGTCTTAAAAAATTTAGAAAAAAACAATAACTTTTGTCAAGATGTTTTAAAAGGATTTATTTACGATATCGAAGACGATACTGAGACCATTGCTTACTTTAAAAATAACAGAAAACTAAAAATTCGTTTGGCTGGTTTGTTGCTCTATTTATCTAAAAAATTCGGTACAGAGAAAAAAGGTTGGTTAAAAGTAGCCCCAAAAAGAAAAGATATGGCCAATATTTTGGGTACTACAAACGAATATGTGATTTCTTTATTAGCTTCATTTAAAGATAAAAATTATATAAGTCTTAAAAGAGATAATATAAAAATTAATTCAAAAAAAGAACTACTTATATTTATCAATTCTAAATAAAGAGTGTTAAACCTATAAATTTATAGGTTTTAATTTTTTCAAGCCTTTATATTTGTATAAATCTCAATTTATAGATTTATGGCACAAGACGAGCAAGAAAAACGTTGCGAAAGTTGCATTGTAAGACAGTTTAATAATTTACGTGCTTTAAGTAAAGAAGAACTGAAGTTAGTTTCTAATGCAAAAGTGACAAAAAAAATAAAAAAAGGTGATACAATTTTTGAGGAAGGAGAAAAATTGAATGGTATTTTCTGTGTTAGAAATGGAGTTTCTAAGGTATCCAAACTAAGCTCTAATGGAAAAGATCAAATTATAAAATTAGTTACTAAAGGTGAGGTTTTAGGTCAAAGTTCTATTATTTCTGATGAAACTTCAAAACTAAGTGCAACTGCGATTAATGATATGGAGATTTGCTTTATCCCAAAAGAAAAAATTGCAACACCATTGCAAGCAAATCCTGAATTTACCATGAGTGTTTTAAAAACTATGGTAAAAGAATTGAATGAATCTAATGAAAGCATACTTCGTTTATCTCAAAAAAACGTGAAGCAAAGAATAGCACAGGCATTTTTATACATTCAAAAAAATTATGGCGAAGATGAAGAAGGTTTTTTAAACCTAAACCTATCTCGTGAAGATTTAGCAAATGTTGTGGGTACAGCTGTAGAAACCTGTATTCGAAATATTTCTATGTTAAAAAAAGAAAGATACATTAAACAATCAAAAAAAAGAATAGCTATTATAGATTCTAAAAAATTAGAGCAATTTATAGAAGATTTTGATTATTAATCATTTTTTATGGCCAATTTACTTTAAATGACAAAAGTCATTTTTTGCCTTTCATTTTGGCGTTAGTTTTACATTTTAAAACTAAATAAAATGAGAACAACTGTAATCATAGAAAATTTAAGGTGCGATGATTGTAAAAAAACAGTTGCAACAGCTATTGAAGGGTTTAAAGGCATTAGTAATTTTAATATTGATATTGTAACTGGGAGTTTGAGTTTTGACTATAGAAGCCATAATGCAATGGAAGGCTTGCGTTTTTATTTAAACAAAATTGGATATCCTATTACCGAAGACACTAGCTTGATTAAAAATGAAACTGTAGACTCTGACTATTTACCTTATGATGGGGCTTTTTAATGCAACACCTATTTATAAATGAACTTGTTTATAATTCATAATTTAACGATTTTTATTTCTTCCTCAGATTTTAATTTCTAAAACATCTACCTATTTTTCACCTTTTAAAGGCTTGTATTTACAGCTTAATTCTTCCTTAATTTTTATATGTCTAAAAATATAATACCCACAGAAATTCATAAATTTAAATGGAAAAAAATAATAGGTTTAGCTGAAAAAACTATATTAAAAAAAATGCTATTGAATAAAAGCCATAGCATCTGGCACATCTCCTGTACCTATGGTACTTACAATTTTAAAAGATTTCATATCTAAGACTTCAATTTTATTGGCATTAGAATTAGATACAAATGCATATTTACCATTAGGATGCATTAATATATTTACAGGACGTGGTGTGTGGTAAAGTAACTTTTCGATAATTGTTGTTTTACCATGAAGCATAATTGTTTTAACTTTTTCTTTAGATTGTTGATTAAATACATCTATAGTACCATCAGTAGCATTTGCAACAAGGCAATATTTGCCATCTTTAGAAAATTTTAATTTTAAAGATTCGTTACCAGAAGTTATGGTATTTGTTACTTTATTGGTTTTGGTATCAATAACTGTTATTAAGTTTTCCTTTGTATTAGTTACCCATATTTCTGAACCATCAGGTGTAATATCAATTCCTTTTCTCCCTATACCACAAGAAATAATTTTAATTACTTTATCTGTATTTAAGTCGATAACACTTACAGTACCTGAATTTATATTGGTTATATAAGCAATGGCTTTCTTTGGATGAAATACAGCAAGGTGACTCTTTTTTTGGTTGGTTTGTATTTCTTTTTCTACATTTTCAGTTTCAATATTTAACAACAATAACTTGTTCGTAACATAATCTACAACAGCAACTTTGTTAGCTTCTGGATATTGAACAATACCATTAATTTTTAAATTGCCTTTTAAATCTATTCTTTTTTTTACCTTATTTAACTTTGTATCGATAATTTTAACATCAAAATCAATATCTGAACCGTAATTTGTAAGTACAATATGTTGATTATCTGTAGTTGCTACAGCTTCATGAGAAAGCATATCTATAGGTATCTCCTCAATTTCTTTACCTGTTGATAAGTTAAAAACCTGCACATCTTCACTTAACTTACTCACTATATACAGTTTACCATTAGTACTTATATTATAAGCAGGTAATCTAAAAATAAGAATAGCAATTCTTAGTACTATAAAGAATAACCCAAAAAATAGTATCAAATATTTTAAACGCTTCATTATTTTTTTAAAAAATATTTTTTTTTAGCTGGCAAATTTAGTTAATTATTGCCAAGCCATCTGGCATTTGCCCTACTTTAATACTACTTATTATGGTAAAGTTACTCATATCAATAACCTCTACTCTACCTGCTGTAAAATTTGATACGAATGCGTACAATCCATTAGGATGCATTAATATCCCTACAGGACGTGGTGTATGGTATAGTATTTTTTCTAAGATATTTTTTTTACCCGGTATTGGTATGGTAGCAATTTGTTTTTTTGCTTTACTGTCGTAAACAGAAATAGTACCATCACTTGCATTAGAAACTAAACAATAATTTCCATCATTCGAAAATTTTAAGCGTAAAGGTTCTTTTCCTGTAGGTATAGTCGTTAACGTTTTGTAAGTTTCTGTATTGATTACAGCAATTAAATTTTCTTCAATGTTAGTTACCCAAAGTTCAGAACCATCTTTAGAAATATCTATACCTTCTACTTTATTGGTAAATGGAATAATTTTTACAACGGAATCTAGTTCCATATCAATAACACTTACAGAACCTGAGTTAATATTTGAAACATAAACCATTGGTTTTTTAGGATGTTGAACTAATAAATGACTGAATTCTTGTTGTGTTGCTATTTGCTTTTCTAGCTTACCTGTTTCTATATTTACAACGGACAAATGATTACCAATATCTGTAACAACAGCGACTTTATTCGATTCGCGAAGTGGAATAATACCATGAGGTTTTGAGCTTTTATCTAGTGATATTTCATGGATAATTTCATTACTTTTTGGATCTATTACAGTAACATTGTTTTCTTTTTCACTAGATAAACCATAATTTGTAACCACTATTTTATTAATGCTTTTAACAAAAGCAGCTTCATGAGGTTCTATGGCAATAGGCAGTTCTTTGATTTCTTTACCTTTTAATAAATCGAAAATAGTAACGCTTTTACTTACCTTATTAACGATGTATAAAGTGCCTTCTGTTTGAATAGAATACGAAGGTTGTTTTATAAAATAAAACACTGCGAAACCCAAAAAGAACATTCCTAAAATAACAATTAATGCTTTCAATTTTCTCATAAAATATTTGATTTAAATTGCTCAATTGCATATTTACAAGCTCTTGCTGTCAATGCCATATAGGTTAACGACGGATTTTGACATGCGGATGAAGTCATACAACTACCATCAGTAATAAATACATTTTTAACATCATGCATTTGGTTATGTTTATTCAAAACTGATGTTTTAGGATCATTTCCCATTCTTGCAGTTCCCATTTCATGTACTGCAGATCCTGGATCTGGACTAGTTCTATAGCTGCCTACATTTTCGAAACCTGCTTTTCTCAACATTTCTTCACTCGCCTGTGTCATATGTTCCATCATTGCTTTTTCATTGGCTCCATATTCAAAATGTACTTTTACGAGCGGTAAGCCCCATTGATCTACATTATTTTTATCCAAAGAAATTTTATTCTCATAATAAGGTAATACTTCTCCACGACCACCTAATGAAATTTTCCATTTTCCAGGGGTTTCCAATTGCGCTTTTAGTTCGGCTCCAAAACCAGTTGTGGGTTTGGATTGCCAATTTTCTCTTTCGCCTTTACCTTGAATTCCATATCCTCTTACAAAAGCATTGGTTTGAGTATCATTTCCTAAATTTTGAAACCTAGGAATATAGATTGTACCTGGTGATCTGCCTTTATAATATTTATCTAACAAACCATTAAAGGTTCCATAAGTACCTTCATTTACGATGTGATCCATTAAATTATGACCTATTTGAAGACTAGAATTTCCTAAACCTTTGGGGAAAGATTCTGAAACTGAATTTAACAAAATAGAAGCTGTACCAATTGTTGAAGCATTTAAGAAAATAATTCTGGCATAATAATTCATCTCTTTTTTGGTAACAGCATCTATTATGGTAACTCCTACCGCTTTTGCTGTGTCTTTATCGTACAGAACTTCTTTTACAATTGAATTTGCTCTTAAAGTTAGCTTTCCTGTATTATTGGCATCCACAAGAGTTGAGGTATTACTATTAAAATAACCAGAATAAGGGCAACCTCTACTACATAAATTACGATACATACATCTACCTCTACCCTTTTTGTATTGTGTTAGATTTGCTACTCTACCGTTTATAATTACACGATCTGAATATTTTTTACTAACACTTTCTTTAAGATGTTTTTCTACAGCATTCATTGGTATAGGTGGTAAAAAAACTCCATCAGGAACGTGTTCTAATCCTTCTAAACTACCACTGACACCCACATATTCCTCTACATAATCGTACCATTTTTCTAAATCAGCATATCTAATAGGCCAATCTACACCATAACCATCTTTTTTATTGGCTTTAAAATCTATATCTGCCAATCGATAACTTAAACGCCCCCAAGTTAAAGATCGACCACCAACTTGATAGCCTCTAATCCATTTAAATGGTTTTTCTTGTATGTATGGATGTTCATTATCATTTACATAAAAATCTTTATTTCCAGCATCACAATGACTGCTTTGGATTGGTCTTTCTTTTAATTCTTCTTTTGTTAAATGGTTTCTATATTTAAAATCCCAAGGATCATTAGAAGATGTTTTAAATTCTTTATCTGCACCACGTTCTAAAACCAATGTTTTAAGTCCACCTTCTGTAAGTTCTTTAGCTGCCCAGCCTCCACTAATTCCAGACCCAACAACAATGGCATCAAAAGTATTTCTGTTAGTTTGTGTTTTCATTATAATATTATCTTGTTGCCCAAGCTTTTTGGTTTGGTTGTAATTCTGTAATTGCGATGTATTCTCCTGGAGCAGGATCGTAGGCTAACATTTGTGTTGCACCAATTTCTGAAGTACAATACCCTTCTACTGTTAATGTTTTAAGCATTTTAAAAAAAGATCTTCCTCTTATTTTAATATCTATTTTAGTAAATATGCTATTTGGATCGCTATCTGTATCAAGATTTTTAAGCAATGCTGTTTTTTGATCTATGTTACAGTTTTCGAAAGTTGTTTGATACTCGCTTTCTGCTGTTTCTTGCAAATCGTTTAATCCATTAAAAAAAGTATTAAACTCTTTATTTGATGAGCAAGCTTCCATAAAATCAATAATATAATCTTGTACTTTTGCTTCTTTTGCGCCAGGTGTGTCTGTAGGTGGTATTATTACGTCTGCTAATTCTGCAATTAAATTTTTATAATCTTTTAGTTCTCCTCTGTTAGAGGTACCGTAAAAAAAACGTATCCCTTTATAGGAAGCAAAACTAATACCTGTAATTGCTAAAATACCACCTATAGCTTTTCTTCTATCCATAATTAATTCTATTTTTTTCTAAATTGATATTTATTAAGCTGCCCTTTTTGATCTTTCCCAGTTTACGGATTGCGATTTTTTCATATACCTAAAAAAACCTAATACAACCGATAAATTCATAATGAAAAAATAGTACGGAACAAATAATAATTTAATTCTTGTTTCTCTATTCTCTAAAAACCAACCTAATAATGCAGCTGCATAAAACAGCACTTGTAACCAAAAAAATATGGGATAAATTGATAAGGTAAATAAACCGTCTTGGATTGCCAATATTGACAAAACCGGTATTAACGCTATTAAACATAAAGGTGTTAAACTCCAACGTAGAACGCGATGAGAAATATATTGAAAAGATAATGTACCGTATTTAAAAATATTTAATAAAGAACGTAATCTTACAATAGATTGAATACCACCTGCTGATATTCTAATTTTACGTTTTAGTTCTTCTTTAACATTGGCAGAAGCTGTTTCTATAGCATAGGCATCAGGATCATATTGAATGGTATAGCCATCTTGTGCAACACGTAAAGAGATGATAAAATCATCGAGAATTGTATCTTTTTCTACGTGTCTGTACAACTCGGTTCTAATGGCAAACAATTCTCCTGCAGCACCTACTACCGAATACAATTCTGCATCCCATTTTTTTAAGGTAGATTCATATTTCCAATACAAACCTTCTCCTGCACCAGAAGCTACATCACTTTCTTTATCAACGATTCTTTTTTCACCAGAAACACAACCTACTTTTGGGTAACTAAATAAATTAACAATTCGTCTTATAGATTGTTTGCCTAAGTTTGTATTGGCATCACTAAAAATAACTATAGGTGTTTTTACGAATTCCATACCACGATTCATAGCACCAATTTTACCATTTCTTGCATCTAAATGATGTACAGCTGTGTTAGGATAACCTTTTAATAAATCTGGTGTACCATCATCTGAACCATCTGTAACCCAAATAATGTTTAATTTTTCTTTAGGATATTCTAATTCTAATGAATTTTTCATTTTTGCTTCTACATAATCCTTTTCATTATAAGCAGCAATAAATAAGGTAACTTCGGGTTCGTAAGTTTCATCGATGGCTTTTTTTTGCCCGATGTTAAACATCCTTCTGACTTTAACAATTGCATATAACAAAATACCATAACCAACATAGGTGTACACTATAATGAATAATAATATCCAAAAAATAATTTCTAAAACTTCCATATTATTTTACTTTTTCCCAAACTTTAGTTTGATGGTTATACTGTTTTAAAACTCTTGCAGGGTTGCCCACAGCTACTGAATATGGTGGAATATTTTTGGTTACAATACTTCCAGCTGCTATGATAGAATGTTTACCAATGCTAACCCCTGCAACCACAACTACATTTGCACCAAGCCAAGAATCATCTTCAATTACTATAGGCGAAGTTGATACTCCTTGTACATGTATGGGTAGATTTACATCTTCGTAATTATGATTTAATCCTGAGAGTGTTATATTTTGGGCAAGTCTAATATCGTTACCAATTGTCACTGGCCCAATAATAGTGTTACTTAAGCCTATTTTGGTTCTATCACCAATAATTACTGGGCCAACACCATTATTTATCGCTGAAAAATCTTCGATGGTAGAATCTTTACCCATTTCAAATTTATTCCATGGAACTACATCCATTCTAGTTCTTGGCCTCACAATAGCCCCTTTTCCTTTTTTATGGTAAAATGGATTTACAAACCACTTGATCCATAATCTTGGTCTGGTTTGCTTTGGAATGAGAATAGACCAATGCACCAATTTTTTGATGCGTTCATTTGATTTTATTTTTTCTTTTAATCCCATGATATGCTGTCTTTGGTTGCTTTTATAATTGATTCATAAATGGCTTTTACATTATTTTGCCAAGTATGACTTTTTGCAAATGCTATTCTTTTAGCTAATAGTTCTTGTGAGTTTTCTGCCAATGCCTTTTCTATTAAAACAACATAATCTTCTTTGGTTTCGCCCAAATACACATTTTCTTTAAACATTTGCATTGCTTTGGTTTGTGTAGCAATTATGGGTTTTCCCATCGCTAAATACTCATCAATTTTCCTTGGGTAATTACCAATAGTTAGGTTGTTTATTAACTGCGGATTTGTGGCAATATCAAATCCTTTTACATAATTGGGTAGCTGAGAGGCATCTTTTCGTCCTAAAAAATACACATTTGACATATTGTGTAGATTAGAATTTTTAAAATTATCATCTTCAGGTCCAACTAAAACAATACTCCATTCTTTTCTTTCTTCAGCTATAAATTCTAATAATTTTATATCTAAACGTAAACTTGTTAAAGAACCTACATAACCAATAACAGGCGATGGAATTTCTTTAAATTCATCTGGTATTTTTATGCTATCATCCTCATCACTAAAATGCGAAACATCACATCCTTGCCCAACCATATAACTGTGTGCATTGTAATTTCTGCAGAAATCTTCAAAAAATTCTGAGTTTGTTAACACCACATCTGCTTTCTTTACTACCAAAGGTTCTATGCGCTCCCCATGTTTTTGCCAATAAGGTACTTTCACTAAATAATCTCTCATATAATATGCATACACTTTAGGTTTTAACAACTCCTTTAAGTGTAAACCTAAAAACATTGAGCTATCATTAAAAAGTATCACATCTTTAAAATTCATTCTAGAGATTGCATTCTTTATATCGTTTGCATAAATTGTTGCATTTCTTTTATTTAATAGCTTAAATAAAAAATGCACAGGAACAGAATTGATAGACTCTACCAGAGATTTGGGATATAAATTCCATAAATTATCATAAATTTTAACTAAATCATCTTCTTGCCCATTTTTAATTCTGATTCTTTTTTGAATCGTTTCTTTCTCTTTTTGACTATTCATCACAGATCTAGTCATTGGTGGATTTACGTATAAAACACGATTATTTTTAGCAAATTCTACAGCGATGTTTTTACAATTGCTGCCAATTTCAATATCCCAAGCTTGTATACCAAGTACAATGATGTCTTTACCTTTAATCATATCTTTATTTTTTAGAATTATTAGCATCAATAAACTCATAGAGTTTTAAATATTCTTTAGCCATATTATGCCAAGAAAACTGTTTGCTACGAGTTAATCCTTTTTTACAAAGAGAATCGCTATAACTTTTATCATTTACTATCTTAATGATTCCTTGCGTAATTTCTTCTGGTTTAAAGGGGTTTATAATATGAGCTGCATCTCCTGCAACCTCTGGCATAGATGATGTATTTGAAGTGATTACAGGTACATTACAAGACATAGCTTCTAACATTGGTATACCAAAACTTTCTCTCAATGATGGATATAAAAACACATCACATTGTGCATAAATGGCTGGTAAATCTGTATTAACAACATAACCCGTAAGTAAAATACTGTTAATTAAATCTGGGTTTTTAATTTCATTTAAAAGTTTTTTCAATTCTATTTGATCATAATCTAGCATAACTAATTTATGGTTTGAACCTGAATCTTTTAAAAAATCAGAAAATGCTTTTAAAGTTCCTTTTGTATTTTTTTTAGGGTCAGTATTACCCAAGAAAAAGAAAAATTGATTTGGCAATTGGTATTTTTCTTTTACTCTTTTTAATTCTTGTTGATCGGTTATCGGTTTAAAATGCTCGCTAACTCCATTATAAATGGCATCAAGTTTTTGATTTCCTTTTATTCCAAAAAATTCTCCTATTCTATTTTTCTCAAAATGAGAAACTGTAATTACTTTACTACTCTTTTTTACAACTTTTGGCACAACTAGCTTTCTATAAACATTTCCAAATTTTTGATATGTGCTAGCACTACTAGTTAGTATTTTTAAGTAACTACTTTCCATATAAATGATATCATGCAAAATGGTAATTAAGGGAATATTTGTAAAAAAAGGTGCTGTATTGCTTGTACAATGTAGCACATCACAATCATATTTTTTTGCAGCCTTTGGTAAGGCTATCTGCTCCCAAGTTGGGTAAGGACCTCCATTTAATTCTATAATATTAAAATTGGCTGTTTCCTTAAGAACCGAGCTATCTTCATCTGGTTTTACAAAAATATAATACTCATTTTTATGGTCTATAAGCTGAAGATTTTTAATCAATTCTAGCGCAACCATATCCATACCATGTTTTTTCTTACGGAAAATTCTTTGAGCTTCAATACCTATTTTCATATTGCACTATTTTAAAAGTTAATTGCATAATAACTCATTATTCTTCTTTTGATTTTAGGGTAAAAAACCACTTCTACAATATACGAAAAGAGTAGCATTAAAAGAAGATATAATGAATATTCAACGATCTTGTTTTCGATAAAATTTAAGTATGATGCCTCTACAACTAAATAATGATGAGAGATATAAATAACATAAGAAAAGGGTGCTAAATACTTAAAAATTCCAAATAATTTATTAAACCCAAACCAGTTTAATTTGTTCCATAATACACCCGCAAACATCGCTATAAAGGCAAACGTAAAATGCCTTAATTCTACAAAAGGAAATGCTACTAGAGGATAATCATAAATTTTTGTATACTTAAAATTGATGTATAAATTTAATCCTAAAAGACCTAAAATAATAAGTAGGAAATAGGCATAGTTTTTTATTGCGGAAAATGTGTAGGTTTTATTGTTTAAGTAGGTTTCAGCAAACCTTACCCCAATCCACCAAATTGCAAAATACATTACAATTCTGTTTAAAATAAAAGGATAAAACAGGTATGAAATTGTTGCTGTTAACGTTATCACATTTACATACATATTTAATTTAGATGATTTTACATGACTTGACAACAGAAAAAATAGCATATAAAACCACCATTCATAAGACAAAGACCAAAGTACGCCATTCCCCATATAGGTTGCCGAAATTACATTTGGTTTTAAAGAAATTACATCTTGAAGCATAAATAGATTCCCTAAAAGAGTTTTGACTTCAGGATCAACAAAGGTGCCTTCTGAGTAACTCCTAAAGAGATAAGCCAATAAGAAAATGAATAACAGGGGAATATAAATCCGTATAAACCTTTTTTTAAAATACGTTTTAAATGATTTGTCCGAATTTTTTTCCCAAGTATATTTAATTACAAATCCACTTAAAATCAGAAACATAATTACTGCCTCTGAACCAAAACGAAATAAAAATCCGATATTAATACCGAAAACATCTATTTTTTGAGGTAGCATATGAAAGAGTACCACATAAATTGCGGAAAATCCACGAATGGCCTCTAATTTTTCTAGCTTCTTATTATTCATCAGGGGATTTTAAAATATTTGCTCTTATTTTTTTTGTTGTATTTCTTCTGAGCTTGAAGTGTGTTGTGTATGAATAAATGTTTTATTAGCTCCTTTTATTTTTAACAATGATATCAACATCATAAACATGCCTTTGGGTAAACTTGCCAAGGCACTTAAGGTTTTTGTATTATAAAATGATCTTGGTACCGAAAAAATGAAAGATAGTATACATGCTGATGCCAAAATAATCCAATACTTCGAGTAGATAATTTCATTTTCTAAAACATAGTTTGCTATTAGAAAACCTATGGTGAATAATTTTACAGCACCTAACAACAAGATTCTTGGAGGTTGAACAAATTGAATCGCTTTATCAAAATAATCAACATTACCTTTCAAAATTAAATCTTTAAGGGCAGATAAAATATCTTTTCTAAAATAATGGAATTGAGCAGACAACCATCTACGTCTTTGATTACCAAACACCTCTGATTTTTGTATTTTTTCATCATACACAACAGCATCATCTAAGTACACAATTTTACGACCTTCTTTTAGCATTTTTAATTCTATTTCTTTATCAAAACCACCAATAGCTGTAACTGTAGCCATCAAATCCTTAAAATATGGATATCTAAATGCCATACCAGAGCCAATAATTGCAGACGAAAGCCCTAATACTCTATGTCCTTTTCTAAAAATATTATTATTAATTTCTTCGCTAATGGCGTCTAAAATTGCCCAAGAATTATTTACGTTTTTTGCTGTTCTATGGCCTTGTACTGCTATAAAATCTTGTTCGAAAACTGCATTAATTTTCTTTAAAAAATCAGAAGCCATAACATTATCAGCGTCTAAAACTACAGCAATATCATAATTTGCATCAAGTTGAGCCATCGCTTTATTTAATGCTTTTGATTTTGTACTTTTTTCAAAACTAACTTCAATCAACTTTATAGGCAAAGTTTTTAAAGTCGCTAAAGTTTGTTCTTGAAAAGAATCTGCAATAATAACAACGTCATATAATTCGGATGGATAATCTTGCTGTAAAGCCAAATTAGCTACTTCTACAATAACACCATCTTCTTTATAACCAGGCACTAAAACTGCCATTTTTTTCATATTTCCATTATCAGAATATGTTTTTTGCCTATAGAAAAGACTTGCTACAGAAAATATAAAAATATATAAAGTTGCCAGTCCTAAAACAACGAGCAAGATAATTTGTATAATATTGAGTACTAACATAGTAAATAGTAATTGGTTGATGAGAAAAATAAAGAATTCTACTTGTTTATTTTTTCAGTTTTCTAAGCTTATTACGCACTTTTAAACCAAATTCTCTTAAAAAAGGCAAATGCTTACCACTTTTAAGATTGTACATAAAAGATTCTGATTCAAATATCATTTCGAAATTTGCAGTACATAATACAGGTTTTTTTGATATTCTATTAATTTCTAATGCTTGGTTTAACTCGCTCTCAATAAACAGTACATATGGTTTAGACATATAGGCTTTCGCCTTATGACCTCCGTGATTGTTTGCTTTTTGCCTTGCTGCCATGTCAGGTAAATCTAACATAATTAAATCATTATATTTAATATTTTGAGCTGCTAGCCAAGTTTCTGTTTCTTTTCGATATTTTTCTAAACGCGATGTTACTATAGTACCAATTTTAGCTCCAGGAATAAATAATGGTGGTGCGTTTAAAATAAAATCGATGTATTTTTCTCCATCATCATTTTGTTCTGGGGATGGATCTTCACACAAAACACCATCAATATCAAAACACGCTTTTTCTAATGAAGTATGATTGAGAATATTCCACTGAAAATAGCGAGGTAAAGGCACGATTTCAAAGAAATAATCTACCATTTTCTCTTTTCCAGGAATGATAAATATGGCACAGTATTTTAAATCGAATTTATCTTCAAGGTGCTTTAATTTCTCTTTACATTCTAGCATTGCAGAACCAGAAGCTATACTATCATCAACTACTAAAACTTTTTTATGTTGGTTACCTTCTTCAAAAAACTGACTTCTTGCTCCTGCTTTATAAATATGACCATTTAAAAAGGAATCGATATCTGTATAAGGCCTATTTAAATACAATGATAAAAGATTGGCAGGTAACATACCACTTCTTGGTACACCTACTATTAAATCAAAATCACGTGGAATAATACTTAATCTTTTGAGTATAATATTGTTTAAATCCTTTATATTTCTGTAATTCATAATATCTAATTTAAGAGGTTTTTATAGTTGATTTTTAAGCCGATTAAAGCATTTATGTTATTGCTTTAGATTGTAATGTATTTTCTGTTGATTCATTTTCAAAAGTTTCTGGAGTAGACATAATTGCCATAGAAGCATAAAACAGCAATGCTGTTGGCATACCCCCTAAAATGGCATTACCATAAGAGGCTAACATAACACCTGCCATTCCTGAAATAAGTGCACTCATTTTTATTTTTGTTATGGGGTCTCGAATTCTAAACATTACTTTATACGAAGCAGTACCCAACACAAAAAACAAAACAAATAAGTGATATGTTAAACCAATTACACCCAACTCAGCCCAAATCATTACATACCAACTATCTGTTGCTACATTTGACAAAAATGCGTGTGGTAAAAAACGTTGTGCTTTGTCTCCTGCATGACCAATACCACCACCAAAAGGCCTTGAAGCTAAATATGCTTTTAAGATTTTTTGATTATCTAACCTAACTTGAAGTGACTTATTATTAGGATCGAATGCACCACGCATTCTTCTTATTTGATAGTTTCCATTTCCAATGGTGGTATATTTAAAAAACACGAAAATAAGCGCTACAAAAATTACACCTGCACTCAAGACTTTTATGTTTTTTCTGAGGACAAAAAATGTCATCAACCCTGCAAATGGTACAGCAATTGAGCCTCTTGTACCAGAAATCATCATTCCGTAAAACCCTAACAGCCCTACAGTGATAAAAAATATTTTAGGAATTCCTTTTTTAGCCATTGAATAAATAAGAAACACAACTCCTGCATAGCCTTGATTTCCTCCAAATTGCCCTGCATCACTAAAAAAAGAAAATACCCTAAGCTTACCAAAAAGTATATGCGTTTCAGCACCTCCATTATCTAACCAAGCTTTTTCTGCATAATCAACTCCGAAAACCATTTGTCCAAAGCCTTTTAAAGTAGCAAGAATTGAAAAAACACCCCATACATATAAAAATGTATCTAGCTTTTTATTGGTATCAATTAGCATAAAAGTTAAAATCACAAAGAAGAAAAAGTAAAAACCTACTCCTCTACCTGCAATCCAAGGTTCAATCATTCTAGCTTCAGGATTTACTATCTGAAAAATACAATATAACAACCATATCCCTGCTAAAGTCGTAATTGTTTTATTTGCTGGAGACCAATCTACCCGCTCTTTAAATCTAGAAAAAATAAGTGCTAAAAATGTAATAATCATAATACCATCAATAGCAAAACCTAGTGGTAATCCTTTAATATACCTACCAATGCCAAGTATTACAAAGTTTAGTCCAATTGCAGTGTAAAAGCCTAAAACCGGATTTTTAAATAATAGATTTAAATATACAGCACCAAATACAAGTGCTAAAAAAATACCAACACCCACCATTTTTAGCTTTGCAAGAACTAAGGCAACGAATAAAACTCCAACAAAAAACAAGGCAATTACCTTGGGCTTTGCTAAGGCATCAGAACCTTGTATTTTTTCAAAAGGGTTTATATGTCGATTATTTATATTCAATATTTTATGTTTCTACGCTATATTTAGGCAAAGCGATTTTTTAATATTTTGTTTTTTAAGTTTTTGTAAAATTCAATTCCGCTAATAAAAATTTCTTTATAAGATAAGGAGAGCTCTTTGTTTAAGAAGTACATCCCCATCCAAATACCGACCAAAGTAAAAATTATGGAGGCTACTGCTACAAGTATTAATGATTCAAAAACAAAAATGGCTATAAAATCTCCTATAACATTAGCAGCCACCATTACAAACACTTTTATTGCATTGATATTGGGTTTATTAATACTATCTAAACCAATACCTGTCATTCTATCAATTGGTAATAAAAGGCCATAAATAGAAAAGACTCTTACAATATTTACAACGTTAAAACCAGTGACTGGGTCTACTTTTAGATACTGCTCTCCTGATAAAATTAATACTAAAAACTCTGCAAAAACAAACGTACCTAAACTCATTAATACAAACAGATACGTTAAAGCACCTGAATAGGTATAGAATAATTCTTTAACCTCATTTACCCTACCTTGCACACTTGCTTTAGACATTTTTGGAAATGCGGTTGCCACAAAACTACGCAAAGGGATTTGCTGCAATTCTGTTAATTTTAGTGGAATGCTGTACAATGCTACTGCTTCGTTTCCTAAAGGACTTAAACTTAGAATTAAAGTATCTGCACTTCTTAACAAATTACTACCTATTAGTGTAAACGTAGTATATTTCCCAAAATCTAATAATGTTCGGTTTGTAACCGATGTTGCTTTTGTAATTAATTTAGTGCCATCCCACCCTAAAATTATAGTAATAAATGATGTGAATGCATTGATTATTAATAAAGCAATTACGAGTTCGTTTAATGACATTTTTAGAAAAAAGAAATTCACTAAAATTGTTAAAAAAAACAACCCACTATTTACTGATTTTATAATTAGAATTTTTCCGTATTTTCTATCGGCTTGTAAAACGACTAGGGCATTATTCCAAGGAAGATTTAAAAAAGCCAATAGTGGGTACCACTTAAAAAATAAATGATATCCAGAATTACTAATCGAATCTTTAAATACTGTATTACAAAATAATAAGATTGCTGCAATACCTACTGTTGCTCCTAAACCAATTAGCGCATTTGAGCCTATTAACTTGTTTCTTGAAGACTCGTCTGCACCAGATAAAAAACGAATTAACCCCGTATTTGTGATGCCAAAACGAAACATCTCTACAAAAGACCCCCCAGTTATAAATAATACCCATTCTCCAAAAACTTCTATTGATAAACTTCTTGCCAACAAAGCAAAGCCGCTTATACCTAAAAGCGCAATAACAACGTTACCTGCTAGAGATAGAAAATTATCTTCTTTCACTATTTTTTTTAGGATTTTCATTGGATTATTTTCAAATTTGAGATTTTGAAAAGAATTGAAACTTAAATATTGCTTTAATTTTTTGTCTAAATTTTGATCGTTTTTTTGGCAAATCGCCTAACATAGATTCTACTTCATTTATATTAACACCATTAACAATAATATTGAGCTTTGAACCACAAACTTCTCTCAAATTACTAATTGCAGATTCATCTGCATCAGACCACGCTCTATTAGCTCTACAAACCAAAATATTTAAATCTGCATTAACCATTAATTCTGTTGGATAATTAGAATAAATAATCGCAGGTATTTCAATGATAATAAAATCTAAATCATTGTTTAAGGTGATATTATTTGACTCAAAAATATCAGTATAGCTGTTGGCATTAAAAAAATCGTTATTTAATTCATAGTAATCATGTTCTGATGGAGATAGATACGTAGAAACATCTGCTAAAAAAGGGTTATCAACATCAATTCGAGGATCTGGATAACCCAATATTTTGTTTAAAATTGGTAATTTTGCACGCTTTTTAATGGCTACTTGTTTTTGCTTGTAATTAAGTAATAGTACTTTTTTACCTTCTTTTTTAAACGTTTTTGCAATATTACCAGCAGTAACTGTTTTACCTTCCAGTCTTTGAGTACTAAACACTACAAGGATTTTAGTTTTTTTTGTATCCTCTTGAAAACTAAAAAATTGAAATATATTTTGAGTTATAATTTCTATTAATCGTTTTTTAATAAATTTTAAATTAAAACTACCTGGATCTAAAATTATCTTAGGAACCATACCCAAAGAAGTAAAGCCTGTTTTTTTACTAGCACTTTTAGAATTTTTTAGTGAATCATCAAAATACTCCATCACAAAAATTATTCCTAGTGTTAAAATACCACCTAAAAATGCAGCTGCAATAATTAAGATGGCTCTTTTAGTTGGGTTTGGAGATACTGGATAATAAGGTACATCTATGGTTTTTAAATCTGATGATAGTTCACTGTCTTGTAATTTTAGTTTGGCTAAATTTAAACCATGAAGAATTTCTAAATAACCTTGTTCAGAAACCGATATTTCACGTTCTAATCGTTTCATATTAGCACCTGCAGGAGCATATCTTGCATAGGTTTCTTGAAAGTCGTTATTTTGCTTTTTTAAAACATTAATTTTGGCTTTCATATTCTCTGCTTCTACAACATTATTCATCCAATCTGGCAGTATTTTAGAAATAGGCATACCGTCAATTGAGTTTTGATAGGAATATAGTTCGTCTACACCATTTTTTATTTCTGCTGATAGTTGTTCTGCATCGTTTTCTAATTGCTTTACTCTGTTAAGATTAGCAGTGGTTGGGTTCGATTGGCTTTCGGCTTTTACCAAAGCTAATTTGTAGTTTAAATCGCCCAGTTCTTTCTTTTTATCTAAAACAAGGTTACTTTTTTCTTGAATTACTTCTTGTAGTTTTAATTTTCCTTCAAGTCGTTTTATACCTGCATTTATACCTGCTAATTCTGCTTTCTTCTTTTTAAAGTCGACCTCCATGTCTTCTTTAACAACTGCAACTGCTTTACTTTGCTCGTAATAATTAATAATATTAGAACTTTTATTAAATTCTAGCAATTTATCCTCAGCGTTTTTTAATTCAACTCTAGCTTTATTTAGCTCATTTTCAAAATACTTAACAACTGCATCAGATCTGTTTTCTTTTATATCTTTGTAATTTTTAATACAAACACCATTGTATATAGCTAAGGTTTGCTGACATATGCCTGGATCATTAACGGTATAACTTAACTTAATTAAATCGCTACTATTTATTCTCTGTGCTTTGATTTGAGAAATTGCTTTTAATGAGTAATGATCATCTTCATCATAGTTAAGAATTTCATACACAAAGTTATCATTACTACTTTTCATAAAAGCAGTTAAATTTTCAACAGTTTTTTCGTAATTATTTCTATTTATTTGGTCTGGAAATAGTTTTTCATCAATTCCGTTTATTTTGCTCTCAACCTTAGTATTTTCATATCCAGTAGCAACATAGTCGTACAAATATTTTGGTATTTTTTGTTGAAATTCTCTAAATAAATCTTCAGATATATATTTCGGATTTGCTTCTGGCAACATTAAATGAAGTGCAAGTAATCGAATAGCAACTTCTTCTTGAGTTTCTCTTGAATTAATTATATTGATTAAGTTATCAAACGCTGTATTTGTGGCTTGATAATTAAACGTTTTATCCATTTCGATAGATGAGCCTGTAGCTAAACCCGTATATAAAATAGTTTGTGATGAATACTCGAAAGAAGGGTTCATGGTAAGTAAAATTACCAAAACGCCTAACAAAATAGGTACTGTAATTAGTAGTACTATATGCTTTAAGATTAAGCGAACAAAATCAACTATAGTCATCTTTATAATTTTAATTTGTTAAACCAAAAACAAAACCAGCCATATCTTCTAACATTTTTTTGACGGTAATAAATTCTGACATTGCTTTTTCATATTCTGCCTCCATATTAGCGGTCATGCTATTTATTCTAACGTATTCTGATATTGCTACAATACCGTTTTTGAATTCTTTTTCTACCATTTGCATATTTACTCTAGCATCCGCCAAACTTTTAGACCTAATTTTAAGGACTTTATTCTTAAAAAGCATTTCTTGATAAATTCGAATAACCGTTTGTCTTATTTCTTGTTTTTGAAACTCTGCCATACTTTTTGCTTCCTCTACTTCTAGTTCTGCAAGTTTTAGTTGGTTTTTTCTATTTAAGAAATCAAATATTGGAATTTTTAAATATACCCCTACACTATAATTAAATTGGCGAGCAGTTGTTAATGCTGCAGTTGTATTAATTCCATCATTATCAGTAGCAAAGTTGCTTAAATTACCATAACGTGTATCTGCCTGAATACCAAAATTCCTTGTCCAATAAATTTGTTCTGAAGCCAATGTAGACTCTTTAACGCCTACATGTTGATTTCTGAAATTAACCATTGCGTGATTTTTTATAACAGAATCTATCACAACCTCAAGAGGTGGAAACTCAAATCTAGGGTTGCTAATTATGGTGTCTTTAGAGTTATTAAATGCTTGAGCATTTACATCACTAAATTGTAAAACAATTAAACTTATAATAGATATGCTTTTAAATATTTTACTCATACTATATACTTCTTTTATTAAACTGTGTCTGATTGAAATAATGCAGGTACAGTTCTTAAAATCAACTTAATATCATACCAAAAAGAATAATTATCACCTTCAAACTGCTCTGCGTATTCATTATCTAGCTTCATTCTTTCTTCTTCAGACATTTTACCTCCTTTACCTCTTAATTCTACTTGCCACAAACCTGTAATTCCTGGAGGTGCTAAAAATCGTTTTGATAAATCATCACCTGTAAGCACTTCTGCTTCGTAAACTGGTAATGGTCTGTTACCTACAATAGACATATCTCCTTTTAAGACATTTATGAGCTGTGGTAGTTCATCAATACTTGTATTTCTGATAAATTTACCAACTTTTGTTATTCTTGGATCATCTACAATTTTCACAAAAGTTGAATCGTTTTTAGCTGCTTCTCTTTTTTGAACATTAAACCAATAATCACATATCTGATGGGTATCAATATACATAATAGGAGAACACGTTTCACCTTCAGGTAATTTACTGCATTTTGGACATGGAATATCTAACGAGCTATTTTCTGTTTTTACTTCTTCTTTTTTATACTGATTTTTTTCTGCCGCTAATTTCTTTAACAACTCATCAGAACCCGTTCGCATTGATCTTAATTTATAAAAATCAAATGTTTTTCTACCAACACGTTTAGATATGTAATAGACTTTACCTTTTGATTCGAGTCTTATAGCTAGTATAATTAACAACAAAAATGGTGAAGCTAAAATAAGCACAGATGAAGCTACAAAAATATCAAACAAACGTTTTGATAAAGGCATTTTATAGTTTTCTGACACTATCTTTTTAGACACCTGTTTAGGCTTTGGTTTTTTATGTTCAGATAAATAAATTAATCTACTTAAAATATCTTTAGGGTTGGTTACAGAGGATACATAAAAGTCATCAATATGTTTTTTAAAGGCTGATTTATAAATTTCAGCATTAAATTCTTTACAAAGAATAACAAAAGGCATCGAATCGTATTCACTTTGCGCACGCATCCATTTATAAAGAAAAAAACCGGTATTGCCTGGCAAATAATAATCGCATACTATAGCATCGATATCTTTATTAGCTTCTAAATATCTGGTAGCTTTTAAACTATTTTCAAGCGTTACAATTGAGCAATTATAATCTTCAGCATCACTAAAATAGTTGTTGATATTACCAATGTATAAAATGTTAAGTTTTGCGCCCATATGTATGCGTATTAATTTATAGCTTTAATATTAATGGTTACCATTCAATTGCATAATGAATTGGGTACAAATTCTTTTTAACGAGCTCTTCAAGTTCTTCTGGGTTAAATGGCTTTGTTAAATAGTCTTGAGCACCTAGTCTGTAACACTTTATACGTTCTTTACTTTCAGATCTACCAGAAAGCATTACAACTGGGGTATGTTTGGTAAAACCTCGTTGACGCACTTTGGTTAAAAATCCATAACCATCCATTTCTGGCATTTGTATATCACAAATAATAAGGTCTGGTATAGTACCATCAAGCCATTCTAAAGCTTCTATTGGATTACTTTTGGTTATTACATCAAAATCTTTTGATAAAAAATTTTGCAATAGCATACAAATACTTATTTCATCGTCTAAAACTAATATTGTTTTTTTCATTTTTAATTTATTTTATAGTCGTTCTTTAACTCATTAATAACCTCACTGGCATATAAATTAATGTTTTTAACAATATGCTTTAAATCGATTTCACCTAATTCGTCAACCGTTTTTTCATCGATTACTAAAAGTTGTTCTTTTAGTTTTAAGGCTCCAAAAAAATGAACAGTAGGTTTAATTTTATGAACTTCGTTTTTTATTTTTAAGATGTCATTATCTGAAAAAGCAGTATTAAGTTCTTCAATAAATTTGGGGATTTGATCAATAAAGACTTCAATCATTTTTAAAATTGATTCTTTATTACCACGACACATGGTAGCTACATCTTGGAGATTATAAGACTTAATGGTTGAATTGCTGGGGTTGTTGGAATTTGGGGGTAAATTCATAATAGTAACTATTTATTTGTTTACACTATAAATATAGCATTTAAATTTTAAAGGCAACTTAACTTCTTTTTAAATAAACATTTTATTAAATAATATTGGGATTCAAACACCTACATTAACGGAAAACTACTATTTAAATTTGAAAACACATTACATATTTCAACTATTTTTTAAAAAAATCTTAATAGCCCTTTATAGAAATTCCTTAAAAAAGAAATTTAGTTTCTAGTTTTAAAATATTTTTCTGGAAAATATCAAGTAAATTGATTTTGGCTGATGTTTTAAATTTACAAGTATAAACAACTAGGAGAATATACCAGTTTTTTAATGTAGTAATTATCATAATTTTTCTAATTAGGGGAACACTTTTATAAATATAGTATTTTTTTTGAAAATAAAAACCATTAATGTAAAAAAACACAATTTAATTTTACAGAATCTTTTATAAATTCCATAATGTACTATATTGCACTTGATTCTTATTTTTTACTATTGAGTAAATAGAGGTTAATGTAAAACAGCATATGACAAATAAAAGCAATACAGTTTTAAAAGGTAAAAATATTCTCGTAGTTGATGATAGTATAATGAATAGAATGGTAGTTAAGGTTGTACTAGATGACTTGGGCGTAATTGTTACAGAAGTTGCAGATGGTGAACAGGCTGTAAACTTTCTAAAAAACAACACCTCAGACTTAATTTTAATGGACTTAAAAATGCCTGTTTTAGATGGTTTTGAAGCTACAAAAATTATTAGGCAACAATTAAAGTTAAAAACACCTATTATAGCTTTAACAGCTAACTCTATAGATGAAGAAAGAGAAAAATGCTTAGAACTAGGCATGAACTATTACCTCTCTAAACCTTATGATAGAGATGTTTTTATTGAAATAATTTGTAATCATATTTGTTAAAATTAATAAATAGGAATTTTTTATAAAATTTAGTAAACTTTTGTCAAAAAAAAATATTCGCCATTTTTAAATAAGAATAGTGCCTGTATAATAAACAAGTTGTAAAGTGCTTTACATTGGCATAATAGTTACTTTAGCTAAATACCATTCGCCAACACTTTCTTTCTTTTTAACTTAATCAATTATTCAATAATCTCGATTTTAAAAAATAGAAACATATATTATTTAGTTTTGTTGTATAATAATAAGCATCAAATTAAAACCTGAAAAAACACCAGATTATGAAAAATTTTCCCTCTATTGCATTAGTAATGATTCTTTTAATTTTAAATTCATGTGATAATAAATTCCCTCAAGAGGATTTAACTCCAGAAACCACCACAATTAATAATTTAAATGCAAGTGCTAACTTTGATTGGAGTAATACTACCAAAACAAAAATAAGCATCTTTACAAAAGACAATGCAAATAATCCTGTGGCTAATGTAAAAGTAAGCGTTTGGACCAACTTAGAAGATGAAAACGGAATTGAAATAACAAACGGAGTTACCAACAGCCAAGGTGAATTAAGCTTTGATTATGACTTTGAAGCTGATATGACTGAAGTTGTTTTAAAAACAGACTTTATTGGTTTTATTCCTGAGGTTAAAGTACCTATAGAAAATGGAAACGTATATTACACATTTGGTGGTAAAGTTAGTGGTAAAGCTAGAGTAGGCAAAAACAATGCCTTACAGAATAAAGTAGCAAATACCCTTCAAAAAAACTTTAATGCAAATATCAAAATTAATTATATAGGTGGGTATAATGGTAATGGAGTACCAAATTATTTAGAAGAAGAAGGAGACTACGTTAGTGGTGATTTTTTAAACGATGTTAATGCAGCTTTGCCAGAAAACAGACCTGTACCAGAATATCACCCTGAATATTTAACGGGTGTAAACGAACAAAACTTAGTGATTTTAGATAAGGCAGATGTTTGGGTTACTTTTGTATCTGAAGGAGCTGGTTATAGAAATGCACTCGCTTACTATACGTATGACAGAGATTTTCCACCAAAAACTACTGCTGATATTACAGAATGTACTGTAATCTTTCCAAATGCATCTTTCGAATATTCAGGTGGTGGTTTACGTTCTGGAGATAAAGTATACTTAGGTACTTTTGAGAAAAATACAGTTGTAGGTTGGGTATTGATGAGAAATGGTTGGCATGGACCTTCGCAAGAAGTTACAGAAGGTAGAGGTTTATTATATTCAAATTTAGAATTAAACCCAGAAGAAGATATCGAACATCGCCAACATTCTGTTTTACTTTTAGATGAAAAAAGAGATCTTATTTTAATTGGTTTTGAAGACTTGCTAAGACCTGGTGGAGATAATGATTTTAACGATGCCGTTTTTTATGCATCAGCGAATCCTATAGAAAATGTTGAAATTGAAAACGTTCAGATATCTAATCCTGATCCTATAGATACAGATGATGATGGAGTGTTTGATAGTTTTGATGATTATCCTGAAGACCCTGAGCGTGCATTCAATAATTATTATCCTAACAGCGCTAACTATGGTTCTTTAGCTTATGAAGATTTATGGCCTTCAACTGGAGACTATGACTTTAATGACCTGATTATAGATTATAATTTTAACAGAATTACCAATGCAGATAATGACGTGGTTGCTTTAGAAGGCAAGTTTGTAGTACGAGCTATTGGTGCCAATTATGAAAACGGTTTTGGATTTACAATAGATGGTATAGCTCCTTCTTTAATTGAATCGGTTACAGGAACAGAATACACAGAAGGTTACATACAAAACAATGCAAATGGTACAGAAGCCAACCAAAGTGATGCTACTATAATTGTGTTTGATAATGCTAAACAGCATGGTTTTGCAAACACCAGACAAGATCAAGCTTTTAGAGTTGCAGATACTTTAAAAGTAAATATAAAATTAGCAACACCAGTAAATCAAGATGCCTTTGGTGTAGCACCTTACAATCCATTTATCATCATAAATAAAGAAAGAGGTAAAGAAGTACATTTAGCAAATTATGCACCAAGTGATTTAGCAGATACTTCTATCTTTGGTGATTCTGCTGATGATACCAAACCAAACAGTGGTAAATATTATAAAACAGCAGAAAATTTACCTTGGGCAATTAATTTTCCAAGTAAATTTGAATATCCTATTGAAAATGCAAGCGTAGATACAGCGCATTTAAATTTTATCAGCTGGGTTTTAAGCGATGGAATTGAATACAAAGATTGGTATAAAAATAAGGATAACTACAGAAATTCTAGTAATATTTATAGTGAATAATTAATTTTTCAAAACATAAGTAAATCGTCTAAAAGCTCTTTTTTAGACGATTTATTGTTTTATATAATTTGATTGATAGATGAATTTTTAAATACTTTTCACCAATCGAATAAATTCAGCTTTATAGCCTGCTTCGTCTTTACCTCTACCATTTTTTGCCAACTCTAAAATAATATCTTTTTCTATATTTTTTGTGCATTGAGATTTTCTTAATTTCATACCAAAAAGTGCTACAGCACTTGCAAACTGCATATCTTTTGATGGTTTTAAAATTTTATTCTCTTGAACTTTAATCATTTCTATACTTTGAGTTCCTGATGGTTTTTTATATCTAAATTTCACCGTAAATAATTCATTATTATTTAATGATTCTATTTTTTGTGATGCCTTATATTTTAATTCAGGAACATCCTTTAAGAAATCACTTTTTTCACCTAAAAGAATAATTTCATACAAAGCAGTAACTTTATGACCTGAGCCCAACTCTCCAGCATCAATAGTATCATCTAAAAAATCTTCATCATTTAACATTCTGTTTTCGTAACCAATTAATCTGTAACCTTTTACTTTATTTGGATTAAATTCTACCTGTATTTTTACATCTTTAGCAATGGTGTGTAAAGTGCCTCCAAATTCTTTTCCGAAAACTTTTTGTGCCTCTTGCATCGAATCAATATACGCGTGATTTCCATTTCCTTTGTCTGCTAAAATTTCGAGTTTAGCATCTTTATAATTGCCATATCCAAAACCTAAAACTGATAAAAACACGCCAGATTTTCGTTTTTCAACAATCAATTTCTCCATTTTTTGATTACTTGTTTCACCAACATTAAAATCGCCATCAGTAGCTAAAATCACTCTATTATTTCCTTTCTTTTTAAAGTTTTTTTCAGCCAATTTATATGCTAATTCAATACCTTTTCCTCCTGCAGTAGAACCTCCAGATTCTAAATTATGCAATGCATTTAAAATCTTTTCTTTTTTATTTCCTGAGGTTGGTTGTAACACCACACCAGCTGCGCCTGCATAAACCACAATCGATACTTTATCTTGTGCTCTAAGTTGATGTACCAAAAGTTTAAAAGCCTTTTTTAATAATGGTAATTTATTTTGTGACCCCATAGAACCTGAAACATCAATTAAAAAAGTAAGATTAGATGCTGGTAAGTCTTCCTGTTTAAACGTTTTGCCTTGTAAACCTATTTTAACCAATTTTGTAGTTGCATTCCAAGGTGTTTTAGCAACTTCTGTATGAATGGCAAAAGGATGATTGTCTTTAGGTTGTGGATATTGATAATCGAAATAATTAATCATTTCTTCAATTTTTACAGCATCAAATGGCACTTTTTGTCCATTATTAATCATTCTTCTAACATTGCTATACGAAGCTTTATCAACATCAATAGAAAATGTTGACAACGGATTTAAAGACACTCTCTTAAATTTATTTTCGTGAATTTGCGCATACGATTCTTGATGCGCTAACCTGTAATTTCCATTTTTTGTGGTTATCACTACACAACCGTTTTTAGCAGATGCTCCAAACAATTTCTTTGCTTTGTAAGATTTATATACATTAACTTTTTCAATATCCTCTTTTTTTAAATTTTTAATAATGGTATTGTAACTATTTTGAATTGGCACACCATCTACAATGTATAAAGGTTCTTTTGTTTTAGTAATGGAAGCTGCTCCTCTTATCCTAATTGTAGAATTAGTTCTATTCGAATTGTTAGTTTGCACACCTGCAACACTGCCTGTTAAGGCTTTACTTATTTTATTATGATATGCTCTTCTCTTTTTGGCCTTTATGGAAGATACTGCATACCCTGTGGTTTGAGATTTTCTTTGAACACCATAAGCTACCACAACAACTTCTTCTAATGCTTGTTGATCTTCAATTAAAGTAATATTTATAATTGTTGATTTGCCAACTTTTTTTGAAATTGTTGTATAGCCTAAATAGGAAAAAACTAGAACATCATTGGGTTTTGCTTGTATGGTGTATTTACCATCAAAATCGGTTTGTGCTCCTTGATTCGTGCCTTTTACAAGAATAGAAACTCCTGGTAAAGGACCTGAAAGATCTGAAACAATGCCTGTGATATTTTTTTCTTGAGCTTGTATTGTTGAAGTTCCGACCATCAGCAATACATAAAATAGTAGTTTGTACATAGTATTTGTTTTAAAGTTACTTTAAAACTAACTATGAAATCACTTTAAAAAAATAAGAATTGAGTAAACGTGTTCTTTTTGAACGTAAAAACAACGTTTTATTTAGTGAAGATTTTTTGCAGTGTTTGGGTTCTTTGAATTTTACCTGTTTTGGTTTCTACAAAATGAGGTATGCAAAACATTTCTTTTGGTTTTTCAAATTTTGACAAAGAAGTCAAACTTATAATTTTATTTAAAATAGATTTCTCGACTGTGCTCGAATTGACATCTTCTAAAATCAAAACTAACTTTTCGCCCAATATATCATCTTTTATACCAGCAACAAAAAAACGAGTTTTTATAATTTGTGAAAGTTTTTCTTCTATTTTCTCTGGATGTAATTTTATACCTCCTGAATTAATTACATTATCAAAACGCCCTAACCATTCGAACTGTGTATCTGAAATTAATTGTACAACATCATTCGTAAAAATAAGCTCTTCTGCTACTTTTGGTGCATCAATTACCAAACAATTTCTTTGGTCTTTGTAAAGGGTAACATTAGGCAAAGTTTTATAGAATGTTTTTTTATGAGCAACATGAAATTGATTCGTCATTTTTGCTAAAAAAGACAGTGGTTTATTCAATTTTTTTACAGCAATATGGGTAATCGTTTCTGTCATTCCATAGGTTGCAAAAACTTCTGTAGAAATATTTTGCAACTTATTTTGTAATGCATTAGAAACTACCCCACCACCAACAATTAGTTTTTTTATTTTATTGATTTTTGATAAAGAATTTTCTAACTGTAAAGGTACCATTGCAGCAAAATCATACTGTTTTTCAACCTTATGTAAAGGGTTAGAGTTGGGTGCTACAATATCTAAATGCCATCCTATGGTAATGGCTCTTATCAACATCATTTTACCAGCAATATATTGAATTGGCAAACACAACAACGCTGATGTTTTCTGAGGTAAACTAAAAAAAGCGCCTGTTGCTTTTGCTGAGTTTAACATCAATTCTTTTTTTAATTGAATTGATTTTGGAGTTCCAGTAGATCCAGAAGTTTGTACAGTGATTGTTTCATCAACAGAAAACCATTTTTCTAAAAATGGATGAATATCACTATAAGTAACTTTTGTGTAACTTAAAAGGTCATCAACAGTATTAAAAGATTTTCCATTGATTTTAAAGTTTTTATGAAATTTATTCTGTTCCAAGATCGTCTAAAACTCTATAGTTTTCTTCTAAATGTACTGGTTTTTCAATAGGTCCAGCTAGTTTTTCTTTCCAATTGTGCCATTTGTATTTTTTTGCAAAAAGTAAAATCAATAATGGAAAAAAGACAAAAACAGGTGTAAATACATCAAAACCTAATTTGGGTTCAGAAAGGTCTACCAATAAAGAGTCTGTTTGAAAAACTGTCCAATCTGCAGTCACTAACAAGGCAGTTATTAAGTTATTGGCGGCATGAAAACCTAATGCCAACTCCATACCTTCATCCATTAACGTAATAATCCCCAGAAAAAAACCTGTACCAATATAATACACTAAAATTCCATACCCAAGTTTGTCTACTTCAGGGTTTGCAATATGCAATAACCCGAAAACCACTGAAGTAAAAATTAAGGGGAACCATCTATTTTTGGTGGCAATCCCTAAACCTTGCATCAAATATCCTCTAAAAAAATACTCCTCGAAACTGGTTTGTAAAGGAATTAATGCGATACCTATGAGTGCCAAAATCAAAAATTTATCGAAGTTAAAATTCCATTGATAGCTTTCTGGTGATAGGTTAAAATCGATAAACAATAAAACAGCAGTTGCAATTCCCCATAAAAAGAAAGCAAAAAATATACGTTTCCAATCAATTTTAGGCCTTGAGGTTGTTAACGAAGTTAAAGTTTGTTTGTGTAAAAACTTTACCCACAATAATAGCGCAACTAAACCTACAGCAAACGGAATTAAATTTTCTGCTAAAAAACGATTTGCACCTTTTATAGCAATTTGATCTTTCATCATTTGTTCAACATCAAAATTCGGATCAAGATTTTCTAAGACGATTAAACCAATAAAATTCAATGCCATAAACCCGAAAAATAAACCTGCAAAAACCAGGTATTTCCACATTCCTAAATCTCCTTTATAACCTTGTTGTATGTAATTCATTTGTATATTTATTGAGGCTCTTAATTTAGTTTGTAAAATGTTTACGCTAAATTAAAATTCCAGCTTTGTGTTGTGTTATATTGTAATGTTCCGTTTTTTACTTCTAATGGACTATCAAAATTGTTGGTAAACAAACCACCAGTACCTAAACCTTGAGGTAACTTATTTTGCAATTGATAAGTAAATTGCGCTATGGCATTTAACCCAATATTACTCTCTAAGGCAGAAGTTATCCACCAGCCAGAATTATTTTCTTCTGCTAATTTAATCCATTCTGTACTACCAGTAAAACCGCCAACTAAACTTGGTTTTAAAATAATAAATTGTGGATTAACTTGTGTAATTATTCTCTTTTTTTCTTCGGATGAAAATACACCAATTAACTCTTCATCTAAAGCAATTGGTAAAGGTGTTTTATCACACAAATGAGCCATTTCTTCAAGCTGACCTTGTTTTATAGGTTGCTCTATAGAATGGATTTCTAATTCTGATAAACGTTGTAATTTCTCTAAGGCATTTGCAGGATTAAACGCACCATTTGCATCTACTCTTAACTCAATTTCAGCCGCAGAAAACTCTTTTCTAATTGATTTTAACAATTCGATTTCAGCATTAAAATCAATAGCACCAATTTTCATTTTAATGCAAGAAAAACCTGTTTTTAATTTCTCTTTAATTTGATTTTTCATAAACTCTTTTTCGCCCATCCAAATTAAACCATTTATAGAAATTGCTTTATTTCCTTTGGTAAATTCTGATGGAAAAAGTTCGAACTTATCATCGCTTTTTAAAGACAAAAAAGCTTGTTCTAAACCAAACTGAATAGATGGGAAATGCGCCATTTCAGCCAATAAAAAATCTAAACCTTTGTTAATATTGGCACAAACCCAAATTAATTTTTCTTCGTAATTAGGCACATCATCTATACTTAATCCTCGAAACAAACCTGTTTCTCCAATTCCGGTTTTGTCATTTTCTTGTAAAATGATAAACCAAGTTTCTTTGGTTCTTAAAATTCCACGAGAAGTTCCACTTGGATTTTTAAAATTGAGAATGTATTTTTTGTAGGTGGCTTTTATCAAAATAAAACTATTGTTTTTCTACAAAATCTTTAAAATTATTTAAGTAACCTTGATCTTGTGCTTTAAAAGTACCTTTAAAATAAGGAAACATACAAGCCATAATATAAGAATCACTTTTACAACTAGAGTTTAATCTAATTGTTGTTTTTCCATCATTTTCTGTAAACACATAATCGTCTGTTTTTAGCATATTTTCAGCATCAAAAAAGATGGTAACTTTTTCGTTCGGTACATAAGCCAAAATTTTTTCGGTCATTGCTATTTCTTGTCCTTGATTTTCAACAACCATTTTATACGTACTTCCTGTTTTACCAATAGTCTCGTTAATTACTTCGAAAGATTTTATTTCTGGAATCCAATTTTTAAGATTTTCTTGTTTGTTAAACGTTACAAACACTTCTTCAATTGTCTTATTTACAACAACTTCTGCTGTATAATTGGTTTCTTTTACAAATAAACCTGTTGCAAAAAACACAATGGTTATGGCTGTAATAATTCCTAAAATTATTTTTATTGTCTTCATTTAAATGCTTTTATCCTCTCCTATTTCTAAAATAATTAATTCTTTTCCTTTTGATAAAAAATTTTCTTTGGCTTCATTTACATCTATTTCAATTGGCGGAAATGTGTTAAAATGACAACCAATTATTGTATTACAAGCTACAAAATCGCTTGCTAAAATTGCATCTTCTATGCCCATTGTAAAAGTATCACCAATTGGTAAAATTGCAGCATCTAAGGTAAACGACATTGGTATTAATTTCATATCCATAGTTAAAGCGGTATCACCAGCAATGTATATGGTTTTTTCTTTAGTTGATAATACAAAACCACCTGGTTGACCTCCATAAGTTCCATCAGCAAAAGAAGAAGTATGAATTGCATTTACATATTTTGCCGAAAATTCATCAGCTTTAAAAGTACCTCCGTGATTTAAAGCAAATACATTTAAATCTTTAGCTCCATAATACATGGCAATTTCGTAATTAGATACAATTACTGCTTTTGTTCTTTCTGCAATTGCCTCTACATCTAAAACGTGGTCTTGATGCGCGTGTGTTAGCAAAATATAATCTGCTTTTAAAGTAGAAATATCTATATGAGAAGCTAATGAATTACCAGAAATAAAAGGATCTACAAGAATTGTTACTTCATTTATTTCTATAGAAAAACAAGAATGACCTAAAAATTGAATATTCATAATACTTAATTTTATGTGTTATAAATTAAAAAAATGTGTTTGTAATTCCGAAAAGAATTGCAAATAAAAAGGTGCTTAAGGCTACTTTTTTTAATTCTTTATCTAATTCTGAAGCAATTTTATTTTCTGCTACCGTTTTTAGATTTTTAATTAACGGAATAAAAGCCATTAAAAATACAAATTGATATACAGATTCAAAATTTAAAAAGACAAAAATTAATGCTGATAGTAAAGCTCCGAAAATTAAAAAATAATGATATTTTTTTCCTTTTTCTATTCCTAATTTAACCACTAACGTGTTTTTATTATTCTTTTTATCTTCTTCTCTGTCTCTTAAATTGTTTAAATTTAAAACTGCTGTACTTAATAAACCAATAGAAATTGCTGGTAAAAATATCTGAAAGTTGATACTTTTTGTAAATAAAAAATAGGAACCCACAACACTTAATAATCCGAAGAACAAAAATACAAAAACATCACCAAAACCAGAATAACCATAAGCTGAATTACCCACTGTATATTTTATGGCTGCTGCAATTGAGGCAATGCCCAATAAAAAAAACAAAATAGAATAGCCAAAATTTTCACTCCCAAATGCAACATATATCAACAAAATTGCAATTATTAAAGTGATAATTATAGTAACTATCATTGCCATTTTCATTTGTTTGGGCGTAATTGCTCCAGAAGAAACCATTCTTGCTTCTCCTGTTCTGTTTTTGTCTGATCCTTTTACTCCATCACCATAATCATTCGCAAAATTAGATAAGACTTGAAAGCCAATTGTAGTTAAGATGGCTAGCCAGAAAATTTCTGAATGATAAATAGAAGGACAGCCAAAACAACATCTAAATGCATCCGAAGAATTTAAATAATCATAATTACCCAAATAACTACCTAAAATAATTCCAGAAACAGATAAAGGTAAAGTTCTTAAACGCGCTGCTTTTATAAAACTTTTTACATCCATTCTTTATGTGTTGTTTCTACTTTATATAAAGTGTGATTATAGATTTTAATTGCCTCATCAATAGCCAAACAAGGAATCTTTATTTTTCCAGAAGCAGTTTGCATCACCAAATCAGCAACATTACTTCTTTTTTGAAATATAGTTTGTTGCAACTGTATGTTTTGTACTTTAAAAAGTTCTAAATAGGTATGATGGGTTTCGATTAACCCTTTACTTACTAATAATATTTCGTCAGAGATTTTATAAAATCGTTTTTTGATTTTTTTACGTATCAAAAATATAACAAAAGGGATTATTAAAATCGTTGAATAAAAAATTTCATAATGTTGAAATAGTAAAAATAGGCCTACATATGCAATGGTTAAAAACAAAAATGTGAATATGAAAATTCTGCGTTTAAAGTAAAAATCGGGAAACTTCATGTCACTATTTTCTACTTCTAAAGAATGAAATAAACTTGACTTTATCGTTGCTACCTGAGCTTTTTTACAACCAACAACGCGTATTAATTTATCTTTCTTTTTATGATTCAATTTTCCACTAACCGCTTGTTTAAAAGTGATAAAAGAAATACCAATAATTCTTTTTAAGGGATTTGTTGAAATGGTAATATTCTGCACTTTTGTTTTTTTTAAAACAATAGATTTCTTTGTAAATAACCCTTGATTGATTTCGAAAGCATCTTTTTTTAAGAAGGTGGTTAAATTGAAATGTATGAGGAAAATTCTTACAAAAGAAGTGAGTAAAGCTATAATTGTTAGCGAAGTTAACATAAATAATATAAAAAAAATACTCGCTGAAAAAGCGTTGGTATTTTCTTTTATAAAGCCATCTAAATTTTCAGTTTTTCCTAAACCATCAAAAATTTGTTGAATTTGATTGAACAATCCAAATAACAAGGCTAAAAATAAGAGCAAGTTTTGCAAATGATTTTCAGTTAAACTTACTTTAAACAGCTCTTTAATACCTATTTTAACTAAAGGTTTGTCTTCTTCTTTTTGAAGAACTTCTGGTTCAATACCTTTATTTTCACCAATAAATTCTTTTAAAGCTGTTGCTTTTGCTAAAGATAACGCTTTAATGGAAATTTCTGTTTTACTAGATCCAGCAGTTTCTATACTTACTTCAAAAACACCGATAATTTGTTGAACAAGATTCTGTTTAAAATTGATGTTTTGAATTCTCTCAAAAGCTATAGAAGTGTTTGTTTTTTTTAGAATTCCTTGTTTTAAGATAAAATGTTCGTTAGCTATTTTGAATTTAAAGTTTTTATAAATTAAGAAAGCTCTTACCAATAAAAATATTAAAAGTGCAGCAATACCTAAATAAATATACGTTGTCTTTGTCTCTGAAATTTTTGAAAAACGTTGTATAAAAATGAATAATAGAATCCATAGTGCTTTTATTACTTTGTAAATAAGATTTACATAAATAACCAAAACTCCTTTAAGAGATTGTCTTGAAAACGTAGAAAAATCAAATGTATTAGGCATCTATTTTAGTACTAATAAATTCTTTGATTTGCAATGCTGTTTCTTTTTGTATTCCTCTAATTTCTAAATCATCACTACTATCACCTGCTGTATAAACACTTAAAGACGCTAAGCCAAACAATCTTGAAATTGGTTTTTCATCTATTTCTACATGTTGAATTCTAGAAAAAGGTACAGTAGTCATTTTTTTTATCAATAAGCCACGTTTGTAAGAAATGTCTTTATCTCTAAGAGCATATTTTCTGAGCGGAAAACTTAATTGTATAAAACCAAAAATAGCTCCAAAAAAGACAAAAAAGAGGATATAAATGTATATTACATACTCATTAAACAGCTCTGAAAAAGCAAATTGCTGTAAAACAATAAGACCTATTAAAAAAGGTAGAAAAACTAAAAAAAAATTGATGATAATAACTTTGAAGTAACTTTTATCAATTCTTTTAAACTCAATTTTTGTAATATTTGGTAATTCTAAAACGACATCGTTCTGAAATTGTTTTTCCATACCATTAGTTTTGCAATGCTTCTGTGATTGGAATTGGAACACCATTTTTTAATGCCTGAACAAATGCGCCTTCGTACTTTTCTAAAATTTGCGCTCTAAATGCTCTAGCTTCTTTATAGGTTTCAAACTCACCTAATCTAAATTTTGTTAATCCATTTTCATCGTAAGTACTAACGCCTTTGATACGATATAAATCTTCATTTTGTTTTCTTAATGCTGCGATTTGCACTGTAAAAATTAATTCGGGAATATATTCTTGAACTACTGGCTCCTCTTGAACCTCTTCAACTTTAGGAGCTACAATTTCTGTTTCTGGTGTTTTAGATTCTGTATTTTCTTTTTCTGTTTCCTTTTTTCCACAAGAAAACAATATTAAAAAACACATAAATACAATTGATATATTTTTCATAATTTATAATTTATTTGCTTCTGCAATTAATTCTGCAATATCTTTTACCAAAACTTGCCCCTCTTTTTCTTTAAATTTAATACCATCTGTCATCATAGTATTACAATAAGGGCAACCAGTGGCAATAATATTTGGTTTGGTTTTTAATGCATCTTCCGTTCTTAATACGTTTACTTCTTTATCACCTGGTTCTGCATCTTTAAACATTTGTGCACCACCAGCACCACAACATAAAGCTGTTTCTTTATGACGTTTCATTTCTGTAAGATTTACGCCTAATCTTCTAATTAAATCTCTAGGAGATTCATACACTTCGTTGGCTCTACCTAAATAACAAGGATCATGAAAGGTTACTCTTTTCCCTTTTAAAGTAGCTTCATCAATCTGTAAACGCCCTTCAGTGATTAAATTTTGTATAAACTGTGTATGATGATAAACTTCGTATTGACCACCTAAAGAAGGATATTCATTTTTTAACGTATTAAAAGAATGCGGATCGCAAGTTACAATTTTTTTAACTTCGTAACCATTTAAGACCTCAATATTCATCATGGCTTGCATTTGAAACAAAAATTCGTTTCCTGCTCTTTTTGCTGCATCACCAGTAGAAGTTTCTTCGGTTCCTAACACTGCAAAATCTACCTTAGCTTGATGTAATATTTTTACAAATGCTCTTGATATTTTTTTGGCTCTATCATCATAACTTCCTGCAGCACCAACCCAAAACAACACTTCTGGTTGTTTGCCTTGTGCCATCATCTCTGCCATTGTAGGTACTTTCATAAATTAAGAATTTTAAATTATGATATATGAATTCGTAGAATTCGTAATTCATAATTATGAATTAAAAAATTGTTTATTCTTCGTTTGCCCAGTTTAATCTGTCTTGCTGATTGTATGGCCAAGGAGCTCCATTATTTTCTACATTAGTCATCATCATATTTAATTCTTGTGGTGCTGCACTTTGTTCCATCACCAAATATCTACGCATATCCATAATAATAGATAAAGGATCAATATTTACAGGACATTCTTCTACACAAGCATTACAGCTTGTGCACGCCCACAGCTCTTCTGGAGAAATATAATCGTTTAATAATTGTTTGCCATCGTCTTTAAATTCGCCATTATTCGCATCAATATTTCTACCAACTTCTTCCAAACGATCTCTGGTATCCATCATAATTTTACGAGGAGACAATTTTTTACCAGTTAAGTTTGCAGGACAAGAAGAAGTACATCTACCACATTCTGTGCAGGTATACGCGTTTAATAATTGCACCCAATTTAAATCTGTAACTTCTGATGCCCCAAATTTTTCTGGCACTTCCTCTGCAGCTCCTTCTTCTGGCATTGCATAAGGGTCTGCATCTGGATCCATCATTAATTTTACTTCATTGGTAACTGACTCTAAATTATTGAACTGTCCTTTAGGTTTTAGGTTTGCAAAATAAGTATTTGGAAATGCAAGCAAAATATGTAAATGCTTTGAATAGTATAAATAGTTTAAGAATACTAAAATACCTAAAATATGAATCCACCAAGCTGTTCTCTCTATAATGTGTAATGTCTCTGGAGAATACCCATCAAACAAAGGCACTAAAAACTGACTAATTGGATTTCCAATTCCTGCTTGTTGAAAAGCAGTATCAGTAGCGTTCATGGATAAGAATAAAGTCATTAAAACAATTTCGAAGTATAGAATGTAGTTCCCATCTTTTTTGGGCCATCCTTTCATTTCTCGGCTCATAAAACGTTTGATGTCTGATACGTTTCTTCGCAACCAAAAGATAACTACTGTAATTAAAACTAAAACAGCTAAAACCTCGAAAGTACCAATTAAAAAACCATATACAGAAACTGGAATTACGTTTAAAAAAACACGATGTGTACCAAACAATCCATCAATAATAATTTCTAAAACTTCAATATTTATAATGATAAAACCTACATACACAATAATATGCAAAAAACCTGAGAATGGTCTTTTTACAATTTTAGATTGCCCTAAAGCAATCATCAACATATTTTTAAAACGTTCAGATTTTCTGTCTGTTCTGTTTACATCTTTTCCGAGTTTTATATTTCTTGATAATTTTTTGATATTCATCACAAAAAAACCAATACCTACTAGTAAGGCTAGCGCAAAAAATATGTTGGGTAAATATTGCATATTATTCTATCTATTTTTGAAGATTTAATCTATAATTAATCGTAAACTATCAGGTAAAGAAGGCTCATATTCTTTTTGCTTTTTACCAAATACAGAAAAATGAACATATCTTTTTGGGTTCAATTTTAAATCTCTTAACAATTGTTCCAATTCTTTTGTTGCTGCCTCAATATTATCATACAATTTTTCATCGTTTAGCAACTTCCCAATGGTACCTTTATTTGCATTAAGTTTTTTAGAGAGCTCATTAAAATTATCTATTGTGTTTTCTGCTTTTGCAACAATGGCATTAATGTTAACAGTTGCTAAAGTGTCTGTAACCTTAGTTAAGTTTTCAGTAATGTTTTTAGTATTTTCAATGGTGGATTTTAAATTAGCTTGATTATTGGCAACTAAGCTATTTACAGATTTTATGGTTTGCTTTAGTTCTGATATTATTACAGAAAAATCTGAAACTGAGGTGTTAATACCGTCAATTGTTTTATTGTTTAAAATTTTATTGATTCCACCAAAAAGAGTATCTGCTTTTTCAATTACCCTTTCAACTTTTGTTTGTAAGGGATCTAATCTTTCTCCAATAGAGGTGAAAAGATTTTCTTCCATTTCTCCTTGTAGTGTATCTCCTGAAACTCCAGGCTTTCCTTCGTAATCTGGAATAATTGCTAAACTTGAACCAGCCAAAGGGTTTGGTGAATAAATTTTTACCACACTATTTTTAGAAAACTCAAAATCACTCTCTACGTTAAAGCTAACAATTAAATAACCTCTAGTTTCTGGTCTTTCATCAAAAACAATGTTGCTAACCTGCCCTACTTTTAAACCATTTATAGTAACTGCACTTGCTTTATTTAAACCACCGATTTTAGAATACTCTACATAAAAGGTACGTGCTTTACCATCTAACAAATCGTGTCCTTTTAAGAAATTGAATCCCCAGAAAAAACCAATGATTATTATGAGAACAATGATACCTGTTTTTAATTCTTTTGACATCTTTAGAAATTTGTTAACAATATTACTAATTATTTTTGGTAGACAATCCCAAATTTACGGCAATTTATTGACTTCTTTTACCGATATTTTTTCTCCATTCTTAAAAGCAACCATAAATGCAGATTTATACCCTTTTTGCTTAGCAACCTTTAGTGATTTTAATGCTGCTTTATAAGAAGAAGTTACCCCATAATAATACTTGTAATAGCCACCTATTTTTATTCTTTGAACATTTTTAAGACCCTTAAAATTATAGGATTTTGTAGGTATTTTATTTTTACCTGATGCTATTTGTATTTTAAACTCGATTGTTTCTTTTTCAATAGCTTCTTCATTATCAATTTCATCAGTAACAACTGTGTTTAATTTTAGATTATTTATATAATTTTTAACAGCATTTGCAATAGCTTTTGCCATTTGTTGTTGTCCTTTTTTTGAATTCAAATATCTACCTTCATTTTTATTGGTTAAAAAACCCAATTCAACCAAAACGCTAGGCATAATGGTTTCTCTAAGCACTTGAAAGTTATCTTGCTTAACTTTTCTGTTATTCCTTTTTAATTTGTAAGCAAAATTATTTTGAATAAGACTTGCCAATTCTAAACTTTTATCTAAATTTTCTTCTTGTAAAAGTGATAAACCAATTACAGATTCTGCAGAGTTAGGATCAAAACCTTTATACCTTTTTTCATAATTGTCTTCTAAAAGGATTGAAGCATTTTCTCTTTTTGCAATTTCAAGATTTTTTTTATTACCTCTTAACCCTAATACAAAAGTTCCTGCTCCATATGCATTAGATGTATGAGAATCGCAGTGAATTGACACAAATATATCTGCTTTTGCATTATTTGCAATTTCCCCTCTTTTCCAAAGTTCTGGATATATATCATTTTTTCTTGTATATATTACTTTAATATCTTTTTGTTTAGATAGTTGTTTCCCCACTTCTAAAGCCACTTTTAAAGCAATATCTTTTTCTTTATAACCATTTCCTAAATTACCCGGATCTTTACCTCCATGACCTGCGTCTAAAACAATTTTATATTGTTTTTGTGCGTTTAGTGTTGATAAAGAAAAGAATACAAACAAAGACATCACCAAAAAAAACAAGTTTTTCAGTTTGGTATTAAATTTGTGGATTTGTAGAAAATTCATCAATAAAATTTAACTAATTTTGGCGTCATTAATTTTGAGATTCAAATATTGAGCCATACTTTTACTCACCTACAAAAATAGTATATATAGCATTGCAATCAAACCTATCATACTTACTTTTATTTTGTTCTTTCTTTATCATAGAGATAGGTTTTTCTCAAGATGTAAAGTCGAAAGAAAAAATTGTAGTACCCATAGTACAAAAAGATACACTAAAAAAAATTAATAAAGATTCTTTAATCTTACCCAAAAAAGACTCTCTATTATTAAAAAATAAGGATTCTATTGTTAACGATTCGCTTAAACCTAAAGAATCTATTGAAGATATCATTACCCATACTGCCAAAGATTACACTATTCAGAATGCAAAAGAAAAAACAGTAACTTTATATAATGAGGCTAACATTCATTATACTGATATTGATTTAACAGCAGGGATTGTTATCATAGATTACAAAAAAAACACACTTTTTGCCAAAGGTATTAAAGATAGCACTGGCTACATCCAAAGACCTATTTTTAAGCAAGGGGGCCAAGAATCTGAACAAGACTCTATTGTCTATAATTTTAAAAGTAAACGTGCTTTGATCTATGGTTTAAAAACTAAACAAGGCGAAATGTTTACTTATGGTACCAAAACTAAACGTGTAAACGACTCTACAATTTACATTCGTAAAATAAGATTTACCACTTCAGAAAAAGAAGTACCAGACTATTATATTAGAACTAACAAAGCAAAATTAGTACCTGGAAAAAAAATTATTGTGGGACTTAGTAATTTAGTATTGGCTGATGTACCTACACCACTAATTTTGCCTTTTGCATATTTCCCCATGACTGAAACGACTACATCTGGTTTTTTAATACCTGCTTTTGACACAGGGAGTAGTGATAGAGGTGTTGGTTTACAAAATGGAGGCTATTATTTTGCTATTAACGATTATGTAGATTTAACCCTAACAGGTGATGCATGGGCAAATGGGAGTTGGGGACTAAGAGCAAGATCTAATTATACCAAACGTTATCGATTTAATGGAACTTTTAATTTTAGTTACGAAAGCAATATCAGTGGTATTAGGGGTTTTGATAATTTTAGCAAAAACAATCGATTTAATGTACGATGGAGCCATAGCCAAGATGCAAAAGCAAGCCCAAATTCTAGATTTACAGCTTCTGTAAATTTGGGGAGCAGTAGGTTTTTTAGAGAGTCCTTAAATCAATTTAATGCCGCACAAAATCAAAATAACACACTAAATTCTTCTATAAACTATAGCAAAACTTTTGTTGGTACACCTTTTAACATGGCTGTAACAGCATCGCATCAACAAAATACAAATACAGAAAGTATTTCAATGACCTTACCCTCCTTAACACTTAATATGAATAGGGTATTTCCTTTTGCTGGAAAAAATGGTATTAAGAAAAACCCAATTCAAAAATTAGGTTTTAATTACAATATGCAAGGACAATATTTAATTAACACCACAGATGATGAATTTTTTACCCCAATAATGTTTCAAACTGCAAAAGCTGGTGTACAACATAGAACAGGTACCAATACAAACATTAAGGCTTTTAAATATTTTACACTATCGCCAAGTGTTAATTATCAAGAAAGTTGGAATTTTAATTATATTGATAAAAAATACGATGCAACAACACAAGAAGTTGTAACAGATACGTTAACAGGTTTTAAAACCTTTAGAACATACAATGCAAGTGTAAGTTTATCTACAAATATTTATGGTACTTTTAACTTTAAAAAAGGAAGATTAAAGGCAATAAGACACACTATTAGACCAACTATTTCTTATAATTACAGACCAGATTTTGGTACAAAATTTATAAGAGAAGTACAACAAAGTGATGACCCAACTGATGTATTGGCTTACACTATTTTTGACCAAAGTTTGTACAGTGCCCCTGGAACTGGGTTATCAAATTCTGTTGGAATTTCTTTAAACAATGTTTTAGAAGCAAAAATGGCGCCAAAAGACCCTGATAGCGATGAAGAGGATGAAAAAGTGATGCTATTAAATAACCTTAATTTTAATACGTCTTATAATTTTGCTGCTGATAGTTTACGATGGGCAAACGTTAGCTTTAATGCAGGTACACGATTATTTAAAGATAAACTTGCACTAAATTTAAACGGATTACTAAATCCTTATCAAGTTAATGATGAGGGAAGAAGAATAGATAAATTTAATCCAAATATATTTAGATTACAAAACGTTACTTTAACTGCAAACTACTCCATTTCTAGTTCTGATTTTGATAAAGACAAAAAAGATGATGAAAATGATAACAATGGTAATGGTGCCAACAACCCAACAGATACAATGGGTGCACAAATAGACCCTACAAATAGGCAGGGAGTTCCTGGAGGGCAGCAAAACATCAATAATCAAAAAGGTGGCACAAAAAAAGCAGACTTATACAATGCAGAAATACCTTGGTCTATAAACTTAGTTTATGCCGCCAATTATAGAAATACTGGCCTTGCACCTGGAGAAATTCAGAATCATACTTTAGGTTTTAGTGGTAATATACAGTTATCTCCTAAATGGACAATTGGGTATTCCTCTGGTTATGATATTAAAGGTGGCGCATTTTCATTTTCAAGATTTAATTTTTCGAGAGACTTAGATAGTTGGCAGTTCAATTTTAATTGGGTTCCTTTCGGTTCAATTTCTTCATATACCTTTTTTATTGGTGTAAAATCATCTACTTTATCTGATTTAAAATGGGATAAAAATAAGCCACCAGATAGATTGTTTTAAATTTAAATATTTAGAATTAAATAATCAGTACAAGAAGAAAAATATGACTAAAAAAATAATCACAACAACAAAAGCACCTGCTCCTATTGGTCCATATAATCAAGCGATTTTAAGCGGAAACACTTTATATACTTCTGGACAAATTGGTATTAATCCAGAGAGTGGAGAGCTAATTTTAGATTCAATTGAGGCAGAAACAAAACAAGTAATGGAAAATTTAAAAGCAGTTTTAGATGCTGCTGAAATGACATTTGAAAACGTCATAAAAACATCTATTTTTGTTGCAGACATGCATCAGTTTGCTAAAATAAATGCTATTTATGGTACTTATTTTAATGAAGCTACTGCACCTGCAAGAGAAACTGTAGAAGTTGCCAACTTACCTAAATTTGTAAATATTGAAGTTAGCATGATCGCTGTTAAGTAGTTGAATCTGTGAACAGCATTAAAAAGTATAATGTCCTAAAACATCATTACAACATTATTTTACGAAAAGTAGTTGTTTTTTATCACTGCCTTTTTTCTTCTTATAAGATTTTCTTTTGATTGGTTTTAATTTGTGCACTTGGTTACATTTTAGCATTTAAAGATAAATGTGATCTATAATTGTTATAAATTTTGATACAATTCTGCACCAATCTTCTACTTATTTTTAAAAATATATGATATTCAAATAATCTAATTCTTGTTTTAAGATTCCATTTATTCGCACAGCTACGCCATTTTATTAGGTTTATATTTTTCAATCATACTTGTTACAATGGCATTATTATTTACTTTTTTTCGGTATTCATCTCAACAATATTGCAATCCTTTAACTGACTAATCAAGCATTACTTCATTTTTGAATTTCCTGTTTTTTTTTATAATTCAGGTCTATTATATAATGTTAGGGATCACTTAAGGTAGAAGCTATACATTATTTGAAAATCTCAATATAGAATGTGTTGGGCTTTTTTAATATCCTGATAAATCTTTATGTATTTTTGTAGTATGATTCAAAACGATACTATTATTGCATTAGCTACACCATCTGGAGTTGGGGCAATTGCTGTAATTCGACTTTCTGGTGACAATGCCATTACTATTGTTGACGCTTTTTTTAAATCGATTAAAAAAGGAAAATCGCTTAAAAATCAGAGAACACATACTATCCATTTAGGGCATATTATCCATAATGATATTATTTTAGATGAAGTATTAGTAGCTGTTTTTAAAAATCCAAATTCGTACACTGGCGAAAATGTGGTAGAAATTTCTTGCCATGGATCCACATTTATTCAACAAGAAATACTACAACTTTTTTTACAAAATGGTTGTAGAATGGCAGACAATGGCGAGTTTACCATGCGTGCTTTTTTAAATGGCAAGATGGATTTAAGCCAGGCAGAAGCTGTAGCTGATGTTATTGCTTCAAATTCTGCTGCCAGTCATCAAATAGCCATACAGCAAATGCGTGGTGGAATTACCAACGAGTTGAAAGAATTACGTACAAAACTATTAGATTTTGCAGCTTTAATTGAGTTAGAACTAGATTTTTCTGGAGAAGATGTTGAGTTTGCTGATAGAACCCAATTTAAAGAGCTAGTGACAAAAATCACGTTTGTCTTAAAAAGATTGATTGACTCTTTCTCTTTTGGAAATGCCATGAAAAAAGGAATTCCTGTAGCAATTATTGGCGAACCCAATGTAGGAAAATCTACCTTATTAAATGCCTTATTAAACGAAGAAAAAGCTATTGTTTCCGACATTGCAGGAACCACGAGAGATGCCATTGAAGATGAAATTTCTATAAATGGTGTGATTTTTAGATTTATAGACACAGCAGGAATCAGAGAAACCAAAGACATCGTAGAAAGTATTGGTATTAAAAAGGCTTATGAAAAAGCAGAAAATGCTCAGTTGATTATTTTTATAATAGATTCAAGAAAAGAGAGAAAAGAAAAAAGGCAACAAGAAATTGAAGTTTTAAAAGAACGATTCCCAAATAAGAGAATTTTAGTAATTGCCAATAAAATCGATTTAATTTCTAAAGAGGAAACTACTACTCTAGTATCAGAAATTGAAAATTTAATTTTGTTATCAGCAAAAAATAAAACCGGAATTGAAACACTTAAAAACGAATTAACGTCTTTAGTAAATATTGGTGCTTTGAGTAATAATGAAACAATTGTTACCAATTCTCGTCATTTTGAAGCTTTAAATAACGCTTTACAAGCGATTACTTCTGTACAACAAGGTATTGATTTAGAAATCTCTACAGATTTATTTTCTATTGATATTAGAGAGTGTTTGCGTCATTTAGGGACAATTACTGGTGATTATGATGTTGATAAAGATATTTTAGGACATATTTTTTCTAATTTTTGTATTGGAAAGTAACCACACAAAACGAACAAACACCAAAACATTACAAATTCACTACAAGCCCTTATTAAAAAAGGATTTTTCTTAACACTACTTACTATTTGTTAATAACTAATATCTGTTAGTTATGTAAATATTTGTACCTTATTTGTACCTTTGAGCAAAACAAGGTACAAATTTGAGGTTTTGAGGTACAAATAAACTATCTTTTATTAGGTAATAGTACCACAAAATTTCGCTTAACAATACTTAACAATATCTAAAGATACTTAACACTATATTTTTATGAGTAGTAATATTTTAGTACAAAGGATTTGCATAAACTGTAATAAAGAATTTACAGCAAAAACTACAGTTACTAATTACTGCTCAAAAAATTGCAATAAAAATGCTTGGAGAAAAAGGAGACAAGCAGAAAAAGTAAAAGTTGAAAATAGAAAAACTAAAAATAAATTAGCAACTGAAAATGTACCTTCAAAAGACAAGGAATTTTTAACAGTTAATGACGTAGCTATTTTATTGAATTGCACCAAAAGAACTGTTTACAATTTAATTAAAACCGAAAAACTAAAAGCAACTAATCTAGGTACTAGAGTTATTAGGATAAAACGAACTAACCTAGAAAAACTTTTCACTAATTAATAAAAGACACGATGACTACAAAAGTAACATTAAGACAAAAACTAATTAGTAAAGGTAGAAAAAGTTTGTATTTAGATTTTTACCCCCCAATTAAAACAGCAGGAACAGACAAAAAAACTCGTAGAGAATTTCTAGGCTTATCTATTGATATTGATAAAACAGCATTTAAAAAAGAAATTGATTTAATTGAAGCTAAAGAACTAGCAGAAAAAGGAAAAATCACCAAAGCCACAGAAAACAAAAAAGAAGTTCTAAAAACTTTAAAAACATTAACACCAATACAGAAGCAAGACAATAAACAAACCTTACTACTAGCTGAACAGATTAAGCAAAAAAGAGATAATGAACTAAACAAGCCAGAAGTTTACACAGCCTTTGAACTAGAACGAATTGAAGCCAAAGAAAAAGGAAAATTATCCTTTTTAGATTATTATGAGAAAGTAATGGATAAAAGAACTGGTAACAATTATAATGTATGGTTATCTGCTTTTAACTATCTAAAAGAATACACAAACGGAACTTTACTAATTGCAAACCTAGATGAAAAATTTTGCAATGATTATAGAGATTATCTACTCACAGCTAAAAGTAAAAGAAGCCATACCACTACCCTATCAAAAAACACAGCACACAGTTATTTTAATAAATTTAAAGCCACTTTAAAACAAGCATTTAAAGACAAACTATTAATGTACGATTTAAATGCATTAATAGAACCTATAAAACAAGCAGATACCAAAAGAGTATTTTTATCTTTAGAAGAGGTTAACAGATTAGTAAAAGCAAAATGTACAAACCCACTTTTAAAAAGAGCGTCTTTATTTTCTGCATTAACTGGTTTACGATTTAGCGATATTGAAAAATTGAAATGGAGTGAAATTGTTTGTAATTCAGAAAATAAATATTCAATAGAATTTCAACAGAAAAAAGTTAGCAGACACGAATACCTACCTATTTCTGAACAAGCCTATAATTTGCTTGGAGAACCTAAAGAACCTCAACAAAAAGTTTTTGATGGTTTACAATATTCTGCATACCAAAATCAAATATTATTAAAATGGATGCAATCTGCAGGAATTACAAAACACGTAACCTTTCATAGTTTTAGACATACCTATGCAACCCTGCAATTAGTGAGCGGAACAGACATAACTACTATTTCTAAAATGCTAGGACATAAAGACCTAAAAACTACCCTTATTTATGCTAAAATTGTAAATGAAAGTAAAGAAGAAGCTACCAATAAGATAATTTTAGATATTTAATAAAACACATTTATTAGCTAAAAGATAATTTTGATTTATCAGACAATATTTATTTTTAACATAAGCCAATGCAAAAGAGATTAATTACTAAAGATTATGAAGAAATTGTTTTAGAATCGTTAAAAATTCCTGAATCAGATTTTCATAATTATTATTTAAATATTGTTGAAGAAAACTATAGTTACAATAATGATATTATTTTCAATCTAAAGAAAGCTGTAAATCAATGGATAAATTGGTACAACTCTAAAATTTACGGAAAACAAGTAAGGGTTAAAATGCCAGATGGTACAATTTCTATTGAAGATGAAAACCAAGCTTGGACTACTGATGAAAAAGGCAATATGACACCTATTGATTTAGAAAAAACCTTGTTACCATTAATTATAGATTTTGGAATAAATAGACACGTTGATAAAGCCTTTTTTGATAATCTATTAGATGAATTAAATAGAATTCAGACACTTATAGATTTCAAGAAAAAAGTTGTAAAGTTTGAAAAAGATATACCAGAATTATTAAAAAAAGAAATACCTAAAAAACCAATTTCAGAGGGATTTAATCATAAAGAATTAAAAGAAAGATTTGAATTACTTAAAAAAATAAACACAAAAGAAATTGCAGAAAAAGAAATTCAAAGCTACATAAAGGACAAAGAAAAATGGTTAATTAATAATCAAAACATTTTTAATTTACCTCTTAAAGAAGCAATACCGCTATCAATTATAAATTTAGGTTTGTTTAGAGAAATTACAGAAAACAAATTTACTAACCTTTCAGAATATTTAAATTTTAAAATTGATGGTACCAAAGAAATTGCTGGAACTGGTGGTTATACAATTCAAAAAATACTTTTAGAAGAAATAAACATTAGTGAATCGAATGCTAGGTATTTAAAGGAGCATAAAAAAGAAGTTACAATTTCTTATATCTATAGTTTAATACATTTTTGGCTTTTTAAATTCTATTCAGAAAATAAACATTCAGAGTTTTTATTTATCGATAAATACAAAACAGAATTTTCAAAAAAACAATCGAGTTTTTTAGAAAAAAATATCGATACTAATAGTAAGGAATTTATTAAAAGTGAAATAAAAATTTGTAAAAAAATTCTTAAAGAATTAAAGAAACCTATTTATAATAATATTACTCTATTAGGTATAGAAGATGAATTTAGTGAATTTAAGAAAAACCTACAAAACAATATTAAAAGAAGATTAGAGTTTTTAAGTGGTATTAATGAAATAAAGGAAAATACTACTGATAATAAAAAAAGAGAAAAAGAAGAAATATTTTCTAAAGACAATATCGATAAATTTGAGAATAATCTCATACCGCAAATTAGACTAATTGATGTTTTCAAATATTTTGAAATATTATTAAACACTAAAAATAAAGAAAACATTAATTATCTAAATGAGGATAAACTTTTAACTTTCATAAAATCAACATTTGTTGACAAGAAACCTATTTTACAAACCTTTAATTGCACTTTAGATGCAAAAAAGGATATAAGAAGTTTGTTTTATCGTTTTTATGAACAGGCAACACTTTATGACTACAAAACAAAAAATAAAAAGCAAAAATACTTTAATATTTTATTTCAAGCATTTAAAGGGTTTGAAATAAAAAAGGATTTTAATGAATGGCATAAAACAAACAATAAAATATCTTCAAATCTAAATAAACAGCCCTAAAAAACCACTTTAAACCCTAAAAACAAACCTGCAAAACCTATTTGATTTAACACATCTTAACAAACAAATATCATTGTACTAGTTATTAATTTAAACAGAAAAACAATGACATTTGAACAAACACAACAAGACGTTGCAGAGTTAAAAAAAGGACAAAATTTAATACTTTCCTTATTACAAAACAAGGTAAACCAATACCCTGAAATTGAAACACCTCTAAACATAGAAGAAGTTTCTAAACTTATAAAAAAAACTGTACCCACTATTTACGGCTATTGCCAAAAAAACGAAATTCCTTTTTCTAAAAAAGGCAATAGACTGTATTTTTTTAAGTCAAAAATTATTGATTGGCTCAAAGAAAGTGAGGTAAAAACACTTGAAGAAATTAAAGCGGATGCAGATGCTTATTTGTCTAACAAAAATAAAGCGATGTAATTATGAAAAATCACAAAAACACCGCTAATATTTATTGTAAAAGCCAACGTAAATATAAGAAATTAGTTTTAAAAAATATCAGAAAGCAGGTAGAAAACGGAACTAAACTAACTACTAAAGAATTAAAAAGAAAATATACAGAAGAACAGCTTTTTTATATTGGTTTAAAGCATACCACAGCTACAAAGAAATCTTTTTGTAAGGCTCTTAATATTCCAGTTGAAGCAGGATGTAGATATAAAAGAAGTTATGAAAAAGTAGGTTTATTAATGCAATCTGTTAATAAGGTAATTTGTCCTTTCACAAAGCACCCTGCTCACTTAATTAGTACCAATCCTAATGAGTTTTCTAGATTAAGAGATACAGACCAATTAAAACTGTTTTAAGCTATGGAAAATAAAAAAACATCCATTGGAGCAGAAGAAATACTAAAAGAAACTGAAAGTCTTTTAAACGGTATTGAGAGCGAGAAAGAAAACAAAGGTTTGTTTAAGGTAATGACTGCTAATAAATGGATTGAACAAGCAAAGACAAGACCAATACCGAAAATGTTATTTGGCGAATTATGGTTCGAAAATGAGTTATGTATTTTATTTGCAGATACTAATTTGGGTAAATCTATTTTAGCGGTGCAAATTGGTAATAGTATTAGTAATGGCGAATACATAGCAGGGTTTAAGTTTGAAGCCAAGAAACAGCCTATTTTATACTTTGATTTTGAACTTTCAGACAAGCAATTTGAAAATAGATATTCAATAGAATTTAGTCAGCATTTTAAATTTGATACAGACTTTATACGAATTGAAATAAATCCAGATGCAGACATACCAGAAAAAGCAACTTTTGAAAGTTTTTTAAATGAATCTTTAGAACGTAGTATTATAGAAACTAGTTCTAAAATCTTAATTATTGATAATCTTACATACCTAAAAGCAGAAACAGAAAAGTCTAGGGATGCACTACCACTAATGAAGCATTTAAAAGCCTTAAAAAGCAAATACGGACTTTCTATATTAGCATTAGCACATACACCAAAGCGAGATTTATCTAAACCAATTACTAGAAATGATTTAGCAGGTAGTAAAATGTTAATCAATTTTGTAGATAGTTGTTTTTCTATTGGAGAAAGTCACAGCGATAAAAATTTAAGATACATTAAGCAGATAAAAGCACGAAATACAGAAATCATTTATGATACTGAAAACGTAGCCGTTTGTCAAATTGATAAACCGCATAATTTCTTACAATTCGAATTTATTGATTTTGGCAATGAAATGGAACACTTAAAACAAATATCAAAAGAAGATAGGGAAACAAATATTTCTAAAGTAAAAGAATTAAGCCAACAAGGAATGAGTCAAAGAAAAATTGCAAAAGAATTAAGTATTTCATTGGGTTCAGTTAATAAATATTTAAAAATGTAGTGTTCACGATGTTCACAGTGTTCACACTATGAACGCAATGAACAGCTTGAACACCTAAAATAATTAAAATGAGTAATTATAGATACATATTAGAGCCATACAATGGAATGAAAAGCCGTTATAAATGCCCTAATTGTAATAAAGTAAATCAATTTACAAGATACATAGATACCCAAACCAACGAGCATTTAAACGATGCTGTTGGTAGTTGTAATAGATTAATTAAATGCGGTTATCATTATAAGCCAAAGCAATATTTTCAAGATAATAACATTTTATTAGATAATAAAAAAGCAATACCATTTGTAAAAAAAACACCTCAACCAAAACCAAAGACTAGTTATTTTGAAGCTGAGGTTATGCAAGAAAGTATAAGCAATAAAGAGCCTAATTTTTTTATTGATTTTTTAGTTAATATTTGGGATGAAGAAATTGCAGAGTTTTTAAAAGTAAAATATAATATTGGTACTTCTACTAAATGGAAAGGAGCAACTACTTTTTGGTTGCAGGACATTAACGGAAAAATAAGAAGTGGCAAAATAATGTTATACAATCCTGCAGATGGTAAAAGAATAAAAAAGCCTTTCAACAAAATTAGTTGGGAACACAAAACAAGAAAGTTAGAAAACTTTAATTTAGAGCAATGCTACTTTGGTGAACATCTTTTAAATGAAAATAAAGACAAGCCAATTGCACTTTGTGAAAGTGAAAAAACGGCAATCATTTCTAGTGTATTTCTACCAGAGTTTATTTGGTTGGCAGTAGGTAGTGTTAATAATCTAAATGAAGCCAAGACAAAATGCTTAAAAGGTAGAAACGTTGTATTATTTCCAGACCTTAAATGTTTTGATGTATGGAATGATAAAATACCAAAATTAACAAAATTAGCAACTTTTAGAACCTCATCTTTATTAGAAGAAAAAGCAACTGCAGAAGAAAAAAAACAAGGTTTAGATATTACAGATTATTTATTACAAATTGAATGTTGATTTCAATTAGCTAAAAAATATTATATTTCAATATGTTGCAACGTTCCTTAAAGATTTAGGTTTCACAGAAAACTCAAAATATAAAACAATGCCAAAATATTACACATTTCCATATCTATTTGATGAACGAAAAAGCCTATCAATTACAGATTTAAAAACTATGAATTATTTTACTGTTAATAGTAAAAGAGGGGGCACTGTAAACTGGACAAGGCAAGGCGAAAATACTGGTAGTATCTCAATAATAGTAAGCTTTACTAACGAAAACAATTATATTGATTTTGATTATACTTGTAATGGTAACAATCATAATTATAGGGTTTATTTAATTTCTTTACAATCTAATTTAGGTAAGGGCAAAGTTTGGTACTTTCAATGCAGATTTACAGGTAAAAGATGCAGAAAGCTTCATTTAATTAATGAGAGGTTTCAACATAGAACAGCATCAAAGAACGGTATGTATTCAACCCAAACCAAAAGCAAGAAATGGCGTTCAATAGAAAAAGTTTATAGCAGTTATTTTGATAGTGAGAATATCTATTCAGAACTCTATAGAAAACATTTTAAGAAAAGTTACAATGGTAAACCCACTAAAAAGTATCTAAAATTAATGCAGAAAATAAAAGAAATAGAAAACATAAATCCAGCAGATATTGAAATGTTACTTTTGTCTTAAAAATCACACGTAATGAAAAGAAAATATACCCCTGAAACTGTGAACAAGTTTTTTGAAAAATATAGTATTATCAGAAAATTTTTGTCTGATAAAGACATCATTTCACTCTATACTGACTTTGAATTAAACAAAGGCGAAAATTATCACGATTTCTTATGGTTGTTATTTAATAAATCATTAATAGCCAATGCAGACCGAATGAATAGCGATTGTGATGGATATACATTTTATCAGAATCAGTCTATTCTATTCCTAAATATGGCAAATTTTAGAAGAGAAGAGGGCGCTAAAACACAAACAATAAATAAACTTATTAGACAAGCTTTTGAATCACAAATTGAAGAATGTAAACATAGTAGTCTTTTCGATTCTTTACATTTAGAAGTCAATGTTATCGGATTTAATAAAGGCAGGTGCAGTTATGCTAATAATGAACACTTAAAAAAGTATGATATTGATGAGTTTTTAAACAAATGCTTTATAGCTTCTGATGTATGCACAAATAAATATGGTTGTTCCTGCAGTATATCAGCAACAGTAAAAAAAGATTCTAAGGGAAAAATTATGAAAAAAGTAAATGAAAAGATAAGCACAAAGAAGTTAAAAGAGAAAAAAGGATGCTTTTCTATTGTTACTTTTCTTTTTAGTTTTACTATTTTATTATTGTATTTTTTTTATTTTAAAATAAATTAGCAGGTAATATTATTCAATATTTTTTATAAATTCTAATAAAGATATAAGGCTAAATTATTAGTGTTTTTTCCAAATTTGCATCTTACTTGTACCCTATTTGTACCTCATAATTTTAAAGCATTGAATTTATTGGTTTTTTATTTTTTGTTTTGGAAAGTAATTTATTTTACATTTTTATTGATATTAAGGAATTTGCTTATTTCAAAACTTTTAAATATAAATTATCTTTACTATGTGAAAGTTTTATACTTTTATTTAAAATAATTATTAACTTCTAATTCCCCCAATTATGAAAACTAATACTATAAAACAACTCTTTATCGTTTTAATCTGTGCTTTAAGTCTATTTTATTCAGGCAACTATTTATTGGAAATGAATAACATTAAAAGCTTATTAGATGCTTTCAATGTTATGATATTCTTTACTTGTATATTTCCATTTGTAATTGTTTCCCTTGCTTTAATTCGTAATTTTTTCAAGTCAATTTATAGATTAGCATATCAATAAGAATTTACTGATGATTGTAATAAGGTGTTTCGTTTCTTTAATACAGAAATGAAACATCTTAATTTTTAATAAAATATTGATTTTTAATTTGGATGATTAAAAGAAGAAAGGAGCACTGCAATTAAATGCAGTACTCCTTTTTATGTTTACTAACTAAAAAACTTTAAATTATCTTTTAACTACTTTTTTAGTAATTGTGGTTTTGTTCCTGTTATTAATAATATTTAATAAGTAGATACCAGTTTTAAAAGATGTCAAATCAACTTTTAAAGTGTTATTTTCTTTTGTAGTGGTTTTGTACAAACTTCTACCAGAAACATCATACAGTATAATACTAAAATCAGTTGTTGGGTTAGAATCCATTCTTATATTTAAAACATCAGTTGTTGGATTAGGATATACACCAAACTCAACTATGTTTTCTACATCTGTACTTAAAGCAGCATCTCTTGTCAACTCTAAAGTTAAAGCTGTTGATGCAGTTGAAACACTTCCATCTGATGCTAATACTCTGTGATATAACATTATAGACTCACCTATAGCAACGCCTGCATCCTCTAAAATTGTGTTTACTGCTGCATTATCAGTATCAAAACTTAATCCTGAAACTTTATTATTTACTAATAAGTTTGTGAAAGCTTCATCTGTTGCTAATTGAAAAGTATATACAACCAAATCGTTATTTGCATCTGTTGCTGCATCCCAAGTTACTTGAAATGGTGTTGTTGCATCATCATTTATTGTTAGTGATGCATCATCTGCTGGACTCGCAATACTTGTTGCTGTTGGAAAAGCATTATCATCTCTTAATACTTGTCCTCTTAATTCTCCTGCTCCATTTGTTGTAGTGTGGATATTTACATAAACGCCTCCACTTAACAAACTTGCTTTTTGTGATGCATCTATCGTAAATGTATTATCTGCTACATTGTAAACGCCTCCTTTTAAGTCTGCATCTACAGTTGCATTTAATAAAATAGTTACGCCTCCATTTCCTGATGCATCTGCTAAGTGTAAATGTGATCCTCCTGCAACTGATGCATCAAAATCGCCATCTAAACCACTAAAGCCTCCTGTAACTACTAATTGATCTCCTGTAATTTCAAACTGTACGTTTCCTACTGCAGGTGAACTTATTGGTTGAACTTCATTTACGCCTAGTAAATTTGTTCCTAAATAAGTGTTAGCTATAGGCAATACCTGTCCTCTTAATTCTCCTGAAGGAAATTCTAAACTATGTACGTTTACATAATATCCTCTTTTTAATAAAGTTTCTATTTGTGCTGATGAAAAGGCAAACGTATTATCTGCTGGTGCTAAAACTGCACTTCTGTTATCTGCTGAAAGTGTTGGAGTTAATACAAAATCTACTCCTGCATTGGTTCCTGCCATTCCAGAGTGTAAATGGATACCTCCTGCAATTGCTGTATTTAAATCACCTAATAAATTATTAAATGAACCACTTACAGTTACGTTTCCTAAACCATCATGTGTTAGCACTAAACGTCCTGTAGCTGTTGAATTAATAGCTGGCACTTGTTGTGCGCCTGTTAATTCTGATCTAAACACTGCTGATGAAATAGGAGTTATTTGTCCTCTTAATTCTCCTGACATAAATGTTGTAGAATGTACATTGATGTAATTCCCATCTGCTAATAATGCTGCTTTTTGTGCTGCATCTAATGTGAAAGCATTTTTTGAAGCTTCTATTATTGCGCCTCTATTATCTGCATCTAATGTTAAATCTAATACAAAAATTACGCCTCCATTTCGTCCTGCAACTGCATCATGAATGTGAGCTCCTCCTGCAATACTTACTGCAACTTCTCCTGATAAATTATCAAAAGATCCTGATGCTGTTAATACATCTCCTTCTAATTCAAAAACTAAATTCCCACTTGCTTCTGTACTAATTGATGGTACTTCATTACTTCCTGATAAATTTGCTTGTAAATAGGTATCTGAACTTGGTAATATTTGTCCTCTTAATTCTCCTCCTGGAAAATCAACAGTATGAATATTAACATAAAATTCTCTTGCATTTATTGCTGCTATTTGATCTGAAGTTAAAGTAAACGTATTGTCTATTGCTTCATAAGTTCCTGATCGTAAATCTCCAGAAATAGTTGTTGTTAACAATAATTCAACGCCTCCATTTCGTCCTGCAACTGCTTTATGAATATGTGCGCCTCCTGCTACTGTTGCATCAAAATCACTGGTTAAACCTGAAAATGATCCTGTAACTGTTAATGTGCTTCCACTTAATGTCGCATTTACTTCTCCATAAGCTGTGGTTAATGCCACTGGATTTTCTTGCGTTCCACTTAATGTGGCTGTGAAATCTGTTTGAGCTTGTAAGAAACTTGCTGCTAACAGTAAGCATAAAAATAAAATTGTTTTTTTTGATTGAGATGCTATGTTTTTAAAGCATCTTTTTTCGAGTAGTGTTTTCATCATTTGTTTATTTAAATTATAACTCTTCATTAATACTTACGAAACAAATGGTAACTCGGTTTTAAATTATAATGTTAAAAAAATGTTAAAGAGGTATGTTGTTTTATATTTGTATCCCTGTATTTGGTTTTTATGAGGATATTAATAAAATTAAGGTTAATAGGATAAGGTTTCTGAACTGCACTGTGTTTTGTTATAAATAACCACTTATTCATGAAGAAACAATAGAACATTTGAAATCGAATTTGTGTTAATAAAAAAAAATAACAAATAAAAAAAGAGCACTTTTAAAAGCACTCTTTTTAGTATTGAAAATATTCTCGTTATTTTGAAATCAACTACAAATTTAAGTTTTTAGCATTTTTTACTTTTTGCTTAGTAAGTGCAATATCTAAAACTTGTCTCATTTCTGAAACATAATGAAACGTAAGCCCTTTTAAATAACTCTCTTTAATTTCTAAAATATCTTTTCTGTTTTGTTCACACAGAATTATTTCTTTAATATTAGCTCTTTTAGCAGCTAGTATTTTTTCTTTAATTCCGCCAACAGGCAATACTTTGCCACGTAAGGTAATTTCACCAGTCATGGCTAATTTGCTTTTTACTTTACGTTGTGTAAAAGAAGAAACTAAAGAGGTTAGCATGGTAATCCCTGCACTTGGGCCATCTTTAGGAGTTGCACCTTCAGGAACATGAATGTGTACGTTATATTTCTCTAAAATTTCTGGTTTTATGCCAAATTCTTCTGCATTTGATTTTATATATTGTAATGCAATTGTTGCAGATTCTTTCATTACAGTACCTAAATTTCCTGTAATAGAAAGGCTTCCTTTTCCTTTTGATAAAATAGATTCTATAAATAAAATATCTCCACCCACAGAAGTCCAAGCCAAACCAGTAACAACACCTGCAACATCATTGGTTTCATATTTACCTCTATTTCTTGGAGTTCCAAGAATATCTTCTACTTTTTCTGAGGATAAAGTAATATCATATTCTTCTTCTAAAGCAATGCTTTTTGCTGCAAAACGAACCACTTTAGCTACTTGTTTTTCTAACCCACGTACACCTGATTCGCGTGTATAGCCTTCTACAATTTGCTCGATTTGCTTTTTGCCTAACTTTAAATCTTTAGTGGTTAAACCGTGTTCCTTTAATTGTTTAGGCAATAAATGTCTTTTGGCAATTTCTACTTTTTCTTCAATCGTATAACCAGTAACATTGATGATTTCCATTCTATCTCGCAAAGCCCAAGGAATTTGACCTAAGTTATTGGCAGTTGCAATAAATAATACTTTCGATAAATCGTAACCAACTTCTAAATAATTATCGTAAAAAGCTTCATTTTGTTCAGGATCTAAAACTTCTAACATGGCTGAAGATGGATCTCCTTGATGACTCTGACCAAGTTTATCAATTTCATCCAATACAAAAACAGGGTTTGAAGTTCCTGCTTTTTTTAAGTTTTGGATTAACCTTCCAGGCATTGCTCCTATATACGTTTTTCTATGTCCTCTAATTTCAGCTTCATCACGTAAACCACCTAAAGACATGCGTACATATTTACGGCCTAAAGATTCTGCTACAGATTTTCCTAATGATGTTTTACCAACTCCTGGAGGACCATATAAACAGATAATTGGCGATTTCATATCGTTTCTTAACTTTAAAACAGCCAAGTGTTCTATGATTCTTTCTTTTACTTTTTCTAAACCAAAATGATCTCTATCTAAGACTTTTGTTGCGTGTTTTAAGTCGAATTTATCTTCAGAAAAAATTCCCCAAGGCAATTCTAGCAACAATTCTAAATAACTTCTTTGCACACCATATTCAGCAGCTTGCGGATTCATCCTTTTTAAACGATTCAACTCCTTTTCGAACGTCTCTCCTACTTCTTTACGCCACTTTTTGGTTTTGGCTTGCTTGCGCATTTCTTCCAATTCTTGATCGTTAGAAACGCCACCAAGTTCTTCCTGAATCGTTTTTAATTGCTGATTTAAATAATATTCACGTTGTTGTTGGTCTAAATCTTCGCGAGTTTTAGACTGAATGTCATTACGCAATTGTAATTTTTGCAGCTCTTTATTTAAGTTTTTAAGTGTTAATAATGCACGTTCTTTTAGATTGTCTTTTTCTAAAATAACTTGTTTATGCATCACACTTAAATCCATATTTGATGCAATAAAATTCACCAAAAACGAATTTGATTTAATATTTTTTATGGCAAAAGAAGCTTCACTAGGCAACATCGGGTTTTCTTTAATTACCTCTAAAGCCTGTTCTTTTACGGAATCCATGATTACGTCAAACTCCTTCTTATCGATAATTTCCCTATCTTCTACAGCCTCTTTTACAGTAGCCTTTAAATAAGGTTCGTGTTGCACTAATTCATCAATTTTAAACCTTTTTTTACCTTGAATAATCACGGTTGTATTTCCATCAGGCATTTTTAACACCCGTAAAATTTGTGCAACAACACCTGTGGTGTGGATATCGTTTAACTTTGGCACCTCTTCTTCTTCATTACGTTGTGCAACTACTCCAATTATTTTATCGCCTTTATTAGCGTCTTTAATTAATTGAATAGATTTGTCTCTACCTGCTGTAATTGGTATTACAACACCAGGAAACAAAACTGTATTTCTTAAAGGCAATATGGGTAACGTATCAGGTACATTTTCTTTGTTAATAATTTCCTCATCTTCTGGGGTCATTAACGGAATTAATTCTGAATCTTCATTGATCATATCTTGAAAGGACAAACTGTCTAACTTTATAATTTTTGATTTGCTCATTTGCTAAGTATCTGTCATTCTGACATTGATTGTCTTTTTAAAGACATATCAACATCATTCTTTTTAAAACTAAATAATTGATAATCAAAAATATAAAATTGTATTTTAATTATCTAATCTATGTAAGTCAATTCTTATGCCAAAACTATTTTCTTTATAATTGTATAATATATCAACAACTTTAAAATCAACGAACCTATAATAGATTTGTCTCAAAAATTTAAAAAAGATTACATTTAATTTATGAAAACTGTCACAACTCAAAAACAATAATGTCTTTTATATAGAAGTTTTTAATTGGAAGCTAATCAACCACATATAACCAACCTTTTAGAACGCTGCAAATCGTCTGACACAAACGCGCAGTTGAAGATTTATAATGCCTACTATAAAGCAATGTACAATTCAGCTTTCCGAATTTTAAAAGATAGTTTTGAGGCAGAAGATATAATGCAAGAAGCTTTTTTAACCGCTTTTACAAAATTGCATACCTATAAAGGTGAAGTTGCTTTTGGTGCTTGGTTGAAACGAATTGTTATCAATAAAAGTTTGACACAATTAAAGAAAAATAGTCGTTACCAAGAGGTTAAATTAGAAGTAGTTCCTACTAGTGAAATAGAAGATGAAGCCATTAATTATTCAGGTTTAAACCCAAAAACGGTTTTAAATACTTTACAAAATTTAAAAGATAATTATAGAGTTGTACTTACTTTAAATCTAATAGAAGGTTTTGATTATGAAGAAATTGCACAAATATTAAATTATACCAATGAAAATGTGAGAACCACAGTTTCTAGAGCAAAGAAAAAATTAAAGCAAGTGTTACTTGCAGAAAATATAAAAACACAAGCGTATGAAAGATAAATTACATCAATTTTTTTCGGAAAATGATTTTGATTTTCAAGAGCCACATTTTGGACATGTAGAGCGTTTTGAAAGCAAACTGAATCATCCTAAAAAAACAAATCACACGTCTTGGAAATGGTTGTCAGTTGCTGCATCAGTAGTTTTGCTTATCGGTTTTTGGTTGGGTAGTATGCATCAAAAGCAACAAATAGAGCTTGCTGATATTTCTCCAAAAATGGAAGAAGTGCAAAACTATTTTACAACAACTATACAAACGAGTTTAAAAACTATTGAAAATAATAGGAGTCTAGAAACCGAAACCATTATTGAAGAAGCTTTAGATGCCTTAGAAGAACTAGAAGAAGAATATGCTTTTTTTATAGCCAAATTAAATATTGCTGAAAATCAAACTAAAGTAATTAATGCTATGATTAAAAATTATCAACAACGTCTTAAAATTTTAGAAAACGTTTTACAACAAATAGAATACATCAAAAATCCTAACCTTTTAAATAATGAAATTTATATATAAAATTACCTTGCTAATTATACTTATACCGTTTTTAACATCGGCGAATGTGAATGGTAGAAAAGAAGAAAAAAGTAAAAAAATTACGAAAGCCTATACTGTTAGTAGTGATGCAAAAGTAGCGATTAGTAATAAATATGGCGACTTAAATATTGTTACTTGGAATAAAAACAAAATAGAGTTTGAAATAACCATTACTGTAAAAGGCAATGATTTAGAGGATGTTGAAGAAAAGTTAGAAAATATTGATGTAGCATTTGAAGCTTCAAATAATTATGTAACAGCTAAAACTATTTTAGAGAACAATAGAAATGGATGGTCTTTTTGGAAAAAAAGTAGCAACCTTAGCTATAAAATTAACTACAAAGTAAAAATACCAAATACCAATACTGTAGATTTAAACAACGATTATGGTAGTATTTATTTAGGAAACTTATATGGCCAAGCAGCTATAAATTGCGATTATGGAAAAATCGTAGTTGGTGAGTTATCGGCTGATAATAATAGCATTAATCTAGATTATTGCTCGTCTTCAAGTATCGATTTTATAAAAAGTGGTGCTATAAATGTTGATTATTCTAAATTAACTATTGAAAAATCTGAAAAGTTAAAAGTAAATGAAGATTACTCTACCATTAATATTGGCAAAACAGAAAACATAGAATTTAATGCAGATTATGGTTCTATTCGTATTGATGAAGCTATAAATATAAACGGAAATTCTGATTACGCTAGAATGAGTTTAGGAACAGTATATAAAAAATTAAATATCGATACTGATTATGGTGGCATTTCTGTAAAAAGGCTAGCCAAAGATTTTGAAAGCGTGGTGATAGACGGACAATATGCTGGCATTAAAATTGGCGTAGATGAAGATATAATTTTTGACTTCGAATTAGATTTACAATATGCTGGTTTTAGATACGATGATGATTTGGTAAATTTCACAAAAAAGATTTCAAAAAATTCTAAAAAATATTATAAAGGTAAATTTGGAAAAGGAAATTCTAATGCTATCATTAAGATAAGGTCACAATATGGAGGTGTATCTATTAAAGAAAATTATTAAAAAATCAACTTAAAAAATACAATCATGTTAAAAAAAATTACATTTATAGTACTTACACTAACCCTTAGTTTATCAACAAACGCACAAGATTGGTGGGGAAACAGTAAAAAAATAAAAGGAAATGGTAATGTTATAACCGTTAAAAGAACTACACCTGATTATGATGGTATTGCTGTTGGTGGTTCTTTTGATGTGGTTCTTGTAGAGGGTAAAGAAGGAAACATTAAAATTGAAGGAGAAGAAAATATTATACCCTATGTTGAAACTGAAGTACAAGGAAATACATTAAAAATTAAGTATAAAAAAAACACTAATATTAGAACAACAAAAAGATTAACAGTAACAGTAACCTATAATGATATTGATGCAATTTCTTTGGGTGGCTCTGGCAATATTTCTTGCATGGGTACTTTAAAAGCTGATGATTTAAAAACTTCTTTAGGAGGTTCTGGAAATATCACTTTAGCTGTTGATGCAAATGAAGTTACAGCAAATATTGGTGGCTCTGGAAATATTAAATTAGAAGGTAATTCAAATGATTTAACATGTTCAATTGCAGGTTCTGGAAGCATAAAAGCCTATGGGTTAGAGATCGATAATTTAAGTGCAACAATAGCAGGTTCTGGAAGTATTAGAACTACTGTAAACAGAAAAATAAAAGCAAAAGTTGTAGGTTCAGGAAGCATTTATTACAAAGGAAATCCTACAAATATCGATTCTAAATCTGTGGGTTCTGGTGATATAATTGATAGAAATTAAAGAAGAAAAAACTATAAAAAAGTTAACTTTTGAGACAAATAAAAAATCGTCTATAGATTTCTCTCTAGACGATTTTATTTTTAAAAAGGAAATAAAAAAAATAGCTCATTTTAAATCGTCATCGAAAACACTTTGTCTTTTAACTTTTTTTGATGCATTTTCTTATCAAAAGCCATACAGATATTTCTTACAAAAGGTCTGGCATGTTTGGGTACTGTTAAAGAATTTTTATCAAAAGTAACCAAACCATCATTTTTCAATTCCTTCAAAAATGCTAAATGTGTTTCTAAATTTTCGATTTTAGTAGTTGGTGTATCCCAAGAAGTATAAAAATTACACATGATATTTAAAATATGTTTCCTAATAATTTCATCTTCATTAGATAAAATATGACCGCGAAAAACAGGAATTTCTCCTTCATTTACAATGTTTTGGTATTCTTTAACGGTTTTAACATTTTGAGCAAAACCATACCAAGAATCTGAAATGGCAGACATCCCTAAACCAATCATTAATTGTGTTTTATTGGCTGTATACCCCATAAAATTTCGATGTAGTGTTTTTTGAACAGTAGCTGTATACAAACTATCTGTTTTTAGGGCAAAATGATCCATACCAATTTCTTCATAACCTAGGGTTGCAAAAAGTGCTTTTCCTATTTCGTAAAGCGCTCTTTTTTCATCATCTTTTGGCAAATCATTTTCGTTAAAACCTCTTTGGCCAACACCTTTTACCCAAGGCACATGTGCATAACTGTAAAACGAAATTCGGTCTGGTTGCAACTCTTTAGTTTTGTTAATGGTATAAATTACGTTTTCTTTGGTTTGATGTGGAAGTCCAAAAATTAAATCGTGACTTACAGAGGTATATCCAATTTCTCTAGCCCATTTGGTAACTTGTGCTACAGCCTCAAAAGGTTGCACCCTATGAATGGCTTTTTGTACTTTTTCGTTATAATCTTGTACTCCAAAACTAACTCTTTCAAAACCACAATTGTATAGGGTTTGCAATTGCTCTTTTGTGGTATTGTTAGGATGTCCTTCAAAACTAAATTCGGCATTAGAGTGCTGTATTGCTAATTTAAATATACCATCCATCAAAAATTTTAAATTCTCTTTAGAGAAAAAAGTAGGTGTTCCACCCCCTAAATGTAATTCTTTAATAATAGGAGTTTCGTTAAATTCATCTACATACAATTGCCATTCTTTTAAAACAGCATTGATGTACTCCTCTTCTACTTCGTGCCTTTTGGTGATATGTTTATGGCATGCACAAAATGTACATAAACTCTCGCAAAATGGTAAATGAATGTACACACTTATACCTTCTTTTTGATTACTTTCTACAAACGATTTTTGAAAACTTGCTTTCCAATTGTCTTTTGTAAAGGTAGCTGGATCCCAAAAAGGAACAGTTGGATAACTGGTGTATCTTGGTCCTGGAACATTATATTTTTGAATAAGTGATTTCATTTTTTTGTTTTTTTGTCAACAAGTTTCTTTAAAGTGTAAAGTGAAATAAAATTTATGTTAACTCTAAAGCAATTTCTACCATTTCTTTAAACGTCTGTTCTCTTTCATCTGCTGTAGTTCTTTCACCTGTAACCAAACTATCTGAAATTGTTAAAATAGATAGTGCATTTACGTTGTATTTTGCTGCAATTGTATACAAGCCATTGGTTTCCATTTCTACACACAATACACCATAATCTGCCCATTTTTTATAACTATCAAAATCGTCTGCATAAAATTCATCAGAACTTAAAATATTACCAGCTTTAATGGGAATACCTTGCTTGTCTGCAACTTTTATAGCTTTTTGAAATAATGCAAAACTTGCTGTAGGTGCATAATCTGCACCATTAAAACGAATGTTATTTAAACCTGAATTGGTTGAGGCAGCCATAGCAATAACAATATCTCTAATCTTTACATTTTTTTGATAAGAGCCAGCAGACCCTACACGTATTAAATTTTTTACGCCATAATCGTTAATCAATTCATGCGCATATATTAATGTAGATGGAATCCCCATTCCTGTTCCTTGTACTGAAATTCTTTTTTCTTTATAGGTACCAGTAAACCCTAACATTCCACGAACATCATTGTATTTAACAATGTCTGTTAAAAAGAAATCTACAATCCATTTTGCTCTCATAGGATCTCCAGGTAACAAGACAGTTTCTGCAATTTCTCCCTGTTTTGCTTCAATATGCACACTCATACTTAATACTCATTTTTATTTGAAACGCCTGTTTTTATTAAAGAAACTCCAGAAGAAGTACCCAATCTTGTAACACCCATTGCTATATATTTGTTTGCTGTTGCCAAATCTCTAATGCCACCAGCAGCTTTAATTTGTGCTTTATGTTTTACACTTTGTTTCATTAATTTTACATCTTCTATTGTTGCACCACTTGTACCAAAACCTGTTGATGTTTTTATAAAATCTGCACCTGCATTAACTGCCAATTCACAAGCTTTTTGAATTTGAATTTTGCTTAAATAACAGTTTTCAAAGATTACTTTTAAAACGCTATCTCCAATAGCCTCTTTAATTGCTTTAATTTCATGTTCTACATAAGCATAATCACCATCAATCAATTTTCCTAAATTAATGACCATATCTATTTCTGATGCTCCTTTTTCCACACCATTTTTTGCTTCAAAAACTTTAGCCTCGGTAGTCATTGCACCTAAAGGAAACCCAATAACTGCAGCTATTTTTACTCCAGAATTTTCTAGTTGATTTTTTGCCAATGCCACATAACAACTATTTACACAAACCGCATAGAAATTATAGGTTTTAGCTTCTTCACATAACTTAATGATTTGCGCTTTTGTAGCAGTAGCTTTCAATAAAGTATGATCTATATATTGATTGATTTTCATTTTTCATTTAGTTTTTTTCCTAAAATATTGGTTGATATTGTGGTAAATACCACAATACTTATGGAACTTAAAGGCATTAAAATCGCAGCAATTACTGGCATTAATTGGCCTGTAATTGCAAAGTATAAACCTACTACATTGTAACACAAAGACAAAATAAAGGCATATTTAATAATCGTTATTGCTTTTTTTGATGCGGCTAAAAAATGTCCAATTTTATGAAATTGAGAAGCGTCTAAAATGGCATCGCAAGCAGGTGAAAACACATTAATATTTTCTGATAAGGCAATACCAACATCACTTTGTGCCAAAGCACCAGCATCATTTAAACCATCACCTATCATAGCTACTTTTTTATTTTTTTGTTGTAGTGCTTCTACAACATCCAATTTATCATTTGGTTTTTGATTGAATAATAATGTTGTTTTTGAAGGTAATTGTTTAGCTAAAAATTTACGTTCGCCTTCATTATCACCAGAAACTACAGCTAAATCATACTCTGGTTGTAATGTATTAAAAATTTCTTGAACTCCTTTTCTGTAGGTGTTTTTAAAGGTAAACTTCCCTTTATAAACATCATTAATACTTACATGCACAGAAGTATCAAAAGACAATTTGGCTTCATTATTTTTAACAAAAGTAGCTGACCCTAACTTTAGTATTTGTTTTTGATATTGCACTTCAATTCCTTGACCAACAGTTTCTTGATAATTTGTAACTTCTAAAGGTTCTACCTCTGGTAATGTTTCATACAATGTTCTACTTAAAGGATGATTTGATGCACGTAAACTACTTTTTAAAATTTTTTTTTCGTTTTGATGTAATGGAGTTCCATCATAAGAAATATTACTTTTTATGTTGGATGTTAAAGTGCCTGTTTTATCAAAAATTAAAGAATTAATTGTTGCCAATTGTTCAATTACTGTGGCATTTTTTAAATAAAACTTTTGCTTTCCAAAAATGCGTAACAAATTACCAAAAGTAAAAGGGGCTGCTAATGCAATTGCACAAGGGCAGGCAATAATTAAAACCGCTGTAAATACGTTTAATGCTATACTTATATCTACAAATAACCAATAGGCTGTGGCTAAAAATGCAATTGACAATACAATAATGGTAAAATTTTTACTTATTTTATCTGTAAGTGTTTTAAAGTTTGATGTTTTGTCTTTCTGAAAAACATCATTACTCCACAATTGCGTTAAATAGCTTTGCGATACAGATGATAAGACTTCCATTTCTAAAATTCCTGAGAGCTGTTTACCACCAGCAAATAATTTATCACCAGATTTCTTAACAACAGGTTCAGCCTCACCTGTAACAAAACTGTAATCGATATTTGCATTTCCGTTTATTAAAATTCCGTCTACAGGTATTAATTCTTGGTTTCTAATTAAGAGTCTATCCCCTTTTTCTACTTCATAAATTTGAACGTTTTCTTCTTTTTGATTCGCTACAATTCGAGTAACTGCAATTGGAAAATACGATTTATAATCGCGCTCAAAGGACAAGAAACTATACGTTTTCTGTTGAAAGAATTTTCCCAATAACAAAAAGAAAATCAACCCTGTTAAGCTATCAAAAAAACCTGTTCCTAAATCTAAAATAATTTCGGTTGTACTTCTTACAAATAATACTGTGATTCCTAAAGCAATAGGAACATCAATATTTAAAATTTTAGAGCGTAAACCCTTATATGCAGAGATAAAATAATCGTTACCCGCATAAAAAACCACAGGTAATGAAAAGAAAAACATTAAACCCCTAAAAACATTTTTATATTTTTCTATCCAAAAACCACTTACCTCAAAATATTCTGGAAAAGAGAGAAACATTACATTTCCAAAAGCAAAACCTGCTATACCTAGTTTATAAATTAAACTTCTGTCTACTTTATTTTTACCAGCCTCATAATCTTCTAAGCTAATGTAAGGTTCGTAACCAATAGAACTTAGTAGCAGCACGACTTCCTTTAATGAGGTGGTTTCGGAATTGTAAGAAACTCTAACTTTTTTCTTTGGAAAATCGACTTGAGAAGTACTAATTTTAGAATTTAATTTATGTAAATTTTCTAATACCCAAATGCAAGAACTACAGTGAATGTGAGGAATATATAAAGTTACAATTTGTGTATTACCATCATTAAAATCTACTAATTTTTCAATAATTTGTGTGTTCTCTAAAAAATCGTATTTACCTTGAATTTCTGTAGGAACTGCACCCGGATTTTCTTGAAAGTCGTAATAGCATGTTAAATCGTTTTCAGAAAAAATTTCGTAAACAGTTTTGCATCCATTACAACAGAAATTTTTATCATCAATTTTTATGATATCGTCTTTACAAGAATCTCCACAATGGTAACAATGTGTAGTCTTCATATTTACTCTTTTGCCTGTTGCAAATTTCTATTAAGATTTTAGTTTAAAATATGATTTTTATCAGTTTTTCAATATCTTTGATTTCGATAATAAAATCAACCAATGAGTAAATGTGACCAATGTATTGTGCGCCAATTTAATTCGTTAAAGCATCTTTCTAAAGATGAATTGATTAGAATTTCTGCTTGTAAAACCTCTAAAATCATTAAAAAAGGAGAACCTTTATTTGAAGAGGGAGATCATATAAATGGTGTTTTTTGTATAAAGAATGGAGTTTGTAAGATTTCTAAAATGAGTGAAAATGGAAAAAACCAAATTGTAAACTTAGTACAACGTGGCGATTTAATTGGTGAAAGAAGTTTAATTTCTGATGAAGTTTCTAATTTAAATGCTGTGGCTGTAGATGATATGGAGGTTTGTTTTATACCTAAAGAGGAAATTATGAATGACCTTGAAAAAAATCCAAATTTTACGATGGATGTACTAAAAACCATGGCATCTTCTTTAAAAAAGGCTGATAATATTATTGTAGATATGGCTCAAAAAAGTGTGAAACAAAGATTGGCTGAAACGCTTTTAAAATTAGAAGAAAAATTTGGCACAAATGAGCAAGGTGCTATTAATATTCATTTATCTAGAGAAGATATTGCTAATATTATTGGTACTGCTACTGAATCTGCAATTCGTTTACTCTCTGGCTTAAAGAAAAATGGTTTTATTACTTTCTTAAAAAAAGATATTAAAATTGTTGATAAAAACGAGTTAGTGAAAATTTCTAATGGTTTTTAATTTAAAAAGAATACCCAATTGCAAAGTTTAAAACGGGTTTGTTAAATTGAAAATTAAAACGATTTCCTTTTGCCAAACTTGGGTCATTAAAAGGTGTAGCCAAATCAAAACGTATTACAAAACCTTGTACATCTATTCGTAAACCAACACCTGTACCCATACCTAACTCATTGATAAAATTAGATGTAAATTTATCGGTTTCATTTCCATTTTCATCATTAAAAGTGTCATTTGACACAGAATTCCACACATTACCTGCATCTACAAAAACTGCTCCTTTAAAGATTGAATAAATAGGAAAACGATATTCTACATTCGCCTCTAATTTAATATTTCCTGTTCTATCGAAAAAAGTAATGTTGGATTCTGAATTTCCTTGATAAGTTCCAGGCCCCAAAGACCTTGTATTGAATGCTCTTACACTATATGGCCCACCAGAAAAGTATTGTTTTACAAACGGAATTACATCTGAATTTCCATAAGCATAACCATAACCCGCAAAAAATCTTGTGGCTATTTTTTGATTATTATCGCTACCAAAATTAAAGTGATATCTAAAATCTATATCTGCTTTTGCAAATTGTGCATATTGGAGTCCTAAAAACTCTTTTGGCTCTCCTATTTCTTTTTCTTTGCCAAACAAACTAATTGAATTTCCTGCAACATCTAAAGTTGAATTTACATAAAACTGATGTTGTTGCCTGTTCATCATTTCGTTATATGTATAGGAAAATGTTAACCCTGATATAAATTGTTGATTGAAACTTTCTTCTAAAAATGGATTATTTGCTAAAATATTTTCAAAAGCTGTTGTTGTGTTCGATAAACTTGAGTAGTTTAACGAAATAGGATTTATTTCGTAGGTGGTATATTTATTGGCATCCCAAGTATAGCCAAAAAGCGCAGAACCCGATGATAATGTGTAGAGCTCACTTCTGCTTAAATAAGTAGCGCTTAAACTCATTTTAGTTTTAGGTATTGCATACTCAAAAAAATCTTCTTTAAATGTAAATGGTGCAATTACTCTTGGGAAAATCAATTCAGATTTTACCCCTAATTCTAAACTGCTTAGCCCTGAATTTTCTCCACTTGTAACTTGAGTTTCATAACCTACAGTACCTGTAATATTAAGTGTTTCACCACCTTTAAATAAATTTCTATTGCTAAAAGTAATTCCTAAAGTTGGGCCTGCAAAATTGTTAGATTTGGTAACTGCCTGTAATTCTGCACGAATTGCTCGTTTTGTTAAAGGCGATAAAAAAATATTTGCCTCTAAAGCACCTTTTTCATCATTTGCAATAGTATCGATTTCGTTATACTGAATATTTACATATTTGTAGGCGCCAATGGTAGACAAACGTCTTGCTGTATTTTTTGATTTTTCTGAGTTGTAATACTCACCTGCTTTTAAGGTGATAAAACCATTTAAAAACTTGGGTTTGAAAATAATTTTATTTTGATAATATTTTTTGTCATCAAAAGCAACATACTTATCTGTAATTGAATCTTTTAAGTTGTAATTAGGGTACACATTAATATTTTTTAAAACATAAGGTACTGTAGATTTTCGAGGAACTTTAGCCTTTAACTTTAAATATAAATCGAACTTTTTATCATCATATTGATTGGTATCTGCTTCAAAAATTAAAAAATTTGAATTGAAGTTATAATACCCCTCTTTCTTAAGCTCTGCATCTATTCGTTCTCTTTCAAATTTAAAATTATTTAAGTCAAAACGCATTTTTTTCTCAAAAGGTGTTTTTTTGCTGATTGTTTTAATGGTAGAATTAATTGGAGACACCATACTATCTAACTTAAAATTTTCCATTCTGTAGGGTTTAGCTATTTTTAAATTATAGATAACTGAGGCTGTTTTATCTTTTTCTTGAAAATATGATACCACAGTATTGTAAAAGAACCCATTATTTTCTAATCTATTTCTTAGTAAATTCTCTACTTCTATCAACTCAACATCTGACTGATAAATTGGTTTTTGACCAAATTTCTTATACAACCACCTATTTATAAAATTAGCGTTTTCTTTTTGGTTTTTATAATGAAAATAGACCCCTAAATTCATACCTAAAACTTTCGTATTTGGTTTTGGTCTTACTATTTTTTGTAAGTTTTGCTTCAGTTGGTTCATGTTTTGCAGAGAAGAATCTGCATCAATTGTAATTTTTGCCCCTGTATATAAACGTTTACCTTCTGGTAAATATTTGTTTATACTACAAGATTGTAAAACAATTACAAATAGAAAGATTGCGAGTTGATATGAATATTTTTTTATGAACATTTAGTTCCTTTTCTTTTTACTATTTTTATTTTCTTTATTGATACTTAATTCTTCATCATCTTCATCATCTTTATTTTTATTTTTTTTTGATTGCGATTTAAAAATAGCCTCCCACATTTCGTTAAATTCATTAAACTCTTGTGTAAAAATTAATGCGATACCACTTACAATGGTTTGGCCATCAATTATATTTTCAAATTCGTTTTTTCTAAATCCTTTTAAACGGTATTTACCATCTTCTGTAATTTTATACTCTAAGGTAACATTACCAATTATGGGGGTTTGTTGCGCTGTTGCATTTGTACCTTGCAAATCTAAATCGCTACCAACTCTTACTGTTAAACGCTCGTTAAATAGCTTTTTTTGTGCTGTAACCCCTAATTCTGTTCTATCTTTAGGAGTATTTGATTGATAATCTGTATAGCTGTTCAAATCGAAATTAAGTTCTAGACCTGTATTGCCTAAAATCTTGTCAGAAAAAGTATTTAATTGTCCTGCAACAGCATCGTTTAAATTATCTCTTGCTATTGTTGCAAAACCACCAGAACTACCATCACTACCAGAATCTGGATAAAATCTATTTAAAACCAATAAAGAAAATACTTGTTTGTTGAGTTCTTCTTCTTGCTGATTTACCTGCTGTACTCTACTATAAACTTGCCCTCCAAGTGCACCTTGTTCTTCTTCTGGCATTGCCAATTTAAAAGAAATTTCAGGTTGCATTAGTTCTCCATCAATATTTAAAAACACATTAAAGGGTAATACTTGCTTAAATTTATTTTTAACAGATGGATCTTCATTTGAAATTTGTGCAGCCATTAAAGGTGATGCTGATGTTTCTAATTTGTAAATTGCTTGCACCTCTAGTTTTGCATCAAAAGGGTTACCAGACCAAGAAACGCGACCTCCAGGTGCTAACAAAAATTTTCTATTTACTAAGTTGTATAAATTTAATTCGTAATGGCCTTGGACAACTTCATACACTCCTGACAATGAAATAGTACCATTGGGTAACATCGTAAAAAGTAAATCTCCATCTCCAGAAACATTAAAATTATCTCCAGTTTCTTCATCTATGATTACAGTTACGTTTGCTTCTTTGTTAATTTTTAGTTGTGTGGAAATATCAAAGCCTTTAATTGTAGCTGTTTGCTGTTCAGTTTCGGTTAAAATGGCATCCGGATTTTCACGATTTACAAAAACAACAACATTATCTCTATTTTCTTCTGATGCATAAGATGCTGGCAAAACATAAGTAACATTGGTTTCTTTGCCTAAAGTGATATTGGCTTTTAATTTAGGGATTTGTAGGTCTCCTGTTAAATTTGCATTGGCATTAAAAGAAGCGATACCATAAAGTGATGGATTATCTTCTTTTGTTGCGTTTAACACTCTAAACTTTTTTGCACTAAGTTTTAGATCGAATTCTGGATTTATAAAACTTTTGGTTAAAATTTTACCAGAAAGTTTTAATATATTCTTATTTTCATCTAAAACCGAAAAGTTGTTTACATAAAGGCCTTGATTATCAATACTAAGTTTTTCGTCTTTTAAAGTAAATTTTGTGTTTAACTTTGTAATGTTAAACGTAGCATTGGTAAAATAAAAATCGCCATTATAAATAGGATTTGATGTTGTACCATTCACCTGAAAATCACCTGAAAACGAACCACTTGTTTCTTTAATTTCTCCCAAAGAAAGCGTGTTTAGCGCTCTCATTTTAAAGCTATTTAGTTTGATGTTTAGGTTCAAATTGGCATCTTTATTTTCTACAAAATAATCTCCATTTAAGTCTAAATCAATATCACCGTCTTTTAATTTTGCATTAAAATCGTACGTATTTCCTCCTAATGATTTACCTTTTAAAGAGAGTTTACCAAAATCTGTTTTTAAAAATTTTAGTTGATGTATCGTTAAATCTGCAATAATACCAGTATCCTTAAAAGGATTTTCGAGAACAAATTCTCCGTTTAAAACTCCAGTTGCTATCTGTTTTGTAGGGTTTAGATAGCTAAAAACCTCACTTAGTTTAAAATTATGATATTGAATAGCAATATGCTCTTCTGCAATTTTTTCTAGTTGATGCGAAATTTCAATAGATTGATTGTTTTTGGTAATTTTAAAATCTCTAAACTTTAATTTATCATTTTCATAAAATACTTTATTGGTTATTGGTATTGCCCATGCTTCTTTATTTATTGTTAAATTCTTAGGATTTATTGTAAATTGAATGCTATCTCTAATACTATTTATTTTTGTATTAATGTTTAATAGAGTATCTGCTTTATACACACTCGAAAAATTCATTGAAAATTCATTATTTGCATAATCACCTTTTAGAATTGTTTTAGGAATATGTAAAGGATTTGCTTTAACATCTCTAAAACCAAATTTAAAATTAAAATGTTCTTTATTGGTTGTCATCGTAAACGCCAAACTATCTAATTCGTTATCACTATAATTAATATGAGGTGCAGTAATATGCGCATTTAACTTTTTTTGAGCTTCGTTAAAATCAACTGAAAAATCTATGGTATCCATATCTTTGGTATTTACCAAAAACACTTCTTTTAACAAGCTGGTTTGTGCTATCTTCCCTTTTACTTTTAAATCAACTTGACTTTTACTGATATCTACCTTCTTTACATTTTTAGAAAAATAACTTGAAAAATGATTTTGCAACGCTTTTTGTATTTTATTTGGAGCGGCATTTGACTGCAATTTTGCATCAATCATTTTATTTTTTACAAAAAATGCAGTCGTGTCTTTATCTATAAAACCCCCTGCTGTTATTGAACCTAAAAGATAAGATCGGTTATCATAAACTATTGTACCGTTTTTTACCTGGGTATCTATTTTAAAGTTCTCTAAATTTCCTTGAAAATTTAAAGCCATATCCATACCTGCTTTTACGTTACGCTGCATCAAACCTAACCCTTCTAAATCTGCACCAATTACATCAACTTTTATAGTTGCTTTTGTATCAAGAGAATCTAAAAAAATATTTCCCTCTATATTTAGATTCAAATTACCGTCTTTAAAGTTAGAGGTTAAACTTCCTTTTCCGTTTTTAAAATCAGCTTTTAATTTTGCATTTTTTATAGGATAGTTATTAAGTTTAAAAGCTGTTATTTTGGTTTCTAAAATTGCATTTAAATCTTTTAAGTTTTTCCCCTTTCCTTTGGATTTTAAGGTAGCACTAATTTCACCCAATTGATTATTTTGTAATAACTCGTTAATTTTATAACTGTTGATATTGATTTCTGTATCGTAGTTAAATGTATTTTGATTTTTAAAATTGCCTTTTATGTTGATATTTCCTTGGGTAGATTTTAATTTAAGATTTGTTGTAATGGAGTTTAATGTTCCATTTATACTTCCTGAAACATTTATTTTTTGGGGTAATTTGATTCCTAAACTATCTTCTTCTACAAATTTATTTATGTCGTTTTTAGTGGTTTTGGCTTCAACATTAGGGAAGTTTAGTTTTAAAAAATCAGGGTTTACAAGATTTTTAATGCTACCATCTAAAGTAATTTGTGTTGCATTTCCCCAAGCAATTTTGGTGTTTTTCAAATGAATATCAGATAGTGTTCCGTTTGCAAAAACACTTCCTTTAATTGGTTTATCACCCAAAACCTTTACGTATTGGTTATTACGCAAAGTAGGTTGAAATTTTAAAAATTTATTGATATTAAGCTCAATTTTTGGAAAATTTGCAAAAACTCTTACTTGTTCTGGAGTATTTAAAAGGGCCGTAATTGAGTTATAATTTAGCTTAACATTACCTTGCAATTGATTATTAGCTATTACAACATCGAGATGATTTACTTCTACTTCTTGATTTGAAAAAGCTGTATTTAAGGTTAAGTTTTCTAAATTTATTCCGGAATTTTCTTTAAAATTAAAAGTATTGATTTGTACACCTCCTTTTTGATTTTTATAAAAAATGGACGAGGCATTTAAATTCATTTCTTGTATTGCAATTGCATTTGCGTTAAACGTATCTGTTTGTATTTTGGCATCATCTACACAATACGTAACAGCATTGTTTTGTAAATGAACTGTGCCAATATTTGCAGTTACATTTGGCCATTGAAATTGATTTTTTGCAGTTGAACTCTTTGGAGCACTTGACTGTGTTTTAACAGCAATTTTCGAATCATATAAAGCAATTTCATCAATATTGAAATCACGTTTATTCATATTTAAACTTACGTTATCAGTATAAAAATCTGTTATCTTTAAATCTGTTACAAGCTCACTAACAGCATCTTTGAAGTAAATTTTTGTATTTTTCGTGGTGATTTTTTCTGCAGAGAAATTTGGTAAAACTCCTTCGTTTGAAGAAGCTAACTGTGCTGCATTTTGAATGTATTTGATTTTAGAATCTGACAATAAAATTTTGTCGATACCAAAATCCATAGTTTCTAAATCTATATTTTTTGTGCTTGCATTTAGGTTTCCAATACGATAACTACTTTCTATTCCTAAAGGAATATCAACATAATTTACATCAATATTTGCGAGGTTGATGTTGCCAATAACTATATTTGGAGATGCATTATTGCTGTCTTCTTTGGGTGTTTTTATATCTTCTGATGCAAAAGCATTTATTAAAAATTGAAAGTTATACCCAGCAATAGTGTCTTTTCTTATAATATTAGCTTTTAAGCCATTCCATTTTATGTCATCAAAGCCAAAATCTGTTCCTCTAACCATTCTTAAAAGTGGTAAATTGGCTTCTAAAGATTTTGAATACACTAAAGTATCCCCTTTTTTATCCTCTAAAAACAATCCATCAATTTTCAAATTGCCATTAAAAGTAACAAAGGCTTTGTCAATTTTAAATTTGGAATTTGTTTTATTAGAAACATAATCTGTTAATTGATGAACAATTATGTTTTGCCCCCAAGGACTTCTAATAAATAAAATAATTAAAAGCAAGAATACAAGTATACCTAAGAACACTCGAAGTAATCGTCTTATAAATCGGTACTTTGTTGTTTTTTTTGAGGTCAATTCTATATGTATTGTGTACACAAATATACTATAGTGTTCAACTAAAATCGACTTTTATTGCTTTAGATATTAACTCTTTTGGCTTGATGGAATATTGTTACAAAAGATTTGCTACATTTGTTTTATAGCAGTTCAATTCATCCCTAGTAACTATGAAACAAATTATCATCTTCTTACTTCTTGTAATAACTTCTTTAATTGCTTATGGAATTTATAGTGACTATAAGCGATATAATTCACCCGAAGTTAATTATAAAACAACTACAAATATTGATGTTACTTATCATAACAAAGAGACATTATTCAATTATTATCATGCTATTGAAGATTTAAATCGCTTTGTAAAGTTACAATGGACTGCCAATGAAATTGATGTTAGAACACCTGAAGATGATACTATTGAAACACAATTGGCTGTTGAAACTTATGCTAAAAAATTGGCTGAAATAAAGTATTATGAAGCTATTTTACAAAACTCTTTTTTGTTAAAAAATAAAGGACTAAGTAATACTGAAATAAAATTTATAGAAGAAAAAGGAATTGATTTAAAAACCTATCAAAGTAAATTAAAAAGTGATAGAATAAAAGCCCTGTTTAATCCGGATACTAAATTATACAATGGCTCAAAAAGCGCCATTATCTTCGAGGTTCAAAAAGAATTGAATACTAAAGGTTATAAAATTAAAATTGATGGTGTTTACAGGGTTGAAACTTTAAATGCCATTAAACAATTTGAAGAAAAAAATAAGCTCTTAGCTGATGGATTTTTAGACAAACTTACCCTTGAGGTATTGTTTGAATAAACCCTTACAAAACCAAAAAAAAACTCACATTTCTGAGAAGTTATTTAGATTTTTAGGGGTTTTTGACAATGTTTTAAATATTTATTAAAGGTAAAATATTAAACTAATTTTAATTAATAATCTATTCATCTAAAGATAGATTTTAAAAGCTCATTCATTAAAGAAAGAATAACTACAATAAATGGGAATAAACAGGTAAAGAATATCATAACATTTAAAGCTTTTTTATAAAGTTTTAATGTTAGATATTGCAACCACTTGATTACCTGAAGTATATAATCTAGTAATACAAATTTTTTTTTATAGTATTAGTTTTGAAATTTAAAATATCACTCCGAACTATTAAGGGGCTAAACTACTTGATGAGAGATCCTGAAATAAATTCAGGATAAAAATAAATTCAGGATAAAAAAAAACTCCAACAAATAAATGCTGGAGTTTTAGTATATTGAAAATTCTAAAAAACTTATTTCTTGAATTTTGCGTATTTGTTTTTAAACTTGTCAATACGTCCTGCAGTATCAACCAATTTAGATTTACCAGTGTAAAATGGATGAGATGTTCTAGAAATCTCTAATTTTACTAAAGGATACTCAACACCATCAACTTCTAAAGTTTCTCTAGTGTCTACAGTAGAACGAGTTAAAAAAACGTCTTCGTTAGACATGTCTTTAAAAGCTACCATTCTATAATTTTCTGGATGAATTCCTTTTTTCATTTTATAATATTTTAATTCTTTAATGTTATGTTTGCAAAGTAAAGTTGGTAAGGCTCTACTTAAATTCTTAAATAGTTAACTATTACTATTTTGAGGATGCAAATTTAACGATATTTTTTAATTTACAAATAAATAAGTTGCTTTTATTTGTAAATGTTGTTTTTTTGTTGAAAATCCTCATTAAAAAAGATTTTAGTGCTGTTTATACCAAACGAAAATTATAAAAATTTAACATCATGAAGAAAATTGCTCTTATTACAGCAACTTTAATGCTACTTATTTTAACAAGTTGCGATGACAAATACAAATTAACCTTAAAAGTTACCAAAAAAACTACACTAAATGGCGAGGTTACTTTTAGTTTAAAAGAAGTAAACGATAAACCTTTAGATAACATACAATTTTTTGTAGATGGCAAAGAAATTAATACACAAGGTAATTCCATTACATTAAAATCTTCTGATTTTGGTATTGGTAAACATTCCGTTTCTGTTTTAGCATTTTACCCTGGAAAAACAAAAAAAATTAATAATTCTTTTGAGGTTTTTGCTGATGAAAAACCAGCAATTTATACCTACAAAATTATAAATTCTTTTCCTCACGATACCAAAGCCTATACACAAGGTTTAGAGTATTATAATGGTTTTTTGTATGAAACTACAGGAAGAAAAGGACAATCTACCTTAAGAAAGGTAGCAATTAAAACGGGTAAAGTTTTACAAAAAATAGCATTAGACAAACAATATTTTGGTGAAGGAATGACCATTTTAAATGATAAAATTTATTGGTTGACTTGGGAAGCTAAAAAAGGTTTTGTGTACGATTTAAAAACGTTTGAACTTGAAAAAGAGTTCGATTACAAAAACAGTAAAGAAGGTTGGGGATTAACGAATAATGAAACAGAGTTGATAAAATCTGATGGAACTAACAAAATTTGGTTTTTAGACCCTGAAACTTTACAAGAAAAACGTTCTATTCAAGTATATTCTAATGACAGAGCTGTTGATAATATTAATGAGTTAGAGTTAATTAATGGTAAATTATATTCTAACAAATATCAAAAAAACACAATTGTAATTATTGATATAAAAACTGGTGCTGTAATTGGTTTAGCAGATTTAAGACCTTTAGAAAAAGAAATGGCAAAAACCCAAAAATTAGTGGCTCAAGATGAAGTTTTAAACGGTATTGCTTATGATGCAGCAAACGACAGACTTTTTGTGACAGGTAAAAATTGGGGAAAACTTTTCGAAATCAAATTGATAAAAAAATAATAAACCGTTCAATTTAAAGTTCTATTTTTATATAAAATTGATATATGCGTTATTTCATAACTTTTTTAATTTGTGTTGCTCTAATTTCTGTGAGTTCTTGTCGAAAAGATTTTTCTACAATCCCTAATTTCGGTAGTTTAGAATTCTCTAAAGACACCGTTTTTTTAGATACCATTTTCACCAATATTGGTTCTGCTACTTATAATTTAAAGGTATATAACAGAAGTAATAAAGCCATTACTATACCCCAAATTTCTTTAGAAAATGGCGTAAACTCTAACTACAGATTAAATGTTGATGGCAAACCAGGCAAAGAAATTTACGATATTGATGTTTTGGCTAAAGACAGTATTTTTGTATTTATTGAAACAACTATTGATGTCAACTCAATTAATGACCCCTTATACACAGATCGGATTTTATTTGATACTGGCACAAATCAGCAAGATGTAGATTTGGTAACTTTAGTACAAGATGCTAATTTTATTTTTCCAGATCGAGATCCAATTACCAGAAAAATTGATAGCCTAACCATTGATGGACAAGTTACAACTATTAAAGGTCGATTTTTAACTGATACAGAACTAACTATTACAAATACAAAGCCAACTGTTATCTATGGCTATGCAGCTGTACCTGCTAATAAAACCTTAACTATTGAGGCTGGTTCCAAAATCTATTTTCACGATAACTCTGGTTTAATTATAGATGACAAAGCATCCTTAAAAGTAAATGGAACCTTAACTGAAAAGGTAACTTTTTCTGGTGATCGATTAGAGCATCGTTTTAGCCAAACCCCTGGTCAATGGGGTACCATTTGGATGCGTGCAGGAAGCAAAGACAACGAAATAAAACACGCTCAAATTAAAAACGGAATTATTGGTATTTTGATTGATAGCATTGGTTCTTTATCACAACCAACATTAAAATTACAAAATACAGAAATTTACAACCACTCAAACTTTGGTGTTTTAGCTAGAGAAACTAATATTGAGGCATACAATGTAGTAATTGGTTCTGCTGGGCAAGCCTCATTAGCTGCAACCATTGGTGGTACTTATAATTTTACACACAGTACTTTTGCTAATTTTTGGAATAGTGGAATTAGACCATTACCTGCTGTTTTAGTCAATAATTTTTTTGTTTATGAAGATGAAAATGGCAATGAAATTACAGAAACAAGAAACTTAAATGCCGCTAATTTTACCAACTGTATTTTTGATGGTAGCAACAATATAGAATTTCTTTTAGATAAAGTTGATGGTAGTATTTTTAATTACAGCATCACCAATTGCATGATTCAATTTAATGATACTGATGATTCTTTTGAAGGTAATCTAGAAATGGAATTTGCTAATAACACGAATTATACTGCTATTATTCTTAATGGCGAATCAAATTTTAGAGGCTCTCAAAATGAAGATTTTATTATTGGTCAAGATTCTGATGCCATTAACAAGGCAAAAAACACAATTTATCCTTTTGATATTTTAGGAGAAGATAGAACAACGAATCCAGATATTGGGGCTTATCAACATATTATTTTTGAAGAGGATGAATAGCGCATTGTAATTTTTACACAATGAAAAAATTTAGGCTTCCAAGAAAAACTAAAAAAAAATTAAAAGGTATTTGGCTATATCCAAAAGACAAAGATGGAAACTCTTTAATGGCATTTCCAAAAAAATATCAAAAAGACTATACTGCCCTAAAAAAAGGAATTGTTAGGAATATTATTGAGCAAAAAAACTCAAGAAAACGAATAACAGCATTCAACAAAAAACTTAACGCAGAAATTTTTATATCAGATAATCTCTTACAAACTTATGTCAACGAATGTTTTCGTGAAGATTTAAGAGCCAGAGCATACCAAGTTTTTATACGTGCCAAAAATGATAAAAAAGCTGTGGTAAGTTATTTTAACTTTATAAATGCGCATCAACTTAGCAAAAAAGAGCTTAGTTATGGTAATATTCCTGCTATGTCTTATGATCTAGCAGAAAAATTATTGAAAAAGAAATACAAGAAAAAATGTCATAAAAAAAATAAACTTCAAAAAATTTAATTTTTGAGAAGTTAAGAATCTACAAAAGAAACCTATTACTTTTATTTGTTTATGAAGACCTCACAGGTTTTAAAAACCTTTGAGGTCTGAAAAAATTATTTCTTATAAACCACACCATCTTTCATAACAAAAACAATATTTTCCATAGTTGAAATATCTTTGGTTGGATCATCGTTTACAGCAATAATATCGGCCAAAAAACCCTTTTTAATTTGTCCTAATTCATTTTCCATTTTTAGCAACATTGCATTTGTAATGGTTGCAGCTTGAATGGCTTCTATAGCTGGCATTCCAGCTTCAACCATATAAGCAAATTCTTTTCCATTATTACCATGGGCAAATACACCTGCATCTGTTCCGAATGCAATACCTACTCCTTTTTTATAAGCCTTTGCAAAAGTCCCTTGAATTTGTGGCCCAACAGCCAACGCTTTAGGCACAACAATATCTGGATAAAAACCTTTAATTTTTGCCTTTTCTTCAACTTCTTTTCCTGCAGTAATAGTTGGTACTAAATATGCATCATGTTTTTTCATCAACTCCATAGTTGCATCACTCATATAAGTTCCATGCTCAATGGTTTTTACACCCCCAAGTACAGCTCTTTGCATACCTTCATCTCCATGAGCGTGAGCAGCAACATGCATTCCATAATCTTTTGCAGTATCGCAAATTGCTTTTACTTCTTGAATTGTAAACTGCGGATTATCACCAGATTTTGCAACACTTAAAACACCACCTGTGGCTGTAATTTTTATACAATCTGCCCCATTTTTATAACGTTGTCTTACTGCTTTTTTAGCATCTTCAACAGAATTTACAACCCCTTCTTTTGGTCCAGGATCTCCAATTAATTTTCTACTGCTTCCATTTGTAGGATCTGCATGCCCACCAGTTGTCGCTAAAGATTTACCAGCTGTAAATACTCTTGGTCCTGGAATTTTACCTTTATTAATTGCGTTTCTTATAGAAATATTAACTCCTGTACCTCCCAAATCTCTTACTGTTGTAAAACCATTTAGTAATGTTATTTTTGCAAAACCAACAGAATTAAATGCAATATCTGCTTCGTTTAAAATATAGCGTTCTATTCTTGTTCTAGCAGAAAACTCTTGCTCTATATGCACATGAAAATCAATTAAACCAGGCAGTACTACTTTATCTCTTAAATCTATTAAATTCCCACTTTTTGGCATTACAAAACCATCCATTACATCTGTAATTTTATGCTCTTCAACTAAAATTGTTTTTTTAGTGTGGATTTTTCCAGCTTTAGTATCCACCAATTTTCCGCATAAAATATAAGTGGTTTGTGCAATAGTGGTTTGTATAAAAATAAATGTGACAAAAAGTACAATTGTTTTCTTCATTTGTTTTGTTTTAATTCTTAAATGTATGAAAATTTAAGTAGATTGCTCTTGTAAAAATTTTGAATTTTAAATGAAACATATTGTAATTACAGGCACAAGTAGAGGAATAGGATTTGAATTAGCCAAAATCTTTGCAAACGATGGTCATCAAGTTTTAGCCCTTTCTAGAAATAGTAAACCTTTAGATGCTTTAAACATTAAAAATATAACCACACTTTCTGTAGATATTTCTAAAGAAGACGACTTTGATAAAGTAAGTGATTTTGTTAAACATAATTGGAATACTGTAGATATTTTAATCCATAATGCAGGAAAATTAATAAACAAACCTTTTACTAAATTGACTTCTGAAGATTTTTTAGATGTATATAAGGTAAATGTATTTGGAGTTGCTGAACTTACAAAACGTTTGATTCCTTTTTTAGTTCAAAAAAGTCATGTGGTTACTGTAAGTTCTATGGGAGGTATTCAAGGCAGTATGAAGTTTCCAGGTTTAGCTGCGTATTCATCAGCCAAAGGAGCAGTTATAACACTATCGGAATTGTTAGCTGAAGAATACAAAGAAGCACAAATTGCTTTTAATGTTTTAGCTTTAGGTGCTGTTGATACAGAGATGTTGCAAGAAGCATTTCCTGGTTTTAAAGCACCAGTTTCTGCCATAGAAATGGCAACCTATATTTCTAATTTTGCATTAAATGGTAATCAGTTTTATAATGGAAAAGTTTTGCAGGTTTCTTCTACTACTCCTTAAAAAAAGACTCTTTTAATTTCTCAAAAAGGGAAAATAGATGACCCCAAATAATCTTTAAATTCTGAAATATCTCAAAAAATCAACAACAAAAAACCGGTAATAATCCCCTCCCTTCAAGAAGGTTAGGATGGACTGCATACATTCCAGAAAAGTCAATTAAAATGGTTCAATATTTAATTGAACAGAACAATTTTACGCTTAAAGTTGTACAACAACGACAAACCAAACATGGCGATTTTAGAAAACTCCCCAATGGTAAATTCCAAATTACCATAAATAACAATCTTAATCAATATCAATTTTTATTGACTTTGATTCATGAAATTGCGCATCATATTACGCATCAAAAATTTGGTAGAGTACAACCACATGGTAAAGAATGGAAAGCTGTTTTTCAGCATTTAATGTTGCCTTTTTTAACACCAGATATTTATCCTGTACCAATGCTATCACATTTGGCGAACTATTTAAAAAACCCAAAAGCCAGCACAGATTCTGATGTAAATTTATCGCTAGCACTTAGAGAAAACAAATCAGAAATTGGAAAACATTTTATATTTGAAATTCCCCCTGGAGGCAAATTTATTTATAAAAATATCATTTATAAAAGAGGCAAAAAACGCAGAACACGATTTGAATGTTTACAACTACATACAAATAGAGTATACCTTTTTAATCAAAATGTAGAAGTAACATTACATCATTAAAATCTATTCTCTTTTAATAAACAAAGTATCTAACTTCATTTCTTGTTGTAGCCAAGTTCTTAATTCTTTTTCTTTTGGAGCTACAATACTGTCTGGTAAACTCAAATTCCATTTTACTGTAGCTACAGGAATCGTATCTATTTTAATAAAATCTGAAGAAGATAACACATTTGCAAAACCAATTGCTTCTATATCTGCATATCTAATTTTTGCAACTTTAGCAATACTGCTAAACGTAATAACATCTCGATTTTTGTTTAAAGCATCTTGCTCAATTCGGTTATTTAATGACGAAATTGTTTTTTGTAAATCAGTAATTTGATTCTGTAAACCTGCAATAATATTTTTACTTTCTTGTAGTTCTTCTCTTTTATCTTTGTATGCAGTGGTAATCAATTCAAAACTTTTGGTATCACTTCCCTTTATTTTTAATTGAAAGTCTTTTATTTTATGATACTCTTTATTTTTTAATTGATTGCTCAACAAATTTCGTTCACCATTAGTCACCTCATTAAAGAAACTTAATCTTATTTCTTTTTTATCAATATCAACTTCTGGATCTCCAATCAATTGAAAATTTTCTATTGCTTTTATCTCTGTATTAATAAAATTATTGACTTGCAAATCTATCTGACTTTCATTAAAAACTTTTACAAAAGTAAAAATTGCGGGTATCATTACTGCAACCCCAATTACGGTTGCAATTGTTGCATAGCGTTTTCTCTTTGCTGCATTTGCATATTTATGCATTGGAAAACTTAATAGCTTTAATACCAAAAATGTTGCCAAAGCAATAAAAATAGTGTTGATTGTAAACAAGTACATTGCCCCTAAAAAGTAGGTGAAATTTCCTTTTGCCAAACCATAACCAGCCGTACATAAAGGAGGCATTAAGGCTGTTGCAATAGCTACACCAAAAATTACAGAAGCTATAGTACCTTTTTTGGTTCTTGCTACCATTAAGGCTAAACCACCAAAAAATGCAATAAGTACATCTCTAATATCTGGACTTACCCTACCAAGTAATTCTGAATTATCTTCACTTAGTGGAAAAAAATAAAAGAATAAAAACGAGGCAAACAAACTTAGCCCAATCATTGTTCCTAAATTTATCAACGATTTTTTAAAGGTAATGATATCATTGAGTGCAAAAGACATTCCGATTCCTAAAATTGGCCCCATTAAAGGTGATATTAACATGGCACCAATTACAACTGCAGTTGAATTGGCATTCAATCCTACAGAAGCCACAAAAACAGCAAAAATAAGAATCCAAGCAGTTGCCCCTTTAAACGGAATATCTGCTTTTATTGCCTCAATAGTAGCTTCATGGTCTGTATCGTGTCTAAAATCTAAGAGTTCGTTTAAAAACTTTTTAACACTTTCAAAAAGACCAAGGGCATCTTTTTGAATATTTTGCTTTGTAGTTTCTGTAGTATTATTCTCTTGATTATGCTCTGCCTGAGCATGTGTGTTTTTTTGAATGTCTTCTTCCATATATGTCGTTAACAACTTCGGAAAGATACAAAAAAGTGTTTTGAAAAAGCTTAGAATTATTTAAGATAAATAGCGTCAATTTCTAGTTGAAAATTTTGTACTTTTTTGTTACCAATGAGTATCGCAATTTCTTCTATAGTTTCAGACGAAAAATTATCCATATTTAAGGTTCTGCCTCTAAATGCAGGATACATGTCTGCTAAAGCGATTGTAATAAGTTCCCAATCACCAGAAGTTGAAAACTTTTTTACATAAGAATAGTAGTTTTTATCTCTATCTTTTACTCTAAATTGATAATTTTTTCCATCACCTTTAATTTTCAATACTATTTTAGAGAACTTATCAACCGAAATTGTTTTACATCTGTACCTGAGCGATGAAAAACCTCCATTATTTTCTAAAGAAACCTTGCCAAAATACAAACCATTGCCTTCTTTATTAATTGTAAAGTTACCTTGAGACTTGCCACCCATTACCACATCATCAACGACTCTAAAGGAAGAGGGGTTCGTATCTTTAGAAAAATCAACTATTGTATAATTTGTTTGTGACATCATCGTAAAAATTGAAAGATATAAAATTAACGTATTCATAGTTGTTTTTTATGGTTAACTATAAAAATAAAAAACTTAGTACACAATGTTTAGCGATGATAAACAAATATTTGTTCTTTTTTAAGTCGACTACTTTTTTGCATAAATCCCAAATCCCACAACTTTTGGTATTGATTCCCTTTTAGTCTTGATCCCGTAAACCCTTACAAAACCCAAAAAAACAAAAAACCTCCACATTTCTGTGAAGGTTTATGTGAGCCCTGAAGGATTCGAACCTTCGACCGCCTCCTTAGAAGGGAGGTGCTCTATCCAGCTGAGCTAAGAGCCCGTAGTTTTAATGTTTCTACGAAAACAAAGTCGGGGTGGCAGGATTCGAACCTGCGACCTCCTCGTCCCAAACGAGGCGCGATAACCGGGCTACGCTACACCCCGAAA
>CBFIFR010000001.1:0-140926 GCA_965661915.1 Polaribacter sp. | reverse complement strand
GATATCTGCTTTCGTCATGTCTCTATTTTTACTATGTTTTTATTAATTAACTTTCAAAAATGCGGATGCAAATATATGATAATTAATCAATTCCAAAAACTTAAACAACTAAAATTATGTGAATTTTATGATGTAATATTGTAAATCTATTTTTAAGTGATGAAATTTTCTAATACTTTAGTTTACTGGTACTTACAAAACAAGAGAGATTTGCCTTGGCGCAAAACCAAGAACCCATATTTTATTTGGCTATCAGAAATTATGTTACAACAAACCAGAGTTGCTCAAAGTTTAGCTTATTATACCAAGTTTACAACTCATTTTCCAACAGTTTTTGACCTTGCAAAAGCAGATGAAAGTACCGTTTTAAAAATGTGGCAAGGCTTAGGGTATTACTCTAGAGCAAGAAATTTGCATTTCACTGCAAAATACATTTCCAATGAGTTAAATGGCAAGTTTCCATCAACTTATAAAGAACTTATAAAGTTAAAAGGAATTGGAGATTATACAGCTTCTGCAATAGCATCTTTTGCTTTTAATGAACCCACAGCAGTTGTAGATGGTAATGTTTACCGGGTTTTATCTCGATATTTTGGTATTGAAACCGCTATTAACTCATCAATAGGAATTAAAGAGTTTAAAAAACTAGCACAAACTTTAATCGATAAAAAAGAACCTGCCAATTACAATCAGGCCATTATGGAATTTGGTGCTATTCAGTGTAAACCTAAAAAGCCACTTTGTATGTTTTGTCCGCTTTCAGAAAGTTGTGTAGCGTTTCAAACGAATTTAATAGATAAATTACCTGTAAAAGAGAAAAAAGTAAAAGTAAAAAAGAGGTATTTTAATTATTTGGTGATAAAAACAAAAGATGATAAAACCATTTTATCTGAAAGAAAAGGAAAAGGAATTTGGCAAGGTTTGTATCAATTTCCGTTAATAGAAAGTAACACTATAATCGATAAAAATACGTTGATAGAGTTAGAAGAATTTCATAAATTATTTCCTGAAGAAACTACCATTTCACTATTCAACAAAAAAGAAATCGTACATAAATTATCGCATCAACATTTATACACGCAATTTTGGATTGTAGAAACTAATCATTTACCATCAGCAAAAATAAAATGGTCAGATATTAAAGAATACCCAGTTCCTGTATTAATTGCTAATTTTTTAGAAGAGTTTGAAACTAAAAGTAATTGATATTTTTAGTACTTTTGATGTATAAATGATACGCTATGGCAGGAACAATAAATAAAGTAATTTTAATTGGTAATTTAGGAGATGATGTAAAAATGCATTATTTCGATGATCAAAATTGTGTAGGACGTTTTCCTATTGCTACTTCAGAAAGTTATACCAATAAGCAAACAGGAGAAAAAATTACCAATACAGATTGGCATAATATTGTGGTTAGAAACGGTTTGGCAAAAGTTTGCGAAAAGTATTTAAGCAAAGGAGATAAGGTGTATGTAGAAGGAAAACTAAAAAATCGCCAGTGGGAACAAGATGGTGTAAAGCGTTACTCAACAGAAGTACAGGTAAATGAAATGACCATGCTTTCTACCAAAAGAAATGACATGAATTCGAATCAACCTCAGCAAAATCAGCCTCCAGCTGCACAACCAAAATCGGTAGCAAAGGAAGAAAATGACGATTTACCATTTTAACCAATACTATACTTAACAAAATATTTTTAACTTTGGATCCAGATCCTGAACCTTTATTTCTATTTTTAGTTTCTATTGATTTTTTAACATCAATAAATATTTTAGCTTTACTTATTTTATTAATTTGCTCTGCACTCATATCAGGTACAGAAGTTGCATTTTTCTCATTATCACAAACCGATTTAAATGAACTTTCTAACGAAGCAAAACAAGAAAACATTATTGTAACTTTATTAGAGAAGCCTAGAAAACTATTGGCAACAATATTAATTACGAATAATTTTATTAATATTTTAATCGTATTATTATTTGCTTCTTTAGCAAAATCAATTTTTGGCGATTTTGATTACCAACTAGATGTTTATCTTTTTAAAGTTTCTATCCGATTTTTAGTTGAAGTAATCTTAGTAACTTTTTTAATTTTATTGTTTGGTGAAGTTTTACCAAAAGTTTACGCATCAAGAAACGCACTTCGTTTTTCTAGATTAATGTCTAAATTTATCAATATTATCAATATTGTACTTACTCCATTTAGTTCACCTTTAATATTTATCACGAAACTGATAGAAAAAAAATTGGGGAATAAAAACTATAGTTTTTCAGTAGAAACTTTATCACAAGCCTTAGAATTAACATCAGAGGGCGCAACAACCAAAGACGAACAAAAGATTTTAGAAGGAATCGTAAATTTTGGAAATACAGAAACTGTGCAAATAATGAAACCAAGAATTGATATTTTTGCTCTTTCTGATGATGAAGATTATGAAATTGTACTTCAAAAAATTCTTGAAAATGGATATTCTCGAAATCCTGTGTATAAAGAAAGCATCGATAATATTATCGGTATTTTGTATGCCAAAGATTTATTAGCGCATTTACATAAGAAGAATGTTAAGTGGCAAAATTTGTTAAGAGAAGCTTTTTTTGTGCCAGAAAACAAGAAATTAGATGATTTGTTAGACGATTTTAGAGCACGTAAAAATCACCTAGCCATTGTAGTTGATGAATATGGTGGTACCAGTGGTTTGGTAACTTTAGAAGATGTTATTGAAGAAATTGTTGGTGATATTAATGACGAATTTGATGACGACGATTTACAGTATTCTAAAGTTGATGTCAACAATTACATTTTTGAAGGTAAAACTACGATTAAAGATTTTTGCAGAGTTTTTGATGATGAAGATGAAGATATTTTTGAAGAAGAAAAGGGAGAAAGTGAAACTTTAGCAGGTTTTATTTTAGAAATTTCTGGAAAATTCCCGAAAAAGGGAGATAAAATAAACTTTAAGAATTATACGTTTACCATTGAAGCGTTAGACAAAAAACGCATTAAACAAGTAAAAGCAACTCGAAATGCGTAAAATCTTTTTTCTATTTTCTCTTTTTGTTACTCTTATTTCTTGTGATGAAGATGTTTTGCCAAAACCCAAAGCGTATTTGAGTTTAGAATACCCAAAGAAATCGTATAAGAAACTACCTATAAAAAGACCTTATACGTTCAATGTTTTAAAAAACACCAACATAATTGATGATAAAAACAACTGGTTAAAAATTAAATATCCAGAGTTAAAAGCGTCTATTGATATTACCTACAGACCCGTGCAAAACAATATGAAAGAATTGTTAACGGAAGCTGAAAAATTGGTATTTAAACACGCTGTAAAAGCAGAGCAAATTATACCTAAAGACTTTGTAAATCCTAAAAAAAGAGTTTTTGGTAGTTTATATGAAATTACAGGTAACGCAGCCTCTCAGTTGCAATTTCATGTTACAGATAGTACCCATCATTTTATAAAAGGTTCGTTATATTTTTATGCAAAACCTAATTACGATTCTATTTTACCTGCTGTAGCATATATTAAAAAGGATATTTTAAAATTGATTGAAACTTTGGAGTGGAAGAAGCCCCTTTAATTCCCCAAAAGGGGAAAATTATCAGACTTTATCCTGTTTCGTGTTTCAAAAAAAATCTTGCTTCAAAAACTAAACAATCTCCATTTTCTGTAATAAGAAAGAAGCATTCATGTTTTTACAAATTCCGTTTTTTAAAGTATAATCAAAATGCAATTCGTTGTTGATAATTTCAGCATCAAAATAGTAATTTTTAATAGATGAAAATTCATTTTCGAGTTTACATAAACTTACATCATGGGTGGCAATAATCCCTGTAGATTTAGATTTGGTTAACTTTTTAATAAATCGTTTAGAGCCAGTTGCTTTGTCTTTACTGTTGGTGCCTTTTAAAATTTCATCTAAAATAATGAAGTATTTTTCCCCAGAATTATTAAGGTCTATTTCATCAACAATAAATTTTAAGCGTTTTAATTCCGAATAAAAATACGATTCATCTTCTGTAAGTGAATCTGTAGTTCGCATACTTGTAATTAATTTTATAGGTGCATATTGAAAACGCTCTGCACAAACAGGTAAACCACAATTTGCCATCACAATTGATAAAGAAACTGTTCTTAAAAAGGTACTTTTACCAGCCATATTTGCACCAGTAACAATAAAAAATTGTTCATTATCAATTGTAAAATCATTATCAATCCTTTTTGTTGCATCTAGTAAAGGATGTCCCAAATTTTTCGATTTTATGGTGTTTTTTGATGCTGAGATTTCAGGAAAAACAAAATCTGGATGATTAAATTTAAAATTCCCTAAAGAGTTTTGTGCATCAAAATACGCCACAACTTCAAACCATTTTTTTACGGTATGTTTGAAGTTGGTTATCCATTTTTCTACTTTACAAGCGTTGGCAATCTCCCAAAGAAATAAGCCATTTCCTAAAACAGCAATAATAATATTATTTCGATTGTCAAAAGCATCTAGTATTTTAGAAAATTCTTTAAAAATTAAGGATGCTTTTTTTTCTTCAGATTGAATGGTTTTTTGTTTATCAACTAAATGTTTTGATGTAAAATGTGCTAGCTCAATTTCATTTAAAAGTTGATGATATTGTTTAAAAGTATCTCTGATTTTTTCAGTTTCTATATATAACTTACTGCTTTTTTTTATGAATTTACCTGTAATAAAAAGACCAATAAAAAACCAAACTGTTAGAAAAGTAAAAGAAATAAATCCGAAGGAAATTAAACCAATTAGCGCTATAGAAATGATAGAAAAACCTAGCTGTATTTTTGATAAATATTTAGGGAAAATAGGAGTGTAGTTTAACATCCATTTTACAATAGCAGTAGATTTGTTTTTTACAGAAACCAAACTTGCTAATGCAGCAAAGTGCTGTCTCCATGCTATTTTTTTTGCAAGTTCATCAATTGCTTTTTGTTTTTCAATAATTTCATTAATAGTATTTGCGGTTAGCAGTTTAGATAAAGCTAATTTTCCATCAAGAGTAGTTGTTCGGTTGATGTACTGAAAAAACGAACCTTTACCAAATAAATCAATATCATTACTAAAAAAATGTGATGGGTTTACAAACTCATTACCAGTTGCTAAATGATGAAATTTTCGATTTAAAACTTTAATTTCAGTAGTATTAATATTTATTTTTCTATCAACAATCGCTTTTTTTCTTTTTAGGTTGATGTGTTGAAATACTAAAAAAGTGAAAATTACAATCCCAAAAAATACTGTGATAAATGTAGAGAAATAATCACCAAAAGTAAGATATACTAAAAAAGAGGTGATTAAAAAAACAACAAACCGTAAAATAGCAAGATTAAAAATTTTATTTTTAAATTGTAAAGATTGCTGCTCTAAATCAGCTTTTTGTTGGGTGTAAAATGCTATTAGATTACTCATAACTTGAAATTCCTCCAGTTAAATTTAAGACTTCTAAATCTGGATATTGTTTTTTCATTTTTTCTGTAGCTCTATAGCTATTTAATCCTCTTTGGCAAACCATTACATAGGTTTTAGAAGCGTCGATGTTAATTTTTTTTGCATCAAATTTACTGATATGTATGGTCTGATTTACTTCAAAAGGTAATTTTAAATTTTTTAAAACAGCGATAATTTCGAGATTTTTCGATTGCTCTTTAGATAATAATTTTCGTTTTAATTCTTCAGGAGAAATTTGCCAATCTATATTTTGACTAGCACAAGCAACATCAACATAGGTTTGTACCTTAAATAGTTTTGCAATTTTATCTTTTGTAAAAACAGGTTTCAATTTCATTTTTAGTTGAGTGTTTCTAAGCGAATTGTAAATCAGTAATTCGTTTGTTAACGGTTTTTCAATACCCGTAATAATTTTTAAAACTTCATTTACTTGTAATGTGGCAATAACACCAACAATGGCATTTAAAGTACCAGCTTCTTCACAATTAGGGATATCAGTAGCCATTTTTGGAAAAGCATCTCTTAGGTTGGCTGAATAATTTCCGTCTTTTTGCAACATATTAAAAGTAGCAACATAACCATCGAATTTATACAAAGAACCATACACCAATGGTTTATTTTTTAGCACGCAAGCATCATTTAATACATATTTTGTAGGTAATGAATCTGTTCCATCAACAATAACATCTACATTTTCTATCAACTTAAAAACGTTTTCTTTTGTAATTGCTTTATTTGTAAACTTAACCTCTGTAAAAGGCGCTCTACCTTTTATAAATGTACGTAAAACTTCGGCTTTTGGTTTTCCAACATCTGCTAAACTGTAAAAAACTTGTCTGTGTAAATTGGTGATATCAACTGTATCAAAATCCACTAAATGAAGTTTTCCAACACCACTTGAAGCCAAATATACTGCAATCGGACTTCCTAAACCACCACAACCAACCACCAAAACAGAAGCGTTTTGTAGTCTTTGTTGCCCAACTTCACCTATTTCTGATAAGGTGATTTGTCGTTTAAAAAGTTGGTTTTTTTGGGGTTTCATTTTACATCAAACTTGTTTCAGGATACCTTTGTCATTTCGTAATGAGCCTGTTTTGGGCGATTGAGAAATCTTATTATTATGAACGCATAGTTATGAGAATTCTCCTAACGTCGAAATGAAATTCGCTATTTATTTAACTCTTTTTTAGCCAATTCAAACTCTTCTGGAGTATTTACATTTCGTATTAAATCATCATCAATTTCTACAATTTCAACATCAGAATTGATGAGCATTTTTCGAGGACAAGAATACCCTTGTGCTAAATACTGTAGTAAAATAGGATAGGCTTTTGGCTCGTAAATTGTAATTAAGGGCTCCATAAATTCCTTGTTTTTTCCTTTAATGGCTGTGGCTGTTTTTGAAGGATTTCTCTTTTCCAGTAATAATTTTATCAAATCATCATTCAAAAAAGGCAAATCTGTAGCCAATACAAACCAAGCCGAATTTGGGTCTTTTTGAAATGCAGAACAAATTCCGCCAAAAGGACCTAGATTATAAAAAACATCTGAAATTTCTTTCAGGTTTTTAGATTTCTTTACTGCGCTTGCACCAATATTTTCAATCTGATTGTCATCCTGAGAAAAGTCGAAAGGTCTCACAGCATAAAAAGTTTCTAAATTGTTATTTTCTAACAAATCTTTTGCAACTTCTTTTTGGGGTTTTCCAAAATAATCAAGTTGGGCTTTATCTTGTCCCATTCTTGTACTTTTTCCGCCCACTAAAACCAACCCTTTTACAGCTGCAATTTTTTCTTGGATTAAGTTGTTAATGTGATCTGTAATTTTATCAACTTCATCAATTGTGTAACAATTTAAGTTTTTGATCTGTGGATATTTCTCTTCTAAAAATGGAAAATAGTTTGTTTCTGATTGTAGTTTTATGATAAATTGAATGTTATTCAACTGATCTAATCTTTTTAAAACAGACGCTTCTTTAGCTTCATCTAAAATTAAGATTTGTTTTGCACCTTGGTAATGGTTTCCGTTGATAAAAACATAATCGTATTGTGCAAATTGTAAACGTTGAGCAAATTTATTTACGTTTCCAGAAGTAGTAATTTGTAAATTTCCTTGGTGATGAAATGTATATTCTGAGATAATATTCTCATTAATATCTTTTGCATGTGAAGCATCAAAATACGCCAATTTGTATTTGGATAATCTTTTGGATAGTTGGTTTACTAAATCAGAAATATTTCCACAATTAGTACCTAATAAAGCAATTTCGTTGGGTGCAAAATTATCGTTATTCCGTCTTTCTAAATTTGTATGTTTTTGATGTTTTTTCATGCTGAACTTGTTTCAGTATCTTTTTGTATGTCATTTTCACTTTATGGAGAACTCTCAAGTTAATTATTTAGAGATTTCTTAATTCCACTGCGTTTTATTCAAAATGATTTGTGTTAAAAAACTATTTTTTAATATCCGATTTTCCACCTGTTTTTTCCAACAATTTCACCTCTTTAATTACCATTTTTTGACTGATACTTTTACACATATCATAAATGGTTAAACAAGCAATATTTGCACCTGTTAAGGCTTCCATTTCTACACCTGTTTTGCCAGTAATGGTAACCTTACAAAGCACTTCAATGTTTTCTTGGTCAATAATATCAATGTCAATATCAACTCCATTAATTAACAATGGATGACACATAGGAATAAGCTCTGAGGTTTTTTTTACACCTTGAATTCCAGCAATAATTGCCGTTTGAAAAACTGGTCCTTTTTTTGTAATTAACTCATCATTTGTAAAATGAGCAATTACTTCTTTTCCTAGAAACATTGTTGCTTTTGCAATAGCGGTTCTTTTGGTAATTTTTTTATCAGAAACATTTACCATTTTAGGGTTTCCTTTTTTGTTGATGTGTGTGAAATTGCTCATTGCAGATATCTAAAATGTTCTCGATACAATTTCTCCTAAAAAGTCGAAATCACTCGAACTGACAGCTGGCTTAATTCGTGTAAATTAACATTTTGTCACTTCGAGTGAAATTTCTTTTTCAGAAATTTTGTATCGAGAAGTTTTTGAAAATTAAGATTTTTATTTAAATTTCTTTTTTGCTAAATTAGGAAGTTTTTTAAACTCTTCATTTATTAAAGCTTCCTTTTTTGCTCTAGACCATTTTTTAATTCTTTTTTCCCAATCAATTGCAAAACCAACTTCAGTAAATTCACAGTAGAAAGCTAATTTTAAAGGCCTTCTTTTATAAGTATAGCTTTCTTGATGTTTGCCTAATTGGTGTTCTTTAAATCGTTTTTCTAAATTTGAAGTAATTCCTGTATAATATGTTTTATCTGAACATTGTAAAATATATACATAATAGATTTTCATAGTTATAGATGACTTTCACTCAAATTTATTTGAACATAAAATTACGGATTGTTACCTCGAGTGAAATTTCTTTTTCAGAAATTTTGTATCGAGAAGTTTTCTAAATTACCCTTTATATTCCACAGATTTCAATCCTTTTTGAAATGGAGCTTTCAATTGATATAAAATATCTTCTGATTTTTCAGCATCTAAAATATCAACTCCATAAATAATGTCTTTGGGGTCTTTATACACGAAGGTTCCGAAAATACGATCCCAAATAGAAAAGATATTTCCGAAATTAGTATCTGTCCAAGGCATTACATGATGATGATGAAATTTGTGGGTATTAGGAGATATAAATACATAACTAATGGCTTTGTCTATGTTTAAAGGTAAACTAATATCTGCATGCGAAAAATATGTAAAAAGCACTGTTAAAATTCGGTACATTAAATAATAGGAAACTGGCAAGCCAGCAATAACAACACCAATTAAAGCAAAGGTTTCTCTAAAAATAAAATCTATTGGATGATGTCTTGTTCCAGAGGTAACATCCACATGAGTATCACTATGATGTACTGTATGAAACTTCCACATAAAAGGAACTTTATGCAGTAAATAATGCACCATATATTGTGAGGTGAAATCTAAAATCATTATCGCTACAATAATTTCTACCCAAACAGGCCAATTTACCATATTCAGTAAACCGAAATTACTAGTTTCTATCCAAAGAAAAACACCAACTGTTATGATGCCAAAAATAACGTTAATGATCATTGTAGAGCATAATAAAATGAAGTTTGTTTTGGCATGTTTCCATTTATTATATTTATGTTTTTTTAAAGGATAAACACCTTCTAAAAACCAAAAAATAGATAAGCAACAAACAATCCAAATTAACTTTTGTAAGCTCGTTAAGTTTTCAAAAAATACAACAATAGCCTCCATAAAACATTAAAATTTAGTCTATAAAGCTACTAAAAACTTTAACACCTTGTTAAAAATCATTCGTTTTTTAACGTTTACCTTTGTGTACTTTTTAAATTTTAGCATATGCCTCGTTGGTTGATACCAGTTCTTATATTACTTGTTTTAATAGTTGTTGTAGAGATTTACACATTTCAGGCGTTTAAAACCATCAGCACAAATAAATGGATACGATTTTCTTTTTTAGCACTTAGCATTGTAGTGTATATCTACTTTTTTATGACGATTCTTACCTATGATAGATCAAAAGGGCAAACACCACAATTTCAAATGGCAATGGGTGTTTTATTAACGTTTTCAATTCCTAAGTTATTTGTAATTTTAGTACTTTTTGGAGAAGATGTGTATAGGTGGATGGTAAAAGTAATTTCTGCAATTTCAAGTTCAGATACACAATCTTTGCCAGGAAGAAGAAAGTTTATTTCCCAATTAGCTTTAGGTATTGCCTCCATTCCTTTTGTGTCTTTTATCTACGGAATTGTTCAAGGTAAATACAATTATAAGGTAATAAAATACCAACTTGCTTTTGATGATTTGCCTGAAGCTTTTGATGGATACACAATTACTCAAATATCAGATATTCATTCAGGGAGCTTTACCAACAAAGAAAAAATACAATATGGTGTAGATTTGATAAATGAACAACAATCTGATTTGCTATTGTTTACAGGTGATATTGTAAATAATAAAGCTGATGAAATGGATAATTGGATTGACGTTTTTGCGCAATTACATGCCAAAGAAGGCAAATATGCAATTTTAGGAAATCATGACTATGGGGATTATATGGATTGGAAATCGTCAGAAGACAAAGTGAAAAATTTTGAAGATGTAAAGAAAATTCATCAAAAAATTGGTTTTGATTTGTTGTTAGATGAACATCGATATTTAGAAAAAGACGGACAACAAATTGCACTTTTAGGAGTAGAAAATTGGGGGAAAGGTTTTAATCAAGCAGGTGATTTAGCAAAAGCATCAGCAAACATTAAAAAAGAAGATTTTAAAATTTTAATGAGTCACGATCCTAGCCATTGGCAAGAAAAAGTAAAAAACGATGATTTTAATTATCATTTAACTTTAAGTGGCCATACTCATGGCTTACAAATGGGCATTGAAATTCCAGGATTTAGATTTAGTCCCTCTCAATTTGTGTACAAACAATGGGCAGGTTTGTATCAAGAATATGGACGATATATTAATGTAAATAGAGGTTTTGGCTATCATGCTTTTCCTGGTAGAGTAGGGATTTGGCCAGAAATTACTGTTATTGAGTTGAAAAGGACTTGATAATCAGAATAGTTGTACAATTTTGCTATATTTGTTTAAAGTGATGTAAAATACCTATCTGTTTTTCTTTTAAATAATTTAATATGGCAAAATTTGGAGATTTAATAAGTATTAACAAACCAGTCTTAATCGATTTTTATGCAGATTATGATGAGAAAGAAAGTACTATAAATATTTTAAGAGATGTTGCAGCTGCTATGGGTGAAAGTGCAAAAGTGATAAAAATTGACATTACTAAAAACGAAACTTTAGCAGATGCTTTAAGGGTAAAAGGAAACCCAACTTTTATGATTTATAAAGATGGAGAAATGAAATGGCGAGAAACAGGTTTTAAAAATGCGGATGCATTAATAAAAATGATTCAAAAATATCTTTAAGGGACATAATTTTATAGAAAAACCGCAAATGTTAATTTGCGGTTTTTTATTACTTACTCTTGAAGTTCTTCAGTCTCTTCTGGGAAAATATGACTAAATAAACTAAGCGTTTTATTGTACTCGTCTTGTAGTTCTCTAACTAATTCTGGGTCTTTATCATATTGTGCAACTTGGTCAATAACACCTCTGTATAAATATCTAAAAGTCATGTCAAATTCTTCAAAAACCATATCAAAGTCGTCCACATCAAAAGTGCTAAACCAAACTAGTTTTTCTCTAAATAAACGCATTAAATTCTCTGCTGTTTTTCTAGCTTTATCATCTTCACCCAATTTATAGTACATTTCTGGGTACTCCATAGACAAACTATAATGATCAAAATCTTCGATTGGCATTTTGTCTAAAGATAAATCTAATACTTCAATTGCTTTAATAGTATCGCCTTCTTTAGCAAAAGCATTAGATAAGCGCAATAAACTATTTCTTAAAGAAATGGCATTTCGTTTGGTTTGTTCATCTAAATAAATCTCACCATCATTTATATTTCTCCAATCCCATTTTTTAACATTTTCATACATTTTTTCGGCATCTATTCTACCTATATCAAACAAACTTAATTTTCGAATTAATTGTCCATTGCCATCATAAATTTTAGTTGGGGTCTTAATAGGTACCAACTTAAAAGCTACACCATCTAATTGTAAATAATCTTTTAGCCAAATGTATTCGCTGTCTGCATTAGAACCACCTGTAAAATAAATAGGTCTTTTCCAATCGAAATTATTTAAAATATCGAGCATTAAAATAGTGTTCTTAGCAATAGCTCTATCAATAGTAATGTCTATATAAGGTACAATTTTGTCAGCATCCTTTTGTGCAACAATTCCATATTTTAAAACATTTTCTTTGTTTACTGGAATACGAATTTTATTGGTTGGTAATATTTTTTCAGGATTTCCATCATCATCTAAATCGTAAAAAGTACGTTTGCTATCGCTTTGAATCCATCTCATAAAATTATTTAACTCTAAAACAGAATCTTTTAATTGCGGAAATAATTCTTGAAAATAATAGGCAACATCTAAGGTTCCATATTTGTATTCATCATGTGTTAATTGTGATGGAATAGGGTCTGCTTTGTAAGTTTTCCTTTTCATTTGATCTATGTACCAATCTGTTTGAAAAAGACTTGTATTTACCAATTTAATATCGGTTCTAATGCCTTCTACCTCTTGCATATACCAAAGAGGAAATGTGTCATTATCACCAATAGTAAACATAATGGCATTAGGGTCGCAACTTTCTAAATATGCTTGGGCATTTAAACGCGTTGTATATCTGTTAGATCTGTCATGATCATCCCAATTTTGGAAAGCCATTAAAGTAGGTACTGCTAATAAAGAAATCACAGAAACTGCAACAGCCACTTTTCTTCGAGAACCTAAATATTTTAAATATTCATATAGTGCTAGTACACCAAAACCAACCCAAATAGCAAAAATGTAAAAACTACCTACAACAGCGTAATCACGTTCTCTGGGTTCAAAAGGTTTTGGGTTTGTATAAAAGATAATTGCAAAACCTGTAAAAGCAAAAAATAAAAATAATGCAAAGAAATTATTTTTATCTTTTTTTATTTGATAAAAGAGCCCAATAAGTCCTAAAATAAGTGGTAAGAAAAAATAGGTATTTCTACCTTTATTTAGTAATACTTGCCAAGGTAGCATTTTTTGTGAACCCAATCTTGCTTCATCAATAAAATCAATTCCGCTAATCCAATTTCCATTGTAAATATCTAAGTTACCTTGAATATCATTTTGTCTGCCTACAAAATTCCACATAAAATAACGCCCATACATGTAGCCAAACTGATAGCTTAACATGAATTTAATGTTTTCTGCAAAAGTTGGTCTACGTTTACTGTTTGCAGGGATCCCAGCTATAGCTTTGTATTTTTCTTCAGATGCAGGATTTACCATTCTTGGTATAAACCCTTTATGTTTGTCGGAATAATTAGGTAAAACATCTTTGTATACGTTTACGATTACATAACGATCTTTACCTTTTACAACTTTTTTCTCGTATTTTGGTTTGTCATCTTTTGTTGGGTTCTTTCTATCTCTCTCATCACTGTATTTACTTGAGTAATATTTGTCATAAAAAACATTAGCATCACCATATTGTTCACGTTCATAATAGGCTAACAATTCGCGTGCACTTGATGGATTGTTTTCGTTAATGGTTGTATTTGCATTAGCTCTTATGGGTAACATCATCCATGAAGAAAAACCAATCATTATAAACAATACAGATAAAATTAATGTATTAGCAGTAATTTTTTTCTTTTTTCTGGTGTAGTTTAATCCAAAAATAAATAGAGCAACTAGAATAATAGCTGCAATAATACTTCCAGAATTAAAAGGTAAGCCCACAGAGTTTACAAAGAACAGCTCTGAAGCACTAAAAAACTTTAGTGTAAAAGGAAAGATAAATTTAAAGACTAATATTAAAACTAAAACAGAAAAAACAGTAGCTATTGCTGTTGTTTTTAAGTTGATGTTTTTGTAGGTTTTAAAGAAATACAACATTACTATTGCTGGGATAACTAATAAAGAAAGTATATGTACTCCAAAGGATAAGCCAACAACAAAACTAATTAAAACCAACCATTTATTGCCTCTAGAGGTTTCAATTTCATTTTCCCATTTTAAACCTAGCCAAAATAATAATGCCATTAAAAATGATGACATTGCGTACACTTCACCTTCAACTGCACTAAACCAAAAGCTATCGGAAAATGTGTAAGTTAATGAGCCAACCACACTACTGCCCAAAATAGCAATGCGTTTGCCTTTTGAAATATTACCTGTTTTTGCAGCTAATTTTTTTGCCAAATTACTTATGGTCCAGAACATAAATAAAATGGTAAATGCGCTAGCTAAAGCAGACATAAAGTTTACCATTTTAGCAATTTCAGCTTTATCAGAAGTAAACATTGCAAAAAATGCCCCTAACATTTGAAAAAGCGGTGCGCCTGGTGGATGCCCAACTTCGAGCTTTACAGCAGTAGAAATATATTCTCCAACATCCCAAGCACTAACTGTGGGTTCTAAAGTTAGTGTATAGGTAAATAAGGCAATAGCAAATGTAACCCACCCTAAAATGATATTCCATTTTTTATATTTTGCTGGTGTCATAAAATAAATAATTATATGTGGGCGAATTTACTAATAATTATGAATAAATAACGATTCAGCAGGGTTTTCTAATTGATGACACTTTCATAAAAGTTTGTTAAATTCAAATTTTATAAAAAATTGTTTGCAAAATTAAAAGAATGCATTAAATTTGCATCCGCTAAGAAGCATTGGCCTATGGTGTAATTGGTAACACACCGGTTTTTGGTACCGACATTCAAGGTTCGAGTCCTTGTAGGCCAACTTTAAAACCTCATAATCATTTGATTATGAGGTTTTTGTATTTTAATTCATTTTTTGGTGTTGGTTTTAAGAGGGGTTAAGACTAAAAGTTGTGTTTAGGCAAAAATTTGAGTTAATCTAAAGAGGAAGAATTCTACATTTCTGACACCTCTAAATTGAGTTCTAAAGGACTTTATGGAGAAATCTTTTACTATTTAATCAATTATATAGATTTTTCGACTGCGCTCAAAATGACACCACTAAAGACTTTATACAGCCTCTTTTTTATGTAAATGATATCTTATAAGAGTCATACAGATAAAATAAAATAATAACAATTATTTTATTAGTTTTGTTTTATGCTATCTAAAAAAACAAAATACGGAATTAAAGCCCTTACATATTTAGCAAGACAGGAAAATAAAACACCTGTTCAAATAGCTACAATATCAAAAAGGGAAAATATTTCATTGAAGTTTTTAGAAAGTATTTTATTAACACTTCGTAAAAACGGTCTTTTAGGTTCAAAAAAAGGTAAAGGTGGGGGGTATTATTTATTAAAAGAACCTAAAGAAATTTTGATGACAACAATATATCGAAGTTTAGAAGGACCAATTTCAATGGTTCCATGTGTAAGCCTTAATTTCTATGAGAAATGTGATGATTGTCCAGACGAAAATACATGTGCTGTGCATAAGTTAATGATACAGGTTAGAGATAACACGCTTCAAATATTTAGAAATACTACCTTGGCTGATTTAACTTTGAGAGAAAAAAAATCAAAAGAGTAGTAAGAAATAGCGCTATATGAAAAAACTACTTTTAACCATATTTATATTTTTTATTTCAGTTAGCTTTTTTTTTAGTCAAGAGGATAATGTTCATAAAACAAAGTTTACTAATTTTCTTTCAAATTCTTATTACAGCGTCAATTTAGGCGGAATTTTTTATCCTTTTTCAAACGATAATTTAATTGATGGTTATCAAACAGAAACATTCAGTAGAAATTGGTTTTCTGGTAGATTGCTGTTGGGTCATAAATTAACAAAAGATTTATCAGCACAATTTGGTACTATGAGACCAGCTTCTTGGTTTAAATATGATAACGTAAATAATATTGGTTATGATAGAAGTGTTTGGATCAATGCTTGGTCTTTATCTCTTAAAAAAGACTTTAAACTACAAAACAAAACATCATTTTATGTTGAAGCAGGTATTGCAAATTTAACAAGATTCGGTTTTTCTATAAATGATAAAGTAATTTATGAGGATGCTCATTTTGCAAATTTAATTTATGGTTTTGGTTTACAATACAGATTGTCTAACAAATGGAGATTGTCTGCAAACGGAACATTTTTACCTAAATCAAATCGATATAATCAACCCTCTATTTCTCAAGCAACTTTGGGGTTTGAATACCATTTACAACAAATTGATGACAAAACTGCAGTAGAATATGCTTCAAATAACTATTTTTTTCCGAATAATATTTTTCAAGTAAGTTATGGCACAGGCGCAATTGGTTTTGGGTTCAACCAATTTTTCGGAATGAGTTTACCAGTAGGTAATTTCGAAAGTTTTGGAATCCCTGTTTTTTGGGTAGGTAATGTAAAAGCGCAACACGCTGTATCACTAACATACCAAAGATTAATTTACAGGTCTGAAAAGATTTTTTCTTTAGATTGGGGAGTAAGTGCTACCTATTTTCAATCAAGGAAAGGTAAATCAGATGTTTTTGCTTTTTCCATATTTCCTGTTTTACGTTTTTATTTAATGCGAAAAAAGGGTTTTGATTTTTATACAAACTATTCAATTATTGGGCCTGCATTTATTTCTAAAGCAGATATAGATGGTTTTAAATCAGGTCCAAAAATAACTTATCATGATACAATGGGTTTTGGTGTTTTTTTTGGTGAAAAGCGCAAATATAACATCGAGTTAAGAATTATGCATTATTCTAATGGTAACATCTTTACTAGAAATGATGGTGTTGCTATCCCCTTACAACTAACTTTAGGGAAAACATTCTAAGTTTAGTTTTTTTGTATCAAACTTTTTTATTTATCAATCAAAAATTATGTAACGATAAGGATTTCGTAGTTTCATTTTCTTAAAATTAACCTTAATTTACTATTAATCTATTAAATCTATAGGGTAGTAATAAATTTTTAGATGCTATGTTTATTTTTTCAATATAATAACTGTATGTTTGCATACCCTATCTATTGAGTAGGGTATTAATATGGACAAGCTGTTATGATTGTAGATCAAATGATTTTTAGTAAAAAAATAGCAAAACAAAGTTTTGAGGAAGATAAAGTTTCAGAGAAACCAATAAGAAGTATTGTAAAAGCTTTTAGCTGGAGATTTATAGGTACTTTAGATACTTTGGTTGTATCATACTTTCTCACAGGTAAAATTACATTAGCAGCATCAATAGCATCCGTAGATTTTTTAACAAAATTGGTTTTATATTTCTTTCATGAAAGAATCTGGAACAAAATAAAATGGGGAAAATAATGAGTTTGAACTTAGAACAAATAAATAAAGAATTAGAAGATAAAAGTCCAGCAGAAATTATTGCTTGGGCTATTTCTTTTGCAAACAATCCTGTAATCACAACAAATTTCAGACCTTATGAAGTAGCAATCTTAAATGCAGTTACAGAGGTTAAAAAAGATATTAAGGTAATTTGGTGTGATACAGGTTATAATACAGTACAAACGTATAAACACGCAGAAGAAATTATTAAAAAATTGAATTTAAACATTCATTTATATACACCAAAACAAACTGTGGCTCATAGAAATGTGGTTTTAGGGGTTCCTTCAATAGATGATCCAAAACATACTGTTTTTACAGAGCAAGTAAAATTAGAACCATTTTCTAGAGCTATGGCAGCCCATCAACCAGATGTTTGGTTTACGAATTTAAGAAAAGGACAAACTGCTTTTAGAAATAGTATAGATGTGGTTTCTAAAAGTAAAGATGGTATCATAAAAGTGAGTCCATTTTACAATTGGTCAGATAAAGAATTAGATACCTATTTAGAAGAAAAAGATTTGCCAAATGAGTTTACATATTTCGACCCGACAAAAGTAGAGAGTAACCGCGAATGTGGTTTACACATCTAAAAAGATATAAAATGAGCAAAGAAACAATACAAGTAGATGCTTTAGAGAGTGAAGCAATTTTTATTTTTAGAGAAGTAGTAGCGCAGTTTGAAAAACCTGTGTTATTATTTTCTGGAGGAAAAGACAGTATAACTTTAGTACGTTTAGCACAAAAAGCATTTTACCCTGCAAAAATTCCTTTTCCATTAATGCATATTGATACAGGGCATAACTTTCCAGAAACGATAGAATTTCGAGACAGATTGGTAGAGGAATTAGGTGTTGAATTAATTGTGCGAAATGTACAAGATAATATCGATTCTGGTAGAGTAAAAGAAGAAACCGGTAGGTATGCCAGTAGAAATATGTTGCAGACTGAAACATTATTAGATGCAATAGAAGAATTTGGTTTTGATGCTTGTATTGGTGGAGCAAGAAGAGACGAAGAAAAAGCAAGAGCCAAAGAAAGAATATTTTCTGTACGAGATGATTTTGGACAATGGGATGAGAAAAATCAACGCCCAGAAGTATTTGATATGTTAAATGGAAAAATTGATTTAGGTCAAAATGTTCGTGTCTTTCCAATTTCAAATTGGACAGAATTAGACGTTTGGTCTTATATCGAAAATGAAAAAATAGAAATTCCTTCGATATATTTTGCACATAAAAGAAAAACCTTTGTTCGAGACGGAATGATTTGGTCTGCAGATGACGAAGTTGTGTACAGAGATGAAGATGAGGAAGTTGTAGAAAGGATGGTTCGTTTTAGAACAGTTGGAGATATGAGTTGTACAGCAGCAGTTTTGTCAGATGCTGTAGATATTGTGAAGGTTGTAGAAGAAATTAGAGATTCTTCCATTTCAGAAAGAGGTGCAAGAATTGATGACAAACGTTCTGAAGCAGCAATGGAAAAAAGAAAACAACAAGGGTATTTCTAAAAATTATAGTTTTTGGTTTTTAGTTGATAGTTTATAGTAAGGAACCAACAACCACAAACCAATAACCACAAACCAAAAAGAATGAAAGTATTAAAAATAGCAACAGCAGGGAGTGTAGATGATGGTAAAAGTACCTTGATTGGTCGTATTTTATACGATACAAAATCACTGACTGATGATAAATTAGCGGCAATTGAAGAGAAAAGTCGCCAAAGAGGATTTGACTATTTAGACTTCTCTTTAGCCACTGATGGTTTGGTTGCAGAACGCGAACAAGGAATTACCATTGATGTAGCTCACATTTATTTTTCTACAAGAAAAAAGAGTTTCATTATTGCAGATACTCCTGGACACATAGAATATACCAGAAATATGGTAACAGGTGCTTCAACTGCTCAGGCGTCTATTGTTTTAATTGATGCTAGAAACGGAGTTGTAGAACAAACTTATAGACACTTTTTTATCAATAATTTATTGAGAATTAAAGATGTTGTAATTGCCATAAATAAAATGGATTTAGTTGATTTTTCTGAAGAAAAATTTAATCAGATTAAAGGAGAAATAGAATATTTAGCAAGTAAAAGCGAGTATAAAAATCAGAATTTAACATTCATACCATTATCAGCATTAAAAGGTGATAATGTTGTTGAAAAGTCTGACAATATGGATTGGTATCAGGGAGAAACCTTAATGCACCATTTAGAAAGATTAGATTCAGATGATATTAATGATGATTCGCAAACGCGTTTTCCTGTGCAAACGGTTATCAGACCTAAAACAGAGGAATATCATGATTACAGAGGTTATGCAGGTAAAATTTATGGCGGAGATTTTGAAGTAGGTGATGCAATTGCAGTATTACCGTCATTAACTAAATCGAAAATTAAAAGTATTAATTTCTTTGATAAAGAATATCAAAAAGCTAAAAGAGGAAGTTCTGTAACCATCACTTTAGAAGATAATGTAAATGTAAGTAGAGGTGATATGTTGGTAAAAGTTGATGAGCAACCAAAAATAGCAAAACAATTGGATGCTACCATTTGTTGGATGGATAAAGAGCCCTTACAAGCATCACAAAAATATTACATTAAGCATGGTGTAAATGATGCGCAAGCAAAAATCACACAATTATCAAGTATTATTAAAACTGATTTTTCGGGTATTGAAGAAAGTCCATCAGAATTAGAATTAAATCAGATAGGTGATATTCAATTAAAATTAAGCAGACCGTTGTCTTTTGATTCGTATAAAGATAACAAATCTAATGGATCATTTATTTTAATTAACCCAAAAACGAACAACACAGTAGGAGTTGGTTTTATCAAGTAGAAAAAGTAAAAAGTTTGACAGTTAAAAGGAAGAAAATTAAATTTTAAAACCTTAATACTTTCAATATTTAAACGAGAAGAAATGCAGAGTTTTAGAACAGAAATAGAAAATCCGGTTGTAGAAAAAGACATTATTGAATTAGCAGATAAAATTGCAGCGTTCAACAATCTACAAATTGATGAAGAAAAATTTAGAAGTTTACGTCTAGCAAGAGGTGTTTACGGTCAGCGTCAAGAAGGCGTACAAATGATTCGTATTAAAATACCTTATGGTAAAATAAAAAGTAATCAATTACGCAGAATTTCTAAAGTTTCAGATGAATATTCTAGAGGTAGATTACATATTACCACACGTCAAGATATTCAAATTCACTATGTAGATTTAAACAGAACTCCAGAATTATGGGCAGAATTAGAACGTGATGATGTTACGCTAAGAGAAGCATGTGGAAATACAGTAAGAAATGTTACTGCATCAGAAACTGCAGGTATAGATGTAAACGAACCTTTTGATGTTTCTCCTTATGCAGATGCATTGTATAAATTCTTTCTACGTAATCCTATTTGTCAAGAAATGGGGCGTAAATTCAAAGTTTCTTTTTCTTCAAGTGATGAAGATACAGGCTTGTCATATATGCATGATTTAGGCTACATTGCTAAAATTCAAGACGGAGTAAGAGGTTTTAAAGTAATGGTTGGTGGTGGTTTAGGTTCTCAACCTAGACACGCAGATGTATTATATGATTTCTTACCATCAGACAAAATAATTCCATTAATGGAGGGTGTTTTAAGAATTTTTGATAGATATGGTGAGCGTAAAAGTAGGGCCAAAGCTAGAATGAAATTCTTATTGAAAGACATTGGTTTAGATGCTTTCAGAGAATTAATTGCACAAGAACAAAAAGCAATCGAATTAAAAACAGTTGCAATTGATGCAGATGCTTATGTTGCATCAACTCCAGTTTCTGTAGAAAATCCAGAAGTTGAACTTAAAAACAAAGAAGCTTTTGAATTATGGAAATCGACAAATTTAATTCCGCAGAAACAAGAAGGTTTTGTTGCCATCGGAATCAAAGTTTTATTAGGAGATTTTTATACAGACAAAGCACGTTTATTAGCAGATTTAGTTGATAATTATGCTGCAGGTGAACTGCGTTTAACCTTACGTCAAAATATTGTAATTCCTTTTGTTAAAGAAGATTTAGTGCCTTATTTCTATCAAGAATTAGAAAAATTAGGATTTGTAGAAGCAGGGTATAACAAAGCAATAGATATTACAGCTTGTCCAGGTACAGATACGTGTAACTTAGGTATTGCCAGTAGTACAGGAATTGCAGAAGAACTAGAAAGAGTTATCGCAGCAGAGTATCCTCAGTATTTAGAAAATCAAGATTTAGTGATTAAAATTAGTGGATGTATGAATGCTTGTGGACAACACAATATGGCAAATATTGGTTTTCAAGGGATGACTGTGAGAACTAAAGATAAATTAGTGGCGCCAGCATTACAAGTCTTATTGGGTGGAGGTAATATAGGTGATGGGAATGCTGTTTTTGCTGATAAAGTGGTAAAAGTACCAAGTAGAAGAGGCCCAGAGGCGTTGCGTAGAATCTTTAACGATTTTGAAGAAAACGCAAACGGCAAACAATTTGTAGACTATTATAAAGAAAAAGGAGAAAAATATTTCTACAATTTCTTACAAGATTTACAAGATGTAACAAACTTAACTCAAGAAGATTTTATTGATTGGGGTGAAGAAGAGAAGTACGTAAAAGCAATTGGAGTAGGTGAATGTGCAGGTGTGGTGATCGATTTAATTGCAACCTTGTTTTTAGAGAGCGAAGAGAAAATTGAAAAAGCAAGAGAGGCTTATGAAAATAAAGTCTATTCAGGAGCCATTTATTACGCATACCAATCTTTGGTAAATACCGCAAAAGCGATGTTATTGGCAGAAAATAAAAAGACAAATACACACGCAGGAATTATAAAGCAGTTTGATGAGTTATTTATCGCTTCAGATAAAATTGAGTTAAATACATCTTTTAGTGAGTTAATTTATCAAATTAATAAAAATGCACCAACTAAAGAATTTTGTTTGCAATATATCAATGATTCTGCAAAATTGTTAGAAAAAGTAAAAAGATTTAGAGAGCTATCTAATACTTTTGCTGAAAGCACAATCTAAAAATGATGAAGTTTAAAATTCCAAAATTAACAGTTGTAGGTGCAGGTCCTGGAGATGTAGATTTAATAACAGTAAAAGCAATAAAAGTATTAAAATCTGCTGATGTAGTGTTGTACGATGCTTTGGTAAATGAAGAATTGTTAGATTATATCAATCCAGAAGCTGAACAAATTTTTGTGGGAAAACGAAGAGGTTGTTATAAATATCAACAAGAACAAATCAATGAATTAATTGTTGCCAGAGCAAAATCAAATGGTCATGTTGTTCGTCTAAAAGGGGGAGATCCTTTTATTTTTGGTAGAGGTGCAGAAGAAATGGAGTATGCAGCAAATTTCGGTCTCGAAGTTGATATGATTCCAGGCATATCATCATCAATGGCAGTTGCTGCAAATCAGAATATTCCTGTTACTAAAAGAGGAAGTTCAGAAAGTTTTTGGGTGATTACAGGTACAACTAAAGAACATAAAATATCAGAAGATATCAAACTTGCTGCAAAATCAAACGCAACAGTTGTGGTGTTAATGGGGATGAGTAAATTACCTGAAATTGTTGCTTTATTTCAAGCAGAAGGAAAAAATAATTTACCAGTTGCTATCATTCAAAATGGTACAAGACCAGAAGAAAAAATAGGAGTTGGAACTGTTGACACTATCGAAGATATTGTTTTAGAAAAAGAATTGAAAAATCCAGCAATTATTTTGTTGGGTAAAGTAGTAAACCATCGTCAAAGTATTTTAGAATTACAGGAGTTTTACGCGAACGATTTAAGAGGGGTAGTGTAATGGAAAGAAATAATTTATATCCCATTTTTTTAAAAGCAAAAAACCTAAATTTTTTAATTATAGGTGGAGGTTTTGTGGCAGAAGAAAAATTAACGTTTCTATTAAAATCGAGTCCTGATGCAAAAGTAACCATGGTTTCACCAATGTTTAGAGAAGGAACTATTGATTTGGCAAAAAAAGGATGTGTTACATTGATTAAAGATGTATACCACAAAAAATATTTAGAAGGAAGACATATAGTTGTGGCAACCACAGATATACCAGAAGTAAATGTGCAAGTCTGGAAAGATTGTAGAGCAGAAGCGAAATTGGTAAATGTTGCAGATAATCCACCCTATTGCGATTTTTATATGGGCGGAATTGTAACCAAAGGAAACGTGAAAGTGGCGATATCAACAAATGGAAAATCGCCAACAACAGCCAAAAGGTTACGTCAATTTTTTGAAGATGTCATTCCAGAAAATGTAGACGATTTAGTGAAAAATTTAAACGAATATAGAAAAACCATCAAAGGAAACTTTGAGGAGAAAGTTGAAAAATTAAATGACTTTACAAAAAGTTTAGTAGAGAAATAAGACGGCTCTTAGTCTTTAGCTTTTTGCAATTAGCAATTAGCAAATGGCTAAAAGCAAATAGCTAAAAGCAAATTAAGAAAAATGATTACAACAGACATTCTAATTATCGGAGCAGGACCAACAGGATTATTTACAGTTTTTGAAGCGGGTTTATTAAAGTTAAAATGTCATTTAATTGATGCTTTGCCACAACCAGGTGGTCAGTGTTCAGAGATTTATCCAAAGAAACCTATTTATGATATTCCTGCGTATCCAGAAATTTTAGCTGGAGATTTAACGCATAAATTAATGGAACAAATTAAACAATTTGAACCTGGATTTACTTTAGGAGAACGTGCAGATACTATTGATAAACAAGATGATGGAACCTTTATCGTAACAACAAACAAAGGAACAAAACATCATGCAAAAGTAGTTGCTATTGCAGGTGGTTTAGGGTCTTTTGAACCAAGAAAACCATTGATTCCTAATATTGCTGATTTCGAAGATAAGGGTGTAGAGTACATTATTAAAGAACCAGAAGTGTATAGAGATAAGAAAGTAGTCATTTCTGGTGGTGGTGATTCTGCTTTAGACTGGGCAATTTTCTTGTCAGATGTAGCTTCAGAAGTAACTTTAATCCATAGAAGAAACGAGTTTAGAGGCGCATTAGATTCTGTAGAAAAAGCACAAGAATTAAAGAATTTAGGTAAAATTAACATCATTACTCCAGCAGAAGTAAAGGGTGTTATAGGTACAGATAAAGTTTCAGGTGTTGCTGTAGAGAAAAAAGGGGAACATGCGTTTATTATAGATACAGATCACTTTATTCCCTTGTTTGGTTTATCACCAAAATTAGGGCCAATTGGTAACTGGGGATTAGAAATTGAGAAAAATGCGATTAAAGTAAATAATGCATTAGATTATCAAACCAATATTCCAGGAATTTACGCAATTGGTGATGTAAATACCTATCCAGGAAAACTAAAACTCATTCTTTGTGGTTTCCATGAAGCTACGTTAATGTGTCAAAGTGCATACAAAAGAATTTTTCCAGACAAAAAGTATGTAATGAAGTACACCACAGTTGGTGGAGTTCAAGGTTTTGACGGTACAAAAAAAGAAGCGCCAAAAGCTGTAGTAAAAGCAATAGAATAGCAATCCTGCAAGGTTTCCAAAACCTTGTAGGTATTATATAGCTTTTTAAGCTCAAAAAATAGTTGTCAAAATAATGTTTATTAGAAGCTATTTCCAGCTTTCCACTATATCTTTTTTATCTGTCATTCCTGCGAAGGCAGGAATCTCATCTAAAAAAGGATGCCGTTTCAATCTGGGCTAAACTAGTTTGAAACAAAACGCTTTCTTACACTAAATCGCAAATTTATATACATAAAGAAAGTATAGGTTTTAAATAGTTTAAGGTTTGAAACTTGTAAATTGTCAGGATTACTTAACTTTGCAGACTTAATAGAGGAAAAAATTACGAATAGTTAAAGACTAAAGTCTAACAACAAGAAAAGATGCAAGACATCAATATAAAAATAACAGATAGAAATGGTGTAACGCATGATGTTGTTGCGCCAACAGATATGGCAATGAATCTTATGGAAGTTGTACGTTCTTACGAATTAGCAGAAGAAGGTACAATAGGAGTTTGTGGTGGAATGGCAATGTGTGCCTCTTGTCAATGCTATGTAAAATCAGCCCACGAATTACCAGAAATATCTGATGATGAAGACGCAATGTTGGCAGAAGCGTTTTATGTAGAAGATAACAGCAGATTAGGATGTCAAATACAAATGACTCCAGAAATAGACGGACTAGAAGTAGAATTAGCTCCAGAAGCATAATCTAAAATGATGAAAGAAGTAGAACCTATAGTAGCGTTTAAAAATTACAGCATGTGTTTGCGAGACGCTGTAGCAACGTTTACCAAACAGTTAATCAACAATTTGTTTGATGTAAATCATTTGTCAGAAAGTGGAGTAAAAACAAAAGTACAATTTTTAAAAATTTTAGAAAGACTATCCATTAAAGAGGGTGAAGAAATTTGGGCTGCTTACGAAAGTCATTTTACAGAAATAAGAGAAAAATTAGATTTAGATGCTATAGCTACTCATAAAAATGATCCGGCTTCTAAAAGTTTAGAAGAAGTTTACTTAGCGTATCCAGGTTTTTATGCTATTGCTGTGCATCGCTTAAGTCATAAATTGTTGCAATTAGAGGTGCCTATTTTACCAAGAATGATGAGTGAGTTTGCGCATAGTACAACAGGTACAGATATTCATCCTGGAGCAGTAATTGGAGATTCTTTTTTTATTGATCATGCCACAGGAATTGTAATAGGAGAAACTACTATTATCAAAGATAATGTGCAGATTTTTCAAGGTGTTACTTTAGGCGGAATTCAAGTAAAGAAAAGTTTGGCATCTACCAAAAGGCATCCAACCATAGAAAATGGCGTAGTAATTTATGCAAATGCAACTATTTTAGGAGGAGACGTTGTTATAGGTGCTAACTCTGTAATCGGTGCAAACGTATGTATTACAGAATCTATATCAGAAAATTCGGTAGTTACAGTACAATCAGAAAATAAAATATTTCAAAAGAGAAATTAAAATGCAAACAAAAAGTATCATAGATTTTGTTGGAAATACACCATTGGTGGAAGCGCAACATATTTTCAAAAAGGAGGGCGTAACTTTATTGTTAAAACTAGAAGGTAATAATCCTGGAGGAAGTGTAAAAGACAGAGCTGCTTATTATATGATTTCTGAAGCAATCAAAAGAAAAAATATAAAAAAGGGTGATACTTTAGTAGAAGCAACAAGCGGAAACACAGGAATTGCTTTAGCATTAATGGCAAAGGTTTTAGGGGTGAATATGGTCATTACAATGCCGGAAAACTCAACAATTGAAAGAGTAAAAACAATGCGTGCTTATGGTGCAAAAGTAATTTTAACGCCTGCTGATAAAGGTATGGAAGGTGCTATTGATCACGCTTTAAAATTAAAATATAAAAAAGGATATTTTCGTCTAAATCAGTTTGATAATTTCGATAATCCAAAAGCCCATTACAATACCACAGGGCCAGAAATCTGGAGAGATACAGAAGGGCAAGTTACCCATTTTGTATCAGCAATGGGAACTACAGGTACCATTACAGGAGTTTCAGATTTTTTAAAAGGAAAAAATGAAAATATTCAAATTATAGGTGCACAACCCAAAGACGGGGCAAAAATTCCAGGAATTAGAAAATGGCCAGAAGAATATTTGCCAGCAATTTTCAAGGCAAATAAAATAGATCAAGTTCTAGAAGTTAGTGAAGAAGAAGCCAAAGAAATGACCATTCGTTTAGCACAAGAAGAAGGTATTTTTTCTGGAATGAGTAGTGGAGGTTCAGTAGCTACAGCTTTAAAAGTTGCCAATTCAATTGATAAAGGTGTTGTGGTTGCAATTATTTGTGATAGAGGTGATCGATACTTATCATCAGATATCTATGAATAAATTATAAAAACACAAAAAAAGTTCGTTACTTTGTCTCGAATTTAGTTCATAAACTTATTAATGTGTTATCACGAAAGGTTGAGGGAATAGACCCTGTGAGACCTTGGCAACCCTTTTAATACTGAACTTGTTTCAGTATCTTTAGAGAAGGTGCTACATTCTACAAATGTATGCTGAACTTGTTTCAGTATCTTTTAGAAATTTCTAAATAGATTTTACATTCGAAAGATAACAGCAAAAGTACTTCACTTTTCCTGATGACATATTAAAGAATAACAAAATATGTCAAACATATACAAAGCTTTACAAGAAAGAATTTTAGTCTTAGATGGTGCAATGGGTACCATGCTACAAGCCTATAAATTTACGGAAGAAGATTTTAGAGGCGAACGCTTTAAAGATTACCCAACACCTTTGCAGGGTAATAATGATTTGCTTTCAATTACCCAACCAGAGGCAATTAAGACCATTCATGGAAAATATTTTGAGGTTGGTGCAGATATTATTGAAACGAATACATTCTCAGGAACAACAATTGCAATGGCAGATTATCAAATGGAAGATTTGGTGTATGAGCTAAACTATCAATCTGCAAAAATAGCCAAAGAAGTTGCTGATGAATTTACAGCAAAACAACCTCACAAACCTCGTTTTGTAGCGGGTTCTATGGGACCAACGAACAGAACTGCAAGCATGTCTCCAGATGTAAACGATCCAGGTTACAGAGCAGTAACTTTTGATGAATTAAGAGTCGCTTATAAACAACAAGCAGAAGCTTTAATGGATGGTGGAGCTGATATTTTATTAGTAGAAACTGTTTTTGATACATTAAATGCAAAAGCAGCTTTATTTGCTATTGAGCAAGTAAAAGAGGAAAGAAAAATAGAAATACCAGTAATGTTAAGTGGAACAATTACTGATGCATCTGGTAGAACATTATCAGGCCAAACAGCAGAAGCGTTTTTAATTTCAGTTTCTCATATTCCATTATTGTCAGTAGGATTTAATTGTGCTTTAGGAGCCAATTTATTACAACCGCATCTAGAAGCAATAGCCAACAAAACGGATTTTGCAATTTCTGCGCACCCAAATTCAGGATTACCAAATGCGTTTGGAGAATATGATGAAACTCCAGAAGAAATGGGCGAGCAAATCGAAGAATATTTAAAGAAAAATTTAATTAATATTATTGGAGGATGTTGTGGTACAAGTCCAGAACATATTAAAATGATTGCAAATATTGCTTCAAAATACAAACCGAGGATGGTTGGTGGTTAGTAGTTGATAGTTTTGGGTCAGAATTAAAACCATCAACTATAAACTAATAATTATAAACAAAATAATAATGAATTATACAGAATTGGATGTTTGGAAATATTCTAGAAAATTGGTGAAAGAAGTATATCTATTAACTAATAATTTTCCTAAAGAAGAATTGTATGCTTTGACTAATCAAATTAGGAGAAGCTCTATTTCCTTGCCTTCTAATATAGCTGAAGGTATAGGAAGACAATCCAATAAAGAAACAATACATTTTTTATACATAGCAAAAGGATCTTTGCAGGAAGTTGAAACACAATTATATTTGTCATTTGATTTAGATTACATATCTGAAGAACAATTAAAAAGCATTTTAGAAAAAATTACTTCTAATAAAAAACTATTAAATGGTTTTATTAATTATTATAAGAAATTAAAAGTATGAGTAAGACCAACAACCAACAACCAACAACTATTAACCAAAAACGTTATATGAAACTGTCAGGATTAGAACCGCTAATCTTGAACGAAAACAGCAATTTTATAAACGTTGGAGAACGCACAAATGTTGCAGGTTCACGTAAATTTTTACGCTTAATCAAAGAAGAAAAATTTGACGAAGCAATAGATATTGCTAGACATCAAGTTGATGGTGGTGCACAAATTATAGACATTAATTTTGATGATGGTTTAATTGATGGAAAGGAAGCAATGGTTCGTTTTCTAAATTTAATTGCAGCAGAACCAGACATTTGTAGAGTTCCGATAATGATTGATAGTTCTAAATGGGAAATCATTGAAGCAGGATTACAAGTTGTACAAGGTAAATGTGTAGTTAACTCTATTTCTTTAAAAGAAGGAGAAGAAAAATTTATTTGGGAAGCTAATCAAATCAAACGTTATGGGGCAGCAGTAATTGTAATGGCTTTTGATGAGGTAGGGCAAGCAGATAATTACGAACGAAGAATTGAAATAGCTAAAAGATCTTATGATATTTTAGTCAACAAAGTAAACTTTCCTTCAGAAGATATAATTTTCGATTTAAACATTTTTCCTGTAGCAACAGGAATGGACGAACATAAAAGAAATGCAATCGATTTTATTGAAGCTACAAAATGGGTGAGAGAAAATTTACCGAATGTTTCAGTTAGTGGAGGTGTAAGTAATGTGTCATTTTCGTTTCGAGGAAATAATACTGTACGTGAAGCAATGCATTCTGTATTCTTATATCATGCCATTCAAAACGGAATGAATATGGGAATTGTAAATCCTGCAATGTTAGAGGTTTACGATGATATCCCTAAAGATTTATTAGAACATGTAGAAGATGTTATTTTAAACAGAAGAGAAGATGCTACAGAACGTTTACTCGATTTTGCAGAAACTGTAAAAGGTTCTAAAAAAGCAGCTGGAGCAGATTTATCTTGGAGAGAAAACCCGTTACAAGATAGGATTACTCATGCTTTGGTAAAAGGTATAGATGCTTTTATTATTGAAGATGTAGAACAAGCAAGACAAGAAGCAGAAGCTCCTATAGAGGTCATTGAAGGTCATTTAATGATTGGTATGAATGTAGTTGGCGATTTATTTGGCGCAGGAAAAATGTTTTTGCCTCAAGTAGTAAAATCTGCAAGAGTTATGAAAAAAGCGGTTGCCTATTTAAATCCGTTTATTGAAGCAGCAAAATCAGACAAATCAGAACCTGTTGGTAAAATATTAATGGCAACTGTTAAGGGAGATGTACACGATATTGGAAAAAATATTGTGAGTGTTGTTTTAGCTTGTAATAATTATGAGATTGTTGATTTAGGGGTAATGGTACCACCAGAAAAAATCATTCAAACAGCTATTGATGAACGAGTGGATGCTATTGGTTTAAGCGGATTAATTACACCTTCTCTAGATGAAATGGTATATTTAGCCAAAGAAATGCAACGTCAAAATTTTGAGTTGCCTTTATTAATTGGTGGTGCAACAACCTCTAAAGCACATACAGCAGTAAAGATAGATACGCAATATCAAAAAGCAGTGGTTCATGTTAATGATGCCTCAAGAGCTGTAACTGTTGTTGGAGATTTATTAAATAAGAAAACCAACAACGAATATGTTGCAACATTAAAGAAAGACTACGATGAATTCAGAACTAAGTTCTTAAAACGAGGTAAAGAAAAATCATATATCTCTATTGATGAAGCTCGTAAGCGCAAATATAAAATTGATTGGAAAACATCAGAAATTGTCAAACCAAAAGAACTAGGTATTCAAACTTTGGAGCAATTAAGTTTAAAAGAATTGGTGCCTTTTATAGATTGGAGTCCGTTTTTTAGAAGTTGGGATTTACATGGAAAATTTCCTGATATTTTAACGGATAAAGTGGTTGGAGAACAAGCAACCATAATGTACGAGGAAGCACAACAAATGATAAAAGAAATCATTGCAAAGCAACTATTAAAACCAAAAGCAATTTTTGGTTTATTTGAAGCAAATACAATCAATGATGATGATATTGAAGTTTCTCGAAAACCGAATAGAAATGTCATTTCGAGCACAGTCGAGAAATCTGATAACCAAAAAATTGTTTTCAGAACCTTACGTCAACAATTGAAAAAGCGAGAAGGCATACCAAATTTAGCATTAGCAGATTTTATAGCACCGAAAGAAACTGATAAAAAAGATTATATTGGGGCTTTTTGTGTGGGTATCTTTGGAGCACAAGAATTAGCAGACAGTTACAGAACAAAAGAAGATGATTATAATGCAATTATGGCACAAGCCATTGCAGACAGATTTGCAGAAGCTTTTGCTGAGTACTTACACAAACAAATTAGAACAAAGCATTGGGGTTATGCAGCTGACGAAGCACTAACCAATGATGATTTAATCAAAGAAAGTTACAAAGGAATTCGTCCTGCACCAGGTTATCCTGCTTGTCCAGATCATCTAGAAAAAGAAACCATTTGGGATTTATTAGATGTAGAAGATCAAATAGGAGTAAGTTTAACCGAAAGTTTGGCAATGTGGCCAGCAGCTGCAGTTTCTGGATATTATTTTGCCAACAAAGAAGCCAAATATTTTGGTTTGGGTAAAATTACCGACGATCAAGTTAAAGATTACTCAGAAAGAAAAGGAATTACAAAAGAAAAGGCTAAAAAATGGTTGCATCCAACTTTGGCTACTTAATAATTTTAGACCTCACAGGTTTTAAAAACCTGTGAGGTCTAATTTTCATAAGAGTGGCTTTTGCGTTAGCGATTGAAATGGCATCCCCTGAACTTGTTTCAGGGATATAATGGAAAGCGCGACCTTTAGGGAACGCCCAAATAAGAAAATAATAATAAGATACGTATACTGAAATAAATTCAGTACACGCAAGTTCAGCAACAATGAAAATTACAGATCACATTAAAGAAGCAAACGGAAAAACATTGTTTTCGTTTGAAATTATTCCGCCAAAAAAAGGGAATAGCATTCAGCAATTGTATGATAATATTGATCCATTAATGGAGTTTAAACCACCATTTATAGACGTTACAACATCAAGAGAAGAATATGTTTATATAGATAAAGACGGGTTGTTAGATAGAAAAATTACCAGAATGCGTCCTGGAACTGTAGGTATCTGTGCCGCAATTAAGCATAAATACAATGTAGATACAGTACCTCATGTATTGTGTGGAGGTTTCACAAAAGAAGAAACCGAATATGTTTTGGTAGATTGTCATTATTTAGGAATAGAAAATGTTATGGCGTTAAGAGGTGATGCAATGAGTCATCAAAAATATTTTACGCCTAATAAAGATGGTAATCACTATGCTAAAGATTTAGTGGAACAGATTCATAATTTAAACAAAGGAAAGTATTTGCATGATGTTGTAGAAACAAATAACTGTTCAGATTTTTGTATTGGGGTTGCAGGTTATCCAGAGAAACACTTAGAAGCACCTTCTTTACAAACAGATTTAAAACGATTAAAGGAAAAAGTTGACGCAGGTGCAGATTATGTGGTAACGCAAATGTTTTTTGACAATCAAAAGTATTTTGAGTTTGTAGATGCTGCAAAAAATGCAGGAATTCATGTGCCAATTATTCCAGGAATCAAGCCAATTGCTGTTAAACGTCATTTGCAATTATTGCCTCAGGTTTTTAGAATTGATATACCAGAAACTTTAATTTCTGAAGTGGAAAAATGTAAGACGAACAAAGATGTTCGTCAAGTAGGTATTGAGTTTGCTATCAATCAATCTAAAGAATTATTAGCTGCAGGTGTGCCTGTTTTACACTATTATTCTATGGGTAAAAGTGATAATATACACGCTATAGCTAGTGAGTTATTTTAAGGCTATTCATAAAAACAATTGATAGATAGATAGTAAAAAGCAATTTTTTAAAAATTTTAGTAGTAAATAAAAAGTGTACTTTTGATTATCAAAATTTAAAATAACATTAAAAAATATATATAGATGGCTTTAGAAATAACAGACGAAACCTTTGACGAGGTAGTATTAAAATCAGACAAACCAGTATTAGTAGATTTTTGGGCAGCTTGGTGTGGACCATGTAGAATGGTTGGACCAATTGTTGATGAAATTCATGCTGAATACGATGGTAAAGCTGTAGTAGGTAAGGTAGATGTTGATGCAAACCAAGAATTTGCGGCTAAATATGGAGTTAGAAACATACCAACTGTTTTAATTTTTAAAGATGGTGAAGTAGTTGATAAACAGGTAGGTGTTGCACCTAAAAATGTTTATACAGGTAAAATTGATGCAGCATTATAGTAGTTTAACAATTTATAAAACACAAAAGGTTTGGCTAACGTCGAACCTTTTTTTATTTTAGGATTTTAGTTTTTAAAGCCTATGGATAAACTTTTTGTGTATGGTACATTAAAACCAGGGTGTTCTAATCATAATATATTAAAGAATATAGGTGGTGATTGCATAAAAGCAACACTTTTTGGATTTGAATTGGATAATGATTGGGAAAAGCAAACAGGCTATCCAGGTTTAATTAAAAGTGATGCCAAATCTAAAGTAGAAGGTTTCCTTTTTGTTTCTGAAAACTTAAATAAAAATTGGGATGTTTTAGATAGTTTTGAAACTGAAGCTTATAGTAGAAAGATAGTTCCGATTACGCTAAATGATAATAAAAAAGTTAACGGTTTTGTATATATAGTTAATATCAATTTTGATATTCATAATTTTTAAAGAAAACACGATTAGATTTTATTACAAAATTTACAACAAACCACAGAAGATTTTAGTTAGAACCCAAAAAATAAAAAATTAGTAATGAAATTATCTAATATTCAGTCTTCAGAAATAAAGAACTTAGAGTTACTTGCCAAACAAGTGGTAGAAGGTTTTATTACAGGCATGCATAAAAGTCCATTTCATGGTTTTTCAGTAGAGTTTTCCGAGCATAAACTCTATAATAAAGGAGAAAGTACACGTCATATCGATTGGAAGTTATTTGCAAAAACGGAAAAATTATACACCAAAAAATACGAGGAAGAAACCAATTTAAGATGCCATATTATTATAGATAATTCAGCATCCATGCATTATCCTGTTGTGCAACAGCAGACGCTAGATAGCTTAAATAAAGTTGGGTTTTCGGCGGTAGCAACAGCCTGTTTAATGGAAATTTTAAAAAAACAAAGAGACGCTGTGGGCTTAAGTATATATGCAGATACTTACGAATATTATGCTCCTGAAAAAGGAAGTGAGCGTCATCGAAAAATGTTATTACACCAATTGGAAAAATTATTAACTTCTTCTTCTAAAGCGAGTACAGAAACCTATCAATATTTACATGAAATTGCAGAGAAGATTCATAGACGTTCTTTAATTTTTTTGTTTACAGATATGTTTCAAACCACTAAAGAAAATGAAGATTTATTTGAAGCTTTACGTCATTTAAAATACAACAAACATGAGGTGGTTTTATTTCATACCTATGATAGTAAGACAGAAGTTGATTTTAATTTTGATAATGCACCCAAAAAATTTGTAGATGTTGAAACAGGTGCAGAAATAAATGTATATGCTGAAAATGTGCAAGAAAAATACAAAGATTTAGCCCTGAGTTATTTTAAAAATTTGAAAAACAAATGTTTGCAATATAAAATTGATTATGTTCCAGTAGATATAAATAAAGGTTATTCCGATATTTTAACTGCATATTTACTACAAAGAAAAAATTTTAAATAATTTTTTTATTTTCTGCTTGCAAATATAAAAATCTGTATTATATTTGCACCCGCTATTAGCAACGGTTTGGTAGTTCAGCTGGTTAGAATGCCTGCCTGTCACGCAGGAGGTCGCGGGTTCGAGTCCCGTCCAGACCGCATAAAAAGTCCTTAACAATTTAAGTTAAGGACTTTTTTATTTTTATCTTTGTAGTGCTAAAATAAAACATAAAAAATACTTGTTTTAGTAGCAAAAAATTCACATTGTACAATCCTAATTTTAAAGAAATGAGCATACAAAAGGCACAACAACAAGTGGATGATTGGATTAAAAATCACGGAGTTCGTTATTTTAATGAATTAACCAATATGGCTCAATTAACAGAGGAGGTTGGAGAAGTGGCAAGAATTATTGCGAGGCGTTATGGAGAACAAAGTGAAAAGGAATCAGATAAAAGTAAAGATTTAGGTGAAGAATTGGCAGATGTATTATTTGTGGTTTTGTGCTTGGCAAATCAAACCAATATTAATTTAGAAGATGCTTTTACTAAAAAGTTAGATATAAAAGCAAAACGAGATCATAATCGTCATCATTCTAATGAAAAATTAAAATAATGACTTTTAAAGAAAAAATTAAATTGCCTGAATTTTGGTTGAATTTTTTAAAAGTATCTGTCCCTTTTTTTATCATTCTAACTTTTATAACACTGCTTTGGAAAGATTGGAACGCTTTCCTTAAGGGTGATTTTAACCTTATTGCAGATGAGAATTTTAGAAATGGAAAATGGGTTGTTTTCTTTGGTGTAAAAATAGTAACTAGTATTATTTATGGTTTATACGTAACGAATAAGAATATGAAATTGTGAATTTAGAAAGTATCAATAACAAACTTAATAAAAATGTAAATGAGGAAACAGAGTACATGAACTCCATTCCTTTATGGAAATATTTTTCAATCTACATTCCTGTTTTATTTTTAATGTTTGCAAGCACTCAATTTATTGGTCATCTTTTATTCGATATTTATTTTGAATGGATAAGTATTGTTATTCAAGCTGTTTTATTTGCAGTATTTTTTAGAATTTTTCATTACATAAGAAAAAGCGTAAATAAGAATTGGAATAATAAATACAATTAAAGAGCTATAGTAATTGTAGCTATATTTTAAAATATAAAAATGAACTCTTGTGAATTATAAACTGTATAATATTGTATAAGAGGTAACACTATTAAAATTAAATAATGAAACGAATTATTTTTATTACAATCCTTTTTATAAGTGAGGCAATGAATTCGCAATGTGCTATGTGTAAGGCTGTTGTAGAAAATGGAGATGTGTCTATGGCAGAAGGTGTTAACAATGGAATTACTTATTTAATGGTTTTTCCTTACCTATTAATTGGTATTTTATTTTTTACTCTTTATAGATATCGAAAGCGCGCTAAAAATTAACATTTCAATAAGAGTAAATTGTTGTAACATATTTTACTTTTAATCGTCTTATAGATATTATTAAAAGAATTTATAATCTTTTGATGAAATAAAGACGAGTAAAAATCAACCAAAAACAAACCTGTTTTGAAAATTAAACTTATAGTATTTGTAGCTTTTTTATCTTCCATAGCTACCTTTTCTCAAAAACAATGGACACTTAAAGAATGTGTAGACGAAGCATTAAAGAAAAATATTTCTATTCAACAAAATAGATTAAGCCTAGAGTTGGCCAAAAAAGATGTTGATATTGCTAAGGGTAACTTCTTGCCAAATTTAAATGCAAATACGGGTGGTAATTTAAACTTTGGTACTGGTTTTGATCCTGTTTCACAAGATAGGGTGAATACAAGTTTTTTTGGAGGTTCTTTAAATGCTAGCTCAGGTATTACAGTATTTAATGGTTTTAGAAACACCAATATCTATAAACAAGCACAATTAGGCGTAGAATCTAGTTTATTAGATCTAAAACAAATGGAAAATGATATTTCACTATTTGTAGTGAATGGATATTTAAACATCTTGTTTGCAAAAGAAAACCTTGAAGCTGCTAAGGTGCAATACGAAATTAGTAAAACTCAAATTGAAGCTGCAGAAGCAAGGTTCAAATCTGGTGTAATACCAAAAGGAGATTTATTAAACACACAATCTACTGCAGCAACCAATTTACAAGCCGTAATTACACAAGAAAATACGTTAGATTTAGCCTTATTAAATTTAGCGCAAATATTACAAGTACCAGTGGTTAATTTTGATGTTGCACCTGTAGATGTTGGTCAACCATCAGCTAATTTGTTTTATAATAATTCCAATATGGTGTATGATAAATCTTTAAATAGAATGCCAGAAATTGCTCGTGCAAAATTAGCTATTGAAAATGCAGATTTAAGTATAGAAATATCTAAAGCCTCATTTTTACCTTCTATATCTGCATCTGTAGGTTTGTCTACTAATTATGGATACAATTTAAACTTACCAACAGGTTTTTCTAATACTCCTTTGTTTGATCAATTAAGTGATAACTTTGGTTATGGTGCAGGATTTAATGTAAGTATTCCAATTTTTAACAGATTTCAAACTAAAAATAGAGTAGCTCAATCTGTAATTAATAAAGAAGTTTTTCAATTAAGGTTAGAAAGCGAAAAAGTAAACTTAAAACAAACCATAGAACAAGCTTTTTTAGATGTAAGAACTGCTTTAAAAAGTTACGAAGCAGCTAAGATATCTTTAGCATCACAAAAAGAAGCCTTTAAAAACGCTCAAGAACGTTATAATTTTGGAGCGATGACTCAGTTTGATTTTGACCAAGTAAGAACACGTTTGGTAAATGCACAAGCTACTTTAATTAGTTCTAAATACGATTATGTGTTTAAAACTAAAGTATTACAGTTTTATGCTGGCGATTTAGTTTTAGAGTAATTTTTTAAAAAATATATGTAAAGCCTCACTAATTTAGTGAGGTTTTCTTTTTGAACTATATTTGCATAAAAAACAGATTTTGAGTATCATTTTAAATATTGAAACAGCCACAAAAAATTGTTCAGTCAGTATAGCTAAAAATGGAGAAATTTTAGCAATCAAAGAGTTGAATAATGGTAACTATTCGCACGCAGAAGTGTTGCATCCTTTTATTGAAGATGTTTTAAAAGAGGCTAAACTATCACCTAAAAAGATTGATGCTGTTGCTGTAAGTAAAGGCCCAGGTTCTTATACAGGTTTACGTATTGGAGTATCTGCAGCCAAAGGCTTGTGTTTTGCTTTTGATAAACCTTTAATTTCAATCGATACTCTAACATCATTATCTCATGCTATTTCTATTGATGAGGGATTAATTGTACCCATGATTGATGCTCGAAGAATGGAAGTGTACGCATCAGTTTACAATCATAATCATCAACAAATAAGAGAAATAAAAGCAGAAATTATAGATGAGACCTCTTTTTTAGAATATTTAAAAGATACAAAGGTCTATTTTTTAGGAGATGGTGCTGAAAAATGTAAAAGTACTATAACGCATACCAATGCTATTTTTATAGCAGATAAATTTCCATCTGCAGAACAAATGGCACAATTATCATTTGATAAATACAAAAAAAGCGACATCGAAAATGTCGCTTATTTTGAGCCTTTTTATTTAAAAGATTTTGTAGTGATTCCTGAAAAAAAGAAAAAACCTACTTTTTAATTTATTCAGATTTATTAATGTTAACTCTATGAGGGTAAGGTATATCTATACCAGCAGCATCTAGAGCTTCTTTGGTTTGTTCAATTAAGTCAAACTTTACATTCCAATAATCTTCTTTTTTTACCCAAACCCTTGTAAAAAAGTTAATCGAGCTATCTGCTAATTCAGATAAATTTACTGCAGGAGCAGGTTCTGTTAAAATAGAAGAATGAGCTTTAATTACACTAAATATAACGTCTTTAGTTTCTTTAATATTAGAATCGTAACCAACACCGAAAGTTATGTCTAAGCGTCTTGTATCTTCTGTACTAAAATTGACGATATTACCATTAGAAAGTGATCCATTAGGGATAATAATTTCTTTATTATCAGGAGTATTTAGCTTAGTTATAAATATTTGAATTTCTTTTACAGTACCACTTTCACCTTGGGCCTGTATATAATCTCCTATTTTAAAAGGTTTAAAAATCATTATTAAAACGCCACCAGCAAAGTTACCTAAAGACCCTTGTAACGCTAAACCAATAGCTAAACCTGCTGAGGCTATAATAGCAGCAAAAGAGGTAGTTTCTATACCTAATAATGAAATTACGGTAATAAAAAGTAAAATTTTTAAAATCCAATTCGTCAAGTTTCCTAAAAATTTTTGCAGTGTAACGTCTACACCTCTTTTGGTCATTACTTTTTTTGATGATTTAACGATTACTTTAATCAGATATAAACCAATAATAAGTATTAGTAAAGCTGTTATTACTTTTGGGGTGTATAAAATCAAAAGCTCTATGGCTGATTCCATGTATTTATCCATAATATAATTTGTTAAAATTGGCTGTAAAAATAATAGTTTTAGATAGAATTATAAAACGATTTGTTAGATTAATAAGGTTGTAATAATACCAAGTAGTGCTGGTAAAGATTGAATGTAAAATATACTGATTTTTTTTGTGGAGTAACCCCCGTAAATACCAGCAATAAGAACACATATTAAAAAGAATATAGTAACATCTGTATTGCTTGTAATTAATGACCAAATTAATCCAACAGCTAAAAATGCGTTGTATAAGCCCTGGTTTGCTGCCATTATTTTAGTTTGTTCAGCAAATTCTTTACTTTTTAACCCAAATGTTTTAATGCCCTTTTTAGTCGTCCAGAGTACCATTTCTAAATACACAATGTAAATATGTATGATTATAACAAATAAAGTAAAAGTGAAGGATAAATATTTCATAAAAAATAGTTAAGGGTTAAATATATGTTAGGTTTCGTTTAAGTTGCATTTTATCAGTGTGTTAGGTTTAAATATGCATTAAATATACTTCATTCAAAATTAATATATTATCTAAAACAGATTCTCAATGTTAAATTAATGTTACCAAAAGGTTGATATAATGTAAATAAATATGTATATTTGTAAAGTAAATGTAAACCTTAAAACACAATAATCATGAAAAAAATTATTTCAATTGTTATTTTATGCTTAGGTATATTAGCATATGGACAAGAAAAAAAACCGACTTTTAAGGCTGAAAAAGATTTAGTAAAAGCTACTTATTATTATGAAGATGGCTCTATAAAAACTCAAGGTTACTTTAAAGATAAAAAATTAACTGGAGAGTGGGTTCGTTTTGATAAATCTGGTAACAAAATTCAAATTGGTAACTATAAAAATGGTAAAAAAGTTGGTAAATGGTTAATTTGGGATAAAGAATCTTTAAAAGAAATTAACTATCAAGATAATGCTATTGCATCTGTAAATGTTTGGAAATCAGAATCTAAAATGGCACTTAACAATGATTAAATAAAAGTTCAATGTTATTTAAAGTAAAATCCATTAAAGTACATCTTTGATGGATTTTTTTGTTGCATTACTTTTTTTATGATGCCAATTTGTTTAAATAGACTTGTTATGGTTTTGTTCTTTAGTTGATAACATATAATTTCTATCAATAATTATAGTGAAATGAAAATAATGATATTGAATTAAATAAGGTATTTGAAATTAATGAAGATAATCCAACTATAAAACCTAAAAAAACGCTCAGAGAGTTCTAAGCGTTTTTTTTGTTATAAGACCCTGTTATTTTAAATATGGTCTAAAAATTTTATGTATTGAAGACTATAATTCTAACAATCCGTTAGTTTTAGAAACTCCAGCAGCAGATTCTTGTAAATGTGCTTTTTCAGCATCATTTAAGTTAATCTCTACAATACTTTCAATTCCTTCTTTTCCTAATACCACAGGAACTCCTATGCATAGGTCAGATAAACCATATTCGCCATCTAATAAAGTAGAACAAGGAAATATTTTCTTTTGGTCACAAGCTATTGCTTGCACCAAACCAGATACTGCAGCACCAGGAGCATACCAAGCAGAAGTACCCAATAATTTAGTTAAAGTTGCACCACCAACTTTAGTATCTTCTTTAACTTGCGTTAATCTATCATCAGAAATAAATTCAGAAACAGGTACAGAGTTTCTAGTAGCTAATCTTGTTAAAGGAACCATACCTTTATCTGAGTGACCACCAATAACCATTCCATCAACATCAGAAATAGGAGCACCTAAAGCTTCTGCTAATCTATACTTAAAACGAGCAGAATCTAAAGCACCACCCATACCAATAATTCTATTTTTTGGTAATCCTGTAGTTTTATGCACTAAATAGGTCATGGTATCCATAGGATTAGAAACTACAATGATAATTGTATTCGGTGAATGCTCTATCAAGTTAGAAGAAACTGTTTTTACAATTCCAGCATTGATTCCTATTAATTCTTCACGTGTCATACCTGGTTTACGAGGAATTCCAGAAGTAATTACGCAGATATCAGAACCTGCTGTTTTAGCATAATCGTTTGTACTACCCGTAATTTTGGTATCAAATGCGTTTAGAGATGCAGTTTGCATTAAATCCATAGCTTTTCCTTCTGCATAACCTTCTTTAATATCTAACAAAACCACTTCTGCAGCAAAGTCTTTAATAGCAATGTATTCTGCACAACTTGCACCAACTGCACCAGCACCAACAACTGTAACTTTCATATCTTTTCTGTTTTTTTAATTTGTAATAATTTTACGTTGTAAAAATACGATTTATAAAATATTTAGAGATATTATAATCATAAAAAAAACACCTATTTCTAGATGCTTTTTTTATAGAACTTTTTTGTTATCTTAAACTAAAAGCAATACCTAAATTTGCAGTATTGTATTCTTGTATAGCGTAGCTACCATATATTTTAAAAAAACCTAAACTTAGCCTAGCACCAAGAGTAGTAGCAATTCCACTAGAATTAAAATCTAAATTTGATGGTATGCTTAACGTTTCGGTTACTGTATCGTTTGGAGCTGGAAAACCTGTATCAAATACCCCTGTATACGTACCAGACATATTAAAAGATGATGAGCCAGAGTTATATCCAATACCTCCAAACACATTTATAAATGGAAAATTTAAAGAAGCAATTGCTTGTACTGTAAAAGCATTCAAATCAAACTCTGCTAATGCATTTTGAGTTCTAATATTTCCAGAATTGATATCAGCTATACCATAACTCACTGTCATTGAGGTGTAAGCTGCTAATACAGAAACGTGTAGTGGGGTTTTATCCATTGGACCAAACCAGTTTGTAATTTCCTTTTTAAGTCCAACACCAAATAAGTTTAAAGAGCTTTCATCTTGGTCTTCACCAAAGTTTATATTCGGTACAAATCTTACCATAGCTTCAAGTTTCCAAGGCAATCCTAAGCCAATTTGCACTGCAGGTGCAGGTACTAAGTTTGCGGGTAAACTTACACCACCAGGAGCAGTAAAATCTGCTGTAACAGATTGGCCATCAACATCTCTTGTTACCTGAAAAGTAGCTCCAGTATCAGGACCAGAAAAAGATGGTGTTGTAGAAGATGTTGAAGATAAATTATTCGAAAGTCCTAATGCAGATATATTTATTAAATCTTTTTCTGATGGTATTTGAGCTCCACTTACACCTATAGAAATATCGAAACCTAATTTTTTATGCACTTTAGCAGTATGATACCATCCTGAATTCATACCGTTGATAAAGCCTTCCATACCTGGCGCAAAATAGGCTTGTAAAAGTTTTTGTGAGTCATTGACGTCTGCCAATAGAATATTTTCAAAACCATCTTGTGCTTTTGAATTAAATGATAGGGTGAATACACCTATAAAAAATAAAATAGCTTTTTTCATATTGTAGTTATTTGGTTTATAATTATTTAAATTTAGGTTTTATTGTTACGAATATAAAAAAAAATACACATTCCTTTTGAGAAATGTGTATGATTTGTTCTTAATAGGGTGTGTTATACATCAATATTTGCATATTTTGCATTACGTTCAATAAAGTCTCTTCTTGGTGGAACTTCATCTCCCATAAGCATAGAAAACACCCTATCCGCTTCTGTTTGATTGTCTATAACCACTTTACGTAAAGTTCTAAACTCAGGATTCATAGTAGTGTCCCAAAGTTGTTCTGCGTTCATTTCTCCAAGACCTTTATAACGTTGTACGTTAACAGTTCCCCCCATTTGTTGCACAATCAAATCTCGTTGATTGTCATCCCAAGCATATTCTCTTTTTTGTCCTTTTTTAACTAAATACAAAGGAGGTGTTGCAATATAAATATAGCCTTGCTCTACCATTTCACGCATATATCTAAAGAAAAAAGTGAGTATTAAAGTAGCAATATGAGACCCATCTACATCAGCATCACACATAATAACTACTTTATGATAACGAACTTTAGATAAATTTAAAGCTCTTGGATCTTCTTCTGTACCAATAGAAACCCCTAAAGCTGTAAACATATTTTTGATTTCTTCGTTTTCAAAAACTTTATGTTGCATCGCTTTTTCAACATTTAAAATTTTTCCACGAAGAGGTAAAATTGCTTGGAAGTTTCTGTCTCTACCTTGTTTTGCAGTACCCCCTGCAGAATCTCCCTCAACTAAGAAAATTTCACATTGAGCAGGATCAGTTTCAGAACAGTCAGATAATTTACCAGGTAAGCCACCAATAGACATTACAGTTTTTCGCTGCACCATTTCTCTAGCTTTACGTGCTGCATGTCTTGCTTGTGCTGCTAAAATTACTTTTTGAACTATGGTTTTTGCATCACTAGGATTCTCTTCTAAATAATTAGTTAGCATTTCTGCAACAGCTTGCGAAACAGCAGAGGTTACCTCTCTGTTTCCTAGCTTTGTTTTTGTTTGGCCCTCAAACTGAGGTTCTGCCACTTTTACAGAAACGATGGCAGTTAAACCTTCTCTAAAATCATCACCAGCAATCTCAAACTTTACATTTTTTAATAAACCAGATTCATCTGCATACTTTTTTAACGTACTTGTTAAACCACGTCTAAAGCCAGATAAATGTGTACCTCCTTCATGAGTATTAATGTTGTTTACATACGAATGTAAGTTTTCTGCATAAGAGGTGTTGTAAACCATAGCAACTTCTACAGGAATACCATTTTTTTCGCCTTCCATAGAAATTATATTCGCTGTCAATTGCTCTCGAGTAGAATCTAAATACTTTATAAATTCGGGCAAACCTTCATCAGAATGAAATGTTTCTGTTGGATAATTACCTTCATCATCAGTTCTTCTTTTATCAGTTAAGGTAATTGTAATACCTTTATTTAAAAAGGCAAGTTCACGCATTCTAGTTGCCAGTGTTTCATAGCTGTACTCTGTTGTTTGCGTAAAAATAGATTTGTCTGGCGAAAAAGTAACAATGGTACCTGTAAAATCGGTTTCTCCAATCGTTTTTACAGGATATAACGTTTTACCTTTTTCGTATTCTTGCTGCCAAACTTTACCTTCTTTGTGAACAGTTGCTGTTAAATGTTCTGAAAGTGCATTTACACAACTTACACCTACACCATGTAAACCCCCAGAAACTTTATAAGAATCTTTATCGAATTTACCACCAGCACCAATTTTTGTCATTACTACTTGTAGCGCAGAAACACCTTCTTTTTTATGAATACCTACAGGAATTCCACGTCCATTATCTTTGGTAGTAATAGAATTGTCTTCATTAATAATAACATCAATTTCATCACAATAACCACCCATTGCTTCATCAATGGAGTTATCTACAACTTCATAAACTAAATGGTGTAAACCACGCACACCAACGTCTCCAATATACATAGATGGACGCATTCTAACATGTTCCATTCCTTCTAATGCCTGAATACTGGAAGCATCGTATTCTTTTTTAATTTCTTCGCTCATTTTATAGGTTTATATTATAATTTTGATTGAAAATTGCACATTTTGCAACCTTCAAATATAAGGAAAAATAGCACTTTTATTCTTTTTATGTTGATAAAAATAGAAAATGTTAATAACTCTAAAAGTGTCTTAAAACGATTAAAAAGCATCTTAAAACGCATTTTAATAGTATTTATCTATTGGAATTTCATCAATAAGTGAAAAATGCTTTAAAAGAGATTATTTTGATAATAAGAAAAAGGCTAACTACATCGATTTAGCTTTTTGATGTTTAAAAAAAGTGGAAAATTTTATGATGATTGTCACGTTTTGATGAATATGTATCTCTTAATTTTGTCCCGTTATTTATAATAAAAGATATGATGAAACAGATTAAAAAATGGTTGTTGGTATTGGTGTTATTTTCTTCAATTATTTCAAGTGGACAAGAAAAGAAGAAGTTTAAACCTGAAATAAAATGGAATATTAGAGCGCAGTTATGGATGCGTTATTCTGATTTAAATGAAGGGTCTCTTATACAAAATGAACCAACTTCTGAATTTTACGATATTTCAATACGTAGGTTACGCATACCAATTTACTCTCAAATAACTCCAAAAATATTCTTTTATTCAATTTTAGGCGGGAATAATTTTAATTTTAAAACGAAAGATATTTCTTTAGAGATATTAGATTTATATGCAGAATATTCTTTTGCAAAATTTTTTGAAGTTGGTTTTGGAAAATCTGGTTGGCAAGGATTAAGTCGTTGGAATATTCGTTCTAATAAAACATTAATGGGGCTTGATTCTCCTTTGTTTCCTTTAAATTCAGTAGAAAAAAATGATGATATTGGTCGTTTATTTGGTGCTTGGATTAAAGGGCAAGCTGGTAAATTTGATTATAGATTAGCATTTAATAGACCTTATTTTGTGTCTGTTATTCCAAATGGTGAAGTTAATTTTGCAAATAATAAACCAAGAGTAAAAACTTCTACCTATGTTAAATATCAATTTTTTGAGCATGAATCAAATAAATCTGCTTATCAAGTGGGTACCTATGTTCAGAGTAAAAAAGTTTTTAATATCGGTGCAGGATACCAATTTCAAAGTAAAGCAATGAGTGATGGTGATGCACTATTAGCCACTACTAACTTTTACGATATGGAACACTGGGCTGTGGATTCTTTTTTAAATTTACCTTTAGCAAACGATGATGCCATTACAGCATATTTAGGCTATTATGATTATAATTTTGGGAATAATTATATTAGAAATGTTGGTGCTAATAACCCTACAAGTGGAGGAGGAACAGATTTTAATGGTGCAGGTGTAGCTTTTCCTATGATTGGTACAGGAACAACATGGTACATGCAGTTTGGATATGCGTTTAAAGAAACCAAATTACTTGGTTATTCTTACGTAATTCAACCCAATATAGCAATTCAAAGTTCTAACTGGGATGCTCTAAATGATCAAATGACAGTATTTGACTTTACCGTAAATTTTTTGATGAATGGGAATCACTCTAATAAAATTAGTGTAGGCTATCAACACAGACCAATTTTTGATGCCAATACAATTGAGCAAAAGGGTTATAAAGGAATGGCTGTTTTACAATATCAAGTTTCTCTTAAAAATTAAAATTACCATAATTTTTATCATAATATTTTATCATCTCTTGTTGTATTAATTTTTTGAGCCTGATTTTTAAGGTATAATTTTAAGAAAATTAAGGTTACAATTGAGGTGAATAATCCTTTAAAAATTACAACGATAAAGTTGTTCCATATTGAAATATCTGATCTTGATATTTCAGAGAAAATTAATTCTCCATAAGGTTGTGATTTATAGATACATGTATTAATCAAGTTAACACCTAAGTGAAATCCAAAAGCCATATAAATAGACTTTGTTTTATAAAACGTATACGCCCAAACATAGCCAGCAAAACCAGTTACAATAAAAATATAAAGTATAGGAATAATGCGATCTAATTTTATACTAAAAGAAAATAGATGGTAAATCCCAAAACAAATTGCAGATATTAATATTGCTTTGTTTGATCCTATTCTTTGAATTAATATATACAAAATTGCTCCTCTAAAGATTAAATCTTCTGTTAAGGCAGATTTAAAGTGATAAATAAAAGCATTAAAAATGTTGATATAATTTATCTTGTGGTTTAATTGCCAATTTATATTTAACAAAACGCCTTCAATATAACAGCTTAAAGAGTGTATTGATGTTATAAATAATAATGCTATAAAAAATTCTTGAATTCTTTTTTGATTGGGTATAATACCTAAAACATTGATATTTTTTTTCTCAATAAAGTGCAACAGACACCATGAAATTACTACTATCACTAATAATCCTATCATAATATAAAAAACGTTAAGGGGTTAAATTCTTTTAGATTTTAAAAAAGGAATTGAAAAAGGATAATTGAAAGCTCCTTTATTTAATGATGAGAATACATTTACTAGGCTTGTTAGTATTCCAAATACAACTACAGCAGCAGTCAAAAAGAAATTAATACCAGGAAAAGGAAAAAATAAAAGTAAAGAAATAATGAAATATAGGGTTATTGAACAATGAAAATTAACTACAGCTTTACCATGATTATTGTATATTTTATTATCGTTGGCTTTATGAATCCATAGAAAAAGTGGAAACAAGATATTTCCTAAAGGGATGATTAGTCCTAAAAAAGGAATGGCATGAAACAATAACATCCATTTTTTTTCAATGGTTTCTTCATTAGGGTTTTCTAAAGGAATTAAATCGTCAACTTCAATACCTAAACCAACAGCCAATAATTTTATAGTTTGTAAATGTGGTTGTACTTCTCCCTTTTCAATTCGCTGAATTGTGCGAACACCCACTGTGGTTTTTTCAGAAAGTTGGTTTTGAGTTAATCCTTTTAACTTTCGTTGATACAATAAATTTTCTTTAATTGTTTTTGGTTTCATTTTACTTGATTTCATGATACAAATGTATGCAGAACTCATGGTTTTTTACACGCCATTTAAATGTCACCTTGCTGTCAGTTCCAGTATTTGTAAGGATTTAAAAATAATCTAAAACAGAAAGCCTCACAATAATGAGGTTTTTACTTTTTTATAAGATATAAAGAAATGTTTGTTTTTATATAAGAAATATTATTTTATATAGTTTTGAAAAAGGAATTTAATTAATTACTATTTTTTTTGCTATAGTCTTATTTCTATTTTTCATAACTACAATGTAAAACCCCGATGGCAAATTAGAAATGTTTATGGATTCCTTGCCAGCATTAGAATTGGCTTTTAGTTCCTTTGTAAGCACAACTTTACCCATTAAATCGAAAAGTTGAATATTAGTATCAGAAGTAAAGTAATTACCAGAGAAATTTAAAAAATCGCTTACAGGGTTTGGAAAAAGGTTTACTTCATTATTAGCTATAAAATCTACGGTATTTAAAGTGCCATCATCACTAAATGGATTTGTGCCATTAGCAATTTCACTTCGATCACTCATTAAATCATTATCGGTATCTAGCATAGGTACAGTAAAGTTACTAGACCAGCTTATGTTTATAGTTTGATTTAATTGGGTAGCTACAAGTTTTATAAAAACATCTCCATCAGGTTCTTTATAAAAAGAGTTACTATCACTGTTATTAAGTGAACCTAACGAATTGCTTTCAGTTAAACTTTTTCCAGCAAAAGTTAAATTTAAACCACCAAGTTTTCCAAAATCAGAAAATTTTACAATGTAGTGATCACCAACTTTTGCGTTTTCCATGGCTATATTAATTTTTTTTGTAGTTGGTAGCGCTTCAAAAGTATAGTTGTATTGGAAGCCTTCGTTTACAATAAATGGAAACTGAATAAAAGTTTTAAATCCGTATATATGATAAGCAGAAGCAATTGGAGTTTTATCTTTTATTCTTCTACAAGAAACGTTTGGAATTTGAGCTGTAGATAAACCAGGAAAACGAAGTACTGATGAAACAAAATTATGCGGACTTACATACGCTCTTACCCAATTGGAAGGTTTTGTTTCGTCTCCAACCAGCATAAATTGATGATTGCTAACAATGGATGAGTTTGCCTTACCAGTTAAAGAACCATCTTCATCTAATAATACAGTAATCCAATTTCTTGGATGAGAAGGATTTTGAGGTCTAGTATCATCATTTTTAATTGGAATATCAAAATTTGGTAATATTACATGGGGAATTTCATTATTGTCTGTTGTAATGCCCGAAAAACGATGATTTGTGTTTTTTGTTGCTGCACCACCACTGCTTATAAAAGTTTTTGTACCCTTATTCCAACCCACAAAATGAGAATCTTTAATTTGTCCTGGACCATCATACATTCTGTATAATCTTGTATTTCCCTGTAAAATACCTGTTCCAGAATCTGCTACAACCACAGATTCTTGAACCTGTGAAAAACTTGCAAATTGAATGGCAGTCGCATTATCAATCATAATATTATTGTAGAAAATAAGATTACTTGTATAATCAAATCGATTTCCTACACTGTTTCCTAAACCAGAATAAACACCAAGTTTATTAGAATACCAAGTGCAATCTTCCAACAAATGTTGTTCTTTGTTTTGCCACCCTCTATTGCTAAGTATTTTATGATTGGCAGTAAGTTGATCAAAAACATCTACACCACTAGTACTGCTATGAGTTTTATTTCCTTTAAACATACCTAAAGGTTCCTTGTAAGGTTCAATATCATTAAATCTGGGGTCGTTTGCAGAATCTCCCATAGGTTTTTTTGGAAAAGCAAACCAATATCCTGTTCCTTGAGTGCCTGCAGCTACGTTATTTTGGAAGGTATTGTTTGGATTTGTAATCCAATAGGTAGCAGGAGTTCTATTTTGAACTTCATCTAATTGATTATCAGAAGGAGTAACCTCTTCACCTTTTTTAGGTTTTATGGTTAGTAATGCAACATTGTTTTTTATAACATTAAAACGTTCACTTCCATCTTCAAGAAACACACCATGCCCTATATGATCGTAAATGAAGTTATTGTCTACAGTTGTGTAGCTAGTTCCATGTATAGTAATAGCTCTATTAAATGATTTATGAATACTTGAATTTTTAATATATTGCCCAGTTCCAAATTCATGCAATAAATGCCAATGCCAAGGATATTTTCCTAATTTTGCTTTTTGCCCCATTCTGTAAAGCTCTATACTACTCGCATTAAGCGTGCTATTTGCCATAGCCATAATGTGACCACCAAAACCAGTTGCCTCACTATTTGCAGCTCCTTGAATTTTTATGTTGTGAGATAAAAGTCCTACTTCAGCTCTTAAGTCTGCAGTCCAGCTTTTGTTGTCTTTTGCTCTAGTATATGTTTTTATTTGACTAAAATGTGGGTAATTTAAACCTTCTAGAAAAGTAATTTTTAATCTATTGTTACTAATAGAATTAATGGTTCTTTTTTCAGCTTCATTCCAATCTCTTCTGCTAGATACAATAACAATTTCGTCGCCAATTTCCCAATCAACAGGTTTAGACATTGTAATTTCTTTAGCGCCAACTGTAGCATTAGCGCCCAAATGTGTCCAACTTATTTTTTCTTTTCCATGCAATTCTATAGTGCCACCATTCATTGCAGCTATAAAATTATCACCCATTGTAGTAGTACTATTCTTATCTTCTCCAACAAGAGTTATTTTACATTTTCCATCAGCAATATAAGGTTGCTCTTCTGTACCAATTTCAAAAAGGGCATTAGCGCCCATAACTGTAATCATTTCTGTTTCTAAATCTATTGATGCATTATTGTTTTGAGCCTTAATTCCCCTTAAAACACCTTGAATAGTAATGGTTTTGGCTTTTACTGTTCCAACTAAACTTACGGTTATTCCAGCAGGTATTGAAACATTGTCTGAAGCGTTAGGCACGTTTCCTGTGGACCAAATTGTTACATCTTGCCAACTACCATTCTTTATTGCTTGTATAGCATTAATTTCAAGAGATGATGATGTTGTATAATTATCGTTATTAGAAATTATTTTTAGGTTTTCAGTATGGGTTGCAAAATTAGAATAGCTTTCAGACGAATTCTTTGCCAATGAAAAATTTGAGGCAACTGCTAATGAAACGAATAAAAAAAGTATTTTTTTTGCCATATCAAGATTGATTTTTTTTCTCTATTTATTTAGTATCACAAATTATAAAATATTAAAAAGCTATCTGTCCTGTAGTTTCTGTTGAGGTTTTTATGGTTTGACTGATTTTAAAATACTAGAAAAGGTCTATTAACATGTTTTATTCTAATTTGTTAAATTAATTATGTAAAAAAAATCTCACAAAAGTGAGATTTTTAATAGTTTAAAGAAGTTCGTAGAAAATTACTTTCTCATAATTTTTACATTCATTTCTTCTACTTTTTTATCCGATAAAATCGATGGCGCATTAAATAATAAGTCTTCGGATGTTCCTGTTTTTGGGAAAGCCATTACTTCTCTAATAGAAGCTTTTTTCTCTAAAATCATCATTAATCTGTCTACACCCCAAGCAATTCCTCCATGAGGAGGTGCTCCATATTGAAACGCTTTATACATCGTTCCAACACTTTTTATCATTTCTTCTTTATTATACCCCATATTTTTATAGGTTGCTTCTAAAATTTCTGCTTTGTGTGCACGCACAGAACCACCACCAATTTCGTAACCATTTAAGATTAAGTCGTATTGTTGAGCGATGATTGTTCCAATTTCTTCGCCTTCACCATTCATATGTTTCTCTAAATCGTACACAGCTGGCATTGAGAATGGATTGTGCGTAAACGTCCATCTACCTTCATCTGTTTTTTCAAACATTGGGAAATCTACCACCCAAGCTGGTCTCAACTCCTTTGGATTTATCAACTTTAAAATTCGTCCCATTTCTTGACGAACAGCATCTAAAGCTTTGTTTGCAGTTGCATAATCAGCAGCAGAGAAAAATACAATATCACCAATTTGAGCGTCTGTTGCTTTTATGATGTTTGCAGCAATTTCTTCACCTAAAAACTTAATAATTGGCGATTGTAAATCATTTTCGTTTACAATAATGTACGCCAAACCACCTAAACCATTTTGTTGTGCAATAGCTGTCAAGTTTTCAATTTGACCTTTAGACATACGTTTATTGCCTTGCTCTTCAGCAGAAACTTTAATACACTTTACAATTCCACCTTCATCAATAGGTTTACTAAAAACTTGAAAAGTAGTGTCTTTTACAATTTCAGTAATGTCTTGCATTTGTAAACCATAACGTAAATCTGGTCTATCACAACCATATTTATCCATAGCTTCTTTGTAAGTAATTACTTCAAAAGGACGTAAAATCCATTTTTTACCATAGATTTTCTTCACTATTTCATTAAACATTTTGGTGTTTAAATCTATAATTTGTTGCATACTTGCATATGCCATTTCAATATCTAATTGTGTAAATTCAGGTTGTCTGTCTCCTCTAGAATCTTCGTCTCTAAAACAACGTGCGATTTGGAAATATTTTTCAAATCCACCAACCATCAACATTTGTTTAAATTGTTGAGGTGCTTGTGGTAACGTGTAAAAAGAACCTGCTTGTTTTCTTGTTGGTACAATAAATTCTCTTGCACCTTCGTCTGTACCAGCAGTTAAAATAGGAGTTTCTATTTCTAAAAAATCTTCTTCATCTAAAATATCACGAAGTAATTTTATCACTTTGTGACGATTCACAATTGCCTTACGAACTTCATCATTTCTATGATCTAAAAACTTATATTGAAAACGAACATTTTCATTGGTTTTCATTGCTCTTTTAATTTCAAAAGGCAAAGTTTTAGATAAGTTTAAAATTTCTAATGCAGAGGTTTCAAGTTCAATTTTACCAGTTCTTAATCCAGCATTATAATCATCTTCTTTTCTCTGAACTACAACACCAGTAACCATAATTACAGTTTCTGGTTTTAGTTTTACCAATTCATCTAAATTCGGAAAAGTTTCTCTACTTAAACGAACCTGAAAAACTTGATAACTAGAATCTCTTAAATCGATAAAAATTAATTCTCCATGATCTCTAACACTAGAAACCCAACCAGATAAAGTAACTTCATCTTTAATAGAGTCGTCTGATAATTCTGATATTTTATGAGTTCTGTAGTTTTCTTTGATTACAATTGGTGTTTGTTGTAACTCTTGCTCATTTTTAGCAGTTGGCTGTTGGCTTTTCGCTGTTGGCTTTTCGCTAACTGCTAAAGGCGAATTGCTAAAGGCTGAATTTTCGCTAACAGCTTGTAAAATCTCTTCACGAATCATTTTTCCTGAAGCTCCTTTACCAATAATTTTAATTGTTTTCCCTACTAAAATTCCTGCTTTTCCTTGATTACCATTTTTGATGTCATTAGCAATCGCTTCATTTTCTGAAATAACTTTAGCAACAGCTTCTTTTATCTGAGCTTCTGAAATAGTATTTTCATCAAAGTACTTTTTGTAATCGAAAGTTCTGTCTTTTAAATATCTCGTAATTCCATTTTGGACTAATACAGACGTAATTTTATCAGCTTTGAATAATTGGAAAATTTCAATTAACTGATTTACATTATGAATATTTGCATATTCATCTGCACCAATATTGTTTACCAACGTTTTTGCCACAAAAGACGGATCTTTAATCACATTATTAATGGCGATAAAAGTTTCTGAACGCAATGAATCCGCAGTAAAAAACTTAGCATCTTGTGGCAAAACTCCACCTTTTATCAAAATAGATTCAACTGCAAAAGGCAAAGAACTAACATCAACATATATGCTTTCTACAACGTTTTTAATGCTTACAAAAGGTAAATCTGGCTCAGAAATAAACCTGTAATCCGCTTCAAACTCTTTTTTACGCATTGTTTTGGTTTGCTTTAAATCTGCATCAAACAATACAGTAGTTTGGTCTGGTCTGAAATCTTTATGTTCTATGTAGTAATTTAATTGTTTTTCAACTTCTTCTTTTAAAGCTTCAATCATAAACTTAAAAGAGTTCAAGTTTTTGATTTCTGTTCTTGGATTTAAGTTGTAGCTGTGTTTTTTTCTAAGTGATACAGAAACATCAGATTTAAATTCACCTTTCTCCAAATTTGCTTCGGATATTTTTAAATTCTGAACAATTCTTTGGATGTATTGTGCATACGTTGAAGCATCCTCAATATGTCTGATACAAGGTTCAGTTACAATCTCAATTAAAGGTACACCAGCTTTGTTAAAATCGACTAGAGAAACTTTCTTTTCGTGCATTAATTTTGCAGCATCTTCCTCAATATGAACTTGCGTTAAGTTCACTGTAAATTGAGATCCATCATTTCTGAAACAAGAAACTTGTCCATCAGGAATTACAGGATTATGAAACTGTGTAATCTGTATGTTTTTTGGATTATCTGGATATTCGTAATGCTTACGATCCCAAGATATCACCTCATTTTCAAAAGTAGATTTAACTGCTTTTCCAAAATAAATGGCTTTGGTAATTGCTTCTTTATTAATAGAAGGTAAAACACCCATTTGCCCAGTACAAACTGAACAGATATTAGTATTTGGATGTTCGGTTTCTTGGTTTGCACAAGAACAAAATAACTTGGTTTTTGTGTTTAAACGAACGTGCGTTTCTAAACCAATTACTAACTCTAGTTCGTGCTTTTTTAACAGCTCATTTAGTTGTTCTAACTCCATTATATCAATTCTTTTAAGAAGTTTGCAAACTTCAAAACAAGTTCGTCATTATTTTTTGCCGCAGAAATTTGAACTCCTGTTTCAGTTCCTTGTGGTATAGTTAACGTTGGCAATTGTCCTAAACTAAATCCGACAGTATACGCATCAGATAAATACATTGACAAAGGATCGTTTAAGCTGTCTCCAATTTTTGGCGGTGAATTAGGTGTTACAGGTGATAAAATAATATCCACCTCTTTGAAATCCTTTTCAAAATTCTCAGAAATTTGATCTCTTAAGTTTAAACCTTTTAGATAAATTTCATCAGAAAAACCTTGAGATAATACTTGATTTCCACCAACAATTCTTCTTTTCGATTCTTCAGAAAAATTTTCTGAACGCGTAATTGAATAGGTATCTTTTAGATTATCACCTTCAATTCTTGCTCCGTAATTTGTACCATCTAATCTCGATAAATTAGACGCAGTTTCAGCCATTGCTAAAGTATAATAGGTAGAAACTAGGGTATCAGATTCAAAAAAGTCTAATTCTTTTACTTCAATTCCTTTTGCTTTTATTTTTTCTATGGATGCTAAAAAATCTGCTTTAACTTGAGCCCCAATAGCATCACTTTCTATAAAGTTTTTAAAATAGCCAATGGTTTTAATTCCATCAGCATTTAAAATCGCTTCTTCCGAAATTTCTTCTGACTGATAAGTAGTTTGATCTTTTATGTCTTTTCCACTCATCACATTTAAAACGATTCTAATGTCTTCTATCGATTTTGCAATGGGTCCAACACAATCTGTAGAAGATGCGTATGCCATCAAACCAAATCTCGAAATTCTACCATAGGTTGGTTTTAATCCGTAGACATTATTGTATCCAGCAGGTTGACGAATAGAACCTCCTGTATCTCCTCCAATTGAAAACACAGTATAATCTTTGGCAATATTTACAGCAGAACCTCCACTAGATCCCCCACCAACTAAATCAGGATGAATTGCATTTTTGACAGCGCCAAAAATGGTGTTTTCTGAGGATGATCCGTGTCCAAAACTATCACAATTTTCTTTTACTAAAGGAATTGCACCTGCATCTAATAATTTCTGAATTGCAGTTGCTGTATAAGGTGATTTGTATTTTTTAAGTAAATCAGAGCTTGCTGTAGTATAGGTTCCTTGTAACATGTAGACATCTTTAATGCCAAAAGGAATTCCTTCTAACAAACCTATTTCTTGACCGTTTTTAATTTTTGTATCTACTTTAGCTGCAGCTTCTAAAGCTATATTTGCTAAAAGTGAGTTGACAGTATTGTGTGTATTTTGTTTTAACAAGTCTAATTTACTTTGCACCAAACCTGCACAAGTAACTTGTTTACTCATCAATTGTTGATGAATTTTGTGTATTTCGCTCATTATGTAAGCTTTATTTTTTTATTTGAGTCAGTTTGGACTATTTACTACAAACCAACAACTAAAAACTAATTTAATCTTCTATCACTTTAGCAACTACTAAATAACCATCCTTTTTCTCTGGGAAGTTTTCAATAATAATATCCTTTTCTATTTGAGAACTATCTACGACAACATCCTCTCTTAAATCATCTAAAGACAAAACATTATCAGAATTATTTCCAAAATTACTAGTTGAAGTATTTGCTTTTTTAATTACATCAAAAAGTTTATTTACTGTCTCAGATGCTTTAGCTCCTTTAATACTCGACAGAATATCGACGGTCATCATTTTACTCATTTCTAATATTTTTTTTAGATTCTGAAACAAGTTCAGAATAACAAAAAAGCCTTCCAAAATTTGGAAGGCTTTATCTATTTTTTAAACAACAACCTTCCAGTCCTAAAAATTAGGATTATTGAAATTATTATTGTTATTGTTGCTCATATTTCCTTTAATTATTGACAAATATATATAGAATTGTTTTGTCTACAAGTATTTATTTATTTTTATTTACAGATTCAATTTCGTTTTAGACTAAAAAAAACACACCAATAATTTAACATAAATTATTGGCGCATTCATTAATTCAGTAAATTCAAATCAAACACATTGTTTGGAGCAACAAATTAACGAGTTTTAATTGTTTTTATAAACCGTTAATTTAATATCGGTTAATAATTTTTACTTTTTTATATTATTTAGTAATGGATTATAACTATCGAGGGCTGTCAGGTCTGATTCTATTTAAAGAAATAAATTCAGCAAAAAAAACCTCACAATAAATTTGTTCAACTAAAAAACCCTTTCTACATTTGTATTAAGAATGAAAAATAATACGAATACAATATGGTGGTGGAACTCTCTTAAATAATTAAGTGAGCATATACCTAAATATTAATATTATAAAAAAAGGCTTATCTCACGATAAGCCTTTTTTTATAATGCTGAATTTATTTCAGCATTTAGTATTATGAAAGAAGAAATACTGAAATTAAATTCAGCATAAATGGAAAAAATAAAATTTAAAACATTATCAAAAAATAAAATTGCAGATACCATTACTCCTGTTGGTTTGTATTTGCGTTTTAGAGATAGATTTGCAAATACACTGTTGTTAGAAAGTTCAGACTATCATAGCAAGGAAGAAAGTTTTTCTTTTATTGCTATAGAACCTGTGGTAACTATAAAAGCAGAAAACCATCACTTAAGTTTTGCTCATAAAGGAGTTCAATTAGCTAATCATAAAATTGACAAAAATTTCAATACTATTTTTGAAAACTATAGTCAAGCGATTGATTTAGACTGTCCTCAAGAATTAAAAGGATTCAATGGGTTGTATGGTTATACAACATATGATTCTGTGCAGTATTTTGAAAACATTACTTTAAATGTAGATCAGGCTCCATCTGCAATCCCTTTGCTGCAATATAGTTTCTACAGATTTATAATAGCCATCAATCATTTTAATGATGAAATGACTTTAATAGAAAACATTGAAGAAGGTACTGAGTCTCGAATTAAAGAAATTCAAACTATTATCGATGCTCAAGCCTTCAATACGCAAAATTTTGAAATGCAAGGTGATGAAACATCCAATGTAGAAGGTGAAGAATTTAAAGCGTATGTAAAGAAAGCAAAAGCACATTGTAAAAGAGGAGATGTTTTTCAATTAGTTTTATCACGTCAATTTCAGCAAAAATTTAAAGGAGACGAATTTAATGTGTATAGAGCCTTACGTTCGATAAATCCTTCTCCTTATTTGTTCTTTTTTGATTATGGTTCTTTTAAGTTGATGGGGTCTTCTCCAGAAGCACAAATTAAAATTTCAGCAGGAAGAGCAACAATCAACCCTATTGCAGGAACGTTTAGAAGAACAGGGGATATGTCGAAAGATATTCAGTTAGGAAAAAAATTATCAGCAGATAAAAAAGAAACTGCTGAACATGTAATGTTAGTAGATTTAGCACGAAATGATTTAAGTAAACACGCAGATAATGTAGAGGTTGAAGTGTTTAAAGAAGTACAATATTTTAGTCATGTAATTCATTTAGTTTCTACAGTTTCGGGTCAATTAAAAGGAAATCCTATAGAAATTGTAGGTGATACTTTCCCTGCAGGAACATTAAGTGGTGCTCCAAAATATATGGCAATGCAGTTGATAGATAAATACGAAAATCAATCTAGAGGATTTTATGGAGGTGCAGTAGGAATTATTGGCTTAGATGGATCTGTAAATTTAGCGATTGCAATTCGTAGTTTTGTAAGTAAAAATAAGACCTTGTATTATCAAGCAGGTGCAGGAATTGTAATTCATTCAGATGAAGAAAAAGAATTACAAGAAGTAAATAATAAATTAGCAGCGTTGAAAAAAGCGTTGATTTTAGCGGAGAAAATATAAGTGTAAAAGTTGAAAAGTATAAAGTTTATAAAGTTGTAAACTTTTGAACTTTATAAACATTCAAACTTTAAAAACTATAATTATGAAAATATTAATTTTAGATAATTACGATTCGTTTACCTATAACTTAGTTCATATGGTAGAAAAAATTACAGGTAATTTTCCTGCAGTTTTTAGAAATAACGAAATTAGCATTACAGATGTTGGAAATTATGATATAATAATGTTGTCTCCAGGACCAGGGATTCCTGATGAAGCAGGTATTTTAAAAGAGGTAATTAAAACCTATGCAGGTATAAAACCAATTTTTGGAGTTTGCTTAGGTTTACAAGCAATTACTGAAGTTTTTGGAGGTACGATTATCAATTTAGATGACGTTTTTCACGGAGTTGCAACAGAAATGAAAGTAACTGATAAAAATGCAATAATCTTTAAAGATGTTCCAGAAACATTTTTAGCAGCACGTTATCATTCTTGGGCAGCATCAGATATAGATTTTCCAAATGAATTAAAAGTAACAGCAAGAGACGAAGACGGATTAATTCAAGCAATTGAACATAAAGTTTTTCCAATTTCTGCAGTTCAATTTCACCCAGAATCTATTTTAACTGATGTTGGTGAGCAATTGGTTAGGAATTTTATAAACTCCTGCAAGGTTTCAAAAACCTTGTAGGTGTAAAACAACACTTAATTTAATACCTACAAGGTTTTTGAAACCTTGCAGGAAAATAAAAAAATGAAACAGATATTAAACAAATTATATAATCACGAAAGGTTATCAAAATCTGAAGCAAAACAAATCTTAAAAGATATTGCTGCAGAAAAATACAATGATGCACATTTAGCATCTTTTATGACTGTTTTTATGATGCGTCCAATTACTGCTGATGAACTTTCTGGCTTTAGAGAAGCTTTAAGAGAGTTATCCATAAAAGTAGATTTATCAGATTACAATACCATTGATATTGTTGGAACAGGAGGTGATGGAAAAGATACATTCAACATATCAACCTTAACTTCATTTATTGTTGCAGGAACAGGACAAAAAGTAGCAAAACATGGTAATTATTCTGTGTCTTCACAATCTGGTTCCTCAGATATGTTAGCCAGTTTTGGATATCAATTTACAAATTATGAGAATGTTTTAAGAGCGCATTTAGAAAAAGCAAATATTTGTTTTTTGCATGCGCCGAAATTTCATCCTGCAATGAAAGCTGTTGGACCAACAAGAAAAGCATTGAAGTTAAAAACATTCTTTAATATGTTAGGACCTTTGGTAAATCCGAGTTCACCTAAAAATCATATGTTGGGGACTTTTAATTTAGAAGTTGCACGATTGTACAATTACATTTTACAAGAAGAAGAAAATATCAATTACGGAATTATCCACGCATTAGATGGTTATGATGAAATTTCTTTGACAAGTGGATTTAAGATCTTTACAAAACAAGGAGAGCAAATTATAAATCCAGAAGATTTAGGGCAGAAAAGAATTGCACAATCAGAAATATTTGGAGGGAATAATGTTGCTGATGCAGCCAAAATTTTCAAGTCAATTTTAGACGGAAATGGAACTGAAGCACAAAATAATGTGGTATTAACAAATGCTGCTTTTGCGTTAACGATTGTTGATGATCAAAAGTCTTTTGAAACTGCTTTTGAGGAGGCCAAAGACTCATTGTTTGGAGGAAAAGCAAAACAAAAATTAGAAAAGTTAGTGAGTTTATAACAACACAAGACCTCACAGGTTTTTAAAACCTGTGAGGTCTGAAAATAAAAGAATGACAAAAAAGAAAAACAATTTAATTCTTATTATTCCAGCTTTCTTATTGATAGGAACAGCCATAGGAATCCAAACTAAAGATCTTTTTAAGCAAATGATTATTGGTTTGATTTTAGGAATTATTGTTTACTTTTTCTTTAAAAATAGAAATAATAAAATTAAAAATAAGTAAAAATGTTCTCGATACAATTTTCTCATAAAATCGAAAATCACTCGAACTGACAAACGTGCTGTCACATCGAGTGAATTTGTGAAGAATGAACAAATTTGTATCGAGATGTTATTTAAAATTGAATGAATATACTTGATAAAATAATCGCATTTAAAAAGAAGGAAGTTGCTAAAATTAAAGCGGATGTTCCTGTAAAGAAATTGGTGGAAAGCCCAAAGTTTCAAAGAACTCCATTATCTTTAAAAAAATCATTGTTAGAAGTGGGTTCAACAGGCATTATTGCTGAGTTTAAAAGACAATCTCCATCCAAAGGAATTATCAATGACAAAGCAACCATTGCTGAGGTAACTAATGGATATTTAGATGCTAATGTAGCAGCACAATCTATTTTAACAGATACTTCCTTTTTTGGAGGAACCATGGCTGATTTAATGGAAGCCAGAGTTATCAATCAAACAAAACCGATTTTAAGAAAAGATTTTGTAGTGGATGGTTTTCAAATTGTAGAAGCAAAGGCTATTGGTGCAGATGTAATTTTATTAATTGCTTCTTGTTTAACATCAACAGAGTTGAAAAACTATGGTAATTTAGCAACTGATTTAGGATTAAGTGTGTTGTATGAAGTACATACGCAAGAAGATTTAGATAAGATTAACGATTTAGATAACAAGATTATCGGAATTAATAACCGAAATTTAAAAACTTTTGAGGTCGATTTAGAGCATTCGATTAAATTAGCAAATCAAATTCCTGATACTTGCATTAAGGTTTCGGAAAGCGGAATTTCTGATCCTAAAATTATAACAGGTTTAAAAGAGTTTGGTTTTCAAGGATTCTTAATAGGCGAAAACTTTATGGTAGCAGATAATCCAGGAGAAGCCTGTCAAGATTTTATCAATCAAATTAGATAAAAAAGAGTGTAAAAGTGTAATTGTTGAATTGTGTAAAAGATAACTTATAGAAATTGAGTGAAGACAGTTACACGATTAAACAAATAAACAATTAAACCATACAAATAATGAAGCTAAAGGTTTGTGGAATGAAATACGCAGAAAATATTCAGCAAGTTGCTGAATTACAACCTGATTATTTAGGTTTTGTTTTTTATGAAAAATCAAAAAGAAATTTTGAAGGAATCATTCCAGAGCTGCCTAAAGAAATTAAAAAAACTGGTGTTTTTGTGAATGAAATTCCAGAGATTTTAGTTTCTATGATAGAAGAATATCAATTGGATGCTATTCAATTGCATGGAGATGAGTCTGTGGCTTACATCGAATCAATTAAAGAACAGTTAGAGTTTAGTAGAACATCTTTTATCGAACAAAACAAAGGTAGAAAAAAGGTTAAAAAGCCAAAGTCTTATCAGAACTTAGAGATTATTAAAGTTTTCGGAATTAAAGATGAATTTAATTTTGATGTTTTAGAACCTTATTTAGATGTTGTAGATTTCTTTTTGTTTGACACAAAGGGAAAAGAAAGAGGTGGGAATGGAACAAAATTTGACTGGACAGTTTTAGAGAAATATCCGTTCAAGAAACCATTTTTTCTGAGTGGAGGAATAGGTTTAGAGGATGTAGAACAAATCCAAATAGTAGCAAAATCAAATTTACCAATTTATTCCTTAGATGTAAATAGTAAATTTGAATCTGAACCAGGAAGAAAAAAAGTAGGAGATTTAAAAAAGTTTAAAAATAACGTTATTACGAACGTAGTGAAGTAATCTATCTATGTATAAAGAGATTGCTTTGTAAACTCGAAATGACAGAATATTATAAAAATATGAAATCAAAATTTCACCCAGATAAAGATGGATATTTTGGACAATTTGGAGGCGCATTTATTCCTGAATTGCTATATCCAAATGTAAAAGAATTAGAAGATAATTATATTCAAATTATCGAATCTGAGGAGTTTCAAACAGAGTATAAGTCACTTCTAAAAGATTATGTTGGGCGTCCAACGCCTTTATATTTGGCAGAACGTTTATCAGAAAAATATGGAGCTCACATTTATTTAAAACGTGAAGATTTATGTCATACAGGTGCGCACAAAGTTAACAATACAGTAGGTCAAGTTCTAATTGCAAAGAAATTAGGGAAGACAAAAATCATCGCTGAAACAGGTGCAGGGCAGCATGGAGTGGCTACTGCAACAGTTTGTGCATTAATGGGCTTAGACTGTACTGTGTTTATGGGCGAAAAAGATATTGTTCGTCAAGCACCAAATGTGGCCAGAATGAAAATGTTAGGGGCAAAAGTAGTTCCTGCAACCTCTGGTTCAAAGACTTTAAAAGATGCTACAAATGAAGCCATTCGTTATTGGATTCAGAATCCTGATACCTTTTACTTAATTGGTTCTGTAGTAGGTCCACATCCACATCCAGATATGGTTGCAAGACTACAAGCTATTATTTCTGAAGAAATGAAATGGCAATTAAAAGAGAAAACAGGAAAGGAAAATCCTGATACTATTATTGCTTGTGTGGGAGGAGGTAGCAATGCTGCAGGAGCTTTTTATCATTACATGGAAGAGGAAGAAGTAGAATTAGTTGCTGTTGAAGCAGCTGGTTTAGGCGTAAATTCGGGAGAAAGTGCAGCAACTTCTCAATTAGGTGAAGTGGGAATTATTCATGGTTCTAAAACGATTTTAATGCAAGATGATTATGGACAAATTGTAGAGCCTTATTCAATTTCTGCTGGTTTAGATTATCCTGGAGTAGGTCCTTTACACGCTTATTTATACGAAAGTAAAAGAGCCACTTTTTTAAATGCTACAGATCAAGAAGCACTAGATGCAGGTTATGAATTATCTAAGTTAGAAGGAATTATACCTGCTCTAGAAACAGCACATGCTTTGGCTGTTTTACCGAAAATGGATTTGAAAAAAGATCAAGTAGTCATCATTAATTTATCAGGAAGGGGAGATAAAGATTTAGAGACATTTATCAAGCATTTAAAAGAATAGAACGTCATTCCGAACAAAGTGAAGGCATCTGATAATTAATAGTGAGATTGCTTCGTTCCTCGCAATGACAGAATTAAACAAAAAAAATGAATTCAATTCAGCAATTATTTCAGCAAAAAGACAAGAATTTATTATCTATATATTTTACTTGTGGATATCCTGAACTTAACGATACCAAAAAAGTAATTCAACAATTAGAAAAAAGTGAGGTCGATTTTATAGAAGTTGGCTTGCCATATTCTGATCCTTTAGCAGACGGACCAACCATACAAGATAGCAGTCAAAAAGCGTTAGAAAATGGCATCAATTTAGACATCGTATTTGAGCAATTATTATCCATTAAATCTTCGAATAAAACCCCTTTGGTTTTAATGGGATATTTAAATCAGATGTTAAAATATGGCGAAGATAAATTTTGTCAAAAAATAGTAGACTGTGGAATAGACACTGTAATTATTCCTGATTTGCCAATGGTTGAGTTTGAAAATCATTATCAAAAATTGTTTGATAAATATGGAATAACAAATGTATTTTTAATTACACCTCACACTTCAGAAGAAAGAATTCAAAAGATTGATAGCTATACAAAAGCATTTATTTATGTGGTAGCTTCAGCTTCAATTACGGGAGCAAAAGGTGAAATTTCTAATCAACAGATTGCTTATTTTGAAAGAATAAAAGCCATGAATTTACAAAGTAAATTAATCGTTGGTTTTGGCATTTCTGATAAAGCTACTTTTACTACGGCATGCAATTATGCAAATGGAGCAATTATAGGTTCTGCGTTTATCAAAAATTTAGGTGCTAATGGAATTGATAAAATTGACGAATTTATACAACCGATTATAAGTTAAGAAAACCTTAAAGTATTCTTAAAGCTAAATCAATTGGCTAAGTAGCAAATTATTATAGTTTACATTAGTTGTCTAAAAACTAACCAAGATGACAAAAAAAACTATTTTTATTTGTTTCCTTTTATGTAACTTCACTTTTATTTTTGCGCAAAACTCATTAATTAGAATACCTAGTTTGAGTCCTGATGCGCAAGAATTGGCGTTTTCTTTTCAAGGAGATATTTGGGTGTATAATTTAAATACAAATTTATCGAAAAGAATTACAGTACATGAAGCCTATGAGGCGAATCCTGTTTGGAACACTGAGGGTACTCACTTAGCATTTTCATCAAATAGAAAGGGGGCCAATAATATATTTACCATTTCTAAGTCAGGTGGATTGCCAAAACAAATGACATACTACCCTACAACAGATACACCTTACGATTGGACCAAAGAAAACACTATTTTATTTACCACAAATAGAGTGTTGAAAGGGCCACAATGGGATGCTCAAACGTATCATGTTCATGCAGAAGGAGGAACTCCTGAAAGAACAATTACTGCTTTGGGTTCAATGGCTACTCAGTCTCCAAATGGTAATTTTATAGCCTACGCTAAAGGCGCTTGTAGAATTTCTAGAGAAGATTATACAGGTTCTGCACAAAGAGATATTTGGGTTTTCAATAAAAAAACGAGCCAATACATTCAAATTACAGATACTCAAAAAAACGATCATTCTCCACTTTGGGATGCACAAGGAAACCTCTATTATATTGGTGCTGAAAGTGGAAGATATAATATTTATCAACAAGCTATTTCTGATAATGGAACTAAAAATGGAGTACCAAAAAAGTTAACCAATCAAACAAAAAACGGAATAGTTTCTTTTTCTGTAAGTGATAACGGAACTATTGTTTATTCAACATTATTTGATGTGTATCTGTTAAAAAACGGAAGAGCAAAAAAACTAAGTATAAATGTTGCATCAGATTATCGTTTTGAGCTAGAAAAAACAGCAACTACAACAAGTGGTATATCAACTTTTGATGTTTCACCAAATGGTAAATTAGCGGCTATGGAAATTGAAGGTGAAATCTTTGTAAAAGAAAATAACAAAGATAAAAAGTATACCAATAACGTTAGTAATCATCCTTTTCGAGATCGAAATCCACAGTTTATAAATGATAAAGAAGTATTGTTTATTTCTGATAGAGAGGGTCATAATGAAATTTATGTATCAAGCTCAACAGATACTTTAGTGGGGTTAGAAAGAAGTTTAAAAATTAAAACTAAGAAATTAACAAAGAGTAAAGAAGATGTTTATAATCTATTGGTATCTCCAGATCATAAAAAAGTATCTTATCAAGTTGGTCGTGGAAATTTAATGGTTGCTGATTATAAAAACGGAAAAATCACCAATATTGTTCCATTTTCTGAGGGTTGGGCAGCTCCTTCTGGTGTGAGTTGGAGTCCGGATAGCAAATACTTGGCATACTCTCAACAAGATTTAGATTTTGATAGTGAAATTTTTATTCAATCTGTAGATAATCCTAAAGAGAAATTTAATGTTTCTATGCACCCTAGAAGTGATCGATCTCCTTCTTGGAGTTCGGATGGTAAAATGCTTTCTTTTGCATCAAACAGAAGTGGGAATAGAGGAGGGATAGATTATGATATTTGGATGGTTTGGTTGCAAAAAGAAGACTGGGAAAGAACAAGAACAGATCGTCAAGATGGAGATTATTACCAGCCAAAACCCGTAAAAAAATCAAAAAAGAAAAAAACGGTAAAGGTTACTATTGATAAAGATAAAATTTATAATCGTTTGGTAAGAATTACGAGTTTACCTGATGATGAATTTGGAGGTATGTTTAGCCCTGATAACAAATTTATTTATTATTCTGCAACAAACCCCGCAACAAATAGTAGAAGTTTTTATAAAGTAAAAATAGATGGAGGAAGTCCGAAAGAAATAAAAGGAACTTCAAGAATTGGAGGCTTTTCGGAAGTAAATGGAAAATTTTATTTTACTTCAAGAGGAAGGTTAAATGAGTTAAATCCAAAAACAGATAGAGTAACTTCTTTTCCTCACTCAGCAAAATATACATCAGATTTTATGGCAATGAATGCACAAGTTTTTGAGGAAGGAACAAGAGTGTTAACGATGGGCTTTTATGACCCAAATTTTCACGGTTATGATTGGAAGAATTTAGTAAAAAAATACAAACCACTGGCATTAAAGGCAAGTACTGCTCAAGATTATGCTTTTGTGTTTAATCAATTATTAGGACAACTAAATGCCAGTCATATGGGGTATAGAGGAAGTACCCCAGAGGAAACTAATAGTGATAATATTGGGCTTTTAGGTTTAGAAGTAAAAAACACTTCAAAAGGTGCTGAAGTAGTTTATGTTTTAGAGAATTCGGTTGCAGACAAATCTAAAGTGGGTATTCAAAAAGGAGATGTAATCACTAAAGTCAATCAAACCAAAGTTGATGAAAATACAAACTTTTACAATTTATTAAAAAATACAAGAGGTGATGAAGTTTTGTTAACACTCTCTGGTGGAAATGAGGTTGTTGCAAGAACATCAGGAAGTTTACGTTCTTTACAATACCAAGCTTGGGTAGAATCTAGAAAAAAATTAGTAAATAAATTTTCTAAAGGTAAATTAGGATACATTCATATTCAAGGGATGAACGCACCAAGTTTTGAGCGTTTTGAACGTGAATTAAAAGCAAGTGGTTATGGTAAAGAAGGTATTGTTATTGATGTGAGATATAATGGTGGTGGTTGGACCACAGATCGTTTAATGGCGGTTTTAAACGTATATCAACATGCCTATACAGTGCCAAGAGGCGCTGCTAAGAACTTAGAGAAAGAGAATAAAAAATTCTCTAAGCACTATCCATTCAACGAACGTGCAATATTGTCTGTAAATACAAAACCTACTGTAGCTTTATGTAATGAAAATAGTTACTCAAATGCAGAAATATTTTCACATGCCTATAAAAACTTAGGGTTGGGTAAATTAGTAGGTCAACCTACTTTTGGAGCCGTAATTTCTACAGGAGGATATGGCTTAATGAATGGTTATGTTAGAATGCCTTTTAGAGCTTGGTATGTAGCGAAATCAGGAAAAAACATGGAAAATGAAGCTCCAGCTGTACCAGATTATTTAGTAAAAAATGCTCCAGGTTGGGATGCTAGAGGTGAAGATGATCAATTAGAAAAAGCAGTTGAGGTTTTGTTACAAGATATCAAGTAGAGATGTAATGAAATTACATGGTTTTGAAATGACTAAATTTTTATGTGTAATTTATAAATTAAAAACACAGTTTAGATAGTGATTTGAATCAAAAAAACTGTATAAAGTTGTAAAAGAGATTGGTAATATTTCCAATCTCTTTTTTGGTTTTTAACGTATTCTACGAATAAAAAATACCGAATTTCATATTCATGTTTATGATGATGACTCCTTTTGATATTCCAAAATATCTGCTGGCTGACAATCTAATGCTTCACAAATCGCTTCTAAAGTAGAAAAACGAACCGCTTTTGCTTTACCTGATTTTAAGATGGATAAATTTGCAGTGGTAATGCCAATTATTTCTGCCAGTTCTTTACTTCGCATTTTGCGTTTGGCAAGCATTACATCAAGATTTACGATAATTGCCATATTATATGGTTAAATCATTTTCTTGTTGAATGTCATTAGCAAATTCTAAAACTTTGCTAAAAGCAATTAAGAAAAAGCCAATAATTAATAGAAAATATAACATATTTATAAAATCGTTACTTAATTTAAGACTAGCAAATTTACCATTTATAACATCTACCCAAATAGTAAGACTACCAACAAACGCAGCGTAATGAAAAAATTTTCCTGATTTGCGAAATAACTTAACATTAATAGTGCTAAAAATATCTTTTATCTCGTTTACATTGAGGGTTTTTACTAAATAAAAAACTCCTCTAAGAGAAATAATAGTATATAAATATTTTATGAAGAAAATACTCCAAACCCAAAAAGAAGTATATGATCTGTAATTTACAATCCCTAAGTAAGATAAATCACCTTCCATAAAAGCGAATAAACCTTTTATAGGGTAAAGTAAACCTAAACCAACAAACAATAACGTGCAAAATAATTTAATCGCTTTTTTTATTCCTCTAATTTCTTTCATCTCTTAAATGGTTAAATCGTTTTCTTGTTGAATTATATTTCCTTTTTTGATTAAGTCCAGGTAGAAATATAATAGGAAAGCCACAATTAAATGAATTAATACAAAGAAATGAGGTTCATCAAAAACAGTATCATCATAAATAAAATATCGTAAAATTATACCCAAAGCACCTGCAATTACAGGAATAAAGTTGAGCTTATAAAATAGTTTTAACCTCTCTACAGATTGCTTGGTAAAAGTATTTTCAAGAATAAAAATCCTGAAAAAACCTTGTAAAACGTAAAAGTAAATAGAATAAAAAATAAATGTTCCCCACATTAAAATGATGGTGTAATTCATCCAAAATTCAACTCCAATATTTTTAATTTTACCAAAATCTAAGCCATCTCTTTGTACAATATCTAAAAAAGGGATATCCCAACTAAAGTAGTATTCTAAAAAAGACAATAATGAAAGCGGAATCAAAATGCTAGAAAATAATACAAATCCCCAAAAAGTGATTTTAGAAATTATAAAGGCTAATTTTTTCATAATTATATCGTTAAATCGTTTTCCTGTTTATGAGTTTTTGCTATTTTAAAAACTTCACTTAATATTAAAAAGAATAAACCAAGGCATAGTAGTATGGTATGCTCATTTAAACCAAGTTCTAAACTTACTTTTTGTTGATAATAAATCCTTATCATAAACGAAATACAGATAGCAATTATGGCAGATATACAAAGTAGGTTTCCAATTTTTTTGAAAGAAGAAATAACGATTCCGTCAAAAATTTTAGTATTTAAAAAATAGCGTAATGTTTTTCTGAAATAATATAAAGCAGCAAGAAGTAACAAATAATTTAATACAGAAATAGCAAGAAGTATTTTAGATGTTAAATCGTTTGCGTTAAAATTAACTGTATTTATTTTGATGTCGAGTTCACCCAAATCAATAAAAAAAAGAGCGAAAACCACACCAATAACTAAAAGTATTGCTGGCATAGAAATTATCCAAAGAAAATCTATAATGGCTTTTAAAATGTAAATTTTTCGCATAAGTATTTATTGTTTAACTATGCAAATATATAAAAATTATCGAAAAACAATAATAAAATATTGCGTAAGGGTTATTTTTATTTTTAAGTATAGAGTTTTTGTTTAAAGTAAATAGTTTACCATTGGCTAAAGTTATTTTGAAAGATTGTGCATGTTTAACTGTTTTTCTGAAATAATTGTCTAAGTCACAAAAATTGTCAAACTTTTTTCCATTTATAGATAATATTTCAGCTCCTTGTCTCACACCATTTTGCCATAAATCACTTTCTTCATCCACTTTAACAATTCGTATTTTGTTTTTATAGAATAAAATAGAACATGGATATGCCTTATATTTATTGTTGATATTAGCTTTAAAACTATATAATTTGTCTTTTTTTAATGACAAAAAAAGTTCATTATTTCTCCATAATCGATTTCCTATTTTAGAAGATTTTTGGTTGTTATACACTACAATTGGTGAAATAGCAACATTACCAGAAAAACTTTCTGCATACTTTACAATTTTAGCCAATGATGAAGTAAGAACGCCATTTACATCCATGCTAGCACTTTGGGTTGATAAATTGGGATAATCATCAATTGTAGAAAAGTTATACTCGCGTTTAGAAACATTAGAAAAACCTCCAGCACCTGTATCTAAAAGAAAGCGAATTTTTTTATTGTTTCGTTTTAGAAATACATAAGGCCTTTTATCTTGATAATTAAAGTTTAAAGGATGCATCTTTTTTACCTTATCTGGAAAATGATTTGATGGATACATGACTAGAATTTTCCGCTTAAAATCAATAATCCAATTCAACTCTTTTATAATATCAACACCTAGAATTCCGTCAATTTTGTAGCAAGAAAACACCTCATTTTTAGCAGTGTTTAATATCCTGTGTTTCCTAATTTTTCTACTTCCTAGTTCAATTAATCCGCTTTTATAAAAGCGCATTTTACTTTTTAAACCACTAGAAGAAGTAATATTTGTTGTTTTTCTTGTTGGTTTTAGCTCATTTTTTGCCCAATCATAAGCAACAGAATGTGTAGCACCAGTATCAAAAGCAAATTGTTTTTCAACGCCATTAAACGTTATTGGAATAATAATTAAGCCCAAATCTGTTTTAAACGGAATTGTATCTTGAAATGCTACACGATTTTGTGCAAAAACTGATGGTATCAAAACAATTAAAAGCAAAAGAAATACTTGCTTTTTTAAAAGTTTTGAGTAAAATTTTAGAATTTGTTTCAAACTTTTTTAATTACATTAGTAACAATTCCCCAAATTACAAAATCGTTATCTTCTGTAATATGAATTATTGGATAATTAGGGTTTTCGGGTTGCAATTAAACTATATACTCTACTTCATTTTTTCTATACTCAAACGTTTTACAGTAAAATTATCATCTAAAAAAGAATAGTAATTTTATTCTTTGCATTTTCTAAACTTCTGTCAATTAGCAATAAATCGTTATTATCTATACCAGCATCAATCATAGATTGTCATTTTACTTTTGCAAAAAATATAGCATCTTTACTTTTTATAAAGTTTCTCGCCATTAAAGCAAATGTGTTGAACAGTAAACAATTAGTTATTTTTTGTTTATTGGAGTTCTATATTTAGGCTTAAAAATTGATATAATTAGCCCTAAAAAGTAGTCACCTCAATAACGCCATTAGCTCCTCTAGAACCATAATTGGCAGTTTCAGGTCCTTTTAAAACCTTAATAGATTTAATGGTTGTAGGAACTACATCTGCAAAAAATGCTTCATCTACTTGCATGTTGTTTAAGATAAACATTGGTGTGGTACTTCCATTTACACTGTTAAAACCTCTTATCGTTATTCTATTATTTGGAGATACGTTAACACCTGGTACTTTGCCTCTCATATAATCATAAATGTCACGAAATTGAATTGTTGAATCAACCTTGTTATTTGATGTATTTACAACATAAAGCTCATTACCTTCTGTAATTTTTATAACAATATTGTTTTTTCCATCGTATTTTACTTTTGCTATTCCAATACTTGGAGAAAATGCACTTATTATTTTAGGTTCTTTTTTTAATTTAGCTTTAAAGATTCCATTAGAATTAGCAAGTCTTTTTTGTTTTACATCATCAAATAATATTACTGCTCCAGGCACAGGTTTATTTTGTTCATCTTTAACTTTAATAGTTAGTTTTGTGCTTTTTTGACCAAATGAGTTTAATGCAAGAAAAGTAATAAGTGTAAGTAAAATGTATTTTATTTTTTTCATTATCTTATAAATTTTAAGTTTAATCTTCAAAATATAAACAACATAAAATTAAATAAAAATAATTTGATGTTGCGAAATTATTTGTTAAAAAATAACAAGATAATGTTTGTAGTATCCTTTTTCTACGTTTAAATAAGTACGTATCATTTCAGTTTTAGGTATTGTTGTACTATCAACCAACTGTGATTGTATCTTGACTATGGATTAGGAAGTAACTCACACCTAATTTTTTGGTATTTATGCTGAACTTATTATAAGAACTAGTTGTGAATTTTAAAAGGATTTACACTTTTTTAATCACATTAGTAACAATTCCCCAAATCACAAAGTCGTTATCTTCTGTAATATGAATTATTGGATAATTAGGATTTTCGGGTTGCAACCAAACTTCGTTTTTTTCTACGCGTAAGCGTTTTACCGTAAATTCTCCATCTAAAAAACAAACTGCAATTTTATTATTGGCAGGTTCTAAACTTCTGTCAATTACTAATAAATCGTTGTCATCTAAACCAGCGTCGATCATAGATTGCCCTTTTACTTTTGCAAAAAAAGTAGCATCTTTATTTTGGATTAATTCATCATCTAAAGAAATACGAGTTTCTCGAAAATCGTCTGCAGGTGATGGAAATCCAGCAGAAATTCCTGTATCAATTAAAATAGCTCCATTACCTAAAGAGGCTTTTGGGGTAAAAAAAGTAAAATTTTTAGCAGTCGTCATCATATGGCAAATTACAATTTTTCTGCAAATTTCTGAGCATATTCTTTAATGATATTTTGGTCAAAATACGGTTCTTCATCTATTCTACCAATCACATTTACATTAGTCATTTTTTGGATGATACTTTCAGTAGTCGGATGTTCATCACCCGAAAAAATAACAGAAACCTCAAACCCTTTTTCTTGCAACAATTTTACCGTCAATAATGTATGATTGATGCTTCCCAAATAATGACGAGAAACCACAATTATTTTATAATCTGGTTTTATTACATCTAAAATAGTATACCTATCATTTAAAGGAACCAACAAACCTCCAGCACCTTCTATCACCAAATGATTATCGGTTTTTGGTGCTACAATATCTTTTAAATCAATTGTAATTCCATCGATTTCAGCAGCAGCATGTGGACTCATAGGAGTCTGTAAAGCATATGCATTTTGATGAAAAACAGATTTAGAATTTGATACAAATCGTTTTACTTTGTGCGTATCAGAGTTGTCTAAATCTCCTGCCTGAACTGGTTTCCAATAATCCGCTTCAAGCGCTTCTGTTACAATTGCAGATGCCACTGTTTTACCAACTTCTGTTGAGATTCCTGTGATGAAATATGTTTTTGTCATGCTATATTTGTTTCCTTAGTTTTAATGATGCTCTGCTAAATTACTTAACAATTCCAAAACTTCACTAATTTCTCTCTTTGAATTATAAGAATGCAAACAAAAACGCAAACGTTCTTTGTTTTTTGGCACTGTAGGCGATAAAATTGCTTTTACCTCAAACCCTTTTTCTTGTAATTTTTTAGCGATGGCTTTTACTTTTTCACTACCCGAAATCACACAACAATGAATCGCAGAACAACTAGGGATAAAACTTAAGTTTAGTCTTTTTACCTCTTCTAAAAAATGATGAATATTTTTTTGCAGTTTGTTTTTTTGACAGGTGAGCATGCTCCCTTGCTGTTTGTAAGCCATTTTTATAGTGGCTAAAGAATGAGGGGAAAGACCAGTTGTGTAAATAAAACTTCTCGCAAAATTGATTAAGTAGTTTTGCAATGCTTTACTCCCTAAAATAGCTGCTCCATGACAACCTAAGGCTTTTCCAAACGTAATAATTCGTGCAAAAATAGCATTTTGTAAATTGAGTTTTTGCACTAAACCAGCACCAAAAACACCAAGGGCATGTGCTTCATCAACAATTAAAAAAGCATTATATTTTTTACAAATTTCAGACAATTTTACCAAATCAGGAGAATCTCCATCCATAGAAAAAACTGATTCTGTAACTACGTAAATATCTGTGTTGTCATGCTGAACTCGTTTCAGCATCTCATCTAATTTTATTAAATCATTATGTAAAAATTTAAATGATTTTGCATTACTCAATTGAATTCCATCACGAATGGAAGCGTGTATAAATTCATCAAATAAAATTACATCACCTCTTTGAGGCACTGATGAGAAAAAACCAATATTGGCATCGTAACCCGAATTGAAAATAGTTGCAGATTCAGTTTGATGAAAATCACTCAAAAAAGTTTCAACTTCGGCATATAATTGATGATTTCCAGATAATAATCTACTGCCTGTTGCACCATTTTGTTTAAAGTTATTGTCAATTAAATATTGATGAGTTTCCTCGAAAATAACTTCAGATTTTGCAAATCCTAAATAATCATTAGAAGAAAAGTCAACTAATTTTGATGGCGATTGTAAAGAACGCAGTGACGAACTGTCTTCGCGTTTTTTTAATCGATTTGTTAACTTCTTTGGGAATTTCATCATTACAAAAATAGCAAAATTATATACCTTTACAGTTATGTTTGCATTGGTAGATTGTAATAATTTTTATGCGTCTTGTGAACGGGTTTTTAACCCCAATTTACAAAATAAACCTGTTGCTATTTTAAGCAATAATGATGGTTGTGTAATTTCTATGAGTGATGAGGTTAAGAAAATTGGCCTGCCTTTTGGCGCACCAATTTTTAAATGGGAGCAGTTTTGTAAAGAAAAAAATATTACAGTGTTGTCTTCTAATTATCCTTTATATGGTGATATGAGTGCAAGAGTGATGAGTATTTTATCAGGCTTTTCACCAGATATAGAAGTCTATTCTATAGATGAGTCTTTTTTAGAATTAAAAGGTTTTGAAAACTATGATTTTAAGGAATATGCAACCAAAATTAGAAGTAGAATTTTAAAATGGACAGGTATACCAACTTGTGTAGGAATTGCCCCAACCAAAGCATTGAGTAAAGTTGCCAATAAAATTGCACGTTCTAACTTAAAGCAATCTAAAGGCATTTGTATTATTGATTCTGACGAAAAAAGAATTAAAGCTTTACAATGGACAAAAATTGAAAAAGTCTGGGGAATTGGTAAAGGTTTACAAAAAAGGCTAAAAGCAAAAGGTTGTGTTACTGCTTATGATTTTACGCAAATTTCAAGTGATTGGGTGTTAAAAGAATTGTCTATCGTAGGTTGGCGATTGCAAAAAGATTTACAAGGCATTTCTAAAATCCCTTTAGAGGATGCTGTAACTTCAAAAAAAATGATTGCTACCACAAGAAGTTTTGAAAACACCTATTCAGATATTGATAATATTAAAGAGCGCATTGCTACTTTTTCAGCCAGTTGCGCTAAAAAATTACGTGAGCAAAAATCAAACTGTCATGTTATTACTGTTTTTTTAAGAAGCAATCGTTTTGATAAAACCCAGCAATATCAAAAAGAAAATAGAACTGTTATTTTATCATATCCAACAGATTCTACCTTAACCATCGCAAAAGCAGCAGTTACAGGAGTAGAAACTATTTTTAAAAAAGGCATAAAATATAAAAAAGCTGGGGTTATAATATCTGGTTTAGTGCCTAATGATAATTTTCAGCTCAATTTATTCTCACACGAAAACCCTAAGCATAAACCCTTAATGTCTGCAATTGATCATTTAAATAGAAAATATAAATCAGATAAAATAAAACTAGGAAATCAAGATTTAAAACGTACTTGGAAAATGAAACAAGAACGATTATCACCTAAATTCACCACGAATATTAATGAAGTTTTAGTGGTAAAATAAATGTATAATTATGGAATTAATTACCTTTAAAATATCTACAGATTCATCTTTATTAGACGAACAAAATCATATAACTCCTTATGTTTCTTCTTTGTTGAGTAAAATTCATAAAGAATTACCAAAGGCAAAACCTAATACTTTAAAAAAACTTTTAAAGTATACAAATCAATTTCCTAATGTTCCTGTTTTTAAAAACTATTTAACCTCTTATTATACCTTTAAAAACGATGATAAAAAGGCAAGAGAATGTAATTTATGGTTAATGAAAGAGCATCCTAATTATTTATTTGGGTTGCTAAATTATGCTTCAACATTAATAGAAGAAGAAAATTTTGATGAAGTAAAACGTGTTTTAGGTGATAATTTATTATTAAATGAATTGTATCCAGAACGTACAGAATTTCATTTAGATGAGGTAATGTCTTACTTTTCAATTACCATACATTATTTATTGGCTACAGGAAATTTAGAAGAAGCAGAAACACGATTAGAAATATTAGGAGAAATAGATAATGAACACCCAAAGTATTTATATGCAGAAAAAATGAAGATGCATTATTTCTTTAAAGCAGCTTCTAAAAGAATGGAAAAAGAAAAAGAATTAATGATGATGGTGCCAGAAATTGATAGAAAATCTGCTTTACAAACAACAAAAGCGCCAGTTTTTAACTACACTCAAGAAATTAATATTTTATATAAATCAGGTGTTAATAACATTAAAGACGCTCAATTAGAACTCTTTAATAAGTTAGACAATAACAAACTTACAGATGATTTAATTGAAATATTAAAAGATTCGATTGTAAGATTTGATTATTATATACAATTACTTAATAATGGTGAAAATTTCGATGTAGATTTTGTTTCACACGCTTTTTTAATACTTTCAAATTTAAAACAAGCAAAAGCGATACCTTTTTTATTAGATGTTTTAAGACAAGATGATGAGTACATAAAGTTTTGGTTTGGAGATGCTTTGTCTAGTTTAGTAATACCAACTTTGTATTTTTCAGAGAAAAATAATGTAGATGAGTATGTTTCCTTTATTAAAGAACCCAATGTAAGTGCCTATACTAAAAGTATGGTGTCAGAAAGTTTACTTAAAATTTTATATTATAAAAAAGAAATTTCTAAAACGGTTTTAATAGGTTATTGTAAAGATATTTTAGACTTTTTTATTGAAAATAAAGAAGATGAAAATATCATTGACACAGAGTTTTTAGGACTTTTTATAACAGATTTAGTAGATTATAAACTGAAAGAATTATTGCCAGAAATTCAACAACTATTTGATCTAAATATTGTTGGATATTGGGTTTGTGGTGATTATGAAAGTGTAGCTAAAGAAATAACTAAAGAGTTTAGCGAAGATCTTTCTTTAAAAGAAAATTCTATTTTAGAAAAGTACATAGATTTTAGAAAATTTTGGAAAGATGATTCAGATTTCTTCTATGATGACGAACATATTGATAATGATTTTCTGGTAAACAATCCAATCAGCCCTTCTTATTATAAAAATGAGTCAAAAAAAATTGGCAGAAATGAGCCTTGCCCTTGTGGAAGTGGTAAAAAGTATAAAAAGTGCTGTTTAAACTAAACGCAAATAGTAGCAATTGTTAAAAACAGAATTTCTGAAATAGAATGCAAAAAGAACTAAAAAAATACCAAACTAAAAAAACTAAAGAGATGGTTTCTCTCCAAGAAAGAGATCAAAAACACCTTTGGCATCCATTAAAACAACACCAAACACATCCAGAAAGTTTGGCAATTGTAAAAGCAAAAGGTTGTGTGTTAACAGATGAAAATGGTAACGAATATATAGATGCTATTTCTTCTTGGTATACGTGTATGTTTGGGCATTGTAACGAATATATTACGAGTCGTGTTTACCAGCAAATGCAAACGTTAGATCAAGTAATGTTTAGCGATTTTACACACGAACCAGCAATACAGTTATCAGAGAACTTAATTAAAATTTTACCCAAAAATCAAAATCGAATTTTCTTTAACGATAATGGTTCAACAGCTGTAGAAGCCGGAATTAAAAAGGCATTGCAATACTATTTTAATTTAGGTCAAAAACGCAGCACATTTATTGCGTTCGAAAATGGTTTTCATGGCGATACTTTTGGGGCAATGTCAGTTTCAGGTTTATCAGTATATAATGGTCCCTTTGAAGATTTTTTGATGAAAGTAGAACGCATTCCTGTTCCAAATGGAGAAAATCATCAAGAGATTTTAGAGCAATTACAAGAAATTATTTCAAAAAATAAAGTAGCAGGTTTTATTTACGAACCGATTATCCAAGGTGCAGCAGGAATGAAAATTCACGATGCAAATGGGTTAAACGAAATTTTAAAGTTCTGTAAAGCAAATGATATCCTCACAATTGCAGATGAAGTAATGACGGGTTTTGGAAAAACAGGCCGTAATTTCGCATCCGATTTTGTAGAAACCAAACCAGATATTATTTGTTTAAGCAAAGCATTAACAGGTGGTTTAGTGCCTTTAGCTATTACAAGTTGTACAGAGAAAATTTATGAAGCTTTTTTAAGTAATGAGATGGCAAAAGGCTTTTTTCATTGTCACACCTATTCTGCAAATCCTATTGCTTGTTCAGCCGCAAATGCTGCAATTGACTTATTGCAAACTAATGAAATACAAGAGAATATCAAAAATATTTCAACATTACATCAAGCCTTTAAAGTTAAGATAGAAAAACATCCAAAAGTAAAAACAGCACGTTTTAAAGGCGTAATTTTTGCATTAGATTTAGATACAAAAATGGCCAGATATGGAAGTTTACGCGATAAATTATTAGAATTTTTTATGGAAAGGGGTGTGTTTTTACGTCCACTAGGAAACACCATTTACATTCAAGTACCTTTTGTAATTTCTAATAAAGAATTGCAAAAAGTTTATGATACTATTGGAGAAAGTTTGGATATTGTTTAGGGCGTTCAGTGGTTTGCATAAATGCAACAAACCACTGCAGGCTTTCAGCAGTCGCTATTTTTGTAGAAAAAACAAAAATGAGCTCCAACAATGCTTCAATCCTTAACGCAAAAAAGTAGACCTCACAGGTTTTTAAAACCTGTGAGGTCTTTAGAAGAAGAATCCCTATTTTTACAAACTCTATGAATCAACCGATTTCCATAACAGCAATAGCGTCCATTTCTGCATTAGGTAGTAACCCAAAAGAAATTTGGGAAAACTATTTGTTAGATAACCATTTTTTGTCAGAAAAAAAGATTTCTCAACAAGACAGAAATGACAAGTCTAAAGTTTTTGTAGGGCATCTTTTTAAAGAAAGTAAATACAAAGTAAACGAATTACGAAAATCCGATCCAAAATATAGAAATTTAGATGATACTGTTTTGTTTGCAATCTATGTTTCTAGAGAAGCTGTAAAATCTGCTAATTGGAATTCAGAAACTAATTTCGGAGTTAATTTCGGTTCCTCAAGAGGAGCAACAACTTTATTTGAAAAATATCATCAAGAGTTTTTAGAAACTCAAAAATCTTCAACCTTAAGTTCGCCAACCACAACTTTAGGGAATATTTCTTCTTGGGTTGCTCACGATTTACAAACTTCAGGTCCAGAAATATCACATTCCATTACCTGTTCTACAGCCTTACATTCTTTGTTAAATGGAGTAGCTTGGATCAACTCTGGGATGTCTAATCAATTTTTAGTGGGCGGAAGCGAAGCTCCTTTAACCGAATTTACAATTGCACAAATGCAAGCTTTAAAAGTGTACGCAAAGCGTCATTCTAAACTTGTTGCAGAATCTCAGCAAACTAAAGAATTTTACCCCTGCAAATCTTTCGATTTACAAAAGAAAAAAAACACCATGGTTTTGGGAGAAGGAGCAGCAGCCATTTGTTTAGAAAAAGGAATCGTAAAAAATGCTTTAGCCACAATTTCAGGTGTGGGCTATGCTACAGAAGTTTTAAAACACAATACCTCAATTTCTACAAATGCAGAATGTTTTCAGAAATCGATGAAAATGGCTTTAGGAGAAATTGCTCCTGATGAAATCGACGTAATTGTAATGCACGCTCCAGGAACCATTAAAGGAGATCAATCAGAAATAAATGCAATTTCAAAAATATTTTGTAACAAAACTCCTTTTCTAACTACTAATAAGTGGAAACTCGGTCATACTTTTGGAGCATCAGGATTGTTAAGTCTAGAATTAGCATTGTTAATCTTGCAACATCAAAAAGTAATTGAGGTGCCTTTTGCAGAAGCGCAAAATCATCCAAAGAAAGTAAAAAAAGTATTGGTAAATGCTGTAGGTTTTGGAGGTAATGCTGTTTCTATTTTATTGACCAAATAAGTACTGTAAATACGTCAAAAAATTACTATATTTAGCCACTTTTAAAAATTATTGCTATGATGAAATACCTTTACTTATCGTTTTTTATTTTATAGATGATTTTCTATCACAAAAAATGAACATTAAAATAAATACCTAACATTTGTTAACCAACTAAATCAATACTATTGAATCATCTAATAGATATTTTATTCTCTCCAGTCAACATCACTTTAACTATTTTAATGATGGTTTTAGTTTTGTATTGGATTTTAACTATGGTTTCAGGAGTCGATTTTGATCTCGATGTTGATGTAGACGTAGATATTGACATTGATGCAGATATAGATGCTGACATTGATACAAGTATTGATGGTGGAAATGTTGATTTTCAAGATATGTCTAGTACAGAACTCAATAAAGAGGTTGTTGTAAAAAGGAGAAAAAAGCAGTTAAAATGGTGGCAACATTTATTGATGTTTTTCAATTTTATAGGTTTGCCATTTATGTTCACCTTTACTTGTTGGATTTTTATCTGGTGGATGATTACAACAATAGCCACAACCATAACAGCAAGCTATACAAATACCTTAGGGTATATTATTATGTTAACAGGCTTTTTTCCAGCATTAATTTTAACCAAAATTTTCACAACACCTTTTAAAAGTTTTTTTAAGAATTTAAATAAGGATGGAGATAAACCAACTGAAATTATTGGCAGAAGAGGTGTGAGTTTATCAAAAATTAAAGACAATAAAATGGGGTCTGCAGAAGTGGTTGTAGACAATACACCATTGTCCATTTACATCAAATCTTTAAGTGGAGTTTTGATTGATTATAAAGAGCCAATTATCATCATCAAACAAAGTAAAGACAAGAATTATTATTACGTACAATCATATAAAACTAACTAAAAACAAAAAAAATTATGCCAGAAGGATTATTAGGAATTATAGGAATCAGTTTAGGATTAATTCTATTCCTTGTTATTGTTTATTTCGCAATTATTGCAATGTTCTACAAGAAAATTCCACAGGGAGACGCTTTAGTAAGAACAGGATTTGGAGGAACAAAAGTAGCTACAGACAAAGGTTTGTATGTAGTGCCTGTTTTTCATCGAGTAGAAATTATGGATATTTCTGTAAAGAAAATCCAGATTGAAAGATTGGGGAATGAAGGGTTGATTTGTAAAGACAATATGCGCGCAGATATTAAAGTTGCCTTTTTTGTGCGAGTAAATAACGAAATTGAATTTATTAAAAAAGTAGCACAAACTATTGGTTGTGAAAGAGCATCAGATATTAAAACCTTAGAAGATTTATTTGAAGCAAAATTTTCGGAAGCCTTAAAAACGGTTGGTAAAAAGTTCGAATTTATCGAACTATATGAAGCTAGAAGAGAATTTAGAGATGAAATTGTTGATATTATAGGTACAGATTTAAATGGCTATACTTTAGAGGATTGTGCTATCGATTATTTAGAACAAACACCAGTTTCGTTCTTAAAAACAGATAATATTTTAGATTCTGAAGGGATTAAGAAAATTACAGAATTAACTGCGGCTCAAAATGTAAAGTCGAATTTAATTATGCGTGATGAACAGAAAACCATCCGTAAACAAGATGTGGAAGCTCGTGAAGCGATTCTGGAATTAGACAAGCAATTATCGGAAAAAGAAGAACAACAAAAAAGAGAAATAGCTAACATAAAATCTCGCGAAGACGCAAATGTTTTAAAAGTATCTGAAGAAGAACGTTTAAAATCTGAAACTGCAAGAATATCAACAGAAGAAAAATTACAAGTTGCCGAAGAAAATATGCAACGTCAAGTAATTGTGGCTGCTAAAAATAAGCAGAGAACTGATGCTGTAGAAACTGAAAGAGTTGAGAAAGACAGAATGTTAGAGGCTACTGAAAGAGAGCGAATTGTAACTTTAGCACAAATTGAAAAAGAGAAAGTTGTTGAGGTTGAAAAGAAGAACATTCAAGATGTAATTCGTGATCGCGTTGTTCTAGAAAAAGGCGTAGTGCAAGAGCAAGAGAATATGAAAGATATTCAGGCTTTTAAAACTGCAGATAGAGATAAGCAAGTAAAAATAACCAATGCAGAAGCAACTGCAGAGCAAGAATTAATCAGAACAACAAAAGCTGCAGAAGCACAGAAACAAGCAGCAGTTCAGCAAGCGGAAGAAATTAATATCGAAGCTTTAGCGAAGAAACAAGCGAGCGAAAAAGAAGCTGAAGCACGTAAAATTATTGCAGAAGCAACAGCTAAAGAAGAAGCTGTAATTGGTATGTCTGAAGCGCAAGTAATGCACGCAAAAGCTGATGCTCACGAACGTGAAGGTTTAGTGGAGGCTTTAATTATTGAGAAAAAAGCTAAAGCAGAAGCAACAGGAATTGAAGCCAAAGCAGAAGCTGTTCAGAAAGAAGGAATGGCTGAAGCTGCTGTAATTAAAGAAAAAGCGCTAGCAGATGCAGCAGGAATTGAAGAAAAAGCAAACGCAATGAAAAAACTGGATGGTGTAGGTAAAGAGCACGAAGAATTCAAATTGCGATTAGATAAAGAATTAAAAGTTGATTTAGCAGAGATTCATATTCAAAAAGAAATTGCAGATGCACAAGCAAGTGTTATAGGTGAAGCTTTAAAAGCTGCGAATATTGATATTGTGGGTGGAGAAACCATGTTCTTCGATCAGATTGTAGGACAAATTACGAAGTCCAAAGGTTTTGATCGATTGGTAAATCATTCTGATAACATTCAAGAGGTAAAAGACGCTATTTTAGGTAGCAATGATGTTAAAGGAAATCTACTAGAAAAAGTTAGAGATTTTGCAACAAAATATAACGTTTCTTCAGAAGACTTAAAGAATCTCTCTGTAGCCAATATTTTAATGGATTTAAAATCGAAAACTGCGGATAATGATGAAAGCAATCTGTTTTCTAACTTATTAAACTTGGCAAAAGGTTTAGGTTTAGATGATAAGAAGTTAGGATAATTCTAATCTTACTGCATATCCTGCAAGGTCTTTTTCTGACCTTGTAGGTATTGAAAATCTTTAAATAAACTTCAGATTAAACCTACAAGGTTTTTGAAACCTTGCAGGATGGAAAAGGAATAATCTTTCAAAATCCCAAATGCAAAAAGAAGAAAAAAATCAAAATAACATTCTAGAAGAAGGTACTTATGAAATCATTCAAAGTCGTCTTCAAAAGCAAAAAAATGCGCTTCAAAACAGGCTTGGTCAGCTAAATCAAGAACGAGCTAAAGTCTTTGGTAGTGTAGAAACCAAACTCATTGCCAATAACAGAATCAATACAGAAAATAACTGTATTGCAAGAGATATCATCACAATTGGCGATTTAAGTATATTTGGGTATAATGTACATTTTGGCTTAAGAACGGAGGTAAAATTAAACGATGTTTTTAGCATTTATTCTTATGATGGTTCACAGTTCGTCAACAAAAAATTAGACCTTTTACAAGACGAAACCTTTATAACAGATTTTAACAATCTTTACAAATATTATAGAAATACCATTTTTAGCAAATTCGCCATAATTGGCAATTATTTGCATATGGTTTTTCAGTTGAGTGAAAGCGTTAGCGACATTAAAACCTTTAAATGGTTAATTGCAGATAGCAATTTAACCTATGTTGATAATAGAAGTGAACACGAATTCAAGTTTCCAAATCAGCACGAATATCAATGGCAAGAAGTGTCTAGAGATGCACATTTTTATGGGAAACACCCTCATATTAGTATTTTAGACAAAGTTTTTGTAGAAACTGTTGGTGGCGATTTAACCATCAAAATTGAGAATAATACAGAAGATGGAAAAGGAATTTACCGTGAAAATGTAATTCACGCAGACCAAACTTTAGATGATGGAAATTACAGATTTGCAGATTTAGGGAATCTCATCGTTTTAGAAATTAAACCCTTTCAAGAGCCCGCTCGTTATTTTGTCTATAATCATAAAATACAGGAAGTTAAGAAAATAGACGCAATAAAAGATGCTGCAGTTTTATTGCCTAATGACCAAGGAATTATTTTTTCTAACGGATATTATTTACAATCTGGTGCATTCAAAATTTTTGATAATCAACTCGAAGATTTAAAATTTCAGGATAAAATTTCTTCGCAAAATGGAGAGGATTTTTTCTATGTTTTTTATCAAGAGAAAACAGGTTTGTATGTGTTGATGTCTTACAATGTCATTGAGCAAGAAGTAAAAACACCTATTATTTGTAACGGATTTACCTTTTTAAAAAATGGCGAATTATGCTATTTTAAAGAAGGAGAAGACCAAACAAGGCATCACGTAATTCAGATTTGGCAAACACCATTTATTCAAGGTGCAGAAATCCCTTCTGAGCACAAAGATTCTTTTTTATATAAAGTCGGGAATAAGGATATTGTAAAAGCAATGGCTGAATGCCAAGTGTTAATTACGCTCTTAAATAAAGAGGATAATTACGATGGATTGTATGAAGATATTGCGAAAAATTCTTTAGATATTATTGATAGTTATTATTGGATTAACGAACCTAAAACCTATGAATTATCAATTCCTCTAAAAGCGATAAATACAGCTGCAAATTCGGCAATAGACGAATTTGATAAAGTAGTACAGTTGCGTAAAAATGCAACTAAAATTACCGAAGAAATCTCAGGAAAAACCAATCGTTTTTTTAGTAAAATAAAAAGTACGTCCTTTAAAATCATAGACGATTTTGTGCAGGCTTTATCACAAGTAAGAACTTTAAGAGGAGAAATTATCGGTTTTAAAGAAGTGCGTTATGTTGATGTTGCTTTTTTAGAAAAATTAGAAGATGAACTTGCTCAACAATCTGATACTATTTCGCAAAGGTGTGTAGCTTTTCTGTTGGATGAAAAAGCATTATTACCTTATCATAAAAGAGTTGCAGAAAAGGAAACTGAATTAGAAAATATTGAAAAAGTAATCAATGCAAAGGCTTTAGAGGAAGAAGTCAATCAAATTGTTACAGATTTAGAGTTATTGATAGAAATTGTATCAAATTTAGAGATTGAAGATACATCGCATTCTACTAAAATTATTGATGCCATTTCGTTGATTTTTTCAACGATAAATCAACTAAAAGCGGGAATAAAAAACAAAATAAAGGCCTTAAGCTCTGAAGAAGCTAGTGCAGATTTTGCTGCTAAAATTAAGCTGATAGACCAAAGTATTGTCAATTATTTAGACATTGCAACCACTCCAGAAAAAACAGATGAATTACTCAATAAAGTAGCGATTCAATTAGAAGATTTAGAAGGTAGATTTGCAGATTATGACGAATTTATTGCTGATATTCTAGAGAAAAGAGAAGAGGTGTATAATGCTTTTCAAGCAAGGAAAAGTAGCATTATTGAAGCTAGAAATAAGAAGGCAATTGCTTTAGAAACTGCTGCAAAGCGAATTTTAAACGGAGTTGTTAAAAAAGCAGAAAGTTTCAAATTCCAGAATGAAATCAACGGCTATTTTGCATCCGATTTAATGATTAACAAACTGCGAGACATCATTGTACAATTGTACGATTTAGATGATGGTGGAAAAGCAGAAATGATAGAAACTGGCTTAAAAACAGCCAAAGAAGATGCTACAAGAAAGCTAAAAGATAAGCAAGATTTATATGAAGATGGAGAGAATGTAATCAAGTTTGGGAAGCATAAATTCGGGGTTAACAAACAGGTTTTAGATTTAACGATTGTTTATAAAGATAAAACGCTTTTTTACCATTTAACAGGAACCGATTTTTATCAAGAAATTGAGAATGAAGTCTTATTAAAATCTGAGAAATATTGGAATCAATCTTTTGTTTCAGAAAACGAAAATGTTTACAGAGCTTCTTATTTAGCATATAGAATCACCCAAGAAAATTCTATAGAAGAGCTTTATAATTCTAATGATGAAGAATTATTAGCATTGGTAAAAAGTGTAGCTTCTAAAAGTTATACAGAAGGTTATATTAAAGGTGTTCACGATGTTGATGGTTTTAAAATATTAAAAATATTCTTAGAAAAAGAACATTCATTGGGGTTATTGAAGTTTCAACCTAAAATCAGAGCATTTGCACAATTATTTTGGCATTGTTTATCCGAAGAAAAGAAAACATTTTATAGCGATAAAATAAAAGCATCAGCAGCCGTTTTAAGTGTTTTTCCAGAAAGTGAAAGTCATTTTCAGCTGTTAGAAGACTTGGGGGAATCTATTCATATAACTTTCGCAGATACCTTAGAAAATATTAAAGAATATGATGAAGCAAATCAATTTGAAATTGCAAGTTATTTGTTTGAGGAATTAATTAACGAAACATCATTTTCAGTAAGTCAAAGAGCCATTGTTTTGTTTGATGAATTTACAAAAACGGTTCAAAATAAAAAGAACATTCAAAATTTAAGAACTGAAATTCAGTTGATTAAAGACGAAGCCTATAAAATTGATTTGGCAACTGAATGGATTTCGTCATTTATAAAATTGAATTACAAAAATGATGAAAATTATATCTATGAAGTAGTTTGTTTGTTTTTATATGAAGACAAATCCGCAAGAAATATTGTAAATATTGACGCAGATGAAGTTATCGAAGATTTATCAGGAAGTCATCAAACCATAAACAATCAAAAATTTCAATTTGATTATCACAAATTTGTAAATCGATTGAAGCATTTTTCTACAGTTGAAGTTTCAGGATTCAATCAATATAAAAAGGAAAAACATCAAGTTACAGAAGATTTAAAAGAAGCTTTAAAACTCGAAGAATTTATGCCAAGAGTGTTGACATCTTTTGTAAGAAATCAATTAATTGATCAAGTGTATTTGCCACTTTTTGGCGATAATTTATCCAAACAATTAGGAAGTGTTGGCAGCAACAAACGTACTGATAGAATGGGAATGTTGTTATTGATTTCACCTCCAGGTTATGGTAAAACCACTTTAATGGAGTATTTGGCAAACAGATTAGGTTTTATTTTTATGAAGATAAATGGGCCTGCAATTGGTCACGAAGTTACTTCTGTAGATCCTATGTCTGCTAATAATATTGCAGCTCGCGAAGAATTGAAGAAGCTCAATTTAGCTTTCGAAATGGGGAATAATGTCATGTTGTATTTAGATGATATTCAGCATTGTAATCCAGAGTTTTTGCAAAAATTCATTTCTCTAGCAGATGGAACTCGTAAAATTGAAGGTGTTTATAATGGACAACCCAAAACCTACGATTTTAGAGATAAAAAGTTCTGTGTAATTATGGCTGGAAATCCATATACAGAAAGTGGCGATAAATTCCAAATTCCAGATATGCTTGCCAACAGAGCAGATATTTACAATTTAGGTGATATTATTGGCGATACAGCATCCTTATTTAAAATGAGTTTGATAGAAAATTCATTGACTTCAAATCCTATTTTAGCACAGATTTCAAATACACATTTTGATGATATTTATCAATTGATAAAAATCGTGGAAACTGGAAATAGAGAAGGAATTGAACTCAAAGGGAATTACACCAAACAAGAATTGAATGATTATTTGTCAGTTTTAGAAAAAGTAATGATTGTTAGAGATCGAGTGATGGAAGTAAATGCAGCGTATATAAAATCGGCTGCTATGGATGAGCAAAACAGAACAGAACCCGCTTTTAAATTACAAGGTTCTTATAGAGATATGAATAAATTAGTGGCGAAAATTGTACCCATAATGAACAATAAAGAATTGGAAATTTTGCTACTTTCTCATTACGAAAACGAATCGCAAACCTTAACAAGTGCAGCAGAATCTAATTTGTTAAAATATAAAGAATTGGGTGGTTTACTTTCTTCGGATGAACAACAACGATGGGAAAACATTAAAATAACTTTTGTAAAAAACAACAAATTAAAAGGATTTGGAGACGCAAATGAAATGGCACAAGTCTTGGCGCAAATGATGCAGTTTAGTGATAATTTAATGGGAATTCAAGAAGTTTTAAAAAAAGGATTAGAGAAATAAAGTAAATACTGTATTTTTGGTGTAGAAATCAACTATTATTTATGAGCGAAGTAAGACATAACTGGACGAAAGAAGAAATATTAGAAATTTACAATAAACCTTTAATGGAATTGTTGTATGAAGCAGCAACAATCCATAGAAAACAACACGACCCAAATGTTGTACAAGTATCTACTTTATTATCCATAAAAACAGGGGGATGTTCAGAAGATTGTGGGTATTGTCCACAAGCAGCAAGATATCATACGAATGTTGAAGGCAATGATCTAATGACCGTAAATCAAGTAAAAGCACAAGCATTAAGAGCTAAAGAATCTGGAAGCTCAAGAGTTTGTATGGGAGCAGCTTGGAGAAACGTAAAAGACGGTCCAGAATTTGACGAGGTGTTAGAAATGGTGAGAGGTATCAACAAGTTGGATATGGAAGTTTGTTGTACTTTAGGGATGGTTACCGAAAACCAAGCACAACGTTTAGCTGAAGCTGGTTTGTATGCTTATAATCATAATTTAGATTCATCAGAAGAATATTATAAAGAAGTAATTTCCACAAGAGGTTATCAAGATCGTTTAGATACTATTGATAACGTGCGTAAAACAAATGTAACAGTTTGTTCTGGTGGAATTATTGGAATGGGAGAATCTGCAGAAGACAGAGCAGGAATGCTAGTTGCGTTGTCAACTTTAAATCCACAACCAGAATCAACTCCAATTAATGCTTTAGTTGCTGTTGAAGGAACGCCTTTAGAAGATGAAAAACCAGTTGAAATTTGGGATATGATAAGAATGGTTGCAACCACAAGAATTGTATTACCAGAAACACAAGTGCGTTTATCTGCAGGAAGAACTCAAATGAGTAGAGAAGGCCAAGCAATGTGTTTCTTTGCAGGTGCAAATTCAATTTTTGCAGGAGATAAATTATTAACTACTCCAAACCCTGATGTAAATGAGGATATGAAAATGTTTGAATTATTAGGTTTAAATCCACAAAAACCATTTACAAAAAAGGTACAACCACAAACTGTAGAGGCTAAAGATTCTCAAATTGAAGCTTTAGGCGAAAAACCAAAATGGACAAGACCAGATCATAAAATTGAAAGAAACGAAGCTGCGAAACAAAAAGGAAAAGCAGTTAAAATATAGTATTTTATAAATCTTATTTTGTTAACCATTCTTTATTTTTAGAGGATGGTTTTTTTTTAAATGGCACTATATGAGGTGTATAATTCTATGTTTTTTAAATCAATTTTAGATTTTAAGGTAGAAGTTCTAAAAATTAAGCTAGCAATGTACGTTACTTTTAATTGAGATCAATTTACAATATTATAAGATGAATTTCATATAAAAATTAGGAAGAACCTAAAAAAATCTGTGCAATATTAAATAATTGATAATAATTAATATTGATTAGTTTAATAGCCTCGTTTATAGTATTTTCGATGAAACTAAACTAAACTAAACTAAATAATAATGCTAAACCATGAAAGCTTGTCCAAGATGTAAATCTGTATCTAGGCACAGATTAAAAAGAAAAGGAGTTGTGAAATTAATACCAGGTACAAAAAGTTATGGTTGTGATAAATGCAACACACAATATACATGGTTTTCAATTATCAACCGAACATTAAGAGTATAAAATCTAGTGTCTCTTTCCATTTTTTATTTTGTTTTACTTCAAATCTCTCCACCTAAAAAAGAAAAAATAGAAAGATTTAAGTTAATTCAGTATAGTGTAATTAGTTGATTATTAGTTAATTTTAATCGTTGTAATTCAAAAAACTGTAATTATGAAAGCTTGCCCCAAATGTAAATCCACTTCTAGATATAGAATGAAAAGAACTGGAATTACTCGAGTAATTCCAGGTACTCATTCTTATGCATGCGATAAGTGTAACAATAGGTACACTTATGTATCTTTTCTAAATCGATCTTTCTAATTAAAATAACATCTAATTGTTAGTTATTTTAGAGGAAATCTTTCAAAAATAGGTAGTACTCCAAATCTAATTTGGGTATACTTGGTTGTAAATGCAGTTTAACCAATTTATTTGCCTACTATCTTAACTTTTTTTTTAATAGTGAATTGGTATTTTTCTTTTATATCCTTAAGAGTAGCTTTAAATAATGATATAAATAAGATTTTAGAATTGTATTCCAAATCATTAATCAAAGTAATTTTTTAAAAGTAGATAAAACAAATAAAGGCTGCAAAAGTATTTGTGAATATCACAAATTTACAGCTTGCTTGTTTCAATTCATTAAAAAAGTATTAATTTTAGTACCAATAGATTATCAATACTAAAACTATAAAACATACAATTATCTATGAGTAAAGTAACCCCAAGAGGCGCGTATCCACATGTAAAAGTGGTTGGCGATTTTATTTTTGTTTCAGGAACCAGTTCAAGAAGAGCAGACAATTCTATTGCAGGGGTTGTAATTATTGATGAAATGGGAACCAAAAAATTAGATGCCTATTTACAAACAAAAGCAGTTTTGGAAAATTTAGATAAAAACCTAAAAACAGTTGGCGCAAGTTTAAAAGATGTGGTAGATGTTTCTAGTTTTTTAGTAAACATAAACGATTTTGCAGAATATAATAAAGCCTACGCAGAATTCTTTGACGCAGCAACAGGGCCTACAAGAACTACAGTTGCAGTACATCAATTACCACATCCAGATTTAGTGGTAGAGATTAAGGTTACTGCTTATTTACCAAAAGCCAAAAGCTAAAAGCAGTATGTTAAAGATAAAAAACTACATCAACGGAAAATTCACAAACCCAGTTCAAGACAATTGGTTAGAGAATTACAATCCTGCAAAAGGAGAAATTTACGGGCAAACCCCAAATTCAACAATAGAAGATGTAGAAAAAGCCTACAAAGCAGCAGCAAAAGCTTTTCCAAGTTGGAGCAACACCACTTTAGAAGAAAGAAGCAAAATACTATCTAAAATATCAGATTTAATTTTAGAAAAATTAGACTTTTTAGCAGCAGGAGAATCCAAAGACAATGGTAAACCAATAGCGTTAGCTAAACTAGTAGACATTCCAAGAGCAGCAAGTAACTTTCAATTTTTTGCAAATGCGATTACGCAATTTTCCTCAGAAAGTCATGAGAGTGTGGGCTTAAATGCTGTTAATTTTACTTTGCGTCAGCCAATTGGAGTTGTCGGTTGCATTTCTCCGTGGAATTTACCTTTATACTTATTTACTTGGAAAATTGCCCCAGCAATTGCAGCAGGAAATTGCGTTGTTGCAAAACCAAGTGAAGTTACACCAATGACAGCCTTTTTATTAGGCGAAATTTGCAATGAAGCTGGTTTACCTAAAGGTGTTTTAAATATTGTACATGGTTTAGGAACAGCCATAGGACAAGCCATTGTAGAACATCCCAATATTAAAGCAATTTCTTTTACAGGTAGTACAAAAACAGGCGCACATATTGCTAGCATTGCTGCACCGATGTTTAAGAAACTCTCTCTAGAATTAGGAGGAAAAAACCCAAATATCATCTTTGCAGATTGCGATTATGAGAAGATGTTAGAAACTACTGTTCGTTCTTCATTTGCCAATCAAGGTCAGATTTGTTTATGTGGAAGTCGAATTTTAGTAGAAGACAATATCTATGAAAAGTTCAAAGAAGATTTTATAAAAAAAGTAGCTGAATTAAGAGTTGGGGATCCTTCAGAAGAAAATACAAATATTGGAGCTTTGGTGTCTAAACAACATTTAGAAAAAGTAAAAAGTTATATCGATATTGCAGAAAACGAAGGAGGTAAAATACTCTTTGGAGGAAAAAAAGTTAAGGTGAAAAATTATGAAAATGGCTATTATTTACAACCTACAATTATTGAGGTAAAAGACAATCAATGTAAATTAAATCAAGAAGAAATTTTTGGACCAGTTGTAACTTTGATGTCTTTCAAAACCGATGAAGAAGCCTTAACTTTAGCAAACGATACAAAATATGGCTTATCATCAACTTTATGGACAAATCATTTGAACAGAACAATGCAGTTTTCCAAGCAATTACAAACCGGAATTGTTTGGGTAAATACGTGGATGCTACGTGATTTAAGAACTCCTTTTGGTGGCGCAAAAGAGAGTGGAGTAGGACGTGAAGGAGGTTTTGAAGCTTTACATTTTTTTACAGAACCAAAGAATATCTGTATCAAATATGACTAAAGAAATCAAACAAAAAATCATTACAGTTTGCGATGATAAAATTGCCAAAAAAGGAGAAAATGTAGGTTTGTCTTTTTACGCATTTTTCAAAAATAAAAACGACAATCCGAAATTGCTAATGGAAGTTGCCACTTGGTGGATTGAAACACATGAGTTAGATCACTTTGAAAAAGCAATTAAGATTAAAGAAATGATGCAAAATATTAATTAATCTAAAAATGTCTCCTCGAGCATTACTGAAATCAAAATATTTTTTGATTGAAAGTAGCGAACGTAGTTTTCGAGAGGATGAAAAAAAGTTAATATCATTAAAATGTCTCCTCGAGCGCAGTCGAGAGGTTAATTATGAAAACATATTTTGTTTATATATTAAAATGCTCAGATAATTTACTTTACACAGGTATTACAAATAATATTGAAAGAAGATTTAATGAACATCAAAAAGGGTTAAATAAAAATTGTTTTACTTTTAAAAGAAGACCTTTAGAGCTAATTTTTCATCAAGTTTTTAATGATGTTGAACAAGCAATTTATTTTGAAAAGAAAATTAAAAAATGGAGTTCAAAAAAGAAATTATCTTTAGCAAATGATGATTTTGATATGTTAGAAATTTTGTTAGAATGCAGAAATGCAACACATCATAAATATAATCCAGAGAAATAATTGAGGTCTCGACTGCGCTCGACCGGACATAGAAAATAAAATAAAAATATGGAACTGAGTTTACAAAATAAAAATGCATTAGTTTGCGGAAGCACACAAGGAATAGGAAAAGCAACAGCATTATTATTAGCAGAAGAAGGCGCTAACGTAACTTTATTTGCTAGAAACGAAGAAAAATTAAAGAGAGTTTTATCTGAGTTAAAAAATAATGGAAAACAAAACCATGCTTACATGGTAGCCGATTTTTCAAAACCAGAAGAATTAAAAACTGTTTTAGAAAATTCAGATGTACAGTTTCATATTCTAGTAAACAATACAGGTGGTCCAAAAGGAGGTGAGTTACTATCAGCAACTTCTACAGAATTAATAAATGCTTTTCAAATGCATATTGTTTGCAATCAGATATTGGTGCAGTCGGTAGTTCCTTTTATGAAAGCAGAGCAATATGGCAGAATTATTAACGTAATTTCTACTTCAGTTAAAGAACCAATTCCTGGTTTGGGTGTATCTAATACCATTAGAAATACAGTTGGTAATTGGGCAAAAACATTGGCTTCAGAATTGGGGAGTTTTCAAATTACAGTAAATAATGTATTGCCAGGTTTTACAGATACTGCACGTTTGGATCAAATTATTACAATGAAAGCAAACCAAGCCAACACTTCTGAAGAAAATATAATCAACCAATTAAAAAGTTATGTTCCAGCAAAACGTTTTGCAAAACCAGAAGAAACAGCAAGTGCAATTGTGTTTTTAGCAAGCGAAAAAGCAAGTTATATCAACGGAATTAATTTGCCAGTAGATGGTGGAAGAACAAAATCATTGTAGTTTTATTAGAAGCTATTTCCAGCTTTCACTACTCGCTTTTTTTGAGAAAAACAAAAAAGAGCTCAAACATACCGTTCAATCTGGGCTAAACTTGTTTGCCAAATAAAGTAATAAAAAATGACTAATTTTAAAGTCTAACAATCAAAACATTCCATAATCTATAAATCGATAAAAATGAATTTAGTACAACCTATAAATTTTAAAAAGTGGATAGATGAAAACCGTCATTTACTAAAACCACCAGTTGGTAACAAGGTAGTTTGGAAAGATGCTGATATTATAGTAATGGTTGTTGGTGGTCCTAATAGTAGAACAGATTATCATTACAATGAAACACCAGAGTTTTTTTATCAAGTAGAAGGTGATATTGTTTTAAAAGTGATCGAAGATGGCAAGAAAAAAAATATCCATATCAGAGAAGGAGAAATTTTCTTTTTACCGCCAAAAGTTCCTCATTCTCCACAACGTGGAGCAAATACAGTGGGATTGGTAATTGAATATCCAAGACCTAAAGGTGTCAAAGATAAATTACAATGGTATTCAGAAAAAGATACAAGTCTAATCTATGAAGAAGAGTTTACTTTAGACAATATTGAAACAGATATGCCAGCAATTTTTGATAGATATAACAATACAATAAAGAAGAAAAAATAAAAGTTCTTCATTATTTGAGGAGCGAATGAAATAATCTGTTAATCAAACTAAATGATTGCTTTGTAAACTCCCAATGACAAAAAATATGAGCCACAGAAAACTACGCATTAACGGACATTCACACCTACTTCCCTATCCAGAAGAAATTCCTCAGTTTATGAAAGACAAGGAAATTTTTTGGGTAGATGATGAACGTAAACACATGTTGCAAAAAGGTTGGAGAAGACCTGTAACACATTCTAGTTTTTTCTTAGATGAAAAGCTGTTGTGGATGGAGAAAAACAAAATAGACCATGCTGTTGTTTTAAATTTATCTCAATTATATGGTAATGGTTTGCGTTTGGAAGAAATGAAAAAAGCATTGCGTTTTCAAAACGATTTTAATGCAAAAGTTCAAAATAATCACCCAGATAAATTTACCTGTGGTTTTGTAGTGCATCCTGGTTTTATTTACGGAGCATTAGATGAAATGAAACGCTGTGTTGAAGAATTAGGTTTAAAAGTTTTGTGTTTACCCACGCATTTTATGGACTCAATTGGGCAATGGCGTTCTGTTTTTGATGAAGAAAATGACCGAATTTTTGAACTCGCAGACAAATATAAATTGGCCATAGAAATTCACCCTTATGATGGTGATAAAATGATAAAATTAGAAAATACCAATTGGCGTTTTCACTTAATTTGGATGTTGGCTCAATGTGGAGATGCTTATCACTTCTATACCTTAAATGGGATGCAAGAGCGTTTTAGAAATATTAGAACCTGTTTTGCTCACGGAGGGCAATTGGCTCAAATGAACTTAGGAAGAAGAATTCAAGGTTTTGATGGAAGGCCAGATTTATTCGAAGGGAAAACTCATCCAAGAAAAGCGGTTGGGCATAAAAATATCTTTTTTGATACTTTAGTGCATGATACAGATTCATTAGGCTTAATGTTTAAAAGACAAGGTTCCAAACAAGTTTTAATGGGCTTAGATGATCCATATCCTTTAGGAGAAATGGAAAGTGACAAACAATCTTCTTATCCTGGTAAAATTTTAGATTTAGCGATAGAGAAAAACATTCTTTCTCAAGAAGAAAAAGACGAAATCTGGGAAGATAACGTCTTACAATGGTTGTTTGGTGATGATATAAAAGCGAAACAAGATTTGGTTGATAAGATTAGTAGTGGGCAGTCTTCAGTAAGTGGTTCTCAGTCGTAAAACTACTGAAATCTGTATGTTTTAAACTGAGAACTGCATACTATTTTTCACACTGCTTCAAAACTTCTAAAGCCCTCTTTTCATAAAATTTCGGATAAAATTCTTCTTCGATTTTCTCTTCTTTACTTAATTTAACAGCTCTTTTAATCTCATCACAATATGGTTTTGTAGATTTTCCAAAATAGCGAGCAGCACCCATGTTCCATTCTGCGTTTCCTAAAATAACTCTGGGATTGTTAGGGGCAATAGCCAATGCTTTTGCATACAATTGTGCGTTTTTTCCAGATAAGGTCATACCGTATTTTTGACCATCAAAAGCAATATAAGCTGTATTTAATAAAGCTTGAGTTATAATAATTTCTGGATTATTTTCTGAGTTTGATTTTGCTACATCAATAAACTCTTGTGCTTTTTTTAGTTTTGCTGTTAATTTAGCCTCGTCTTTTAGCCCAAAACTTTCTAAAATTTCCACTTGTGCAGCATAATATGCTGGAATCCATTTTGTAGGTTCAGCTTTAGAAATCCTTTCAAAAAGTTGAGAAGCTTTTGTCATTTCTCCTTGTTCCCAAAGTGTAAATGCTTTTTGCATTCCCTTTTGGTATTTTGATTGAGCAGCGATAGTTCCTGTAAAGATAATTGCAATGATTACTATAAATTTTTTCATGATATATAAATTTAGTGTTGTTATTGTTTGTTAAATTTTAATTTCAATAGATTTATTTTCTAATAATTGAAACTTGGCATCATCGTATTTTGGTGGTCCCATAAAACCTGTTGCGTTGTTAGAGCATCCATAATCTTCTTTTGGAATTCCAAGAAAATTAGTATCCATTTTTTTATTATCGTTTTCGTCGTGTACAAACGAAACTGCATATTCTCCTTTAGGCAAGTTTTTAAAAACTATAACAGCTGTGTTGTTTTCTATTTTTGATAAACCCCCTCTAAATTGTTTGTTTAAAAAATCTTCTTTTTTATTGTAAACGCCAATCATTAAGGTTCCTTTATTAGAATTTAAACCAGCTATGTTTACGGTTAGATTAAAGGTTTCTTCTTGTGCATTTGTTGTTGAAATTCCGATAAAGATAAAAGCGAGTATTGGTATTAGTTTTTTCATAATTGTTATTTTATGTTTTATTGATGATTCAAATATCTGATGTTTTTGGTGAAGGTAAACAAGAAATATACCGAATTGTAATTTTTTGATTCTGAGTTGTAATTTTAGACATTAGTTTAAGTTTCAGTTTATGCTATTGGTCTGCAAAAATGTTTAGCCCTGATTGAACGACCTGTTTGAGCTCTTTTTTGCTGCTTTCTGAATTAAATTCAGAATAGGGTAAAAAAAATCGAGTTTGATACTGAATCAAGTTCAGCACAAGAAGCAGGAAATAGCTTCTAATACTATTATAAATTATTGAGTTGATTTGATTTTTTATCATCGCTAATGGTCCAAAAGAAACCAACAAAAAAGAAACTGTCTGCATTTGGCACAATAGCTTGCCTGTCGAAATTTCCATTGACATCTGGAGTGTTCTTGTAATTATATCCAAACACATTTTTGGTACCTAAAGCATTGTTTACAGAAAAATATAAGATTTTTTGTTGATCAATTAAATATGCCCAATTTAAACTTACAGCATTGTAAGCCTTGGTTTTGTGGTTTAAAAAGCCAGTTTTATTTGGATTGGTATACGTTCTACCAGATGCAAAATTGTAGGTAATACCCAACTGACTTTTCCATTTTTCTACCCAATGTTTGGCTACAAAAGAAAAATTATGAGAGGAAGCAAAATCTGGTGTGGCTATGGTTGGGTAGTTTCTAAAATCTCTTTCTGTGTCTAAAAAAGAGTAAGAAACCCAATAATCTGTGTTTTTAATTTTTCCGTTTTGTCTCCAAAATACATCAATACCTTTTGCGAAACCACTACCATTACTTGAAAAATTTGAGTTAAAATTTGGCATATCAGTATCAAATTTTACGAGATCATTATAGTCTTTATAGTAAGCTTCGACTCTAAAAATTTGATTTTGTTTTGAGTGTTGAAAATTAGCAATGAGATGAGAGGCGTTTTCTGCTTTAAAATTTTGACTGAATTTTAAATAATTGTTACTCGGGTTTTGATAAAACTGCCCATATGCTAACGAAAACTGACTGTTTTTACCTGATTTATAAGATAATGATGCTCTTGGAGAAAGAGTAAATTCATTCAAAACATTCGAGTGTTCTGCTCGTACACCCAATTTAGCTGCCAAATTTTTAGAGAAAAAAACGTCTGTTTCTGCAAATGACGCAAATACATTGTTGTTAAAACCATACTCAAATTCTTGATTGTGAATTGGTGTATATTTTTCATCGAAATTGGTGATAAAATATTCTGAACCAAACGAAATTCGAAATCTGTTTGTAAACTGCTTTTTTAATTTTACTTTAAAATGTGCTGAGTTTTCAGTATTATTGATGCGATCATCGATCACTTTTAATGTTGAATTATCATTTGTAAAACTAATACCAGTTTGAATTCTCCAATTATTCCCAAATTTGTTTTTGTAAGTGCTATTAATGTAAAGGTTTCTATTTCGTAATCCAAATCGAAAACCATCTTCGAAATTAATATCATCTTGTATCATATCTAAATCTGTGTAACTAAAAGCCCCATAAACTTTTAACATAGAATCATCTTTAAAACTATATCTATACACAGCTTCTCCACTTGCAGATTGAAAAGGACTCAACCAAGTATTTCTATCTGGAAATAGTTCTGTATAAGGTTGCAAATTAATATAAGAGGTATTTACACTTAACGAGTTCTTACCCCAAATTTGCGTGTTACCAACTCCAACACCAACCGTCATTAAAGAAACATCTGTTTTTTCTTGGTCTGGTTTGTCTATGGTTGTTAAATCTAAAACTCCAGATAAAGCTTGGCCATATTCAGCAGAATAACCACCAGTAGAAAACGTAATTCCCTTGAATAAAAAAGGAGAATAGCGTCCACGAGTTGGGGCATTGTTTGGAGAAGGACTGTAAGGTGTAAAAACACGAACACCATCTATAAAAATTTGCGTTTCGTCTGCATTACCACCTCTTACAAAAAGACGACCATCTTCTGCTGCAGAAGAGGTTCCTGGTAGTGTTTGTAAAGCACCTAAAACATCACCAATAGCACTAGCAGTAGTTACAATATCTAAAGGTTTTAAAACAGTTACTTTAGCTTTTTCGCCAGCTTTAAAAGTACCTGCGTTTATGGTTACAGCATCTAAAGAATTTACATCGTCTCTTAATTTTACTTGTAAATTTTTGAATGTAGAAACATCATCTATTTTTACAAAAGTTTCAAAAGAAACAAAAGAAATGACTAAAGTTTGTGTTCCTTTTTCTTCTGATGTAAACGAAAACTCGCCTTTTTCGTTGGTTGATGTACCATCGTAAGTGCCTTCTAAATAAACACTTGCTCCTAAAATGGGTTGTTTTTTTGCATCTGTAACTGTACCTGAAATGGTAGTTTGGGCTAGTAAAGAAAACTGAGTTATGGTAAATAGTAAAAATAAAATTCGTTTCATCATTATTAATTTTTGATGGTACAAAGATGTAATGATGCTTGATAAAAAAATAAAAAGAGATACTGAGTTGTAAGTTTAGGTTGATGAGTTGTATTTTATAAAATCGGAATACAAAAATCTACAATAAACTTATTTTCTGGATGTTCTGCAGCGTTATTGTAGTAAATTTCAAAAGGATCTTTGTCTGCCTTTTGATAGCCATTTTCAGACATCCAAACAAGGGAAGATTCCCAAGCTTGTTGAAACTGAAATGGTATAATTTCGAAACGAGAAACAATGCATTTTGTAGGACTTAATATTCTTAAATTTACTGAATCGTCTAAATCAATAGGATCATTTAAAACAATACAAGCACTCATTCTTATATTATTTGGATCTGTAATTTTGGGGCTATCGTGATAAATAGTAACCATTCTGGTTTGCTCATTGATTAAACCTTTAGGTGTTGCCCATTTTACTAATTTATTATAAACACTACCAATGGCTTCGATTTTTCCTTTATGAGAAATGTATGCTAAATCTAATCTTGGTGTTTGTTTTACTTCAGGCTTTGTGTGCATTTGTAACCAATTTAATGCGTTATTGACATTGCAAATATATTGCTCTAAACTAATTTTAGTTTGTCCGTTCTTGCTTTCTGTTTTGCTAATCTTGCTAAATTTATTAGAACTTATTTCTTTGAATTTGGTTGGCGAAATTCCGTAGAATTTTTTAAAAGATTTAGAAAATGATGATAAATTGGAATAACCAACAAGCTCTGAAACTTCTGTTACAGTATTTTCTTTTTGATGTAATAAATAAGAAGCTGCCTTTTCTATTCTTTTTCTATTGATGAAATTTTGTAAAGTTTCATTGGTTACAACTCTAAATAATCTATGAAAATGGTAAGGAGAAAAAAAGGCTTTTTGAGCAACTTTTTCTAAAGTGAGTTTTTTGTCTAAATTTTCTTCAACATACACAATAGCATCACAAATTCTGGTAACAGTTGTATTTGAAATTTGATGTTGCTTTTTCAATCGAGTTTGTTTTGCAGTTTGTAGAAAATAAATCCGCTTGCAAAATATAAAATAATATCAACGTAATCTTTGGTATATCTTGCTAAATAATTTGGGAAAATAAATTCAAAAAGTATGCTATACATAAAACAAACGTATAGAATTATGGATAGTTTTAAAGTAAAATTAGGGTTATTTCTAGACCATTTTAAGAAAAGTAAACTCAAATAAAGTACAATAGGTATAATTAAAAAATCATTCAAATAATTATTGATGATTTTTGGTAAAGCAATATTAAAAAATTGAAAAAGGTAAATAATAGTACCTAAAAATATAGATGAAATACAATAAATAGATAATTTTTTATTCATTTTAGCCAGCAGCTACCATTGTAATAAACCAAGCCAAACCAGCACCAATTGCACTTACTACAGTAATTACAGAATACAAGATCCAGCCTAATATATTATAAAAAATGTTAGGATGTTTTCTTAAACGTTCAGTTAAATTGGGGTTTTCAATTTCATAAACAGCCTCATCAATTTGCTTTTGTTTAATGCCTTCTGCTTTTAATGCCCTCTTTTTTTGATCTGAGATTAGTGTATTGCAAAATTCGCAGTAATCGTTGTTCTTGTTTACTGTTTTACAATTAGGGCAAATAATAATTCGTGTACTCATTAAAAATTAATTTGCTGATTTTTTGATTTATAAGGTCTAATTATTAGGCGCGTTTCTCTATCAAAACGAATATAATTGTACACCCAGTTTAAAAAAACAACGGATTTGTTTCTAAAGCCAATCAACGAAAAAAGATGTACAAACATCCACACAAACCAAGCAAAAACTCCTTGAAATTTCCATTTTGGCAAATCTACCACAGCTTTATTTCTACCAATTGTAGCCATAGATCCTTTATCATTGTAAACAAAAGGCTTTTGCTCTTTGTTAAATAACTTTGCTAGTAGGTTTTTAGCAACTAATTTTCCTTGTTGAATGGCAGGTTGTGCCATCATTGGGTGCCCAAAAGGTTTTTCTTTTGTGGTCATACAAGCAACATCACCAATTGCATAAATATTAGTATAATTTATAACTTGATTGTATTGGTTAACCTTAATTCTTGCTGCTCTTTCTATCAGGCATTCTGTTTGTAAACCCTCAACAAGTTCACCTTTTACACCAGCTGCCCAAATAACAGTTTCTGCCTTAAAATTATCTAAACCATTTGTGGTAACTGTTTTGCCATCATAATCTAAAACACGTAAATTTTTCCAAACATTAACACCTAATTTAATGAGAAAATCTTCCGCTTTTTCAGAGGCCTGTGGGCTCATACCTTTTAAAATTTCACCAGAACTTTGTATCAAATTAATTTGCATTTGACGAATGTCTAAATCAGGATAATCTTTAGGCAGAATTCCTTTTTTCATTTCAGCCAAAGCACCAGCTAATTCCACTCCTGTTGGTCCACCACCCACAATAACAAAATTCATTAAAGCATTACGTTCTTCAATATTATCAGTAAGCAAAGCCTCTTCAAAGTTCTCTAAAATTAGACTTCTAATATTCAAAGATTGTGGCACAGATTTCATTTCCATTGTGTTTTTTTGGATGTTGGTGTTACCAAAAAAGTTAGTGGTTGAACCTGTAGCTATAATGAGTTCATCATAATCTAAATTTCCAATAGAAGTTTCTAAAACATTTTTTTCAGGATGAATTTTAACGACTTCTGCCAATCTAAAATAAAAATTATCCACATCATTGAATCGTTTTCTAAGTGGAAAAGCAATAGAATCTGGCTCTAAACCACCTGTAGCTACTTGATAGAGTAGAGGTTGAAAGGTGTGGTAGTTGTGCTTATCAATTAAAACCACTTGCAATTCTTGTTGTTCCAGTCCTTTTGCAGCTGCCAAACCTGCAAACCCACCTCCAATAATTACTACTCTAGGAAAACTTGATTGTGGTATATTCATCTGAATTTGTAGATTTTAAAATCAAATACAAATTTACGGAAAAGAATGCTTTTAATATTTTAATTTCTTTAATAGCTCAGTTCAATTTTTAATATGATTGTATTGTACAACAAAACTGTATGATGTAAAAACTGTTAGTTATACAAAAAAAACAGCCAGTGATACATTTTTATATTGTTGTGATTGTAATCGGTTTTAGTTTTGATAATCTAAATTTTATGTTATGAACAAATTATTACCAATTTTTATTTTTTTAGCACTAACTTTTTTTAGTATAAAGTCTCAAACAGTTTATTTTAATGGGAATGTGAGTCAAAATGATGTAGCCATAGATTTAAATGGAAACATGATAAATGTAGGAGCTATCACAGGTGATGTCGATTTTTCTCCAGAAGATGACAATTTCAGGTTTAGCACACCAGAAATTGGCGATATAAATGCATATATCACCAAAATATCAAACACAGGTACTGTGCTTTGGAGTAAAGTTTTAAAAACTGAAAAGATTGATGAAAGTCCTCTTGAAATATCTAGAATTACCCATGTAGATTTAGATAATAATAACAATATTTATGTGGCAGGTAGTTATAAGGGCATTATACATTTAGATGATTCTATTGTATTAAATAGTGGTTCAGTTGATAATTACAATTCTTTTATTATTAAATATGATACAGATGGTAATGTTTTATGGTACAAAGAATATCTTGATTATGATACGCAACAAAATGGATTTGCTGAAGAGTTTATTCATCAAATTAAAATAGCAAATGATAAGTTATACGTTGGTTTAACTTTAAAAGGAAGTGTAGATTTTGGTTTTACAACGAGTAATGATTCTTCAATTATTAGTGAATCTTCTAATAGTGGTGCACTAAATGATGCTGTTGTAATTCAATATAATTTAGATGGAACAGAAAACCGTATTGACAGAATTCAAGGCGTAGATGCAGGTTTTAATCTCAATGATAATGTTGATTTAATTTTAGTTGATTTTGCTGTTGCTGATGATTTTACAGTTCTTTTAGCAAGAAGTGGTAGTAGCAGAACTTTAAAACTTATAAACTTGTCTGATAGTGGAACAATTGCTAATGTAGAAACTTTAGCAGCAAATACTACTTTTTCAAAATTTTTTCCGGTAAAAGTAGTATTAGATAATAGTAACAATATTTTTATAGCAGGTAGATTTTCTGGTTCTGTAGATGTAGATCCAGATTTATCTGTAAATAAAACCTTAACAGCAGCAAGCTCAAAGACGGATATATTAATTTTGAAATTAAGTTCTGATAATGAATTTTTGTGGTCTAAACAAATACCAAATCCATCAGCAATTTATACACAAATGCTAAACGATTTAGAAATTATTAATGGAAATCCGGTTATATATGGTAACGTAAGAATTAGACCTACTTTTAGTTACGATTTAAGTGGTGAAAATATTGAAGGTGCTACAGTTGAAGGAGAAAATGGTTTTTTTGTAAGTGAGTTTTTAAGTGCAGATGGAGCTTTTTCTAAAACACTATTTTTTAAATATTACGATACTTTTGGAAATATACCACAACAAAATTTTGGAATTGATTTAGAATTTTTTAACGATAATCTTTACATTTCTGGTCCGTTATTAACAAATGGAACAGTAGATTTTCTAGACAAATCGTTAACGCTAGAAACCAATAAATTTGGTAGTTTTATAAGTAAATTTTCTATGGATAATTTAGATACTACGTTGTCTTTAAAAGAAAATGATTTATACGATAAAAAACAAATTGTTTATCAAAATAACAATAGATTTATTAGCAGTAAAAGTCAAGTGAAATTAGAAGTTTATAGTGTTTTAGGTAAAAAATTAGAAAATAGAAATTTAAAAACTGGCGTCTATATAATTAGAGCTACTGACACAAAATTAAATGAGGTTACAATAGTGAAAAGAATTATCCAATAGTATTTCTTGGTATAATAAAAATCGCTCATTACAATAAATGTGGTGAGCGATTTTTATTATTTAAAAGATATTTTAATAGTTTGTAAACTTTTATCACAATTGATGAACGTTGTAATTACTTCTTTAATCAGTTCATCTTTTGGCAGATTATAATAAGTTGCCCATTTATCCTTTGTAAATAAATACCGAATTTGCTTTATTCTTTTCTGAGCTTCAGAATAGCTAAATAAATGATGATGGATTTCTTTTTTCTTCGGATGAATTTTTACAGTTTTAACATCGAAATCAACCTGAATAAAAAAGAGTTTTTCTGTTGAGTTGATAGGATAAAAATCTATCCATTTTGCAAAAGCAATTACAACATTTTGATTTTTGTAAGTATCATCAGCAATTAATTTCCACCTGCAATTGGCTACTCTTCCCCAATGATTCGATTTTCTGTAAACGCCTTCATTTGTGTAAAAATATTGACTTTCTGATTTACTTTTGTAGTTTGAGTTTTCTGGGAAATCAAAATTATCAACTTGATGAAATTCGCAGAACGTATGTTTGAAAAAGTTGGTTGAGTTGTGCCTTTTTGAAGAAAACATTTATTGAATCACTAATTTTCGAGATGGTTCCCTCTCAAAACCTTTAATAAAAACAGTGTCTTTGTCAAATGTTACTTTTGCAAAAGCAGAAGTGTTTTCTGTGTCTACCATTCCTTTAAAAGTTAGGTAATGTACATCGTCTACAATTTTATAAGCACCTGCATGATTATGACCGTTAAAAAATAATTTTACATTTTTATAAGGCTTAATTAAGGAAATTAACTGATCTCTATTCCAAATATTATGTTGGTCTATTGGATAAATAGGAAAGTGGCAATAAAAACCTACTTTTTGATTTTCTTTTTCAGCCAAATTTAGTTCAGATTTTATCCATGCTAACTGTTTATTGCTTAAACCTCCATTCCATTTTTTTACATAAGGCAAATCTTTATCTTTTAAAAAATTAAAAAGTGAGTCTGTTTGCTGTGCTTTAATTTTAGAAGTTGTTCCATAAAAACTTAAATCGTTACCATCTAAAACTATAAATCGCCAGTCTTTTTGTATAAAACTATAATATCTACTTTTTAGATTTAATTTTTTTATAACTCTTTGTTTATTTGTATCATTTACATCAAAATCGTGATTACCTAAAACGTGGTAAGAAGTTGATTTTAAGCTGTTCCAAGTTGGTAAAATACTATCTAAACTTTTAAACTCTTTGTCTATAAAATCTCCTAAATGAATAGTGTAAGCTAAAGAATCTTTATTTAAGGTATTAATAGCTTCTTTTAATTTTTGAGGTGCTTTTTTGTAATATCGATCCCATTTTACTTCACAATCGCAATATTGGCAATCTGCAATTATACCTATTTTAAAAGGAGTGTATGTTTTTTTTGTACATGTTGAGAAAAACATAAAAATAAATAGAAAATATAAATTTTTCATACACTTCAAAAGTAATTAAAAAGATGGGTATTTGAAATGTTCTAACAAAAAAACGCAATCAAATGAATGATTGCATTAAAAAAATATTCTAAGAGGTGTTACCACTTTACTTTTTAACAATTTTAGTTTGAGAAACACCCTGTTTCGCAATAATTTTCACAAAATAAATACCCTTAGAAAGTGAAGATAAATCTATTGACGATCCAGGATTTAAAATATTGGTAATTAATTTGCCATTTACATTGATTACTCTTATAGATTGTATTTTATTTTCGATTGAAGATTCTATTTGTAATATATCAGTTGTAGGATTTGGGAAAATTCTAAAAGATATATTATTGGCTTTAGTTAAACTTAATGAATTATCTTCTTTTAACTTACAAATAAAGGCTCCATTTGAAGATAAATTATATGTTTTAGCACTTGGATCTAGATCATCATTTGTAATAGCTCTTCCAGAATAAATAATATTACCCTGATTATCTATTGCTGCGCCAGTAACACTGGTGTAATTTTCAGGAAAAAAAGGAGAAGTCTCGTACTCTAACCCTGTGCCTGACAAATGATTCCAAATTAAATTACCTTCAAAATCGTTTTTTCTAATAAAAAAACCATTATTAATATATTCTCCAATAGTATATATATTATTAAGTTTATCTTGTAAAACAAACTTACTCAATCCTGAGTCATTAAAATCACTATCATTATATTTCCACTTTGGATTTCCTTCATAGCTAATTTTTTGAGTAAAGTTTACACCAAAACTTTGGTTGACAATGATAAGACCATTGTCGTTAAGTTCTATTGCTCCTGTAGCACCAAAAGGCCAGCCTGTCCTACCAATTCCTTTTAGATACCAGTTATCATTGTTAAGATTTTTATTAAATTCATATTTGGAAATATTATTTTTAGTACCAGATATAAAACTCGACCCATATTGGCCACATACTCTAGTATAACAAGTACTATATTCATATGTAGCTCCATATAAATAGCAATTTTCATCTGGATCAACTACGATGTCAAATGTAAAATTATCTTGATTTTTTATTTCTCTTAAGGCTTGAAATTCACCATTTAAATTAAGTTTTAGAATAAAATGCCCACTTACTAATAATTCACGTATAGCACTTGGATCAACATCTAGAGGTTCTTCTGGGTTATCAGTTAAAAAAATAAAATTGTTTGAAACATCAAAATCTCCAAATTTAACATCTTTATTAGAGCTAAAAACTCTAACCCAAATAAAGTTACCATTCTTATCTAGTTTTAATAAGAAAGCATCTGTTGAATTGGAATCTACATTGTATGTTTCAGAATTATTAGGGTTAAAATCTACTGAACCTTTAAAAGTACCAATTAAGAAAATTGATCCATCAGAGGCTGTTTCAATTTTTAAATTCTTAATTAATTTAATTTCATTGCTCCAAATCAATTCTCCTTTTAAATTTAATTTTCCTATGGTACTTATAGGTTTATTATTTACATAATCGTTATATGTTTTGTATGAGCTAGTAGTAAAAATAATATTGTCTTGGTTGTCAGTTGCTATTGATGTTATGGATTTATTAGGTTTATAAAGCCAATCGACTGTTAAATTTTGAGAGAAAAAACTGCAACTAAAGAAGATTGTTAAGAGATAAATATTTTTTTTCATTTTATTACAAATATACAAAAAAACGCAATCAAATTAATGATTGCGTTTTACATTTATATAGACTCTAAACTAATTGTAGCTTAGAAGGATTGCCTTTAAGATCTCGTTTTTCAACGGGATAAGCGATTTACAAAAAAGTCTTAATATAATTTTTGCTCTCTGCTTAAATAGATTCCAAATCAAGTTTGGGATAAGCGACATCTAAAGATTTGTTTCCCAAATCAAGATGCTGCTTACTTTACCTCCTCAAAATCTACATCCTCTACATTGTCACCTTTATCTGCATTACCCTCTGGCTGATCTTGAGCACCTGCTCCAGGATTTGCACCTTCAGCACCACCTTGTGCAGCATACATCTCTTCAGAAGCAGCTTTCCAAGCTTCATTAATTTTCTCCATAGAAGCATCAATTTGAGCTAAATCTTTAGACTCATGAGCAGTTTTTAATTCTGTTAAAGCAGCTTCAATTGGTTCTTTTTTATCTGCTGATAATTTATCACCAAACTCTTTTAATTGCTTTTCTGTTTGAAAAATCATCGAATCTGCTCCATTCACTTTTTCAGCAGTTTCTTTTGCTATTTTATCTGCATCAGCATTTGCTTCTGCTTCTTGTTTCATTTTTTCGATTTCCTCTTCAGATAAACCAGAAGATGCTTCAATACGAATATCTTGTGATTTTCCTGTTGCTTTATCTACTGCAGAAACTTTAATAATTCCGTTTGCATCAATATCAAAAGTTACTTCAATTTGAGGTACACCTCTTTGTGCTGGTGGAATATCTGTTAATTGAAAACGTCCAATTGTTTTGTTATCAGCAGCCATTGCTCTTTCTCCTTGTAAAACGTGAATATCTACAGAAGGTTGATTATCTACAGCAGTTGAAAATATTTGCGATTTTTTAGTTGGAATGGTTGTGTTTGCATCAATTAATTTTGTGAAAACGTTACCCATTGTTTCAATACCTAATGATAAAGGTGTTACGTCTAATAACAGTACATCTTTAACATCACCTGTTAAAACACCACCTTGAATTGCAGCACCTAAAGATACTACTTCATCTGGGTTTACTCCTTTACTTGGTGCTTTACTGAAGAATTTTTCAACGGCTTCTTGAATTGCAGGTATTCTTGTAGAACCACCAACTAAGATAATTTCATCAATATCAGAAGTTGATAAATCAGCATTTTTTAAAGCTGTTTTACATGGTTCAATTGTTCTTTTTACTAAATCGTCAATTAATTGTTCAAATTTAGCTCTACTTAAAGTTCTTACCAAGTGTTTTGGGCCACTAGCAGTAGCAGTTACATAAGGTAAATTAATTTCAGTTGAAGAAGAACTTGATAATTCAATTTTAGCTTTTTCAGCAGCTTCTTTTAAACGTTGTAAAGCCATTGGGTCTTTACGTAAGTCCATATTTTCTTCAGACTGGAATTCATCAGCTAACCAATTGATGATTTTTTCATCAACATCATCACCACCTAAATGTGTATCTCCATCAGTAGCCAATACTTCAAAAACACCATCACCTAATTCTAAGATAGAAACGTCATGCGTACCACCACCAAAGTCAAAAACAACAATTTTCTTATCATCATTTGATTTATCTAAACCATAAGCTAAAGCAGCAGCAGTAGGTTCGTTAATGATACGTTCTACTTTTAAACCAGCAATTTCACCAGCTTCTTTAGTTGCTTGTCTTTGTGCATCGTTAAAATATGCAGGCACAGTTACAACAGCACCAGTTACATCAGTTCCTAAATAGTCTTCTGCAGTTTTCTTCATTTTTTGAAGAATCATTGCAGAAATTTCTTGAGGTGTGTATAAACGACCATCAATATCTACTCTTGGTGTATCATTATCTCCTTTTACTACTTTATAAGGTACTCTTTTTACTTCTTGTGTAGATTCAGAGAATTTATTACCCATAAAACGTTTAATAGAATAAACGGTTTTTGTTGGGTTTGTTACTGCTTGTCTTTTTGCAGGATCACCAATCTTACGTTCTCCACCTTCAACAAAGGCAACAATAGATGGTGTAGTTCTTTTTCCTTCAGCATTAGGAATTACAACTGGCTCATTACCTTCCATCACAGAAACACACGAGTTGGTTGTTCCTAAATCTATTCCTATAATTTTACTCATAATATTTATTTTAATTAAATTTTTTTTCAATTTTACAATATGTATTTGTCAAATGCTGTGCCAACAGGTTTTTATAAAAAAAATGTCAGTTTTTTAAATAATTACATTCATAGTTATGACAATATGACACAACTTGTTAATTATACCACTCAACGAAATGTGTTTTCCTTAATGCGTTAATTTTTATATATTTGAAAGGTTCTATTAAGAATCAATACATTATTTAATTAATTAAACAAAATACCATGAGTAAATTTGACGAAAAAGTCGCTTTGTACAAAAAATTTATGGACGATAGAGATATCCGTTCTAACACAGAATTATTAACAGCTGTTACTAAAGGTTTGGGTCCATCTATTTATAAAAAAGATGCAGAGACAGTTTCTGGTTCTGACGCAAAAGAATTAGCAACTGTTAAAAATAATTTTTTAATTAAAAAGTTAGGTTTAGACGATACACCAGAATTAGATGAAAAAATTGCAGAAGTAATTGAGAGAATTGGCAAGTCTGAAAGAAATAAGTACAGAGCAGTAGTTTACTACATGTTGGTGAAAAAATTTGATAAAGAATCGGTTTACGGTTTTTAAATTGATAATTTTAATATATTATGAAAAATCCAGCTCATTTGAGTTGGATTTTTTATTTTTACGATATAATATTTAATATATTTTATGAATGTCACAATTTATTAGTGTTTTTGATATGCTTAAAATTGCTATTGGCCCCTCAAGTTCTCATACATTAGGGCCTTGGAGAGCTGCACAACAATGGATTCAGAAATTAAGAGATACATCTCTTTTTGAACAAATTGATGCTGTACAAGTAGATTTGTATGGCTCATTATCTTTAACAGGAAAAGGACACGCAACAGATTTAGCAATTTTATTGGGTTTAAGTGAAGCTGATCCAGAATATATACCTATTGAGGATATTTTTACAATAGTTGATAGAATTAGCATACAAGAAGAAATTTATTTTAAAGGAGGAAAAAAAATTCCATTTCATCAAGATTCGATTGTTTTTAATAGAGATTTTTTATCATTTCATTCTAATGGTGTTACTTTTAAAGGGTTCGCAAATGGCGACGAAATATCAAATGAAACCTATTATTCGATTGGTGGTGGTTTTATTGTACAAGAGGATGATAATTTGGAAGAAGAAATAGAAATTAACAAGAAAAACTTTCCTTATCCTATAAATAGAGCAAAAGAATTAGAGCTATTTTGTGAGCAAGAAAATTTGCTGATTTCTGATATTGTTTTTAAAAATGAATTAGAAATTAATGATGCTAAAAAAATTGATTTTGAGTTACAAAGGATTTGGGATACGATGTTAGAATGTATGTACATTGGCTGCCATACAGAAGGTAAGTTACCTGGAGGATTACATGTAAAAAGACGTGCATTTAGTACACATCAAAAATTAATAAAAGATACAACCTATACAAACCCAAAAGAATGGATTACAGCTATTAGAAGTACAGAGGTAAAGTTTCGAGAAATTTTAAAGTGGGTAAGTTGTTTTGCATTGTCAGTCAATGAAGTAAATGCATCTTTAGGTAGAGTGGTTACTGCCCCAACCAATGGCAGTGCAGGTGTAATTCCTGCTGTATTAATGTATTATTTGGTGATCGAAAATCATAAAGCCGACTTTAAAGAAATCAAACAATTTTTATTAACGGCTGGCGAAATTGGTAGTGTTTTTAAAAAAAACGCCACAATTTCAGCAGCAATGGGTGGCTGCCAAGCAGAAATTGGAGTTTCTTCAGCAATGGCTGCAGCAGCCTTAACTGAATTGTTAGGAGGCACACCAGCACAATCTTTAGTAGCTGCAGAAATAGCAATGGAACATCATTTAGGTTTAACCTGCGATCCTATTGGAGGTTTGGTACAAGTGCCATGCATAGAACGCAATTCTATGGGAGCCATAAAAGCAATTAATGCTGCAGAAATTGCACTAGAAACTGATCCAAAAGAAGTTAAAGTACCTTTAGATAAAGTAATTGATACAATGTGGGAAACTGCAAAAGACATGCATAAAAATTACAAAGAGACTTCTGAAGGAGGTTTGGCTATTCATGTTGGCTTGGCCGATTGTTAATTTTAAGGTACAATTAATAGTGTTTGTAACTGTATGTTTGTTGTAATAAAAAAAGCCGTCTTTTCAGACAGCTTTTTGTACTATTTGTCAAAAGTTATACTAAATTTTTGGTGTATCTGTTGACTGTTGTAATGCTAAGTTGTATACAACAAGACCAAAACCGATTTTGTTTACTGCATCACCAATGTTGTAAACAACATCTATGTTAAAACTTCCAAGAAATTGTGTATACCAACCTTCAGTTCCAGCCATGTAACCTAAAGGATAAATAGCCCATCCTACAAGTACGAACCAACATAAAGTTTTGTGAGCTGATAAAACTGCACCACCTGCTTGTTCTGCTAATTTCTTTGCCTCTCCGAACCAAATCATGTAAACGATAGCAAAATATGCTAAACCAGAAACTAGACCCCAAAGTGCTGGACCTGCTCCTGTAGTGTAAACTGCTTCACCAAAGTAACCAGTTACTAACATTACAACAGATAAGAAAATTAATTTCCACATTAATGATTTTTTTGCACCTGCTACTTTTAATATTAAGAAGAATTCAACGCACATTAAAGGTACTGTTAATACCCAATCTACATATCTAAAAAATGTTGGAGATTCCATATTTGAAGCCCAATAATCTCTCATATACCAATAGTGTACGGCTGCTATAAATGTAATTAAACCTGAAACTAAGATCGATGTTCGCCATTTCTTATCAAAATTATTCATAGAAAGAAAGAAAAAAGCGGCTGCTGCCATCATTGCCATACATCCAACAAAGAATGTAAAACCAACGTAATCGTCTGTAGCCATTTTGGAAACTGCTAAAAAGTGTAATAAAGAATTCATAATGTAATGATTTAGTTAATGTTTTGTTTAACTTATTTCGTATAAGTCTAAACAAATTTACAAAAAAATTATTACATTTGTAAAATGGTTACCTATTTTAGTAAAAATTATCAAAACTTTAAGATATATTTTACATTTCTATTATTTTGGTTTAGTACACAGTTTGATGATATCTTTGAAGATTCTTTAGCGTATTTTCTAGTATTGACAGTAGGTTTATTACATGGAGCCAACGATATTTTAATAATTTCTTCGAATAAAAAAGGAAAAAAACTACTTGTTAAAAATCTGCTAGTTTATGCCTTAATTAGTACTTCTTGCATTTTTATTTATTGGCTAAATTCTTATGCTGCCATTTTACTTTTTATAGTTATTAGTTCTTATCATTTTGGAGAGGAACATCTTTCTGAAAAGTTTTCTGTAAACCCTTTTTTCGATACGCTCTATTTTGTGATTTTTGGATTAAATATTTTCAATATGATTTTTCTTACTTCATTAACAGATGTAAATAAAATTATGCTTGAAATAACAAATTCTACTTTTTTGAAAGAAGATATTTTATTGAGTTTGTTAATTAGTATTTCCATTACTGTAGTATTAACAATTTACTTAATTTTAAAAAAGAAAGTTTCAATGAAAATGTTTGCATTGGAATTATTTTATATGATGTTTCTTTTTTTAGTATTCAAGACAACATCATTAATTTTAGGTTTTGCAATTTATTTTATCTTTTGGCACTCTATACCTTCTATGATGCATCAGATAAGATATATTTCAAATACCGTTAACAACAAAAGTTTCTTTTTCTATGTAAAAAAAGCAGCTCCATATTGGTTGGTTAGTGTTTTAGGACTAGTATTGTTGTATATCATATTACCACAAGTAAATCTTTTTGCTTCATTTGTATTTGTATTACTTTTTGCAGTGACTGCCCCACACATTTGGGTTATGTATAAAATGAAGAACTAACGAGTAAACACTAACTCATTTCCCTTAGACATTTCTTCCGAAAACCCATAACCTTCTATATCAAAGCCTTTTAATTCATCAATGGTTTGCACATTGTTATCAATAATATAACGTACCATAAAGCCACGTGCCATTTTCGCATATGTCATTATGGTTTTATATTGTCCGTTTTTAAAATCTTTAAAAACAGGGGTAATCATAGGTACTTTCAACGCCTTTTTAGGCAAAACTTTAAAGTATTCTGTACTTGCTAAATTTATGAGCAATTCATCTTCTTTTAACTCATTATTTAAAGATTTGGCTAAAGTGATGTCCCAAAATTTGTAGAGATTATCTTTTCTGCCAACTTTTAAACGTGTTCCCATTTCTAATCGATAAGGCTGAATTAAATCTAAAGGTTTTAGCAAACCATACAAACCAGAAAGAATACGCAAACGGTCTTGTAAAAGTGGGAGTTTTTCTTCCCCAATAGAATTTACATCAATCCCTTGAAAAACAGCTCCTGTAAATGCATAAATGGCTTGCTTAGCGTTTTTAGGAGTAAAAGGGGTTTTCCATTCTTGATTACGTTCATAATTCAATCTTGCTAAATCATCTGAAATAGACATTAAGTCTGATAATTTCTTTTTAGAAAGCGTTTTTAGTTTTTTATTCAACTTTTCAGATTGTTCTAAAAAACGAGGTTGTGTGTGCAAACTAGTGGGTACTTTGCTTTCAAAATCTAATGATTTTGCTGGAGATATAATAATTTTCATAATATACAGTGTGTAATTTTTAACCTTTAATTTCTCTTTGTAAAAATACAAATGATGCCAATTTTGCTCAAATATTTTCCTCACTTAAAATTGATAAACATATTTACAAAATTGATTGAAATTTATTAAATAAAAATTATTGGGTGTTTTAATCAAACTATTTCTATTTTTAGAGGTCAAATAAAGAGAAACTTATAAAATATTACTTGAGTAAAGATACTGATCTTGTTAAAAAGTTAAAAAACCCAGCATTAAAAGAACATGCTTTTGGTGAGTTGCTTGATGTATATCAAGAGCGGCTGTATTGGCATATCAGAAAAATTGTACATACTCATGAAAATGCAGACGATGTATTGCAAAATACGTTTATCAGAATTTATAAAAGCATTGGTAATTTTCAAGAAAAGAGTTCTTTACACACGTGGATGTATAGAATTGCATACAATGAATCCATTCGTTTTTTAAATAAAAATAGTAAAAAAAGGTATGATAATATTGATCAAGTATCCGAATCTAATTTAGAAGTTTTATTTGAAGATGAGTACTTTGATGGGGATGAAATTCAGAAAAAACTCAATCTTATTATTGATGGATTTAAGGAAAAACAAAAGCGAGTCTTTCAAATGAAATACTTTGATGATTTAAGTTTTCGGCAAATTTCCGATATTTTAAACATATCTGAAAGTACCTTAAAATCTACGTATTACACCTGTGTAAAAATTATAGAAAAAAAAATACTGCTATAAAGCAAACTATTTCTTTAAAGTGGGGTCTAACTATTATATTATGGAAAAATCAACAGAAAATAATTCTACAAACAACTTTCTAAAAAAAGATTCAAATACTGCAATTTCTAAACATCATAAAGAGTATTTAGGAACAGATATACCTGAAGGCTATTTTACAAAATCAAAACTTTCTATTTTAGATAAAATTAAAGAAGAGGCTAAAGAAGATGTAGAAGTAACGCATAAGCAACCTAAAAAACAAATGGTGTTTTATATGCGCCCTCAGTTTAAATACATAGCAGTAGCTTCTTTGGTGTTTATTTTAAGCTTAACAGTTTGGTTGCAGAATTTGAATATTCAAAATGATACAAAAACCTATAGTTTAGATTCAATAGCTTTAGAAGATGATGTTTTAATTCAATCATTATTGGTAGCAGATGAAGATGTAGATGCCTTTGCAGATGCCACTTTGTTTAACGAAGTTGTGGTAAAAGCAGAAATGCAAGAACAAAAATTAGATAATTTAATTTTGGATGCAATAATTTTAGAAGACTCATTGTTAGATGATTATATGGATGATAAACTTATTGAAACTATTATTTTGTAAAAAAAAAATATTTTTTTCAAACTATTTTAAAAATTGTAGTTCTAAGTAAATAGAAACAATTAATAACTAAAATTTATTTAATATGAGAACTTCAATTTCAAAAAAAAACCTAGTAAAATCAAGAATTTTATTTTTCACAATCTCTGCATTTATTTTATCTGCTTTACTATTTACCTCTTGTTCAGATAATGAGGGATTAGAATTAACAAACGAAACTGCATTGATAGAAAAAATAGAAAATGCAACCAAAATTACAGTTGATGCGTCTGAATTGCCATCTGCTACTACAGCTGTATTAAAAGATGATTTAGCAGATACTTACATTCAAAAAGTAGAATTAGCAACTGGCTTAGGATATCAAGTAACTGTTGTTTCAGACGACGTAACGTTTCAAGAAGCAAAAAGCGATGTTTTTTTTGATACACAAGGCAAACAATTATTAGACATTAGCGACAAGAAAAGAGGAAGAAGAAGCAAATGTTTTGAATTTGTATTTCCTATTGTTTTAATTATGCCAGATGATTCTTCTATCACTTTAAACAGCAAAGAAGATTGGTCTTTAAAAAAGGACTGGTATACAGCAAATCCTGATGTTAGAGAAAGACCAGAATTGGTATTTCCTGTAGATGTAATTTTAGAAGATGGTACTTTACAAACATTAATTGATGGTGAAGAATTAAAAGCGATAAAAGACGCTTGTAAAAGAGGAAAAGACAAAAGAAAATGTTTTAAATTAGTATTGCCAGTAAGCTTTACGATGGCAGATGAAAGTGTAATTGAAGTGGTTAAAAGAGCAGATTTTAAATTATTAAGAGAATGGAAAAAGGCAAATCCTGATGCTACTGAAAAACCAACCCTTAACTTTCCTGTTAACATAAAGTTTAGAGGCGGAACTGAACAAACGATTGAAGATAAAGAAGGGTATAAAGCAGCCAAAGAAAGTTGCAGAAATTAATTTGTAAATTTGTACTTTAGATTTTAATGAGTAAAGAAATTATAATGAAATTAAAAAACATCATATTCACAATTAGCTTTTTAGGTTTGATGGTATTTAATACAACAATTTTTGCTCAAGATTCTAATTATACTTTAATTAAGAAAGAGCTTACTCAAAAGCAAAGAGACTTGCTGAAGAAAGAAAGAGAGGTAATTAAAGCAAATCGAGAAGCCTTTAAAGCATCGCTTACCAAAGAACAACTTTCAATTTTAAGAGATAAAAGCATTTCAAAAACTGAAATTAGAAAACGTTTGGTAGCTACTTTCTCTAGAAATCAAAAAAGTTTGATTAAAAGTCAGCAGGTTCGTTTGCGAAAAACTAGAGAAAATTTTCGAAAAACATTAACTGGTGAACAACGGAAAATGTTGAAAGAACGAATTGATAAAATTAGAAATTCTAAAGATAGAGGAGAGTTAAAAGATGGGCCTAGAGTTAATAATGATAAAGATAAAAAAGTAAGAAATAGAGGAAATTAACTTTCAAGCATTTATGGCACATCTTTATCAACAATTAAAAACAACATTAAAAGTTTTGGGGTTGCTACTGTTTTCAGTAGCAACCTCTTTTTGTTCTTATACACAAGAAAAATCTTCAGATGATTTAGATGATATTGATGGTTTAATTGACGAACTTTTTTTTAACGATCAACAATTTTTAGATGAGTTATTAGAAAACAGTATTTCTTACAATTTTCTATATGCTTCAGTTTCTTATAATAGCAATACTTTTTTTTCAGGGAGAGATTCTGGCACAGATCAATTCAATAGCATACCACAAGTTTCCTATTACCATTCCTCTGGGTTTAATGCCAGTATTTCAGGAGTTTATTATCAAGAATTTGAACCTGCTTGGGATTTTACAAGTGTTTCTTTAGGCTATTTTAACACCTTAGGGAAAAGCAATACCTTTGTTTACAATGTTGGTTATACCAAGTTTTTTTATGCTGATGATTTTGATGATTTTACAAATTCAATAGATATTAATTTCGGAATAAGAAATAAAAAAAGAACTTTAGGATCTACAGTTGCGGCTTCTTATTTATTTGGTTCAGATAAATCTTATCAAATTGTTTCCAATAGTTTTGCAAACATCACCTTAAAAAGAAGACCTAACTTTGCCATTAGACTAAGACCTAATATTAATTTTATAATTGCAGACCAAACGATAACTTTTATCAGACCTTTTCGAGGTCCTGGAGGTGTTATTAGGCCAAGAACTTTTATTTTAAATGTTTTTGATTTATTGAATACGCAGATTTCAATTCCATTGTCAATATCTACTAGTTCTTGGGATTTTGAGTTGGGCTACAACCTAAATCTTCCGAAAGCTATTCCCAATGAAACCGATTTAAGTATAACAGGTTTTTTTAATCTTTCTGTTGGGTATATGTTTGATATGAATAAGAAATAATAAAATACTTTTTTTATTAACCACTTAATCGTAATATTGCAATAAATAAATTAAGATGGGTTTAACCAAATCAGAAATATTTACAGAGCAGCAAAATAAAATAGCGGCTATTGCCAAAGTCTTAGGACATCCTGCTAGGATTGCTATTTTAGATTATTTAATTCGTTTACAATCTTGTGTTTGTGGAGATTTGGTAAAAGAAATTGGTTTGGCGCAACCTACTATTTCGCAACACCTAAAAGAATTAAAAAAAGTAGGACTTATAAAAGGAACTATAGAAGGTACCAGTGTTTGTTATTGTATTCACGATGAAAATTGGGAACAAATAAAGTTTTTAATGAATACATTTTTAAATAGAAACGCAACAGGTAGCTGTTGCTAAAAATAGAAATTAACTACTAATGAATCAAAAAATAGAAACAGTGATTTCAGAATTATCCACTGAAAGTATTACTAAAGAAAGAAAAGAGATTTTACAACCATTAATTGATTTTGTAAAGCAAAAAGTAGAGGTAAATAGTGATGTAAATATCAATTTTATCTGTACACACAATTCTAGAAGAAGTCATTTAAGTCAGGTTTGGGCACAAACTATGGCAATTTATTATGATATTAAAAATGTAAAAACCTATTCAGGTGGCACTGAAGCAACTGCGATGTTTCCAAAAGTAGGTGAGACCTTATTAAAACAAGGATTTGAAATCCAGAAATTATCAGAAGTAGCAAACCCAGTTTATGCCATTAAATTTAATGATAATTCACATCCAATAATTGCATTCTCTAAAAAGTATGATGATGCCTTTAATCCAGTATCAAACTTTGCTGCTATTATGACCTGTTCTCAGGCAGATGGAAATTGTCCTTTTATAGCAGGCGCAGAAAAGAGAATACCAATTACCTATGAAGACCCAAAGTTATTCGACAATACAGACCAACAAGCAGCAAAATATAAAGAAAGAAGTTTAGAAATAGCTACAGAAATGAAGTATATCTTCTCACAAATAAAAAAATAAGCAGTATGAAATTATCACAAATAAAAAATCATTTACAGAATTTAGAAACTATAGGTTTTCAATTGCCAAATGGTGAATTAGTACCAGCACATTTTCACGTAACCGAAGTTGGTAAAATAACTAAAGATTTTATTGATTGTGGAGGTAAAGTAAGAAGTGAAACCGTAATAAATTTTCAATTATGGGAAGACAGCGATTATAACCATAGATTGCACCCAGAGAAATTAGTAAAAATTATAGAAATCTCTGAAAAGATGTTCAATTTTGATGATTTAGAAATCGAAGTAGAATACCAAGGTAAAGAAACGATTGGCAAATACAACTTAGATTTTGATGGAACCAATTTCTTATTAACTTCTAAAGTTACTGCTTGTTTGGCATTAGATGCTTGCGGAATTCCAAAACCAGTTATAAAAGTTGCCCAAGCTGTAAGTTCTTGTTGCGACCCAAAATCTGGGTGCTGTTAATCCAATCGGTTTTTTTGAGTATTTAGAATATAACAGATGCTTCTTAAAGAGCATTTTCGCATAAATTAAATTATAATTAATTACTTCTAAGAGTTAGATTCTAATTTATTGAATATAAATGTATTTTGAGCGCTGTCTAGAATTAATAAAGCGCTTAATGTTGGTTTTTAAAGTATTGATAGTTAAATGGTTGGTTGGTTTTGGTAACATGTAAGTATTTACATAAGGAGCTCCATTTATTTAAATCGTTTAAAATCAGTATTTTGAAAAATTTGTTGAATTCATTTATTTGTCTTATTTTGATAACTTAATATTTAAATATATAAAGTTTTGAATTATTCACAAAAAAAGAGTTCTATTTTTTTATTTTTTTTATTAATTAGTGCTATATTCTTTTCTCAGGAAAGAAAATGGAGAGGCTATTATGATGTGAAAGGTACTAATCAAAGAGGGTTTGATGTTACCCTAAATTATACCATAAAGTTATCAAGAGCAAGCCTTAACAACGATGTTTACATAAAGATGAATTTTTTACCAGAAAGAAAAAATTCTACTCAAGCCTATAGGTTTAATGGTAAAGTACACGATTTAAACAATATGGGAGCATATGGTAAGCGCATTACTTTAAGCAATATAAAATTCGCAACTGCAACAGTTTTGGTAAGAGTTGGAGCGCAAACCAAAAAGATGGATATACGTTATATTCCTTTAAAAAATAAATTCTCTTCGGGTATTTTTGTTTTAGATAAGTTTAATTTGGACGAAGAAACTAAAACAAAATATAGAAATAATTTAAATAATATTAGTGTAGAAGTTCTAAGAATGAATGTGGATACAACTGATAGAGATATAGAGCAAGGCATAATGGAATATGAAGAGAAACGTAAAGCAGATAAAGAGATTGATAAAATTAAATATATGCCAGAAGAAACTGTTGATGATATTAACGCAAAATTTATTGCTTATAATAAACTAAGTAAATACGGCGAATTTAAAGAAGAGAAACAAGAACTTAGGGAAAAGATTGCAACTATAAACAAAATTAAAAGTTTAAAAGCTAAAATTGCATCATTGGGCAGTTCTAAAGAAGATTTAGAAAAAAAACTAAATTATTATAGAGAACTTGAAAAATTAGATAGAACTCAATATTATACAAACGAAATAAGAAATGTTAACTATGATTTGCAAAAAATTGAAAATGAAAGATTAAGTCAGGTAAAAAATGATGCCATAAAAATGCGAGAGGAGAAAGACAAGGAAAAAAGAGAAATTGCTAAAATTGAGAAAGAAGCTAGAGATAAAAAGTATGAATATGATAAAAAACAAAGAGAAATAAAAGCTAAAAAAGATGCAGATTATTATGAAGGGAGAAGAAGAACTAAAGAGATTTTAAAGAAAGCACAAGAGAGGAAGACATATCAAGCGATTTCCAATGCAGCAAGTACAGCAACAAACGCTATTGTTGGTGGGGTTTCTGATGGTGTTATTACAGGATTAGAACTGTTGTATAATTCTAGGGCATATGAAGGGGAAAGCAATGAATTAAGTAGTATAATCAATAATGAAACGTATCAGCTTGGTTTAGTTATGTTTGATCAGCAAGCTGCAATTTTAAATTTTGGATATGGTGATCCAAGTACTTATCAAGATAATGCAGAAGGTAGTATTTTTACATTTGGTTTAGATGTAAATGTGTTGAATATTTTAGCGACACCTCATGCAATGAAAGATAACTCTTACTTTCTAAAAGTGAGTTTGGGAGGAGAATATGGATTTGGAACAGCTGACTATTCTGATGAATTTAGAGGTCAAGTTGAATTTTTTGAAGACGAGGCTTCTTTTTATGGTTTTCATGTTGGTGTTAAAATGGTAGAATATTTGAGTTTTGGTTATGGTATAGGATGGTATTCTGGATCTTCTAATGGTGAGGATTTTAGTGGCGAATATAATAGATGGTTTGCGGGGATTAGAATCCCATTTTAAAAAGCACAGAAATTATATGGGAAAGCTTAGAAATAAAACAACAGGATTTAATAAGGTAAATATTATGTTAATTTATTATGGTAGTTAAATTATAAATAAGATTCAGAAAACGGATTGTTAACAAATTATGCCAACAAGTGTGTAACTAGAAAATTACCAACCATTTTTGGCACCATTACCCTTTTCAAATATGGCTAAAAATTGGCTTTAGTACCAAAAGCTCTAATCCATTGAAGCTGTTCAATACTAAGAATAATTATTTTTACATAGCATAGAAAAATTGGTTAACCCGATTTTTCAATGCTATACAATAAAAATGCAAACTGCTTCATTAGTCTTAAAATGGAAAACTCTCTAAGAAACAGCCTCTTTATAAACTTTTAAACAACGTTCTCTTGCAAATTTATGTTCTACAATTTCTTTAGCGTAAGTGAGTTCTTGAAATTCTGGCACCCATTTTTTAATATATTGTAAATCTTTATCAAACTTTTTTATTTGAGTGGTTGGGTTAAATATTCTAAAATATGGAGAAGCATCAACACCAGAACCAGCCACCCATTGCCAATTACCTACATTGCTTGCCATTTCATAATCGTGTAATTTTTCTGCAAAATAGGCTTCTCCCCATCTCCAATCAATCAATAAATGTTTGCATAAAAAACTTCCAACAAGCATTCTAATTCTGTTATGCATAAAGCCAGTTTCGTTTAATTGACGCATTCCTGCATCTACTAAAGGATAACCAGTTTCTCCTTTGCACCAAGCTTCAAATTCTTTTTCATTGTTTCGCCACTCAATTTTATCGTATTTTGGTTTAAAAGCTTTGTGAGGCGTATGTGGAAAATGCCACAAAATTTGCATAAAAAATTCGCGCCAAATTAGCTCTTGCCAAAAAACTTCATTTTTTTCTGCAACTGCTTTTTTTACCATTTTTCGAATGCTTGCAGTTCCAAAACGTAAATGTGGCCCTAACTTTGAGGTTGTATCTTTTGCAGGGAAATTCCGAGTATCTTCATATTCTTGAATTACAGTGGGTGTAACTTTATAAGGCACTATTTTTTGAGTTGATTTCTTAAAACCAATATCAGAAAGTGATAAATTTGGCAATCTTGAGTGCTCAACGAGATTCTCTAAAAAATCATTTGTATAATAAATTTTTAAATCAATTTTTTGAAATTCTTTTTTCCATAGTTTCATATATGGCGTATATACTTTGTATGGGTTACCATCGCTTTTTACAACTTCATCTTTCTCAAAAATAACTTGATCTTTATATGTTTTAAAATTGATATTATTCTGGGCTAAAAATTCTTTAATTGCGGTATCTCGTTCTCTTGCATAAGGTTCATAATCTCTATTTGTAAAAACAGTATCAACGGAATAATCTTTTATCAACTGCTTAAAAACTGCTATGGGTTTACCATTAAACATTGCAATGCTACTGCCATATTTATCTTGAATTTCGTTACGCATTTCTTGTAATGTTTCAAAAATAAAAGTAATTCTGGCATCATCTTTTGGTAATTTGGATAGAATATCCTCATCAAAAATAAAAATAGGTAAAACTTTAAAATCGGATTTTAATGCATTAAAAAAACCTACATTGTCATCTAATCGTAAATCTCTACGAAACCAAAAAATATTGATTTTTTCTGTCATTTATATTCTGTCATTTTTTAAAGAAAACTAACTATTTCTATCTTGTAGAAAAACCTGTTTATGAATTCTATAGATTTCTAAACTTCGCTAACGATTCATTCCAAATAAAAGATTACATAAAGTTAACCTTTTTTAAATTCCCCAAAAAGTTCAGTAAGTTTTTTTTGTCGGTAATTAAAAGTTTCTTCCAATTTTGGTTTTACTAAAAAAGGATGCACCATTTGCCCTAAAATTCCTAAAGGAACTTTATAATGAATAATATCTTCGAACTCAACACCACCATCAACCTCTTTGATAAAGTGTTTATGATCCCACAAAGCATAAGGTCCATACAATTGCTCATCAACAAAATACTCTTTGTGTTTTACTTGGGTAATTTTAGAGACCCATTTGGTTTTAATACCTAAAAGGGGCGTAACAATATATTGAATAATTTGGCCTGCATATAATGGTCTATCAGCACCAGATTCAATGATAAAACCCATATAATCTGGCGTAATTACCTTTAGATTTTCTGGGTTTGATAAAAAATCCCAAGCTTTATCTAAGGTAATAGGAAATTTTTGTTTTCTATGGAACGTGTATATTTTCACAAATAATTAATTTAAAATTGGGCTAAGTTTGGCATTTCTATTCTTTGTTATCAGATGATTTATACCATCCCAAAGTTGTATCCTTTTTAATAAAGATTCTTCAGCTACTAGTTTTACATCATTCCATTTTGCATCATCATTGCCACAAAGTTCTTCGACCATTTTTAAAGAAAGAGGTCCATGTTCGTCTCCATCTAATTCGATATGTCGTTCTAAATAATATTTTAATTTATTAGTTGCTTTAGAATTGTTATCAGCATTTTTTAAGATTTCTAGAAACATATCTGGGATTACATCTTCTCTACCAAAAGTAAAGGCAGCAGCCATAATATGTGGTTTGTCTGTTTGAATGATAGCAAAGGTATACCTTATAAAATCAATGATTTTATTATCGATTTTTATTTCGTTAAAAGCATCATCGATACTATTATTATTTATCAAATTTAAAAAATTGTTGATGTTTTTAGTATTAGCACCTATTTGGTGCATGGCATCAATATACATTTCAAAATGACTTTTTGGTACTCCATTTTCGTTAATATCACTTTCTTCACCATGAACAATTTCATTAATAAACCTAGCAAGGGTTCCATTTTTTGGTGGCATCCATGGAGTACTTGTGGTTGTTAAATGATTTTGTAAACTTTTTAAGAGCGACATAAAATCCCAAACAGCAAACACGTGATGCTCCATAAAAACTTTAATATCATCTATAGTACTTAAATTGCTATATAGTTGATGTTCTTGTAGTTGTGTTCTTAAGTGTTGTATTGTATTTTCAATGTGTTGTATACGATTCATACAAGTGTGTAATTATAGGTTTAATTATAAATTAAAACATACAGATTTAAAGATGTTGCAATGCACAACCAAATCATATAAGGTACAATAAGGTATTTATAGCTTTTTAATTTTTTACTCAATGTAAAGAAATAGACAAATAAAAGTGATGTAAGCAAAGTAATATTTATGAATCCCCAAAATACCCAATGTTTATTAAAAAAAAGGAAGTTCCAACTTACATTTAGTACAAACTGAATGCAAAAAACAATTTTCATTTTTTTTGTGTTTTGAACTAAAAAAAGTTTTCCTAAATATATAGAAAAACAAATCATAATTGTAGTCCAAGCTACTCCAAAAACCCAACCTGGAGGAGTCCAAGGTGCTTTATTTAGGTTGATATACCAATCTGTCATTGGGCCATTATCCATGAGCCAGTTTCCAATGGCTAACCCACCAAAATTTATCACCAAAAACAAAAAGGTTAGTTTACCTTGTTTCATGATTTAGCTTGTAAAGCCTCAATTTTTTTCAATAAATTATCTGCCTCTAAGTATTTTTGATCACTATCGCTTCTGTTAACAGATTGCAGTTTGAAACCTTCTTCCATTAATTTTTTGTATTTATCCTGCAATTTCTCAATCTCAGATTTCTTTTTAAATAGTCCAAACATGTCTTTTAGTTTAAGTGTTTTGTAATTTTTTTACTAGTTGGTTTTGTAATTGAAAAATAGTAATCAATCAGTTTACCATCAGGAGAAACCAAATATTTTTGAAAATTCCATTTTACAGAAGAACTTTTTTTATCGTTTAAACTTTTATAAGTTAACCAAGTGTATAAAGGATGTTGGTTTTGCCCTTTAACATCTACTTTTTCTGTAATTAAAAAAGACACTCCATAATTAACTTCACAAAATTCTTGGATTTCATCTGCAGAACCTGGTTCTTGTTTCCCAAATTGATTACAAGGCACACCAATTACAACTATTTTGTCTCTATATTCTTGATGTAGTAGCTCTAATTCTTTGTATTGAGGTGTAAAACCACATTTAGACGCAACATTTACAAATAAGATATGCTTACCTTTAAAATCAGAAAATTGTATAGGAGTATTACTGAGACTATTCATCTCAATGGTATATATATCAGTCATAATTTAAATGTTATATTTTAAAGCTTACAATTCCGCAGTCTAACTCAAATATTTGACCAGAGATGGAATTTGCTTTGTTAGAAATTAAAAAGGTTGCTAAATCAGCCACTTCTTTTGGATCTAAGAATTTTTTAAGAGGATGACGATCTTTAATACTATCTACCATCCGTTCGTTACGTAATAATTTAGATGCTAAATCTGTATTTGTAACAGTTGGTGCAATAGCATTTACACGAATACTTGGCGCTAATTCAGCGCCTAAAGATTTGGTTAATCCTTCAACACCAGACTTTGCTGCAGCTACACTTGCATGGAAAGGCATTCCTAATTTTGCTGCAACTGTACTAAATAATAAGATAGAAGGATTTTCTCCTTTTTTTAAAGAAGGTAAATATTTTTGAATTGCTTTTACAGCACCAACTACGTTAATTTCGAAATCATTTCTAAATTCGTCTAATTTTAAACGTGAAATTGGTTTTAGGTTTATACTACCTGGACAATAAATTAGCGAATCTATTTCCTCTATATTAGGTAGCTCATCAGTAAGAATATCACAGGTGTGGTGTGTTAGGTTATTGTGAGGCTGCAAAGGAGCAGATCTACTTATATTAATAATTTTATGTTCACTAACTAAAGCATTACTAATTGCATTACCAATTCCTTTGCTTCCTCCAATAACTAAAATTTTATTCATATGGCTTTAAGGTCTTCCTTTCAAGCGCTTTTCAATTTTTTGTTTAACTGCTGTCAAGCGCTTCATTTGATCCATTATAGCAGGATCTTTATCTACTTTATATACTTCGTTAAGCTCTAATATTAAAGCTTTTACTTCTCTTGATGCTAAAATACGATCGCTGGTGGTTTTAAACGAGAATTTTCTATTCTCAAACTCTACAGCTCTTTCTAATAAATTCATTCTTTAATTTTCTCTATTTTTATCTAATTTGGCAATATAGATATAAAAGTTAGGAAAGCAAGAAAAATCTGTATTAATTATATTTTAGGCAGTCGTTAATGGTTTACCTTTTAAACGTTTTTCTATACGCTGTTTTATAGCGGTTAAACGTTTCATGATATCCATTATTTTTTGATCTTTATTTTTTTTATAGATTTCGTTAAGATCAAGTATTAGCGATTTTGCCTCTCTTGAAGCCAAAATACGATCACTTGTTGTAGGAAATCTCATTTTTCTTTTTTCGAATTCTAATGCTTTGTTAATAAGTTCCATAACTTAGTATTTTAAAGTGTTTTGTAATTCAACGATTTTTTGTTGGTTATTAAATGTACCACCAAAGTAAGAAGTTACTGTGGATGAAGTATCATCTTTAATTCCTCTAGATGATACACATAGATGTTTAGCGTCTATAATAACAGCTACATCTTCGGTGTCTAAAATGGCTTTAAGTTCCTCAGCAATTTGGTTGGTTAAGCGTTCTTGAACCTGAGGTCTTTTAGCATAATATTGTACAATTCTATTTAATTTCGATAATCCTATTACTTTACCAGATGATACATACGCAACATGAGCTTTACCAATAATAGGAACGAAATGGTGTTCGCAATTAGAGTAAAATGTGATGTTTTTTTCTACCAACATCTGGTTATATTGATATTTATTATCAAACAACGCTACTTTTGGTTTGTTGGCAGGATTTAAGCCAGAAAAAATTTCATCTATGTACATTTTGGCTACTCTTTTTGGTGTTCCTTTTAAAGAATCATCAGTAAGGTCCAAGCCCATAACATCCATAATTTCAGAAAACAAACTCGCTATTTTTTCTTTTTTCTCTCTGTCAGAAAGTAGAAAAGCATTTTTTTTCATTGGTGTTTCTAAACCAGTGTACAAATGGTCGTCACCAATTTCTTCAAACGAAAATCCGTTTAATTGTTCTGAGGCTTGTTTTTCTTTTAATGTTACTTCAGTAATCATTTTCTGTCTTTTTTATGTGCTGTCCCTAAGTACTCTAATCTTAAAGGCAAAGCACTATTTATATTATCTTTTAGATATAGAGTTGTTGGATATTGTTCTTTGTCTTGTACATTTGAATCTTCCTTTTTCAAAAGTTCTTAATTGTTGATGTTTTGTTTTTCTACCTTGTACTCTTTTTCGCCACATTCTAAAGCTCGATGGCTTCATTTCTCTTCGCATCAAATTAATAACTTCTTGTTCCTTTAATCCAAATTGAAACTGAATAGACTCGAAAGTTGTTCTATCTTCCCAGGCCATTTCAATAATTCTGTCGATTTCAATTTCGTTTAACTTTTTCATTTAATAGAATTCGTATTGTTTGTCGTTTTCAATTTTTAAATCAATAATTTTGTCGAGAAATTTTTTGTTTTCTTTCATCAACTTGTTTTTTTTAAAACGAACAAAATTACCATGAGCATGTACGCTAAATCCACTTGTTTTATAAATATGTAATTGGTAAGTTGGTATAGCCCAACTAAAATTTTGTAACCCTTTATTTATATGAACAATAATGCCCTTTTCTCTAATTTCTATATTACCATAATTAATATCGGCAACCGTATTCATATATTTTAAAAACCCAGGGCTCACTTCATCAATCATCATTCTTTTAGAACCAACTCCGCCCATTTTAATAGCCTTAAAAAAAGAATACGGTTTGCCTAATAAATCATTAAATATGGCATCTGCTTCTTTATTTGTATGTGTTGTGTTGTATATCATTTGCACTTCAAATATAAGAATGTTTAACTTATTTTAAAAAAAGTTAAACACAAATTAACAAAACATTATGAGTCTATAAAAACTTACTTTTTTTAGTCTGTAAGTAGTTGGTTTCTATCAGATAAAGTGTGCTTTTTTAAAATTCTTTTATTCTCCATAATCACATCAAATCTTTTTTTCATGTTGAAAAGAATTTTGCTAGCTTTTTTACGAGCAGATGCCCCATTTACAATTGGTAAAGGATAGTCTTCACCCAAAGTAAAGTTGTTAAATTGCTGATCTAAAGGGGTCATTAAATAAGGTTCATGAATAAAAGGTAAGGGTAATTTTGCCAATTCTGGTACCCATTTTTTTATAAAAACAGCATCTGCATCGTGCTCTAAACTATTTTTAACTGGGTTGTAAATACGCACATTATTAATGCCTGTTTCTGCAGCTTGCATTTGTAACTGCGGAAAATGAATACCTGGTTCAAAGTCTAAAAATTGTTGAGATAAGTGGTGGGTAGCAGCTTGCCAAGGTTGCCATAAAATGTGTGTAAAAAACGAAACAAGTAAAGATCTCATTCTAAAATTTAAATATCCTGTTTCTACTAAACATCGCATAGAAGCATCAACCAAAGGGAAACCTGTTTTGCCTTCTTTCCATGCTTTTTGGTAGTTTACAGAAATACTTTTTTTCAATTTATGGTATCCTTTATTTATGCTGGATTCTTCCATGGTGTGCTCCATTTCAAATTTTTGTATAAAATGAGCTTGCCAACGTAATCGAGATATAAATGCACCTAAAGAGCGCTTATTTTTTTCAGTTTTATGAACTACTGCCTTTTGATAAACTTGACGAATAGATAGGTTTCCCCAAGCAATATAAGGTGACAACCTACTAGAACTTACTCTAGATAGTGCTGGTTTAGAAATATGATACATATATTCTTTGTGCCTTTCTTTAAAAAAGCTTTCGGCATATTTCCAAGCTGTTTTTGTACCTCCTTTTTGAAAAAAAGGATGTTTTACAGTAGTTAGGTTTGTAGTACAAAAACTACGTTCTATGGTCTTAAATTCATTTAAAGAAATACATTGTTCTGTTTGAATTTGATATGTAAATTGTGGGGAACTCATGTAGTTATCCCATTTATCAAACCAATCTTCTCTGTTTAATAAACCTCTTAAAACTCCGTTGTTATTATTTTCTACCCAGTTAATAGTATTGTTTCTGCAATATCTTGCAAAATCTCGATCTCTATTATATGTAATTAACAAGCCTGTTTCTTGATGCGAAAAAACGGTATCAATTTTATAATAATTCTGTAATTGATTAAATGCGGTAATCACCTCAGAAGTAACTGATAGTACTTTTGTGTTGTATTTTTGCAAATCTTCATTAAGGTCTGTAATAGATTGTTTTATAAAATCCCAATGACGTTGAGAGTAATGAGGGTCGTTTATTAAAGAATTTTCAAAAACATATAAAAATAATATCCGTTTGTCAGATTTTAAAGCATTTTTGATTGCCTCATTATCCTGCAAACGCAAATCTCGTTTTAACCAAACTACATTTATTTCTTCTCTGTCAGCCATTATCTAATTCTTTAAAAAATTGTTTTGCATTTTTAAAATGCGTTTCTTTTTTTTCTTGATTCATTTTATCAAAAGTTCTGATTAACATACCTAATCTTGGGTTGCTTAAAAAGAATTCTCTGTGGTTATCCATAAACGTCCAAAATAAACCATCCCAAGTTTTTTGCCAATCGCCCTTTTTGTAATTACTCATTTTCATAATGTAATTACTGCTGCTTATGTAAGGTTTTGTACTCATTAAACCACCATCTGCAAACAAACTCATTCCGTATACGTTTGGCACCATAACCCAATCGTAAGCATCAATAAATAATTCCATAAACCACTGGTACACTTCATCTGGATCAAATTCGCACAGCACCATAAAATTCCCTAAAATCATTAAACGTTCTATATGGTGTGCATATGCAGTTTGGTTTACTTTTTTAATAACATCGTCTATAGGTTGAATTCCAGTAGTCCCATTATAAAATGATTTTGGAATTTTTCTAGAGAATTCCCAAAAATTTTTAGTGCGTTCTTTGGTTCCTACAGCTTCATAAACCCCTCTAATAAATTCACGCCAACCTAAAATTTGCCTCACAAAACCTTCTGTTGAGTTGATTGGAATATCATTTTGATTCGCATACTCAATTGCTTTTTCAATAACTTCTAAAGGATTTAGTAACCCTATATTAATTAAAGGCGATAATAAACTGTGATTCAAAAAGTGTTCTTCTCTTACAATGGCATCCTCATAAGCACCAAATTCATGAAAACGGATTTCAAAAAATTGATGTAACCATTTTTCTGCGGATTCAAAATCAATAGGATACACCACAAAATCGTTTAGGTTTCCATAGTTTTTTGAGAAGTTTTGGATAACGTATTTTTTAGCTTCTTTATGATATGAAGTCTGTTCAGGAAACTGGATATTAGGTGGCGTTTTTCCTTTAGGATATTTCTTTCGGTTTTCGGAATCAAATGTCCATTTACCACCAGCAGGATTTTTACCCTCCATTAAAATAGCTCTATTTTTTCTTTCATTTTTATAAAACGATGTTTGAAAAAACTTCTTTTTGGTGGGTTTAAAAAATGATGCTAATTCTTCTTTTGTATTGATGAATAAAGGATTATTATACCAAACAATTTCTAAATTACCTTTAGCTTTAGTAATGTGTTTTTCCAGATAATTATCTGTAGGATGGATGATATGGATTTTAGAAATGCCCTCTTTTTCCAATTTTGGCAATAACTTTCTAATATCATTTAACTCATCAATAGCATTAATATAAGTAACTTTTTTATCTTTTTTTGTAAGATAATCTTCATAAGCTTTCATTGAAGCTCTATGAAAAGCAATCTTTTGTTTATGAAATTTATATTGATTAAAAAACAGGTATTCTTCAACTAAAAAGATGTTATCAACTTTATCTAAAACTTCATTTGTTTTAAATAATTGATGAGGAAAAATTATATGTACAGTTTTACTTTTCATTTTTAAAATAAGGTTTTTTCTAACCAAAGATTTCTGAATTTATGATTTGGGTCATAACGCTCTGCTTGCAGTTGCGTGTTGAATTTTCGGTCTCTTGGGTCATTACCCACACCAGCAACATACATCCAATTTCCATAATTGCTATGCACATCATAGTCTAGTAAAAGTGATTCAAAATACGCTGCTCCAATTCGCCAATCTTGTAACAATTCTTTAGCAAAATATGAAGCCACGTTTTGTCTACCTCTATTGCTCATCCAACCTGTTTTTTTTAGTTCAATCATGTTGGCATTAACAAAATCGTCTTTAGTTTCTCCATTAATCCATCGTTGTACAATTTCTTTATCGGTATTCCAGTGATAGTTTCTTTCTAAAATTCCGCCAATTTTAAAAATTTTGTTATCGTATTTTAGAGAGATGTATTTAAAGAAATCTCTCCAAATTAATTCAAAAATTACCCAATATGTAGATTGGTTTTTACCAAATTCAGCCTCATATTTTTTAACTTTGTGATAAATGGTTTTGGCAGATACACTTCCGTTTGCTAACCAAGGCGAAAATTTTGTAGCGTAATCTACACCTACTAAACCATTTCTCGTTTTTTTGTAAAAACTTACTTTTTTACTTTCAAATACATAGTAATTTAACCTTTGTATTGCTGAAGTTTCACCGCCTTTAAAAGGGAAAGCTGTTTGGTGAGGTGTTGTAAATTCCTCAAAACCTAAATCTTGTAAAGTGGGAATTTTAGTCTTATTTTCAATTAAATTATCTTTTGATTTTTTCAAGGGAGCATTTTCCATTATTGGGATTTCCACATACTTTTCTAACTTTTTTCTAAACCCAGTAAAAACATTAGGAATATTGCTGAAATTTCTTGAAACCGTTTCTGGATGATATAAAAACTGATCATAATCCTCAATAAAATTTACACTTGGAATAGATTGTTTTATGGCATTATTTGTATCAATTTCTTCTTGAGTCCATTCTTTTTGGGTATAAATGGTATCCACACAATATTCATCGCATAAACTAGATATTTTGTTTTCAGGAGCCTCAAAATAGGTGAGGAGTGTAATATTTAAATCTTTTAAATTTTGTTGTAAATCAGATATGGTTTCAATTAAAAATTGCGCTCTAAATTTTGCAGTTTTTTGAAATCCGAAGTCATCCAACTTAAAATATTTTGGGTCAAAAAAATAGACAGCAATTACTTTTTTATGATTTTCAATTGCTTTTTTTAAAGATGTATGATCTTGTGTTCGTAAGTTATTACGAAACCATACTAAACCACATTTTTTTTGTTCTTGTTGCATTTTTTACTACAATATTTTACGTTTTCCCAATTCTTTTCCCATTTTTTACGCCAAGTAAAAGGTCTATTACACACAGGGCATATTTTTGTTGGAAGATGTTTTTTTTTCAACGATTTATATTTTTACAATCTTGCTAATCATCCCATTAAAAATGAACCAATGAAAAGGTACCACTGCATACCAGTATAATCTACCAGCCAAACCAACAGGTCTAAAAGTGGCAGTTTGATATAATTTACCATCATCAATTTTAAATTCTAACCAAGCTTCACCTGGCAAAACCATTTCTGCATAAAGTAGAAGTTTGCCTTTTTCTTTATCAGCGTAAATGACTCTCCAAAAATCAAGGGCATCACCAGCATTCAATTCTGTAGGGTGTCTTCTTCCTCTTCGTAACCCTGCACCTCCAAAAATTTGATCGATAAAACCTCTTACTTTCCATAAAAAAGTACCATAATACCAGCCAGTTTCGCCGCCAATAGCCCAAATTTTATGAAGAGTTTTTGTTTTATCTTTTACGGTTCGTTTTTTATAATCTTTAAAACATCCAAACTTTGGTACGTTTATAAATTCACCAACATAATTTTTTAATTTTCCACTACTGACATAAGAATCTTTCCAACTCGAAACAATACTATTTTGTTCAATTTTTTTAAAAGCCAATTGTACAGCTTCTTTATACGTCATTGGGTGCACATCTAAAATTTGATTGATGTTACTTTTATTTCCAATTACTTCTACTCCCATAGAGTTTACCAATGAACTAGCTAACTTATAAGAGGTTGACGTTACAAAATACAACCAATAAGAAGAGAGTTTAGGTGTCATTACAGGAACTGTAATTATAGATCTTTTTAACTTTCTTACGGATGCAAATTGCAATAACATTTGCTTATAAGTTAAAATTTCTGGTCCAAAAATATCGTAAGAAGTATTGTACAATTCCTCTTTGCCTAGTGCTTTGTGTAAAAAAGCCAAAACATCTCTAATAGATAAAGGTTGTGTTTTGGTGTTTAACCATTTTGGAGCAATCATAGCAGGTAGTTTTTCTACCAAATCTCTAATAATTTCAAAAGATGAACTCCCTGAACCTACAATAATTCCTGCTTTAAATGTGGTTAAGGCATAGTTGCCAGAACTTAACGTGTTTTCTACATTTTTTCTTGATAATAAATGCTTTGACAGTTTGGTGTCATTTGTAATTCCGCTTAAATAAATAACCTGTTTTATTGTTGTGGTTTCTGCAAAACGTTTAAAATTAAAAGCACACTTTTCTTCTAATACATGAAATTCTTTGGCAGAATTAGACATGGAGTGAATTAAATAATAAGCAACATCAATATCTTTTGGAATGGCTTGTAAAGAATTGGCATTTAAAAAATCTGCCTCTATAAGCTCAATGTTTTGTTGCTCTTTATAGTAATTTTCCGCACGTTTTTTGTCTCTAACAGGGCATACGATTTTATGACCATCATTTAGTAATAATGGTATTAATCTTTTACCTATGTAGCCTGTGGCTCCTGTTACGAGTATGTTCATTTTTTATTTTTTATTTCTTTTGGTCGTTGATAAGAAAGTTGTTTTTTAAATTTAGGCACTGCGTATGTGTCTAATCCATTGATGGTTACAACATTTCCTTTTGATAAATTAATTAAACCGTCTTTTTCTAAAAGCTCATCTTTTACATATAATTCTTGAATTTGAGCAACAATCAACATTACATCATTAGAAGGTACATAAATTTCTTCAACAAATTTCATGCTCATTTGCACAGGAGCATTTTTTACAAAAGGGGCTTTAAAATTTCCTTTAAATTCAGGTTCTAAATTGGTCATATCAAATTCAGAAATAGCATCATCATATTTTGCTGAAGTATGATGTGCATCTTCAAAAACATCTTCCCAAATATGGTTGATGGTAAAATAGCCTAAATCTTTGATGTTTTGGTGGGTATTTCTTGGTACTGTTGTGGGTCTTAAGATAAAACCTAAAGTGGGTGGGCTTGATCCTAAATGTGTAACCGAACTAAAAACAGCAACATTGGTTATACCCTCTTTAGAAATGGATCCTAATAAATTGGCAGATTTAAAACCAGAACAACTATTTATTAAGTTAATTCTGAATATTTTTTGAAGATTGAATATGTCTTTTTGATTGAAAAATTGCATTTTTTGATTTTGTTCTATACAAACAAAGGTACGACTTGTTTAAGTTTATGTAAATTACATTAAACAAAAATTATGTTAAATAAAAGCTTCTCTTTTGAGGTAGGTGTTATTAATCAAATGAAAATTATGTATTTTAATATTATAGATTACTTTTGTTTAAAAATATTTTTACAACACAACAATTTTACAAATGAAGAAAAAGATATTTGCGGTTTTATGCATTTTAATTTTTTGTAGTCATGATATGTATCTGAAATTAGATACTTATTTTTTACAACCCAACACACAAAGTACAATCAACTTATATAATGGAACTTTTGACAAAAGTGATAATGTAATTGATAGAGACAGAATGTTGGATGCTAGTTTTGTAGGAAATGGAAATCGTTTAAAGATTGAGAATACTCAATGGGAAGAAAGAGATAGTATTACGATATTGAATTTTAATTCGAAAGAAGAGGGTACTTGGATCGCTGGAGTTTCTACGAAACCGAGAAATATAGCCATGAAAGCAGCAGCTTTTAATACATATCTTAAACACGATGGCGTTAAAGATATGCTGCTTTTACGAGAGCAAAACAATACGTTAAATGAAGATGCTGTAGAAAAATATTCAAAGCATGTAAAGGTGATTTTTCAAGTAGGTACTACAAAAACAGAAGATTGGAAAACAGTTTTAGGGTATCCCATTGAGTTTGTTCCTTTAGAAAATCCTTATGATTTGAATACTGGAGATACTTTAAAAATTAAATTGTTAAGAGAAGGAAAACCTTTAGCTAATCAATGGGTTTATTCAGATTATAGAGCTTCAAAAAATGGGCATTCACATGATTCGCCATCTGATAATCATACACATCAAAGTGATAGCCATCAACATAAAAATGATTCAGAAGATCATACACATACTACAGGTCAAGAATTACAAACAGATAAAAATGGAATTGTTTCTGTAAACTTAGCCAATGACGGAATTTGGTATTTAAGAACCATTCATTTGGTAAATTCAAACGAAGAAGGTTTAACACATGAATCCAACTGGGCAACCTTAACTTTTGAGGTTACACACCAACATTCATCAGAAACGCACGTTCATTCTCATGATCATAAAGATGGTGTGCCATTTTACTTATTTATTATTGGAAGCGTTGTAATTATAGGCGGATTATTTTTCTTTTTTAATCGAAAAAAATAAATTTTGTTTATGCCATTTAGATCAAAGCAATTGCTATCGCTTTTATTTTTTCTGATTCCTTTTTTTGCTTTTGCACATGGGGTAAGTTCATCAGATCAAGCGATATTAAATAATGGAGATTTATGGTCTTATATTTATGTAGGTGCTAAACACATGCTCACTGGTTATGATCATTTGTTGTTTTTGGCTGGAGTTGTTTTTTATTTAAGTGGATTTAAAGATATCATTAAGTTTATTACCATTTTTACAATAGCACATTGTATCACATTAACAGGTGCCTCATATTTTAGCATTACAGCTGATGAGCATTTGGTAGATGCCATAATTGCATTGAGTGTTTTTTACAAAGGATTTGAAAATTTAGGAGGTTTTAAAAAACTAAATATTAAAGCACCCAATTTATTAGTTATGGTATTTTTGTTTGGATTAATTCACGGTTTTGGATTAGCAACCAAATTACAATCTTTTGATATTGGAACAGATCAATTTTTATGGAAAATATTAAGTTTTAATTTAGGTATAGAAATTGGGCAAATTCTGGCTTTAATTCCAATGGTATTTGTCATTACACAGTGGAAAAATAAAAAATCTTATCCCGCATTTTATAAAGCAACTAATATGTATTTAGTACTAATAGGTATCGTGTTATTTATATATCAATTAGTTGGTTATTTCTCTCTATAGCTTTTTCCATTCAATAGATTTTTGATATTTAAAAACCTTATGATTATTTGTTGGGTCCATAACCATTAAATAAATCCATTCGTTATCCAAAAGATTTTTTGTGGCAGCATTCCTTTCAATAATATTAGAAACACGATTTAGAGGAGCTTGTATCATAACAGATAATCTTAAGGGTTGATGGTAGCTTTCTGTATCAGATTCAAATAGAGATTGTAAAGGTAATCCCATTTTTAAATCACCTCCATTTCCTTGAACTACGCCAAATTTTCCAGTTATATTGTGGGTTATTTTAGAACCACCACCATAAGTTTCATTATCAATTGTAGAAAAATAATAATGATTATTTATCCATTGGGTAACTGTCATAGGTCCAAGCATAATACCTTCTAGAGCTTTGCCTTCTGGATCTAATTCCCACTCATAAGAGTGTAAAAAACAATGGCTATTTAAATTAGTGCTTTTGGTTAAATTTCTTGGGCCAATTATAAAACCAGCGTTTTTAGCTAAACCCCATTCAGGTCTTGTTTCGCTCCAATTATTTGCTTTTTGTTCTGCACTGTAAACACTGTTTACTTTAGAACCTAATCTATCTTGAGTAGCTGTTTTTTGTGCTTTTACAAGGTTAGCTTTTAATTCAGCCAATCTTGATTTATAAGATTCTGGAACTTCTGCATCAAAAATCACAATTTCATCTGTAGTTGTATTATGTTCAGCCCCTAAAAAAATGGTATCCTTTGGAATGTTTATTTGTAATTCTGATAATGCTTTTCTAACCTCTGGTTGGTTAGCTAATTTTGCCAACATTCTTGCATTATGTCTTCCAGGGCTTGCAGCACAAGCTCCACAATCTAAACTAGAACCAAAAGGATTATTAGCAGAGTGACTGCCATGACCAACATAAACAATTAAAGGAGCAAACTGTTTCCAGCCCATTAAATCAAAACTCGATTTTACAATAGCTATTTTATCAGCAATAGGTATTCCTGAGGTTTCATCTTGATTGTTCATATTAATATCAGGTTGACAAATATGTTCTGTCTTAGAAGCTTTTTTGTCTTCCAATTGATACATTTTTCTTGGTAGTAAAGTTCTCCCAACCAAAGATAATCCGTAGAAAAAACCAGCCCCTTCAACAAAACCAAATGCAGAAGGAATCATGTTTTTGATACGTTTTAAAAAGTAATTTTTAAACTTTAAAATTTCATTTTTGGCATCGTACTTTATAAATTCAACTTCTTTATTTTGCCTTGGTATTTCTGAAACTTTATAAGCAGAACCAACAATTGGCGGACAAGATTTTCGCGTAATACCATCTTTTAAACTCTGGTAATCCATCGCAATTCCAAAAAAGCCAGCATATCCAAAAGTTTCATAGTTACCTTTAGATTCAATGTGTCTTCGTATCAACTCCGATCTTGTATCAATACAAAAAACCATCTGTGCATCTGGTGTATTATCTTGTTTTGCTGGTTGAATAGCTTTGTCATTTAAAGTTTTTAATAACTTTTTTTGCCAAGTTTGTTCCCAAGCTTTTAAGAATAAATACTGAAGTTCTAAAATTTTTCCATCATCTTCTTTTACAGTATTTGGTAAAATCTTTGCATTTATTTTTTTGGCTGTCCAAAGTCTAACAGCTAAATAATCGACAATTTCTATAGGATATTCCTCTTGCCAATCACTATTTCCGGTAACTCTATGATTTAAATATCCAGTCCATCCAGGTAAAGCAGCTAAATGGTACGTTAAAATTTTGGTATAATCTTTTTTATGGTAGTTTTCTAAAATTTTTTCAAGAGCCTCTGTACTTGTTTTTGGAATATCTTTTAAAGCAGTTTTTCCTGTTTCACTATCGTAAACAACCAGTAACCTCCATGAATTATAAAAACCTTCAGTTTTATAAGGCATTTCCCATTCAGCCAAACCTTCATCCATAAACGAAGATAACCACTTACACATAATCACATCCAATTTATGGTTTTCATTAGTTATTTTTACTTCTTTTTGATCAAATAAAAAATTTAAATAATGTTCTGGTTTATCAGAATAATGATTCTCTTTTAATATTGATTTTAATATTTCATAACTAATATCGCCTTTATCAATAGCCTCTTGATATTTCTTTGCAGAAGGAAAAGCATTGGTGTGTAAGTTTTTTCTGGCTTCAAGAACCGCCTTTTGAAATGATAAATTTTCATAACCAGAAAGTGGGTTAGAAGCAACAAAATTGTATAATGGCCAAGTTTTTCCGATTACTTTAGAGGCTTGATCAACACTATTTAAAATATCTGGATTCATATTATTTAGATTTCGATATTAATATTGATTTGTGATAAGGTTGTGAAAGGTTCAGTAGTTTTACATAAAGCCAAGGAATTTTTTTGTAAATCCCTAATTTCATAATAAAAAAACCGAAAAGAAAAATAAAACCAAAAATAATTTGCACCCAAGATAAAGGTGTTGGTTGATCTATCATTGGTAAATCTTTCATTAAAATGGTAACTCCGTTATAAAAAAGCGCATAAACTCCTATTCCAGATAAAAATAAGATAATCGGGATAAAAGTTTTTTGAAGCTTCGTTAAGCTTTTTTCTTTAACAATATTGTACGTGATTTGGCCAACTGTAATTGCCACAACAAGCGTTAGAAATACACTACTATCTAAATGGAACCCTTTACCTGTTAAAACTATAAATGTATATGCCCCTAAAGCACCAAAAATTAAAACAACAAATGCTTGAAATGGTTTTATTTTTAGGGCTTTTTCTTTCTTAGGTTTTGTTTTTGCTATTTCTTCTCCAGAGGATAAAAATAAATACGCTTTATAGAATCCATGAAGAATTAAATGCGCAACAGCTGCATTAAAAAAACCAAGGCCACATTGCATAATCATAAAACCCATTTGTGCAATTGTAGAGCAAGCTAGTTTGTGTTTTACGCTTACCTGTAATAGTTTGGTAAACTGTGCAATAATTGCTGTAAAACCTCCAATTACAAATAAAATAGTTAAGGTGTTAGATGCAAATAATAATGTAGCAAAAATACTTAATAAGATGCCTGCTCCATTTACAAAACCAGCGTGCATAAGTGCAGATGCTGGTGTTGGAGCAGTCATTGCAGATAACAACCAGCGATGAAAAGGGTATATTGCAGATTGTACTACAGCAGCAGCAATAATGCATATAGCCGAAATCACTGTAATGTAATTAGGCAAGTCATTCACAACTTTTGCTAAACCACTTACAGTGTATGTATTACTATATATAGCCAAAAGTAGAGTTCCTAAAGTTAAAAATAAAGTGCCTGTAAGAAAGTATTGTATCGTAAATTTTGATGCTTGTTTAGCTTCTTCCCAATCTTTATCTATACCTATTAATTGCGACATAAATATGCCCATTAATAACCAACTTATTAGCATTAGTAAAATATGATTAGCCATTACCAGCAACATTACAGATAAAGTAAATACCAAACATAATAACATAAATTTACTATGATATCTAAAGCCTTTAAGATATACTTTAGCATAAGTAGCTACAATGGCACTAAAAAAAGTCACAGTACTCCATATTAACAAGGTAAATCCATTTATTTTAAGATAATTATGAAAAGTATATTCTGGAATACTCGAAAAATTAAAAATTGTATACAGTATATTAAGTGAGCATAAAAACCATAAAATATTAGGTGTAAATTTTACAAAAAATGGATTTTTATTTTTTTTCAAAGTTTGATTGTTAATCATTTCATTTCGTTTTTTGATATTTTTTAGAATCACTAACTTTTTATGATGTTGATTTTGGCAAAGGTGTAATAATTATATTGTTATTTTTTATATAGAATAATTATGTTTTGTATAAGTTTTTTTTATGGATGTGAAATAGTGTTTGGTATTGAAATAGTGTTCTCCATAGCAATATTAAAAAGAAATGAATCTAGAAAAAGTACATCTCTAAAAATTACAATAAACATTTTAAACATCATATTTTTTTAGAAATTGAAAGATGAAAATTACAATAACCTAAACAAAAACGTATTTAAAATTGAAATGCTTTTGTAGTTTGATTATCAATCTTGCATTTAAAGATTTAAAGAGATGTCAACTAAACTCTAGAGGAGTATATTATATGTTAGATGATTAAAAAAACAAAAAAGAATATTATATTTAGCTTTCAAAACTGATGAAAAATTGATTTTACCTGATATGATGAAGCATTATAATTACATAGCGTTTAATATTTTTATTATAAAAAAGCCAGAACCCATATACCAATTTTAAGAAGCTTTAAATATAAAACTACCTCTCCATTTTTAGCTTTAGCTTGTTTAAACTAAAAATAAAATACTGCATGTGGTGAAAGTTTGCATGATTTTCCGGCTTCAAATTTATGCAACAATTATTTTGAGACGAAAGTTAAATTAAAACAAATTCAGTTGACACTTTTTATTTTTAAATCTGTTAACAGAATTTTGAACCGAATTTAAATTATATTAATCCAATTTTTATGATAACCAAAAAACCTTGTAAATCATATGATTTACAAGGTTTTAGTTTTTATTGGTATTACTTTTGTCGGGGTGGCAGGATGATAACTAAACCGCCACTATGCAGTAAAATCAATACTTTAGGAAAAGTGCTAAAACAGTGTGAACCGAATTGTAGACCTAATAGTTAAATTGAAATAGTATGTTTTATTTGAACGTCTAAAACAAATTTACGATTTTAACTTCATTAAAACCAAACAAATAGCGTCAAATATTATGATTAATCTATTAAATATTTATTAATAGTTTCTTCCTCAATACCACTATAATTAGCAAAATCTTGTACTGTTATAAATTGATGAGGTTCTTTATCCAAAAAGCTTTTTATATCATTTAAAAGCTTTCGCCCATAACGTTCACTGCGCCCTGTAATG